>DIVF01000045.1 GCA_002423285.1 Micavibrio sp. UBA6139 | reverse complement strand
CGGACTTTTGCAACAGGTCTACTATATCAAAGGCCTGGAAAGGAAAGGAGCGTTAACGATTGCGCCTTATTCTTCCAGTTCCCATGGATTTTCAGACGGGGCGTCATAGATGGCGTTGCGTTCATTGCGGGCCTCTTGAATTGGCCCCGCCATCGCGAACAGAACCTCACGGACGTTTTCGCCCGACACACCGGAAATCAGGTGGATTTTAACATCCTTGCCCAGTTGTTTTTGCAGGGCCTTGGCCTGATCCTTTGCGAGATCCATGCCGATGGCATCAACCTTATTCAGGGCAATGACCTCGTGTTTTTCAGATAATTCGCCGCCATAGGCTTCGAGTTCGTTTCTGATTGTGTTGTACGCGCCGACAATGTCGTCTTGTGTCGCATCAATCAGATGGAGCAGGGTGGCGGTGCGCTCCACATGCCCAAGGAAACGTGTTCCAAGGCCATGGCCTTCGCTTGCGCCCTCGATCAGGCCGGGAATATCGGCCAGAACGAAATCGATGTCATCAACCTTCACCACACCCAAATTCGGGTGCAGCGTTGTAAACGGGTAATCGGCAATTTTCGGTTTTGCGGCGGAACACGCGGCGAGGAATGTCGATTTACCGGCATTCGGCAAACCCACAATACCGGCATCGGCAATCAGTTTCAGGCGCAGCCACAAGGCGCGTTCTTCACCCGGCCAACCCGGTGTCGATTTACGCGGGGCCTGATTGGTGGATGTTTTATAATGCGCGTTGCCAAACCCGCCATCGCCGCCCTTTAAGAAGACAATGCGTTCACCGGGTGTGGTCATGTCCATCAAAACGGTTTCGCCGTCTTCGTCGATGATTTGTGTACCAACAGGTACGCGGATAATGCGGTCTTCGCCATGGGCGCCAGAACGGTCTTTACCTTGGCCGTGGCGGCCTTTTTGCGCCTTGAAATGCTGGGTGTAGCGGAAATCGATCAGGGTGTTGAGTGCAGCCACGCATTCGAAAATGATATCGCCGCCCTTGCCGCCATCGCCGCCATTGGGGCCGCCCATGTCGATGAATTTTTCACGGCGGAATGCGATACAGCCTGCACCGCCATCGCCGCTGGTTACATAGATTTTTGCTTCATCGAGGAATTTCATTTTTTCAAATCCGGTCAATTAAAAAGGGGAAAAGGACTTGAGCCTTTCCCCCTTCATAAAATGATGTTCAGTAGGGGCTTACTCAGCCGCTTTTTTAGCCGATGCGTCGTTGGCAGGCAGAACGTTTACAACATTGACGCCACGGCGGCCATGTGTGAACAGAACTTCGCCATCGACCAGTGCAAAGATCGTGTGATCCTTACCCAAACCGACATTGTTACCAACGTTGTAACGTGTACCGCGTTGACGAATGATGATGTTGCCAGCGAGAACCTTCTCACCGCCATAGCGTTTCACGCCAAGACGACGACCTTCGGTATCGCGACCGTTGCGGGATGAACCGCCTGCTTTTTTATGTGCCATGTTTCAATCTCCTCAAATACGCGCTGTTTAGATTAAGCGACGTTTGTAATTTGCAGAACGGTCAGATCCTGCTGATGACCCTTCGTCCGGCGATAGCCCTGACGACGTTTTTTCTTGAAAATGCGAACTTTGTCGCCGCGCACATGCGCTACAACTGTCGCCGATACCTTCGCCAACGCGCCACCGGCTGCGAAAAGGACGTTATCGCCGTCAAAGTTCACTGTTTTGCCAGCTTCGACATCCAGTTTCTCAACTGTGATTTTGTCGTCTTTGCTGACTTTGTATTGTTTTCCGCCTGTGCGAATGACTGCAAACATAATGATGTTCCTAATAGTTTCTCGAATTTCCGAACGTGCGCAATATACACATGCTACATAACGTGTCAACAAAATGCATGGATCAAAGTAACGGTTTTCGTGTATTCTGCACTTGTGAGCACAGAACCCGTCCAATCCAAGCCTTTTTTGCTGAACCGCAAGCCGCAATCTTATGTCCTTGTCTATGGTGATGACAAGGAAAAAGAGGCGAGCAAGCTGTTATGGTCCACGCTGTCTGCGTCCGACATTAAAATAGAAAATATTGATAATATTCAAGACCTTAAAGAAAGAATCTCAGATTCTGTCTTAACATTTATCGTCGTGGGTGATGACGATAGCAATGTTGAACTCTGTAAAATGCTGTCGCAGGAAGCAACGTTGATCGGTGATATCATCGGTTTGGCCTATGACGCGGATACAGATCGCCGGATTCAACTGGTTGCCGCCGGCTTTGATTCCATCTTTAACCGCCATATGGCCCAAAGCATTGATTTTAAACAGATTATCCTTAAAAAAATCGAAAAATCACGGGTCCGCCAGACCAACCGCATCATGCAGGAAGAATATCTGCGGTTCCGCGCCGCACTGGCCGCAAGCCCCGATGCCCTGATTGTTTTTGATAATGAAGGGCGAATCTTCTTCGTTAGTGAGCATTACAAGAGAGCCTATCCCAACATCGCATCCCGTCTGGTGCGGGGCGTTCCGGTCATGGAAGCCTTTGAAATGGCCCGGATCGAGGAGGGGGTCACGACCGATGATCCCCGTTATAACCTATTGAAAAACTTCTGGGAATCGCTTTCCGGGCAGATTGAATTTGAATCCGATATTGGCCGGTATAAGGGCCGCACCTGGCGCATGAAGGCATCACCGTTGATGGATGGTCAGGGCACCATCGTGACCACGACCGACATCACCAGCATTGAGATGCGCAAACGCGAAATCGAAGAAGCCTCGCGCCAATTGGCAGAATCACTGCAAAAGGAACAAGAGGCCAGCCAGCTGCAAAAGCAGTTTATCGGCATGGTCAGCCATGAATTCCGCACGCCTTTGGCGATTATTGATGGCCACGCACAGGTGATTTTGCGCCGCGACGATATGGACCGGGAATCGGTTCAAGCACGCTGTAAAACCATACGCAGCGCGGTTTCACGCCTTGTTCAGATGATGGAAAGTATCCTGTCATCCAATCTTTTGAAAACCGGACGCATCGACCCGGACCCCGAAGATTTTGATCTCGCCGCACTTATTATTGAGTTGTGTGAGGAGCAAGCGGAGTTGTCCAAATCACACAGCATCAAGCATGACATAACACGAATCACGGGGCAGGTCCGTCTGGACCGCAAGATGATGACCCTGATTCTGACCAATTTGATTTCAAACGCGGTCAAATTTACGAAAGAATCGCCGCTGATCACCGTGACCGCCGCAACACAAGACGATGCCATAACGATTGAAGTGGCTGATAACGGCATCGGCATTCCGGAAGATGAGCTGGATAAGGTGTTTGAGCGTTATTACCGCGCCTCAACCTCAAACGGTATTCCTGGCACGGGGATCGGTTTGAACCTTGTGCAACAGCTTTTATCCCTGCAAGGCGGGCGTATAGAGGTGAAAAGCGCCCTTGGGCAGGGTACGACGTTCATAATCAATTTACGGAATGTTAATTAAGGTTCCCTAATATAGTACATAAGGCCCGAGTATAAAGGCCAATTTCTGAGTGTGCGGGGTAATCTAATGAATGATTTTGGTGCTATTGGCCTGTCCGGTGTTCTATCGGGGCGCAGCCGCAATCCCACCATCCTTGTCATCGAAGATGAACCTGCCATTTCAGAGTTGCTGAAGGACGAATTATCATCCTTGGGCTATAAAGTTATTCTGGCCGCTGATGGTGCGGAAGGTCTGTCCAAGATTCAGGAATACGAACCTGACGTTGTCATCTGCGACCGCACCATGCCGCAAATGAGTGGCTCAGAATTACTACAACGTCTGCGCGGGTCGTATCCGCAGTATAAATCCATGCCGTTTATCTTCCTGACCGCGATGACCGACCCGCGTGACCGGGCCGAGGTTCAATCCTTTGAGCCTTTCGCCTATATGGAGAAGCCGTTGAATTTTGGTCTTTTGCAAAAAACGATCCAGCAGGCGCTGAACGCAAATTAAATTCACACGAATTAAACCCAATTGAGTCCTAAAATCGCCATGATTATCCTGCTATAAAGGAGGTCTGGTTATTCTGGTTTCTGACCCCCTCTCCGGGGGCATTTTTTAAGGGCTCTACACTCATGGACTTTGCTGGCATTTCAATGTCCACCTTCACCCAAGAACTTCTTACCTCTGTTGTGTTTATTGCGATTTTGATCGGGTTACGCACGCTGCTGATCCGTATGGTTCGCCGCAATTCCGAGATTTTGAGCAAGGAACAGCGCCGTTGGATCAACCGGATCAAAAACGGCGTCATTATAATCATTTTTGTTTGTCTGGCCCTGGTCTGGGCACCACAGCTGCAAACCTTCGCCCTGTCGTTGACCGCGTTCGCGGTGGCCCTTGTCGTCGCCACAAAAGAAATGATTTTGTGCCTGACCGGGTCATTGTTCCGCATCAGTACCCAGCCCTATAAAGTCGGGGACTGGATCTCAATCGATGGCATCACCGGCGAGGTGATGGAAATCAACGCCTTCAATACTCGGTTAGAAGAATTGGATGCGGCATCGAAATCTTATCAATTCACCGGCAAGTCGGTGATGATGCCCAATAGCAAACTGTTTACATCGACAGTCGAAAACCAGAACTTTATTAAAAGTTTCATTTTCCATGATGTGTGGGCCTCGGTGCAATTTACCGGTATGAACCCGATGGAGTTGGCGGGGATTATGAAAGAGGTTGCGGAAAGCCATGTTGCGCCATTCCGTGATGATGCCCTGAAATTTGCCCGGCGTGTGTCGCGCAAGGCGGGCATTGATCTGCCCGAAGCCAAACCGTCCTTTGGTTTTCGCACAACGGAGCTGGGGCATTTTGTGTTTTCGGCGCGTATCTTTGTTCCGACAAAGAAGGCCGATGATATTGGTGTTGCCATCATCCAGGATTTTTTAGCACGGGTGCATGAAATCCGCGCTCTAGCCAACCCAGTGGTTCCAGTTCCGCCTGTGGTGGTTGCAGACTAATCTCTGGCGGATTGCCAGTCCCACTGATTAACGGCATAATCCCATCATGGCAAAGCACAAAAAATACGTTCATCGTAAACGTAATAAACCCGGCACCGAAGCCGGGACGCTGGTTCCCACGCAGGATTCCATGCAACCCCCGATGCAGATCGTGGCGTTTAACGCCGATCAGTATGTCGAAGTGACTTTACAATCTGTTGATGAAATTAACGACTATTACAAAAAATGGCCTGTTATCTGGGTCAATGTCGATGGCGTCAGCAACGCCGAGACAGTGCAAAAAATTGGCGAGATTTTCCAGCTGCACCCGCTGGCTCTTGAAGACACGGTGAATGTCCACCAACGTCCAAAGACTGAAGATTACGAAACGCATCTTTATACGGTTTGCCGCATGGCCAATGACATCAGCGGCGGCGATGAACTGGATCTGGAGCAGATTTCAATTTTCCTTGGCCCTGATTTCGTTTTGTCATTTCAGGAAGCCCCTGGTGATTGTTGGAATATTATTCGTGATCGTATCCGCCGTGGGACAGGCAACCGTATTCTTACATCAGGAGCGGATTATCTGGCCTATGTCATGCTGGATGCAGTTATTGATGGTTTCTTTCCGTTGCTGGAAAAATTTGGCGACCGGATTGATGCGATGGAGGATGAAGTCCTCAATAATCCCGGCAATGACGTTATGGTCGATATTCAAATGGCCAAGCGTTATATGCACACCATTCGCCATTCTATTTGGCCAATGCGGGAATCCATTAACCAGCTTATGTCGCATGAAAGATTAGGGCCAAGACTCATTTGATTA
>DIVF01000050.1 GCA_002423285.1 Micavibrio sp. UBA6139 | reverse complement strand
CGGACTTTTGCAACAGGTCTAATGACCCCCAAAGAATACAGCCACTATAAAGTAAAAGTAATACCGCAGGCGGAGGAAGATAAACCGTCCGCGCTTTTTTCCGTAGTGAAAGAAAATCAGAAGATGCCATTATAAAAGTTCGCTTAAGGCTCTGAGTTGTTCTTTCGAGCCAATGACCAGGAGGGAATCTTTTTCTTGTAATATTACATCACTATCGCCGCTCGCAATAAAATTGGAATCCCGCATAACGCCAACAATATGCCAACCATTTTCCTTGCCGTGCGCAAGGTCACCCAGTGGCTGCTTCTTCATATCATGCTGTATGATATAGCTTACCAAATAGCGCGCACTACCAAGCTTGATGTAATCGAATACATAGGGTGTGTGCAAAATCTCGGCAATCTGCATACCCATATCGCGTTCGGGCCGAATGATCCTGTCCACGCCGATGCGGGAAAGGATACGGTGATGCGTGTTCGACTGCGCCTTGACCCACACAGTAGGAACGCCCAACGATTTTGCGTTCATGGTCGCGAGAATATTGGCTTCAAGATCTTCGCCAATAGCGATCACGGCGACATCATAGTTCGCGATCCCCGCTTCCTTCAGGGCATTTTCATCCCGTGCATCGGCGATCAAGCAATGGGATAACTGATTGGCATATTGGCGGACCAAACTTTCGTCTGTGTCTATACCCAAAACTTCGTCCCCCATAGCGGCGAGCGCGGGCGCGACTGTACCCCCAAACTGGCCCAATCCGATGACAACGAAGCTACGTTTCTTTTTGTTTTTCATGAGGCATCTAACGATGAATAAGGTTTACTGATATAATAAAACTATTATATCGATTATACTTAAGCCGCCTCAAAAATCCACGGGAACAAGCCTCAATATAATTCAAAATATATTATGAGGATAAATGGTGCAGCATACGGACTCAATCATATAAAAATTCTCCGTTGTAAGCAATTGTAATAGTTCATCTTTTTAGGGATCAATTTTTCGGCTTTTTTCGGGGGCCAATTTTCTCCACTACCGCGCTAAAAAGCTCTTTATTTGAAGTCCGTGCTAACTATTCTCTTTATCCGATTGCGCGGTTGGGCTGGATCGCTGAAGAAATCCCAAGAAACAACCACTAAAAATTATAACCTAGGCTTACACCGCCGAAGACCGCAGCGTCCTCTTGGGTATCAAATTCCTTGGTGCGATAGGTGGCGGTGTAGCTGAGGCGCGTTGGCCCCCAAGTGAAGGCGACCCCTGCGCTCAAATCCGCCACGAAAGGTTTTTTATCGACGCTATGGCTGTCCGCGAATGTATTGCCGTCGAGAAAAATATTACGCGCAACGGCACGGCCTTCTACACCCGCAAACACTTCCCATTGCGGCGTGTCAGAAGGAACAAAAAATCCCGTGCCGGGCATGGCGGGTTTGACCTGAAGCGGCTTGTCGTCCCATCGGCTGTGTTCCGAGGACAATTTAACCATACCGCCGATATTGCCGTAAGTATAAATATTGCCAAGCGTCACGCCAGCATGAGGGGACGCGGCGAGAAAAAGATCACCGACATCGACTTTGAACTGTTCAGGCCAGCGCCGCTGCCAGGAAACCATCAGGCCGGGTTCGTTCTTGAGCTGATTATCCCACCCTTTGGGGTTGGTGCTGTTAATAAGGCTATGGATGGTTTTCTGCGCTTGCTCTCCGAGAGCCATCGGCCCTACAACGCCGAGTGTCAACTCCAGCTCGTCAACATATCCTTCATCCTTGAGGGTGATCGTTCCCATAGAACCATAGAGAAATGCCGCCCAAGGCCGGTCATTCGGGTCTTGCACAGAAGACTCGACATCCTCAGGCGTAAACATGTTCTGGCCGATGGAATAAAAAGTGGATGTGGTCTCATTGGTTTTGAAGAAGGGGACCATATCTTCTATTTTTCTCGTAAGGCCGGGCGGTTTCGCGCCCAGATCGAACCATCCGAGCCGCAGCCCGTTTGTATAATTGCGATCCGTACCGCTAAAAAGATCGTTTTCAACGGTCAGCGTGACATAGCGTTTCTTCTCCTGCGTCGCTATGCCATTGGCAACCTTATCCTTCAAGATTGCATCCCTTGCACTTTCCGCATACGCGGATGCCGAAAGTGCAAGGGATGCTCCGGTAAAGGCGAGAATAAAAAAAATTGAAGTTATGTGCTGTTTCATACGAAAGATTCAATCAAGCCGCTTTATCTTTTGGGACTTTCTTTTGAGCGGTAGCATTGATCTCTGTCAACGTCGAGGAAACATGTTTGCCGAGCATTTCAAAAGTTTCCTTGTTTGATTCCCTGACCAAATCTGTCAGTTCACTCCAGCCCTCGACTGCGCTTTTAATAGATTTGTTAACCAGATCGGTTTGCTGGGCAACTTTTTCTTCCATCGTTCCCGTTGCCAGTAATTTCTGGGCGATGCTTGTCTGGTCTCCCATGATGCTGGAAAATATCTGTACCTGACGCTGGCCGATAGCTTGCATATTCTTGATGGTCTTCTGATGCATTTCCATCATGATCTCGATATGCGTGCGGTGTGTTTCTCCAAGGCCGCTGAAATCGAACGGCATAACGCTGTTGATGAAGTCAAAGCCAAAGAATTTAAAATCAGGCAGTGTTGATGAACTTTTTGTCATTTTAGTCTCCTTGTGGTGAAAGTGTTTCGGTTAAGATAAACAGTGATAGTAAAAAGCTACACAGGCGGTACGCTGTTTCTTTCCGGTACTGGCATTCTCATTACAGTTTATATCTTTTTATTGCTCTATTCCCATCGCTAATGCCTTATAAAGGGGCGATCATATATTGCGAGACTTTGGCTTCCGAGGCAACAAGATTGCTGTTGATCTCGTAAAGCTGCTGTTCGGATTGCAGAACTTCCGTGAAGTCAGAGACTCCGCTTTTATACCGCGTACGGGATTTTTCCACGGTCTTAGCGGCGCTATCAACCGCTTCCTGTAGGGCAAGCCGCGTCTGGTTTTCTTTGTTAATGTTGGAAAGCGCCGTCTCCACTTCGCCCAACGCTTCAATCACAGTCTGTTTATAAGCATGAAACGCCTGTGCCTGTCTTGCCTCAGATACTTTAATCTGCCCTTCGATGCGTCCGAAATCCAGCAGCGGCTCGAAGAGCGATGATCCGAGCGACCAGATGCCAGCACCGCCCCCAAGGCTATCTTCGTCAATTCCTACGGAGCGGTCTCTCGCCATAGCCCCCTCACATTATTAATTATCAATAAAATCAAATAATTAACTGCTATCATTTGGCGGTAAACATAGCTTCCGCAAATTTTGTGGGTGATTGCCAAATATAGTAAGCATGTATATAATACACATTCTATTTTATGGAGGAAGCCTAAAATAATGCCCCAAACTTATAAACCGGAGCAGAGCCTCGGATTTGTCTTAAACGATGTCGCGCGGCTTATGCGGCGCAATTTCAACCGCCGTGTTCAGGAGCTTGAACTGACACAGGCGCAATGGCTGGCGTTGATCCATATTTCCCGCAATCAGGGCATGAAGCAAAGTGAATTGGCCGATATTCTTGAAGTGCAGCCCATCAGCATCGGGCGTCTGATTGACCGGATGGAAGCTGCGGGATGGGTCGAGCGCCGCCCCGATCCTGCAGACAGGCGTGCGATCAATTTATATCTGACAGATAAGGCCGGGCCGATTTTAACGAAAATGCAAAAGCACGGGAGCGCGATACGGGCGCAGGCATTGAGTGGAGTTTCTGAAACAGAGCAGGAAATAATGCTGCGCGCTCTTTTTGTGATGCGCAAAAACCTGATTGGTGAAGAAGGACAAAACAATGAGTGAAAACAATGAAAAACAAAACGGGAGGAAAAGTTTAACGCGCCGCATCCTGATGTTTGGCGGCGTTTTTATCGTTCTTGTCGCCTGCGCATGGCTCTATATGACGAGCGGACGGTATATTGCAACGGATAATGCCTATGTCAAGGCGGCTAAAATCCTTATTACGCCCCAGGTGGACGGTACGATTATGTCCGTCCCCGTCACAGACAATCAGAATGTGCATACCGGGGATATATTGTTTGTGATAGACCCTGCTTCCTATCAGATCGCAGTGGAGGAGGCCCGCGCGGATGTCGCCAATGCTTATACGGGCATTGAACAACTCAAAGCGCAGTATCGTCAGAAGCTGGAGGATATGGCTAAGGCACAGGTCGAGGTTGATTTTGCGCGGGAAGAATATGAGCGCAGGATTGATCTGGCTAAAAAAGGGGCTGTTGCACAAACAGAATTCAGCGATACAAAGCGTCGGCGTGATTTGGCCATTAAAGCCGTTTTAGCTATTCAGGAAGAAATTAACGGTATCCTGGCGGCATTGACTGGTGATCCGGATATCAAACCGGAAGAACACCCTCTCTATCAAAAAGCTCAGGCGACACTGCATGACGCGGAACTGAATCTGGCCCGGACGACTGTGAAGGCCCCCGTAGACGGTATGATCGGCGCGGCGCCGCAAATAGGCGACTATGCGCGTGAGGGCGTACCGCTGCTTAATCTGGTGGGCGGCAACAATGTCTGGATCGAAGCCAATTACAAGGAAACAGAGTTGACCGATGTGAAGATCGGCCAGCCGGTCACGATTGAAGTTGATACATATCCAGGTCATGAATGGCAAGGGCATGTGGAAAGTGTCAGCCCGGCCACGGGTTCGGAATTTTCTGTGCTGCCCGCCCAGAACGCCACCGGAAACTGGGTCAAGGTCGTACAGCGCATCGCTGTGCGGATCGCTGTGGATCCGGGGCCGGAAGATCTGCCGCTGCGTACAGGCATGAGCACCCATGTCAGCATAGATATCGGTCATTACCCCCATAGCCCGATGCAAAACGCCTTTGCCCAGGGACAATGAGGATATGGATAGTCTTTTCCAGAAACGCATGGTGACGATTTCCATCATGCTCGCCACGATCATGCAGGCGCTGGATACGACTATCGCCAATGTCGCCCTGCCGCATATGCAGGGCTCTCTCAGCGCCACGCAGGAACAGGCAACATGGATTTTAACATCCTATATTGTGGCCGCCGCCATCATGACGGCACCTGTCGGCATTCTGGCCGCCCGGCTGGGCCGTAAACGCCTTTTTATGATCAGCGTGGTCGGGTTTACACTCGCCTCCATTTTATGCGGCACGGCGACCGGGTTGATTGAAATGGTGATCTTCCGCCTCTTGCAGGGGGTTTTCGGCGCGGCGCTCGTGCCGCTCTCACAGGCCGTCCTGCTGGATATCAACCCCAGGGAAAAACACGGTCAGGCCATGGCCATGTGGGGCGTCGGCGTGATGCTGGGGCCGATCCTAGGGCCGACGCTGGGCGGCTGGCTGACCGAATATTATAACTGGCGTTGGGTATTTTACATCAATGTGCCCATTGGTATTGCTGCCTTCATGGGAATGTGGATATTCATGAAGGAAACTGAGAAAAAACCGGACCGGAAATTTGACGTCTTTGGTTTCGTTCTGCTTGCCCTTTCTATTGGGGCAGTACAGATGATGCTGGATCGCGGGCAAAATCTGGACTGGTTTTCTTCGACAGAAATTATTGCTGAGATCATTCTCGCCGGGTTGAGCTTTTACCTTTTTGTGGTTCACATCCTGACCGCAAAGAGTCAGCCGTTTCTGGAACCGGCCATGTTCAAAGACCGTAACTATGCGGTCAGTCTTGCTCTCATGTTTGTCGTCGGGATCATCCTGCTGGCGAGTATGGCGCTCTTGCCGCCGTTTTTGCAAAACCTCATGGGCTATCCCGTGTTGCTGACCGGCATGGTGCTCGCGCCGCGCGGCGTGGGCGTTATGGTCGCCATGGTTCTGGTCGGGCGGTTGGTCGGAAAGATTGACGCGCGCTGGCTGATTCTATTTGGGCTTTTGCTGACCGCCTTTTCACTGCACGAAATGAGCCTGTTCAATACCGAGATACCCGTTTCCACGCTGGTTTATACAGGCGTTATCCAGGGATTTGGCATGGGATTTGTTTTTGTGCCGCTCAGTACGCTGGCCTACGCGACGCTTGATCCGCACTATCGTAATGACGCCGCCGCGATTTTCAGCCTCGTGCGGAATATCGGCTCCAGTGTCGGCATTTCTATCGTCTTTGCATTGCTGGCCCACAATACGCAGGTCAGCCATTCCGATCTTGTCTCTCATCTGCTTCCGTTTGGCAATACGCAACATATAGTGTCCGCTTACACCGGCTCGATCTCAGGTATGGAAGGAACAACCGCGCTGGCGTTTTTAAATGCGGAAGTGACGAAGCAGGCCTCGACAATCGCCTATCTGAACGATTTTCTGTTGATGATGTACGTCGTCCTGTTCTCCGTGCCTTTGTTGGCGCTGCTTCATGGCCCGAAAAAAGCGGAAACGCCGGATGAACTGGCGGATGAGATCGCTACGGCGATTGAATGAGGGCTGAATGTTCAAATCAATCAGAAGACCAAAAGAAAGAGCAAGAATATGACACGTAAACCCTTATCTTTTCTACTCGTGGCAACGATGTTGTCCGGTTGCACCATGATCCCTGATTTCTCCCGGCCGGATTTTTCAGCGGCCCAAAGCTGGCATGTCGTACCGGGCTATGAATTACAGACCGGAGAAAATCTGGCTGTAGAAATGGACTGGAAGGCGTTTTTTAATTCGCCCGAGTTTCATCTGGTGATTGGAACGGCTCTGCAAAACAACAAGGATCTGAAAACCGCTGCCTTGAATATTGAAGAGGCCCGCGCTCTTTACCGAATTGAACGCGCCGATCTCTTCCCTGATGTCAATGCAAATGGGGATGGAACAATTGCCCAAAGCTCGGATAAAAGCAGCGTCACTGGCCGGGGGCAAAAAACAGAGCTTTATGAGGCCAATCTCGGCATTGCCGCATACGAATTGGATCTCTTCGGCAAAATTCGCAGCAACAATGAATCGGCGATCAATGAATATCTGGCGACAACGGAAGCTCGAGCTGTCGTCCGGAGTGCGCTGATTGCGGAAACGGCGAATGCCTATCTGCAACTTCTGGCCGATCAGAAGCTTTTGTCGCTGACACAAAAGACGCTGGAAGCACAGCAGCGCACCTATGATATTTTGTCTCAAAGCTTGGAAAAAGGTGTTTCGACCGAACAGGATGTGGCGCGCGCCGCCACCGCCGTGGAAACAGCGCGGGTTAACCAGCATCAATATAGCCGCTTCGTCGCACAGGATAAAAACGCGCTGTTCCTGCTGATGGGAATTGCACAAGATAATACATTTTTGCCGAAAACGACATTGGATGACGTGGCGATTAAGGATAGCCTTGATCCCGGCCTGCCATCCGAAGTGCTGCTGATGCGCCCGGATATTCGTCAGGCAGAATATGAGTTAATGGCGCGCAATGCTGACATCGGTGCCGCCAGAGCTGCCTTCTTCCCAAGCATCACACTCACCGGCACATACGGCTTTGCCAGCCAAAGCCTGGGCGATTTGTTTGCCAGCGGCGCAGGCGGTGCCTGGGCCTTCTTGCCGCAAATCACACTACCGATCTTCCAAGCCGGACGGAACAAGACCAATCTTGATCTGGCCGGAATTCGCAAGGAAAAAGCTGTGGTCAGTTATGAGAAAGCCATTCAAACCGCCTTCCGCGAAGTCTCTGACGAGCTTGCGGCGCGCGAAACGCTCGATGAACAACTAAAGTCACAGCGCCGTCTCGTGGCCGCCGCTCAGAAAGTTTATGATATTTCCGAGGTCCGCTATAAATCCGGGATTGATAGTTTCCTCACTGTCCTTGATTCGCAACGTGAGCTTTATATGTTCCAACAAAATGAAATTCAGATCGAACGGCAGCGCCTGGCCAATCTGGTTAATCTTTACAAGGTGCTAGGCGGGGGAAGCAAGATATGAGCGAGACCCGGGAGAAATTAATTCGTGCTAATGTAGGACGTATGCTGAAGATCGATTACGCAAAAGCCCAGGATGACGCCATAATTGCCGCACATGATCGTGCATCTGCCCCTTGTAAAGGCAACAGAAAATTCAATTAACTTAAAGCAAAGCAATCAAAATGGACCAGATTCACCCTAATAGCTCATCCAATCGACACAAGAAAAAGCGGACACTGGTATTTTTTGCGATTGCACTCGTCATGATCGGATTCGCTATGTTTTTTTGGCGCGGCGATCAGGCGGAAAATGGGGGCGGAAAGAAGCAAACTATGGCGCAGCAACCGGCTACCGCTTTGACCGTAAAGACCGCAACCGCAAAAACAGACGAATGGCCACTAACCCTGCAGGCCTCTGGTTCTATAACCGCATGGCAGGAGGGCATTGTCGGTTCTGAAATTTCGGGCCAGCGTATTGTCGAAGTTTTGGTGAATGTAGGGGACGAGGTAAAAAAAGGCCAGGTTTTGGCGCGCTACAACGCTGACACTTTAAAAGCAGAGCAGGCTGAATTATTGGCGATGTGGAAGCAGGCCGAATCTGACAGAAAAAGAGCTGCAAGCCTCAAAGACAGTGGCGCTCTGAGTGATCAGCAGATCGAAAACTATACTAATCAGGCTGCAATCGCGAAGGCGCGGCTTGATTCTAAAAATCTACAGTTTGGATATGCCACCGTTGTTGCACCGGATGATGGGACTATCAGTCAGCGTACGGCAACCGTGGGAGCTATCGGTGCCGCAGGAAACGAGCTTTTTCGCATGATCATTAAAAATCGACTCGAATGGCGCGGCGAGCTTAGTGCAGAGCAATTGGCGCAGGTCAAAATAGGCCAGCTTGTAGAATTGACCCTGCCAGATCAAAGTTCTGCAAAGGCTAGCATCCGCCAGCTTGCGCCTTCACTTGATCCGCAATCCAGGCTG
Source organism: Micavibrio sp. UBA6139 (assembly GCA_002423285.1). Taxonomy (GTDB): domain Bacteria; phylum Pseudomonadota; class Alphaproteobacteria; order Micavibrionales; family Micavibrionaceae; genus Micavibrio. Next base: position 6,746 of record DIVF01000050.1, on the reverse strand, counting down.
GGACTTGTCTACGCCGATATAGAACCCGGCAGTCACGCACAACCGGGCATGTATGCCAGCGGCATTATTGCCATGCAGGTTGATAAGGCTCTGAATATTCCGGCGGTCAGCGTTATTATACGTGACGGACGCAGCTATGTTTTCACAGTATCCAGTGGCACAACAGGCAAGGCTCTCCAGAAACTTGTGACAACAGGGCGTCATCAGGATGGTGACGTCGAAATCAAGGCGGGTTTAACGGAAGGTGAGCGCGTTGTAACCCAGGGCGCTGGCTTCCTGAATGATGGCGATGTTGTGCGTATCGCTGATGATGCAGGAGTTGCAAAATGAATTTTGCAACTTGGTCAATCCGAAATCCTATTCCGTCTATTCTGCTGTTCATGATGCTGACATTCGCGGGCATTGCCGGATTCAATGCCTTGCCGATCCAGAATTTCCCAGATATGGATTTGCCGACAGTAAAAATTACTCTAAGTTTGCCTGGTGCGGCACCGTCGCAACTTGAAACGGAAGTCGCCCGCAAGGTCGAGGATTCACTCGCTACATTGTCCGGGCTGAAACATATTAACACTTCGATTACCGACGGCATGGTTTCTATCACTGCCGAGTTTGTTCTCGAGAAGCCTCTTTCAGATGCCTTGATCGAAACTAAGGATGCTGTTGATAGCGTCCGGTCAGACCTGCCGACAGATTTGCTGCAGCCGACAGTCAGTTCCGTTACCATTGGCGCAGATCCATTGGTTACCTATGCCGTATCGTCCAGCAAGATGGATGAAGAAGCTCTCTCATGGTTCGTTGATGATACGCTTGGAAAAACGCTGCTTTCCGTAAAAGGGGTTGGAAAATTTGAGCGTATCGGCGGCTTAAGTCGTGAGGTCAGGATCACGGTCGATCCGGCAAAAATGGCGGCGCTTGGGGTCAGCGCAACAGAGATTTCGCGCGCTTTAAAACAAGTTCAGATGGAATCCTCTGGTGGGCGCGCGCAGATCGGCAATGGCGAGCAGTCTATCAGGACCGTTGCGACCGTTTCCCAGGCCGCAGATCTTACTTCAATGCCTATTGCCTTGCTCGACGGGCGAACTATTCATCTCGATCAGGTCGCAACGATTAGCGATAGCGTTTCGGAACGCCGCCAGCAGGCATTGCTTGACGGAAAATCAACGATTGGTTTCCGTTTTTATCGTGCCAAAGGATATGATGAGACGGATATAACCAAGAACGTCCGCGCCACAATCGAAACTCTGAAAGAGGCTCATCCGGATCTGACTATTACACAGGTCAACAGTTCCGTTGATTACACATTGCAGCAATATGAAGGCTCCATGCATATGCTTTATGAGGGAGCAATTCTTGCGGTCATCGTTGTATGGTTCTTCCTGAAAGATTGGCGTGCGACTGTAATTTCTGCCGTCGCCTTGCCTCTGTCGATTATTCCGACATTTGCCGCCATGCATTGGCTAGGATTTTCATTAAATACACTTACGCTTCTCGCTTTAGCCGTGGTGGTGGGTATTCTTGTTGATGACGCTATTGTCGAGGTCGAGAATATTGTCCGGCATAAGCAGATGGGAAAGCCAGTAAGGCAAGCTGCAGAAGAGGCTGTAACCGAAATTGCAACAGCGGTTATGGCGACGACCCTGACGCTTGTCGTGGTGTTTATGCCAACCTCTTTGATGAGCGGTGTTTCCGGCCTTGTTTTTCGCGAGTTTGGCTGGACAATTGTTATCTCCGTACTGGTTTCTCTTCTCGTGGCTCGCCTGATAACGCCGGTCATGGCGGTTTATTTTTTAAGTGGCAGTCATGAAAGTGAGAAGCCGGATGGGCCGATCATGCAAAGATACCTTGCCGCCGTAAACTGGTGTCTCGCGCACCATAAAACGACCATTCTCGCCGCCATCACATTCTTTGGTATGTCTATCTTTTTAATGACGACGCTTGAAACCGGATTTATCCCTGCCTCCGATCGAGGCTATACGACGGTTAGTTTAGAGCTTCCACCTGGAAGTTCGCTCGAGCAAACCGTCGCAACAGCAGAAACCGCACGCCTTGCCCTAAAAGATATTGAAGGTGTTGCGCATGTCTTTACCGCCATTGGAACCGCACAGGCTGCGGGAGCCGGTGCAACTCAAGCAGGAGAGGTTCGAAAAGGGGCATTAACAATTGCTTTCGCACCGCGTGGCCAAAGGCGCAGCCAAAACGCGATAGAACAGGAAATACGTGCGTATCTGATAGACGTGCCAGGTGCCAGATTTACCCTGAGTTCAGGTGGTCCAGGGGAAAAAATGACGATTCTATTGTCGAGTGACAATGCGGATGCTTTAAAAGCTACGGCGCAAAACCTTGCCCAGCAGTTGCGGGCTGTTCAATATCTCAGCAACATTAACACGACGGCCAGCTTGGATCGACCCGAGATTGTTGTCCGCCCGGATCGCGCCCGCGCGGCGGAAATGGGTGTGACCAGCCAGACCATTGGCGACACCGTGCGCGTTGCTACGGCAGGAGACTTCGACCCGCAACTCTCTAAGATGAATCTCGATAATAGACAGGTTTACATTCGCGTGCGGCTGGCTGATGCTGCCCGTCAGGACATTGAAACGCTTAAGAACCTTCGTGTACCGACCAGAAGCGGATCAACATCGCTGTCAACGATTGCGACGCTCTCCACCAGCACCAGCCCCTCGCAGATTGATCGCTATGACCGCCATCGCTATGTGAGTGTAAATGCTGATCTCGGCGGTGCCTCATTAGGCACGGCCTTGGAAGATGCAAAGGCTTTACCTGCTATTGCCAGTATGCCTTCGAGTGTCAAGCTGATTGAGGGCGGTGATGGTGAAATTATGGAGGAGTTATTTTCTGGCTTCGGAAAAGCAATTTTAACAGGGGTTCTATGTGTATTTTGTGTTCTTGTTCTCCTGTTCAAAGACTTTTTCCAGCCAGTGACAATTCTTTCTGCCCTTCCTTTATCTATAGGCGGAGCGGTCATTGCACTCTTGGTTTCTGGAGGTCAGCTAGGTTTACCAGCTTTGATTGGTATTGTCATGCTGATGGGGATTGTTACCAAAAACTCAATCCTCCTTGTGGAGTATGCAATTATGATGATGCGTGATCAGCAGATGAATCTCCACGATGCGATGATTGACGCCTGCCACAAGCGAGCAAGGCCTATTGTCATGACGACTATCGCGATGATTGCTGGAATGATCCCGATTGCGCTGGGTTTTGGCGGCGATGCAAGCTTTCGCCAGCCCATGGCTATTGCGGTGATCGGCGGCCTTATTACTTCGACGGCCCTCAGCCTTCTGGTTGTGCCTGTCACATTCTCGTATGTCCACAGCTTTGAAACATGGGCGCGTGGACTCTTCAAAAAGCTCACGTCTACAGGATCATCGACCGTTTAAACCTTTTTAAAAGCACAGATTTTGCTTTATAGTTACCGCGCGTATCAGTGTGATATTTTTTTGCTAGAACCCTAAAAGCGGCCTTTCTTATTTTAATCTTCGATCACGTTGGTTTTCCAAATATCCTGCGCCAAAGGCCATATCAGGAATGCGGCCATATACAATCAGGCGGCCCGTCGGCACCTGTGTGGTGCGCCCAGCGTTATATTCCTGTTCCAGGCGAGAGGGAGAGGTTTGCAAACCAAGCCGTTCGATGGCCTCTCTTGCCAAGGTTGGCAAAGCAAGCACGGGAACGAGCTTGCCGGTCAGCGGCGATATTTTAGCTTTGGCATACAGCCCATATCCGATCTTGATAATTTTTCCCTCACGGGCCAGCTGCCGTAAAATCCGCCCAACCTGGTCATAGCCGCCCAGATCCTCAAAATCTTCTCGCAGAAAAACAGCGCATTTCTTGAGAGAAATTCGTATCATAATCTTATCTTTAAGTTTCCTTTTTTTATCCATGTTTTTCAGCTTACTAGATTTTCAAAAATACGACATATCATACTTACAAAAATACGACATTTTTGGGATTTTTTCAATCAAAATCCGCTAACCTACTAAAAACACTAGAAAATATAGCCCGCAGCAAGCTTTATTAAGGTTTAAGCCGTTTCCCCTTAATAAGGCGTCTGCTTATTAAGGGGACAGCGACACCCATAAATACACCCAATTCCACCCATTTAATGGATTTGGTAATACCCGCTCCGCCTTGTTCCAACGAACCGGATCAATCCCAGCCGTGCCAGATCGGATAAATCCCTTTTGGCCGTGGCCTCTCCTACGCCCCAGAAACGGATGACATCCTCCATGCCGGGACGGTTTCCCATCTTCAATTCGCCGTAAAACCATACCTGCCTGATACTCAATTGCCGGACCAGGTCAAGAGTTTTGGCGGAATCATTAGTATCAAAAATGATACTGATGATTTCGATTTTCTCTGTGTTTTCGTTTCCTTTTTTCTGCCGCTGGGCCTGCTCCAGATATCCGGCAAGATCGTCGTATCCGATAGCTTTTAAAATGGCGGAAAGAAACTCCGGCGCGTTCGCGCACAGTTCTAGAAAGTGGCTTAAATTCGGTACGTTCTGCCCCTGGTACCAGCTTTTGATCGTTCTCAGATCAGCCGGTGTGACGGCAGCAATCGCTTTCACGGACGGGCCATTCCCGTCATAAATTTCCCGCAAGATTTCACCGATAATCTGGGCTGTTTTTCGTTGGGACAGAATTGGCAAAACTCTGTCCGTTTTTTTGTAAGACATGCATGTACTCCTTTGTTTACATTAGAAAGGAGCAATTTTGCAGGCGATCTCCTGGCATTTGGTGCAGGGAAGATCGCTTTATGCTGTCGGCGGAAAATAGTTGGGAATTATAAAAGTGCAGGCTGAGGAAATAGATTATAGAAAAGAAAGACGCAAGGGAGCCATCTATGTCCGTATGTCCACGGATCATCAGAAATACTCCACGGAAAACCAGGAAGCGGCCATGCAGGAATACGCAGGCCGCCACCAGATCGACCTCGTCAAAACCTATACGGACGGCGGCAGAAGCGGCCTTAGCTTTAACGGACGCTCCGCCCTGCAAAACCTTATCGCCGACGTCCAGGCGGCCACGACCGAATTCAGCATTATTCTCATTCTAGACGTCACCCGCTGGGGCCGATATCAGGATGTCGATGAGAGCGCTTACTATGAATTTATCTGCCGCAAGTCTGGATACGACGTCCAGTATGTAGCCGAACAATTTACCAATGACGGCAGCCTGCAATCCAACTTGATGAAGAATATCAAACGGAGCATGGCTGGTGAGTACAGCCGTGAGCTGTCAGTGAAGGTTTTTGCCGGACAGTGCCGCCTTATCGAGAAAGGCTACCGTCAGGGTGGTCCTGCCGGATACGGTCTGCGGCGGCAACTGATCGATGAACATGGCGAAACCAAAAGTGAGCTTAAACGCGGCGAACATAAATCCCTGCAAACAGACAGGGTCATTCTCATTCCGGGGCCGGACGAAGAAATTAAGAACGTGCGCTGGATGTATAGCGCCTTCGTGGATGACTACATGCAGGAAAAAGAGATTGCCGCAAATCTAAATAATCGTGGAATTTTGACAGATCTAGGCCGACCCTGGACACGCGGAACAGTCCATGAAGTTCTGACGAATGAGAAATATATCGGCAACAACGTCTTCAACCGTACATCGTTCAAACTTAAGCAACGCCATGTCGTAAACCCGCCGGAAATGTGGATCCGTTCCGACGGGGTTTTCAAGGCAATTGTCGAACCTCGCTATTATTATGAAGCGCAGGGGATTATCCGGGAACGCTGCCGGAAATTCACCGACGAGGAAATGCTGACACGCCTCAAAACGCTCCATGACAAACAAGGGTGGCTGTCCGGTCTTGTGATCGATGAAACCGAGGACATGCCCTCCAGCAGCGCCTACGCGCACCGTTTTGGCAGCCTGATCCGCGCCTACCAATTGATCGGATTCACGCCTGATCGTGACTACAGCTATATCGAAACCAACAAACACCTGCGCCAGCTTTATCCTGAAATAGTCGAAGATACGATAACCCGGATCAAGGAACTAGGCGGCGACGTCTGGCGTGAAGTCGGATCGGACTTTCTATTCATCAATGGCGAATTGAAAATCTCCATCGTTATCTGCCGTTGCCAGCAGACGCAGGCCGGGAGCAATCGCTGGAAAATCCATCTTGATAGCAGTCTGATGCCGGACATCACCATCGCAGTCCGCATGGACGCGGACAACAAGGAAGCTCTGGATTATTACATCCTGCCTGCGCTTGATATTGAAGACCCTAAAATCAGATTGGCTGAAAATAACGGCATAGCTCTTGATTCGTATCGTTTTGACGACCTGGAAGACTTTTTCTCTTTAACCCGCCGCGAAAAAATACCGGAGGCCGCATGAAAGCTGGAAATCGCAAAGGCAAGATCGCCATGATACCCGTGGATAAGATCCACGTTCCAAACCCGCGGGTGCGGAGCAAGAAACAGTATAAGGCTGTCGCAGACAATGTCGTGCAAGTCGGCCTTAAACGCCCCATTACGGTGACATCCTGTAAATCCAATGTCCCCGGCAAGGATTATGATCTTGTCTGTGGTCAGGGACGGCTGGAAATCTTCATCGCCTGCGAACAAAAAGAAATTCCAGCCATCGTCATCGACGCCAGCGAGGAAGACATGATGGTGATGAGCATCGTGGAAAATATGGCGCGCCGCCAGCATTCCGCTATGGATCTGATGAAGGGCATCGAAATTCTACGAAAGCAAGGATACAGCATAGGGGATA
>DIVF01000047.1 GCA_002423285.1 Micavibrio sp. UBA6139 | reverse complement strand
GGACTCATTTATAGGGGGTGGCTCAACAAAAACCTCATTTTGGTGCAGCAACTATTTCGCGTTATCCTATCGCAAGACAGGCCACCAGATGACCAAACCACGATATTCCTAGATGCAAACACTATTAAATTACAAATATAAAGTCTATCAAAATCTAGGGTTGTATTTAGGGGGCGCCTATTCTGAAAAATAATAAAGAGAGTGGCCGCTGTATAACAGCCCCCATCGTGCATAAATTAATGAGAGCAGTTTAAACTGAAACCGCCATCCCTTATGAAGATAACGTAAGAACTTACGATGTGCCCACCTATAAAGCTCGACTATGCGTAACGTCATTCCCTTGATTGGTCAAAGATACTTCTGTTGCATTCAGGTTCAAACTAATGATGTTGTGATCAGATAAAATCGATTATTTTCGCTCACGCATATTTTGTGCCGGGTTACATACCCGGTTCTATGAGCGCTACCAGCCACATATATATGGCTTTTACGCAGAATTTTCTGCACTACCCACATTGAAGGTGGGTGAACTCATACTTCTCTCACTGTGTTTTCAAAAGCGCATTTGATTATCTGCACTCCCATTCACATACAAACAATAAAAAATTTATAATTTTTGAGCTTTCAACCGTAGCGCATTCCCCACAACCGAAACTGAACTCAGGGCCATTGCCGCCGCCGCCATGACTGGGCTTAGCAGAATACCGAAGGCCGGGTAAAGAATACCCGCCGCGATCGGAACGCCTGCCATGTTGTATATGAAGGCGAAGAATAGGTTTTGCCGGATATTTTTCATTACCGCGAGCGATAAGCGGCGGGCTTTCACAATGCCGTTTAAATCGCCTTTGAGCAGGGTTACGCCTGCGCTTTCCATTGCCACATCCGTTCCAGTTCCCATTGCTATACCGACATCAGCGGCAGCTAAAGCCGGGGCATCGTTCGTTCCATCGCCCGCCATAGCGACCTTACGGCCTTCTGCCTGCAATTTTTTGACAATCCGGCTTTTATCTTCCGGCAAAACTTCCGCTTCGACTTCCGTAATGCCAAGCTGACGCGCTACCGCTTCCGCCGTCACCTTGTTGTCGCCGGTCAACATGACAACGCGCAGGCCGGATTTTTGCAAAGCCTGTATAGCTTCATGCGTTGTTGCCTTGATCGGATCGGCAATCGCCAAAAGCCCCGCCGCCTTGTCGCCCACGGACATGAAAATGACCGTCGCACCGTTGCCGCGCAGTTCATCCGCACGGCTTAACAGACTCGCCACATCGACTTTCAAATCATCCATCAACTTGCCGTTACCGAGCGCAACCAGCTGACCTTCAATCTGGCCGACAACGCCCTTGCCGGTCGGGGAATCAAAGTCGCTGATTTGCTGTAGGGTTAAGCCTTTTTCTTTTGCTGCTTCCACAATGGCATGAGCCAAAGGATGCTCACTACCCGTTTCCAACGCGGCAGCAAAGGCTAAAAGCCCGGACTCATCAAAACCGGCTTCCGCAACAATCGCTGTGACTTTTGGCTTGCCTTCGGTCAAGGTTCCGGTCTTGTCGATAACAAGCGTATCAATCTTCTCCATACGTTCTAAAGACTCAGCATTCTTAATCAGAACCCCGACCTGCGCGCCGCGCCCGACGCCGACCATGATCGACATCGGCGTGGCAAGACCAAGAGCGCAAGGGCACGCAATAATCAAAACAGATACCGCCGCGACCAGCGCATAGGCAAAGGCCGGAGCCGGGCCAAACGATGCCCATATACCGAAACTGATAATCGCAACCAGAATGACAGCCGGAACGAACCAGCCCGCTACCATATCGGCCATGCGCTGAATGGGCGCGCGGCTGCGCTGCGCTTCGGCAACCATATGCACAATTTGCGACAGCATAGTGTCCTTGCCGATTTTATCGGCCCGCATGATGAAAGTGCCGGTCTGATTCATGGTGCCGCCAATCACTTTGGCCGTGACCTCTTTCATCACCGGCATGGATTCACCTGTAACCATCGACTCATCCACCGCGCTACGACCGTCCATCACCGTGCCATCAAGCGGCACTTTTTCGCCGGGACGAACGCGCAATAAATCGCCCTGCACCACATGATCCAATGGAATATCCTCGTCCCCGTGTTCGCCGACCCGTCGCGCTGTTTTAGGCGCAAGATCAAGAAGCGCACGAATAGCACCGCCTGTCTTTTCCCGTGCCTGCAATTCAAGCACTTGCCCCAACAAAACCAGCACCGTAATCACTGCCGCTGCCTCGAAATAAACCGCCACCGCGCCCCCGGCTTGCCGGAAAGCGGGCGGGAAAATGCCGGGCGCGAGGGTTGCCACCATGCTGTAAAGCCAGGCCGCACCTGTACCCATCGCAATCAGGGTAAACATATTGAGGGTGCGGGTTTTAAGAGACGTCCATCCGCGTGCAAAGAAAGGCCATCCGGCCCATAGCACAACCGGAGTCGCCAGCAGCATTTGCAGCCAGTTAGAAAGCGGCTGGCCGACAAGGTGCAAATTGAAAAGATGCGCGCCCATTTCCAGCACGAAAACGGGCAGCGTTAAAACAAGCCCAATCCAAAACCGCCGCGTCATATCGCGCAATTCTTCATTCGGGCCTTCGTCACCGGTCATCACTTCCGGCTCAAGCGCCATGCCGCATATCGGGCAAATACCCGGCCCCTGCTGCCGGATTTGTGGGTGCATCGGGCATATATAAATTGCGCCCTGCACAGCGGGCTCTTCCAGCTTTGGCGCAAGATATTTTTCCGGGTCAGCTTTAAATTTCTTCAGACAATTTTCCGCACAGAAATAGTATTCCTGTTCTTTATAGGTGTTTTTATATTTCGCTGTTTCCGGGTCAACATTCATGCCGCATACCGGATCTGTCGTCATATTATTTTTGTTTTCATTGCCCGCATGACTCGCGCAGCAGGAATGGCCTTTTTCTTTCATGTCAGCGTGAGTGTGCTTTTTCATCATTGTTTCCTTTTTTCTAAAATAGCTTTTATGTGTTCAATTTCCTACGCGTGGTCAGGTAAGGGCTTGGCTATGGTCGGGGCAAGAAATCCCACCCCGGCAGCAACGATAGCGACAATCGCCGCTTTCATATACGTCCTATGGGCCATGCCCTTTTATGCCTTGCGGGCCCTTCATATCCATACCCTCCATATGCTCGTGCTTCATTTCAGGCATGGGGCCGTTGGCATATTTTTGGAAATTTTCCTCATTTTCAAAGTAATAGACCATGCCGTGTGCATCCGCACCGATTACCGCGCTGGCCTTGTCAATGGTCTTGCCGCTTACAGGATCAACGGCCTGTCTTGCGGATACATCTTTTTGCAGGCGCTCCTTGCACATGGCGCAGCAGCCATAGTAGGTTTTGCCCTCAACTTCTATCGCCATTTGTTCTTTGTCAAAAACGGCATTGTTCATCATGCAAACGAATTTTGGCTCCACCGGCTTTAGCCAGCTATCTGCGTGTTGATGGTGCGCCGGTTCGGCGGCAAAGGCCGGGATGGCAACAAATGCGAGTATCATGCTCAGTAAAAAAGTTTTCATGGTTTTCTCTTTTGGTTAGTTAATGTTGGTGGTTGTGGTTGTCTCCGGGGTTTTCTTGCACAGGCTCTTTTGCAATATCCGCGTCAGAATCTTCGGCCTTCCCCGCTTCGGAATGAACAATCAAATTGTGATTCCGCATATCCGGCGTCGAGATAACGCCAAGGCCATGGCGGTAAACTACTTCCCCGCCTTTATAGCCGGTCACAGCCAGCAGGCCCGTCGCCAGCACCATAAGTCCAGCAAAAATGGGATTAACCGTTTTTGCGCCGCGCTGCTTCCACAAAGCCCATAAGGCCAGCAGGACAAAGGCAGAAGCGGTGAATAAAGCCCAGTTGCGGTGATTGGTCATGGCGACATGCGAAGGCCCGTCATGCACGACCGTGTTATAAGCGTAAAACCCGGTCAGTAAAGTGCCGACTGTCATCATTACGCCAATCCATAAATTCCAACGGGCGGCCATGAGAATATTCGGCTTCTTTAATGCGACCCCGGCCACATACAGCAAAGCCGAAATGGATAGCAGCGCAATTGTGAAATGCACGAAGATCGGGTGCCAGTTTGGAATGATTTCAATAGCCATTGTCATTTCTCCTAAAACATGAGCCGCAAGCCAATGGCGGCAATAAAGTCGTCATTATCTTCGCCCTCGTCCTTGGCGATGGATGAGGTTTCCCCTAATTTTCGCTCATAACGGAAATCGACATAAGGCGCGAATTTGCGGGTGATTTCATAGCGCGTCTGCAAACCGATTTCACCGTGCGTGAATCCTGCGCCGATAGCCTTTTCCGGTATATCCTGTGCCGACAATTCAATTTCCGCATAGGGCTGCAAAATGAAGCGTTGCGTAATCAAGAAGTCGTTTTCTTGGCTTATGCGTGCGCTTAAATCACCATCCTCGCTTAAAAACAAATGGGCCTCGGTTTCAAAGAAATACGGAGCAAGACCTTCCGTGCCGAAAACGAAATACGTTGTCGATTGCGGCTGCGTGTCATGCCTTATACCCGCCTGCAAATCCCAAAACGTGGAGACATTGCGACTATACAACGCCCAAAACTCGGCCTTCTCTAGTTCGCCCTCACTATTTTCGCCCTCGCTTTTCAAAGCGATTTTGTTTTCATCGCTTCCGATCCACCCATCGAACCCCCAACTAGCAATCGGGCCTTCCGAACCCGCGCCATACTGAGTTTCAAGACGGAAGGCATGAAAAATCTGGCTCCCATGACCGTGCTGCTCAGACTCACTCGGTTTCGAGCCGGGCACCTTTATTTCAGGTGTGGGCATGTGACCGCTGTGATCCTGCGCGTAAGCAGGGATTGCCGAAAACAACATAAGCGCGGTTAAAATATATTTAGTGTCCATTATGGCCTCCGTGAGATGAATTTTGATTTTGAGGAGCGGAATGATCCATGCCGGGCATATTCATACCTTCCATATCGTGATTCATGCCCTCATGTTTCATAGGCATTGAATGCCCCTCATGCGGATTTTCTTTTTCTGTCTTGTCTGCCTTGGGTGCAGCTTTTACCGGAGACATTTTCATGGGCGGCGGCATCTCGTTAGGATTTAGCTTTGCCACGACCACTTTATTCATCATACCTGCGGACATATGAAACAGGAGATGGCAATGGAACGCCCATTCGCCGGGCTGATCGGCGGTCAGCAATACCGAATAGGTTTGCCCCGGTGCGACAATGACCGTGTGCTTGTTCGGCAATTTTTCGGCAGGCTGGCCGTTTTCAAGCTGAACAAACATTCCGTGCAGGTGCATAGGGTGCGCCATCATCGTATCATTGACGAATTTCAGGCGGACGCGCTCGCCGTATTTCAGATTGATTGGCCCGGAATCTTCAAATTTCTTATCATTAATCGTCCATATGAAACGCTCCATGTTGCCGCCAAGACGTACAAGAATTTCCCGTTCCGGCTGGCGCGTATCGTCCTGAATGCCCGCATAGCGCAAATCGGCATAGCTTAAAGCTTTGTTGCCCGGCGGTGTTCCCGCCTGCTGCCAGCCGCTTTGCATATCCTCCATAGACATTCCACCCATGTCATGTCCCATGTTTCCATGATCCATGCCTTCCATGCTGGATATATCCATGCCCGCCATATTGTGGCCCATACCCATATCCGCCATAGTCAGCAAGGCGCGGGGGCGCGGTTGTGGGGCTGGACCTTTCATGCCCTCGCGCGGTGCAAGGGTGCCGAGCGCAAAGCCTGTGCGGTCGATAGATTCCGCGGCAATCGTGAATGCTTTATCTTCTGTGGGCGTTACAATAACGTCATAGGTTTCCGCAACGCCGAAACGAAATTCATCAACCGTGACTGGCTCTACACCTTGACCGTCTGCCTCAACCACGCTCATTTTCAGGCCGGGAATTCGCACATCATAAATGCTCATGGCCGAAGCGTTGATAAAACGCAGGCGCACCCGTTCGCCGGGTTTAAATAAACCTGTCCAGTTTTGTTCAGACGCTCTGCCGTTTACAAGAAATGTATAGCCAGAAACGTCAGAAAGGTCCGTCGGCAGCATTCGCATTTTGCCCCACATTTTGGCATTGTCCCATGCTTTGCCGAATCCCTTATCTTCCGCGTCCGCAAAGAAATCTCCAATCGTGCGGCGGGCATATTGGTAATAATCGGATGACATTTTTAAATTGCTGAAAATATCTTTTCCGTCTTCATCATGAAAATCCGATAAAAGGACAACATAATCGCGGTCTGCGCGGATCGGGTCTTTGCCTTTCGGGGCAAGCACGAGAGAGCCGTAATGTCCGTCCTGTTCCTGTTCGGAACTATGCGCGTGATACCAATAGGTGCCGGTTTGCTTAACAGGGAAGCGATAGGTGAAGGTTTCACCCGGCTTGATACCCAGAAAACCATTGAAGCCGGGAACACCATCCATTTCACCGGGCAAAATCAGGCCGTGCCAATGGACGGACGTATCTTCACCCATCTTGTTTGTAACATGAATGACGGCTTCTTCACCTTCGGTAAAGCGCAGAGTCGGGCCAGGAATGGTGCCGTTAATGGTGATTTTTTCAACGGTTTTGCCAGTGATATTCACGGGTTCACGGGCAATGACAAGATTGTATTCCTCCGCCTTTGCCGGACTGGCAAAGCTAAAGAACAGGCACAAAAATAGTGTATAGGCGTAAAATTTCATCGGGAATCCCCATAGCTGGAAGCTGAGCGCAAAAAACAAAAAATGCGCCGGGGATTAGATCCGTAGACGTTGGGTCGTCAGAATAATGGAGGGTTGAGTTTGAAAATGGCTAGGCCAATCAGGCGGCGGGCCACGAATAGCGCGAACATTGTCTAATGTCCAAGCGGTCACAGGCTCGATATTCAAGGCCAGAACAACAGGCATATCCTTGAAAATTTCAGGCTTGTGAATGACAGGCCCATTATCGGCCACCTGCAACTCCAGGCCCATACAGTCCTTCATTAACATGCCGGGACCGGATTTTTTTTCCTGCGCCTTGCCTTGGTGATCCATGCTTGGGCAAGGCATATCCAACATTGCCATGGGATTTGCCGCTTGTGCGGGTTCGGCGCAAACGGGCATCGCACACGCCAGTGAAGGCGTGAGCATTATAAGCATTAGGAAGGTGAGAAGAAATTTCCTCATAGATCTAGTATATAGACCATTTTTTATAAAAGGCCATCCTCTGGTATTTTTGTCTTCATTTGCAGATGAGAAGATGCCCACTTTCCGCGCTCTTTTGAACCCGGGTTCATTTCTAAAAAATAAAGTTGGCTTTTGTAACACAATCGTGTAACACATGACCTAACAAAGGGCAGCATACCGCCTTGTTTTAATTGATTTATATGGCAGACGGCACCCGTCCCTTAACTACGACATTTTACACCATAACCCCTTGATGTGATTATAGACCCAATTGAACCATTGGGCCTGTGCCGCGTTTGTAGCACAACAGGATAACAGCGAATATTGCATACCCCATGCACTCACAAAGATGCTGCCCGCAAGTATAAAAAAAGCCCAGAGGCACGCTCTGGGCTTTAAATTCTATTAGGATTAAAAAAGTCTACGCAATGATTGTACCATTTGATAGCAACGCAGCTTCATCTGTTAAGCCTGTTACACCAGACAATGTGGCAATAGCTACCAAGGAATACGTTCCACCCAAGCCATCGCGATCAACAAATACGTTGCTGTTACCAGCACTCTCCGTGATCCAGACGAAGTCTGTAATCGCATCTGTTAATGGATCATAGCCTCCGAGCAAATCCGATAGATCCAGAACGTCATTCTGCGCCGTGCTGAAATCCTTAATTACATCGAGATTGTTAAATGCTGAAGCAGTCTCGAAGACGAATGTATCCGCCCCTGCCCCACCAAACAATGTATCAAGGCCGTCTTGACCGTAGAGCGTGTCATCACCAACACCACCATGTAGTAAGTCAGCGCCTGAACCACCGTACAGCGTATCATTGCCAGATCCGCCATGGATATCATCATTGCCACCAGCACCATCCAGCGTATCATTGCCATCTTTGCCGATGATGGTGTTATCGCCGGATGTTCCAGTCAAAGAATCTGCGCCGGAGGTTCCGGTTGTCCACGCTGCATAATCAGGCAAGCTTGTCTGGAAACCATCAGAAAATAAAATTGTTTCAATATGATAACTAGAGCTATGGAGCAGGTTATTCACCGTAATTTCGTCAACCCCAGCGCTAATTGTGATTTTAGCGTTGTAAGTTGAAATTGTAGCAACAGAGATATCATTGATTGTTACTGCAGTATCAAAACGAAGCACGTCATATCCGCTGCCACTATCATTCAAAATATCTAGGCCCGCACTATAAACAAAAATGTCATCGCCATTTCCGCCAGTTAGAGTGTCGTTCCCATCGCCACCATATAAAACATCATTTCCATTCCAGCCATTGATCGTATCATTTCCGGCGAAGCCATAAATAATATCGTCTGCGGCAGCACCGCCGCCGTTAATACCCGCAATGGTATCGTTTCCGGATGTACCGTGTGTTTCATAGACATATGTCAGAAGATTTAAAACACTTGTGTCATAAAACTCAATTGTTTCAATGGAATCACCAGAGAACTGATTCTGAATCTTAATAGAATTAGATCCATCGATAAGTATCATCAGATGATTGAGCTCTGTTGAATAGCGCCTGAACACCAAGTCATTCAGCGACAGACCTTCTGCCATGACAATCTTATCTGTACCACTAGAGTCTTTAAGAACATCGTGTCCGCTTTCATAATGGAAGATATCATTTCCGCCATCTCCAGCGAGCGTATCGTCGCCGCTACCGCCATACAGAATGTCATTATCTGCCCCAGCATTTATAATATCATTTCCATCATTACCATATAGAATGTCGTTCCCGGCACCGCCGCTTAATGTGTCATTGCCATCACCGCCATAAATGGTGTCATTTCCATTCACCCCATTCAGCGTGTCATTTCCACCATAACCATAGATAGTGTCATTGATATCACCACCAGAGGATACGCCGCCGATGGTGTTCGCAGAGCTATTCCCATGGCTGATGTAGGAAAATGACGCTGGATTAATCGTTGAATTATCTGCCAGCCTGATTGTTTCAATAAGATCGCCCGCGAATTGCCGCTTTAGCGTTAATGAGTTTGATCCACCAAACTCAATCACAGCATTATTCAAATCTGCAATATAACGGTGGAAACTTAAATCGCTGAGCACCCAGCCCTGCTGCAAGACAACTTCATCTGCAGAACCAGCTGTATCGTAAACAATGTCATGACCACTAATGTAGTAATAAAGATCGTTATCACTTCCGCCTTCCATCAAGTCATTACCTGCACCGCCATCTAAAACATCAAGCCCGGCATTCCCATACAGCGTATCATTACCCAAACCGCCATATAGCGTGTCATTACCAGCATTGCCGGTTATAACGTCATTGCCATCCATCCCATATAATGTGTCTGCACCAGAGCCCCCATTGAGCGTGTTATTACCATCATCCCCTTGAGTGATAGTACCAACTGTTGTTAAGTTCACATCAGGATCACTCACAAAATCCAGTGTTTCGATGTAATTCACCGATGCTACGTAATGATTTTTAATGGTAATTGTATTGTCTTGATCCAGCACGATCTTAAGATCGTTTCCGATTTTATAATATACAGTTCCGGCGCTGGTGAACCCCGACGGCAAAACAATAGTATCGGTAGAACTATTTGGATCACGGTAAGTATCGTGCCCTGAGGTAAAATAGTACGTGTCGTTGCCGTAGCCGCCCTCTACGTAATCATCTCCTGCCCCACCATAGAGATGGTCATTGCCGACACCGCCATAAATTGTATCGCTCCCATCGCCGCCATAAATTGTATCGTTCCCATCATCGCCTTGAATGTAATCATTCCCAGCATCGCCATATAGAGTGTCATCATCATCTCGGCCATAGATTTTATCATTACCATCACCGCCATAGATGACATCAACCTCACCACCACCCATAGCCACGCCATAAAGGGTATCATTCCCAGACGTTCCGTTCAGCGTCCAGTTGTGTGTTGTAAGATCAATTGTGCTGCTGTCATCAAACTGGATTAGTTCAATTGAGCCATTGTTGAACTGATTGTTAATTAGAATTTGACCAACATTTACGCCTGCATCAATCACAATCTTAAGATCATAATTTCCTGCTCGAGACATCGTAATATGCGACGATGTAATGCCCGGACCAAACAATATCGTGTCGCTCCCACTACCGCCCCATTCCATGATGAGATCATCACCATCGCCGTCATTATAAACATAGGTGTCGTTATCAGCCTCACCCTGTAACGTGTCCGATCCCGGCCCGCCAATCAAAATATCGCTACCCGCACGGCCAACAAGGTGGTCATTCCCGCCATAGCCATTCAGGGTGTCATTCCCGCTGCTACCGTAGATAAGCTGATCATTTGGACTATTATAAGGTACAGTATCGCCACCCATTGCGGATAGAATATCATCCTCAAGATCAAGGATAGAATCCGAATTTGTAATAGCATCGCGTAGCGCGCTCAGATCCCCTGAATCTAAATTCGCTGTGCCTACGCTATATTCAACCATACGGACAACATTTTCCCAGAAGGTCTGACGAGCCGCAGTATTGGCAAGCCCCAATGCCTCAGTTTCTAGCTCATCGAGTTTCATCAAGTTCAGGCCGGTAATGCCTTCAATCGTGTCCGTGCTTGAATCATAATGCCAGTTGCCCTCGAATAATTCTCCGCCCCCACTTTGTGCAACCAACCGCGCAAAGGCATGGTTGAAGACAATATCAAAGGCATTATTAATATCGATCGACGCATTATAAAGTGGATTTGGCTGATGATCGCCCTGAAGGAAAGGATTATCAAAAAGCGTCTCCAAATATGCCAGCTCCCGCGCATCAACATTCGCGCCGCGCGCGGTCGGAGATACACCATCGACACCGGCCCAGCGGAACATAATGTCGCGGACATCGTCAACAACGCCGGATGTGCCGTCAAACAGTTGTGCAAAGGTCAGGGTTTCAAAGTCCGTAACCAGATTGAGAAGATTGCCAGTTCCCGTATTGTCAATCGACATGGCGATATGAAGATCGGCAATCGTGCCATAGCCACGTAGGGATACGGGCAACATCAAGGCATTAAAATCAAGATCGTAATCGCCAACATAGATCGTGTTTGTATTATCATACTGGAACCAAACATCGTGCATCGCATAATCAGTAGCTCCACTGCCGGAATCGACTGTAAAGGTTCCGGTATGGGTAACATTGTGCCCCTGATTGGTCTGTGCAACCGCTGTCGCGGTCAGGCTCAGGCTAATAATATCATGATCAGCCAAGGTATATAATTCGCTATCTTCTGAATATCCGTTTCCATTCGCGTCCTGCCAAATGATCAGATCGCTCCAGATGATATCTTCGGCGGTAATCTTTCCGTCACCATTGGAATCGTATTGTGCAAGAACCGCGAAACCGCCCATATCGGCTGTTCCAAATAGTTCACCGTTATCATCGATTCGACCATTGCCATTGACATCGAGCGCAAGGTATCCATCCTGCGCCGATACGATCCCGGACACCTCCGCAAAACCGTCAAGATCGCGGTCGAAATAGGCGGTGCTGTTCGCAAGGCTGATCAGATCGATAGTGCCGTTGTGATTCAAGTCCAGAACCAACGGGCAGGATTGGTTTTCTCCGGCAGCGCAGAGCGCTTCGGCATCTTCGATGGCGTCGTGATCCGGTTTGCGTCCAGGGATTGGGTGAATTATATTTCCTGCACTTGCATCGTGGATATATGGAGTCGTTATGGGGCCATTTACGCCCGGATTATCATAATGCCCTCGAGCACCAGCAGGTTCTGTGTCAGGATAAGCCTCATGCATCACTTCATCCTCGAACAGGGTAGAGCTGACCTCGCTAATACCTTCCCCTGCAAGAATTTGGCGCACATGCTCTATTTCATGAGCAATAATCCGCTCTAGGCTATAAAATACAACCCCACCTCCTGGAACGTTTATATAGTTTCCATCAAAAGAATTAGGATCAATCATAATTGCGATCGGGCCATCATACGGCCACGGGGTTCCGGGAAAAGTGCTAGACCACGCAGCTTGATTTAAAGTTAAAGCAGCAGATTGCGCCTCAGAAAACTCAACAATATCGATTGTAACAATCTTGTTTGATGGATGCGAAAGTATATAATCAATGGCGTCTCTAAACAAAGTTGATTTAGAATATAAATTTGCTACAGCATGATTTAATGTTTCAGTTGAAGTATTTGAATCTCCAGAATAATAGACCTGTTGCAAAAGTA
>DIVF01000008.1 GCA_002423285.1 Micavibrio sp. UBA6139 | reverse complement strand
CGGACTTTTGCAACAGGTCTAATGGGAAACCGAAACGCCATGGGATTTATCATGGTGGCGACCTTTGCCCTACTGATTGTGTATAAGGCTGCTGGCCGCCTGCCGATCCACCCTAAAATATACTATGGGTTTATCGCATTGCTGCCGCTACTCGCCTTTTATAATGAATCGCGGGCTTTTTGGGTTGCGCTTGCTGTGCCTGTGGTTGGTGCGGTTGCCCTGTTTAAGATGGATGGCTTACGGGGCTTGCGCTCATCCCTTTTTATCATCGCCATCGGCCTATCCACTGTGTTGACCCTTAATCACTTTAACCTTTTACACCGCAGCAGCGTCGCGCATCATCGGGTCTTCACACAGGAAACCTTGCTTGGCAGCCAAACACTTTATCCCGGCGATGTCCAAAGACTCCGCGTGCTTTCAGACTCCCTTGAGTTCTGGAAGAAGCACCCAATTGAGGGCATAGGATTGGGATCTTTCTTGCATCTGCAGAATCAAAAATATGCAGACAGCCCACCTAATATTCAATTCAGCATCATCGACTCCACCCCACTTTGGGTTTTAACGGAACTGGGGCTAATTGGGATTGTTCTGATGGGTGGGTTTTATGTGGTGTCGCTTTATACACTGAACCGTTCGGGGTCAGGCCAGACCGATATGGCAACCTTACGACGCGGCGTCTTGCTGATCCTGCTAGCCTTCGCCGCGATGTCGCTGTTCCATGAACTGCTCTATACGCGGTTCATCTGGTTCTTTTTAGGGTTGGCCTTGGCGGTCAGTCGGGAAGAATTAGAACGCGTCCGGGCGAACCCATGATGGCTTGACGGACAGATCGATTGCCACGGTTTCCGTGAAATCAACACCCTGCTTTTTGAACCATGCATCCAACGGTGCCAGAACGGGGTCTTTCAATCCGTCGCGGATATAACCTGAAAGGCGTGGGATCATCGGCAGATAGCGGGTTTTTCCATCCAGCACAGCCATGCGAATAAACTGGCCGATGACGCGGCAATGAAACTGGGTGGCCAGAACGCGGTACCATGACTGGAAAACGTCGCGTTCATCCGGGGTCATACTGCTGCAATACCGGTCCATCATTGTGGCGCGCAGATCGGCGGGAACATCGACACGGGCATCTTCCAATAAATTAGCCAGATCATAGGGAAGCGGCCCTGTCATCGCACCCTGAAAATCCAAAACCCCACATTGCGCCAGGCCTGTTTTTCCCGGATTCCACATCAGGTTTTCAAAGTGGTAATCGATATGCAGGAAACCACATGGCACAGGCGGCAAGGATTCTTCGATCTTGTCCCACACCGACAAATATTCCTCAACCAATCCATCCGGGTTTTGCACGCCGCGAATGGCGGGCAGATACCAGTCAATCACGCGGCGGCGTCCGGTGTGGACGTGGCTTTGATAATAATCAGGCAGCGGAACATCACCGACCTTACCCTGCTGACGCATTTGCGCCAGAACATCGGTGGCCAGACCATAAAGCTCGTCCCGTGTTGCAACCCCAGTTTCCTGTGCGCATTTAAACGACACGTCCCCGAAATCTTCGAGCAGGACATAGCCCTCCTTCGCATCGACTTCGTAGACTTCCGGTGCTGCAATACCAATGGTGCGTAAATATTTGCTCAGGCGGATAAAATCCAAAATACTGTGGCCGGGCGTGGCCATGTTGTGCCCTTCCGGCACGGCTTCCATCAGGATAACGGATTTCCCGGCGTTATCACGCAGGCGGAAGTAACGGCGGAATGCACCGTCTTCACCAACCGGGTCGAGTTTCGCTTCTCCCCAGCCATGCGCCTGCAAAAATGCATCGCGCAAGTCTTTGCGTTTTTCAAACCATTCCTGCGATTTCAATTATTTCTTATCCGTCCTATTTTTCGATGCCATCTGTTTTAGGGCATCAATATGACTTTGCGAAGCCTTTTTTGGACGGGAAGATGGCGCACTTGTCTCTAAACCGAAAACAGGCGTATTGCTGCTGGCCAAGGCATTGAGGATTTGTTTTCCAAAAGTATCAGGGGCCATGTTCAAGGCCGCAGGTGATGCCGGAATATCATCGACTTCATGCTCAAGACCCTGATTTTGAATCACACGGCCAATCGCATGGGCAACAATGCCGGTCAGATGCGGTTGCGCCAACGCCATCAGCAATCTTTGATCCTGACTGGCCCAAGCAATAATCTGCTGGCGGGCCTTCGTCGGATTTCCTTTGGCAAGGGTCAAGGCCTCGCGGATACGGCTTTCAGCATACTCTCGGCTCATCCAAGGCCTCCTGTGATTTCAACCCCTTAATTCTCTCATAGTTTTGCACCGCTGGCCATTACAGAGCCTAAGCAATTGTTTTTAAACGAATTTAATAGAATGGGGTGAAGGGGGCGATTGCCCCCTTCAAACGACCCCGAATCTTTATAAGTTCGCGCCTATTCCTGACTTTGAATGATGCGACCCAAAGCCATGAAATGCCCAGCGTGGGTTGGTTCCACGTTGTACTGCGCTGCTGTTTCCAGCATGTCACGGACATTCGCGGCAATGCGTTCACGGGCCATGGCTTTTGACTCAGCCACTTTATCAGATGAGCCGGATGTCAATTCAACGAAGGCCGCGATGATGCCGCCGGGGTTGGCAATAAAATCTGGAATAACGGTCACGCCCATCGCGAAGAGTGCTGTGCGCGCCTCCTCCGTCACCGGGCCATTGGCACCTTCAACGATTGTAGAGGCCTTTACGCGGTCGGCTTTTGATTCCGTGATGACATTTTGAACAGCGCACGGGAATAAAACATCGACTTTTTGGAATAAGACATCATCGGCGGAATCAGACAGCAATGTCCCTTCCTGTGGCAACATCGCCAGAACGGTTTCTACATCCTGATGGACCAGCGCGTTATGCAACGCAGTTGAAATTGGCGATGCGAATTTCCATGTCCCGCCATATTTTGGATCAGCCATATAGGTCATGGTCGCGCCGGATTCGGCGAAATAACGCAGAACAGCTGCGCCCATCGCCCCCATACCCTGCACGGCGAAGCTGGTTTTATTGAGGTTTACGCCCTTTACTTCCTGTGAAGTGATGGCCGCAACGGCAACACCAAGCCCCGCAATTCCTTCGCGGTCGTAATCAGTTCCGCCCATATCCTTTGGCTTGCCTGTGAAGCAACGTGTGGATTTCAATTCATCGCAAATCCACAACGCATGTTCAGGGCGACCGCCAATATCAAAACCAAACCCGCCGAACACCCCGCCATTTTCATGCAGGAAAGGCTTGCATAATTGCGCGAAGCGGCGATATTTCTGTTCAAAATCAGGCGCGGAAGGATCAGCCTTCAACGCGGCCTTTGACCCGCCCAGCGGCAAACCGGCGGCGGCGTTCTTTAAAGACATTGTCCGGGCCAGCATTTTTACTTCATCCAGCGAAACACTTGGCGTGATGCGTGTGCCGCCCTTCCCGCTGCGCTCCATGGGCCCACCGACACTGATGCCGGTGTTCCAGACAACAACGTAACCCTCAACGCCCATGGCAGGATCGCGCAAGGTTACTTCCAGTTCCGGCGGCATCGCCGCGAAACGGTCCTTTAACACGCTCAATTGTTCATAAAATTCATCGCGGGTGGATGTTTTTTGCTGTGCCGATTGCAATGTTTTCATGGTCATACCCTTGCTGCCAATAACGGAAACAACAGATTACGACAAAATAGAAGAAAATCGGAAGGGGGCATCAACGCTGCAACGCGCAATGCCCCACCCCTGAATACGCCTAAGCGAACCCAACCGGACGTTGTTCGACAACGCCACGGCGTTTTTTGAACTGGACCAGCAAAGAAATCAGGCGGGCATGATCACTCTCATCACCCTTCAAATCCAGGCGCTTGGCGAAGGATTTTGCCTTGTTGAAATCTTCAGCTGTCATCCCCTCCA
Source organism: Micavibrio sp. UBA6139 (assembly GCA_002423285.1). Lineage (GTDB taxonomy): Bacteria > Pseudomonadota > Alphaproteobacteria > Micavibrionales > Micavibrionaceae > Micavibrio. The sequence continues at coordinate 8,264 of DIVF01000008.1, read as the reverse complement.
GATCCTTCAGGCGGTCCTGCGGCAGATCAAGACCAAAGGTCTGTTTATAGAGAACCTTGTTCTGATCCTCGACCAAGGACAGTAATTTAACCCTATCGGAGAAGAGCATTGTTATGTGATCCGGCAATTGCGTTCCCGGTTTGGCCGTCACAGCAAAGGGCAGTTTATGCGCCAGCGCATGTTCCGCGAATAACTCAACCAACCCGTTATTCCAGAAGAATGTTTCCCCGTCGCCAAGGGCTGCAACATCTTCCAGCCCTGTGATAATCAAGAATTTCCGGGCATCCGCCGCCCCGGCAAAGGCCGCAGCAAATTTTTGTTCCGGTGGCATCATCGGGTGCGGCGCGCACAACCCGCCCATACTGACTTCCAACGGATTCATCACCATGCCCTCTGCCATCGAACGCAAAATATTTTCTGCACCCGTTGACGGGTTAGCTTGAACCAGCAAGGAGAATGGTTTTTTATCATTGCCACGTTGAACCAGACGGTTAAACAAATCAGGCAGGTTTTGATCAGCGTTGACAAAGCCCAGATTAAAATCCTGCGGGATAGCGGCATCGTTTAAAATGCTGTCTGTCTGGCCATAGGCGATTTTGGAATCCGCTTCCAAAGATTTACGGATCACATCAACACCACCGCCCAAAATACGCATTGACCGGACGGCCTTGGCGATCATACGCGGGGGTGCTTCATATTCACGGGCCAGCGCACGAATATCGGCTTCTGGCAGCGTCACTTTTTCCAGTTCCAGACGGCGTTTCCAAACCTTTTCCCGCACCAATGTCGGCGGGTAATCCATCATGATGGAATAGGCAAAGCGTTGGCGCACGGCGGTATGGAATTTTTCCGGATCATTCCCGGTCCAAATCGTTACAACCGGGTTATTTTCCAGCAAGCGGTTCACTTCCAGCTTGTTATCAACATCGGCACTTTTGCTGGAATCGGTTCCCTTCATCAGCAAATCTTCGATTTCATCGAACAAGACGATGCTGTTTTTGGACCCTTCTAGCAAGGCATGGGTGCGTTGCAATTTGCTGATACGGATATCGCTGGCGCTGCGCTTGCTACCGATTTCTGTATATTCCATGCCATCTTCATTCCCCGGTTCGCCGATGGAATACATGGCCAGGTTCAAATGTTTTGCAATGGCGCTAGCCAGTTCGGTTTTACCGCTGCCCGCAGGGCCATGCAGAACGACGTTGATGCCGCGCTCACCATTTTCAACCGATTTTTTAATCAGGTTCAAAACAAAATCCAACTGTTCCCCGACATGAGAAAAATCGGCGATATCGAGCTCTGATTTCGTGCTCTTATCCAAAAGGATTGCGGCCAGTTGATCATCGGACATTTCGCGGTCGAATTTTTCGATGATTTCATCATCGATCAATGGCAAGCCCAGCCCTTCTGATGTTGAACCTGTTGGTTCAAAATAGGTCAGGCCATATCGGTTCAAACGTGACCCCATCCCCAGCGCGGCGGAAAATTTACGGCCATCAAGCGGTGCGTCCAGCATCCGCGCCATACCAATGGCGGCTTTCTTCAAATCTTCAGTAAAAACGCTGCTGATGAAGTCGTTCAACTCTTCATACTGTCTGGCAACATAAATCAGTTGCAGCGGTTTTCTTTCATCATCGCTAAGACCCAGAATTTCGGTCAAGCGGATCAGATTTTTAAATGTGGTGTCTTCTTCAGGTACGCTCACAGGTGCTGCGTATTCAGCAAAGACCTCATTCAACAGTTTCCAATCTTCTTCGGTCACCTGAACTTTTCCGGCCTTGTCCATTGGATACGGCTTGTCTTTTGCGCTGCCGCCAGAACGCGAAAATTTCTTGCCCTTGCCGTATTCGCCGCCCTCCAAGGATGGGGCCAGATGGCTGGCAATTTTATACGCGGTCGTTGTGGTACGGCCCGTATTTTTAAGCAGGTTATGGATGTAAAAACGGAACAGCGCTTGTAAATGGGTGCTTTCCCCGTCCAGCATCGCTTCAGCGTATTTCAATTCGCGGGTGGAATCGATGGCAGGTGCAACAACTGGCACGGCGGCGGCTGAAGTTTCTTGGTTTTGTGTGCCTGCGGTTTGTGCAGCAGTATCTTTACGCATTGTGACGGCTCCCTGAAGCTGTTCTTTTATATGAAGGGGACCAGAGTATTACGGGAACACCGTGAATGGCAAAAGATTTTTTCATAACCATTAACAAATGATAATCACTGTTAATTCAATGACTTATCAGGATTTAATTCCGCCAGATCGCGCATCAAAACCTCAACACCCTTCACACGGTTGGCCAATCCGTCCCATCCACGCACGGCCACCAGTTTTTGATCAGGGCGCATTTTAACCGTTCCACCCGCCTTGCCCTGAATCCACAGCATCAGATTCGGGATGTTTGGCGGTGTGTCCTTATAGAAGCCTATGACCGCACCCTTTGGTCCGGCCTCAACCTTATCAACCCCGGCGCGGCGGCAGAGTTGTTTGATGGCCATGATGTCCATCAGGTTTTCAACTTCTTCCGGAATGGGGCCAAAACGGTCGATGAGTTCGGCAGCAAAGCCTTCGATCCCTTCCCTGTTTTCAAGTTCGGAAAGACGGCGATAGAGACTCATCCGCACATTCAAATCAGTCACATAATCTTCCGGTATCAAAACAGATGTTCCGATATTGATTTGTGGTGACCAGCGGTCTTCGGCAATTTCGGCATGACCTGCGCCGGAGCGTGCTTCGGCCACGGCTTCTTCCAGCATTTGCTGATACAGCTCCACCCCGACTTCGCGGATATGGCCCGATTGTTCCTCGCCCAATAAATTTCCGGCGCCGCGAATATCCATGTCATGGCTGGCCAGCTGGAAGCCGGACCCCAGCGTATCCAGTGTTTCAATGACCTCTAGCCTGCGCTGGGCCAGAGCCGATAACTTCATATTCGGCTGATAGGTCAGGTACGCATGCGCCCGCAGTTTTGAACGCCCAACGCGCCCGCGAATTTGATAGAGCTGTGACAAGCCAAACAAATCAGAGCGGTGAACAATCATGGTATTGGCGGTTGGAATATCAAGACCGCTTTCAATGATCTGGGTGGCCATCAAAACGTGATATTGCCCGTCATAAAACGCCGTCATGCGGTCTTCCAATTCCGCCGGGGTCATCTGGCCATGGGCGGTGATGATTTTCACCTCTGGCACCAACTCCTTTAACTGTTTTTCCAGCTCCGCCATGTCGCCAATGCGAGGGCAGACATAGAAAGTTTGCCCGCCGCGATGATGTTCACGCAAAATCGCTTCACGGATGACAACCGGGTCAAAGGGCAGCACGAAAGTGCGAATGGCCAGACGGTCCACAGGCGGTGTGGCGATCAAGGACAAATCACGAACCCCGGTCAGGGACATTTGCAAGGTGCGCGGAATTGGCGTGGCACTGAGAGTCAGGACATGAACGTTGGATTTCATTTCCTTTAAATATTCTTTTTGCTTTACGCCAAAACGCTGCTCTTCATCGACGATGACAAGGCCCAGATGTTTGAATTTGACGGTTTTACCGAGAAGCGCATGTGTGCCGATAACGATATTAACCGTTCCGTCCGCAAGGCCTTCTTTGACGCGCTGAGCCTCACGCGGGGTGACGAAGCGGGATAATTGCTCCACCTTTAATCCCAACCCGGCAAAGCGTTTGAAGAAACCTTGGTAATGCTGACGGGCCAGCAGCGTGGTTGGGACAACAACGGCAACTTGAACCCCGCACATCCCGGCGACAAAGGCCGCGCGGAGCGCAACTTCGGTCTTGCCAAATCCGACATCCCCGCAAATCAGGCGGTCCATCGGGTGTTCTTTTTCTAAATCGCTGATGACGTCATCAATGGCGCGTAACTGGTCATCTGTTTCCTGATACGGGAAGCGGGATACAAATTCCTGATACAGACCACTATCAACATGCAAGCGGTCGGAGCGTTGCAGCAACCGCGCGGCGGCAATCTGCAACAACCCTTCGGCCATCCGCATCAAATCTTTCTTCACGCGGGCTTTGCGGGCCTGCCACCCGGCCCCGCCGAGCTTATCCAGCTGGGTTGTGCCTTCATCGGACCCAAAGCGCGACAGGACTTCAATGTTCACAACAGGAACAAACAGGCGGTCACCCCCGGCATAGACAATTTTCAGGCAGTCATAATAACGCCCGGCAGCTTCCATCGTTTCAAGGCTTTCAAAACGGCCAATCCCGTGATCGGCATGAACGACCAGATCACCGGGTGACAAGGATGACACCTCCGTCAGGAAGTTATCGGCCTTTTTACGGCGTTTATTCTGGCGGGTCATGCGGTCGCCCAGAATATCCTGTTCGGTAATCACCGCCAGATCCGGTGCCACAAAACCATGTTCCAGCGGCAGCAAGATGATACCGACCTGCCCGACCCCCAGTTTTTTAATGTCATCCCACCCATCACAAGGTTTCAACGTTAACCCGGTGATTAAACCCGATAGGCGATCACGTGACCCTTGGGAATATGTCGCAATCAAAACCTTGCGCGCCCCCAGATAACGGATATGGGATTCCAGTTCGCCGAACACATCGCCGTGCGGGAGTGCGCGAATATCAGAAAAATCGCGGCCCTTCTTGGCAATCGTTTCATCGCCGCCTGTAAAGGGTGACAAGGTTTCCGGGTCATGCTGCGTAATCAACCCGCCCCATTCGGCATCAGTGATATAAAGTTTTTCAGGCGGCAGCGGATGATAAATCGCGCCAGAGAGCGAAACATCGCCCCCTTCGCGCTTATTCTTCTTGGAATTGGTGGATTCTTCCAAGGAACGGCGCGCACTATAAAAATCATCGATATGGGCCTGGCGTTCATGGCGGGCCTGATCGACTTGGGAATCAAAACTCAAAACCGATTTCGGCGCATAATCAAAAACCGTATCCATCGATTCAAAAAACAACGGCAGCCAGTGATCCATGCCGTTATAACGGCGGGCTGCTGATACAGCCTCATAAAGCGGATCATCCTCACGCACGACACCAAACATGGCACGGTAGCCAGACCGGAACCGGGCGACAGAATCCGCATCCAGAAAAAATTCCGTGGCGGGTCGCAGGGAGAATGTTTTAATTTTTTCTTCCGTCCGTTGCGTGACCGGATCAAAGGTCCGAATGCTTTCAACCTCATCCCCGAACAGATCAAGGCGTAGCGGCGCATCATAGCCCGGCGGATAAAGATCGAGAATGCCGCCACGCTGCGCAAATTCACCGGGTTCGCGCACGGTTTCGGTGCGGGCATAGCCATTTCCGGACAGAAACGTAAACAATGCATCAACATCAATACGGTCGCCCGCCTTGGCGGTGAAACTGACCCCGGATAAAATTTTGCGCGGTGTGACGCGCTGGGTCATGGCATTGATGGTGGTCAGCAAAATGCGCGGGGCACGGCTGCGCTGAACATCCCATGCAATCAAATCACACAAGGTTGCGACGCGGCGTGCAACAATATCGTTATGCGGCGATACGCGGTCATAAGGCAAACAATCCCATGCCGGGAATTGCAGAACCTGAACATCAGGCGCAAAAAACGAAAGCAAATCGGCCAAGGTCGCCATGCGCGCATCATCCATCGCGACATGAATCAAAACCGTATCATCACCCATCACCGCGCGGGCGCGTTCAACCAGAATGCGTGCGTCCTGCCCTTCCGGCGCGCCGAAACGAATCTTTTGCCCCTGCGGGGCGGTTGATGTTGATTTGTTGATTGAATCCATGGGGCTGTGTTTATATGAAACAGGCCGTTATTACTATGGTTTTATGGCGCAGGGGTTGGTTTTTGCGGGGTTTGGGTGAAGAAATGCTTCTCCATCCACGCCCGTACGGATGGCGACACAAACCCCTTAAACTGGGAATAATCATTGCGGACCTGTGTGGCAGAAACGGGCACAGCAATCCGCGCGGCATCAACACATTGATGCCGCGCCTTTAACAGATTGGCAAATTTCACCGCGTAACCTTCCGATGAAAACATGATGTCAATTTTCTTCGGTGCATTGGCGCGGATCAACGCAATCCAGTTTTTCCAGCTTTCCGGTGTATCAACACCAATCGGCAGATCATGCGTGACAAGGCGAATATCCTTGCCCGGATGCTGTTCCTTGAGCCACGCCGCACGCAGCGTGCCAGGAATATCATCATCATGACGCGCCATCACCAGCACGATTAAAGACTGGCAATGCGCTGCACCGTGATTGATCAGGAAATCATGACCACGATGTGGCGGTTTGAATTTGCCGATGATCAAGCCCTGCTGTGGCAAGTCAGATGCGGCCTTGTTAAAGGATGCTGTGCGCTTTGCCATGACTGCCGCCCTAAACCAATTTATGCTGCAGCAGTTTTTCCATGACCACGTTCATGTAATTGGCCGGAACGTCTTCTTGCCCCGTGATCCAGTTATAAATATCAGGATCAGGGTGGGTCAGAATGATGTCATAAATATCCAGTTCGGCATCATTCATGGATGGCAAATTCTGTTCAGCAAAGCTGCCCATCAGCAAATCAAGTTCCCGCGTACCGCGGTGCCACGAGCGGAACAACAGGCGCTTGCGTTTATTTTCTGTGGTTTCTTCGGTCATAGCATGGTTATAGGACAGCAGGCGAAGCCTGTAAATTATTGATCCCTGAGCACTCACAGCTGATCGCTTCACAATATGTTAATTAAATACTCCTATAATGGGCATCAGAAGCAAGCAACAGAGTATTCGGCAACATGGCAAATAACGATAGTAAACAAGGCCTTAGCAATTACTTTGTCGCCTGTGCCGAGGATAGTGCCAAGCCAAAATTCGATAAACCAGATGTTTCCAGCCTGAAGCAGGGCAAAGTCGTTCGCCTTGAATCCGATGTCAGCAAAGTTCAGGCCTGGGCCGGGATGCAGACAGAACGCCGCAATGAAGGCCGCATGACGGTTGATACCAGCCAAGCCATCCAACAAAAAATCGCCGATTATCAGCGTGAAAATAATATCGAAGTCGCAGGCCAGAACCCCGCCGGGCATATCAATGCCGCGACACTGGATGCCATGCGCAATGACCCCAACGTACCGAAGGAGGTTGTTGAGTCGCTGGCTAAGGTCAAAAACTTTATGGTGTATTCAAAAGAAATCACATCAGAAGCCATCTGCAAAATTCCTGACGTCACCGACAATCAAGGCTTCGCCCCGGTGCAAACACCAGAAGAAATCGCAAACGCCGCGCGCTATGATTCATTAAATCTGAGCAAGGCTGATGCACCGCCATCTGTGCTGGCCAAAAATCAAGCCGAAGCCTTGGGCCAAGTCTTGACACAATATCAAAAAGGCGCAGGCCTTCCTGAAACGGGCCGCTTTGACAATGCCACGTTGGATCAAATCAATAACGATCCCAATGCCACAGGCATGAAGGAACAATATAAAGTCTGGGACAATGCCGGGCTGATTACCAATGACGGAAAATGGGATCAACAGCGCGAAGTTCAAATCAGGCTGGGCGAATGGGATGCGCGCAGTAATGAATCAAGCTTGTCTGCCCCTGCTGCCAATACCGGCTTAAACCGCCTGAATGACAGCTTTAACATTCAAAGCCAGATCAACCTGACGCAGGATTTCAAGGAAGCCAATCTCAGCATGATCCCGCTCGACAAGCGTCCAGACATTGCGATTGCCCAACCGCAAGAACCACAGGTCAATCAGAACTACCTGCAGATGAATATGCCTTAAAAAATTACTTCGCGATCACGCCGCAAGCAACGCGCTGGCCAGACTCACCGGCTGGCTGGCTGCGGTAATCATCCGGACCAGCATGGATCATCAGCGCCGCACCGTTTTCATCGGTCAACGCGGCAAAGCTGGTATCGGTGGTGTAAAATTCGGCGTGCGCTTCTCCGCCGACATTGGCCCAGATATTAGGAAGGTCGCCGCTATGCGGCCCCTTTGGGTCAAAATAACCATGGGCCTGCCCATCACTGGAGGCATGACCGCCTGATTTTGCGAAATGGTCAAGATGATCGGAACAATCACCCGTGCCGTGGATATGCAGACCATGCCACCCTGCCGAAAGCCCACTGGCCTCCACCCGGATCAAAACGCCCTTTGGCGTTTTCAGGAACGTCGCAACACCGGCACCCTTACCAAAGGAATCCACCAGATTGGCTGTTAACTGGGCATCTTGAGCAGAAACCGGGGCAGAAAAGGCCAATACCGTGCCCATCAGGGCGATCATCAATGTTTTTTTCATCATGTGACTAGGGCCAAGACTCATTTGAT
>DIVF01000032.1 GCA_002423285.1 Micavibrio sp. UBA6139 | reverse complement strand
ACCGGGCTGCTCCACCCCGCGCCAAGAAAACCGCATTTAGATAATCACAAAGAGCGTTAGATAATCCGTTAGACAATCAATAGCTACTCTGTGCTACTCACTGCACCTTTACCAAATTAGGCCAAGTGCAAAAGCCTTTTTACTCCAACCTCTTACAACGCCGCCGCCTTAAACTCGCTCTGTTATGAGCCTGACGAGCTACCGGGCTGCTCCATCCCGCGATACCGGAGGAAGTTAGGGGGTTATAGACGGTCTGGGCTGGGAAATCAACCTTTTGCCTACCATTTCTTGAAAATAAACCAACAGGCCAGAACGATCAGGGAAAACCCCACGAAATGGTTCCATTTCAAAGGCTCGCCGAGATAGAGGATCGAGAAAATGGCGAAAACGACCAGGGTTATGACCTCTTGGATCGTCTTTAATTCAGCGGCCGAGAAATAGCCATGACCCATGCGGTTGGCCGGAACTTGCAGGCAATATTCAAAGAAGGCGATGGCCCAGCTGATCCCGATGACGATTAAAAGCGGTGCGGTTTTGAATTTTAAATGGCCATACCACGCAAACGTCATGAATACGTTCGACAGAACCAACAGGCCAATCGTCATCAGGGGGACAGGCAGAGACATGAAGATTACGCCGTTCTTAGAATTCTAAAGTGGCGACATAGTCGTTTAATTTCGCGCGGGCGGCTTCTTGTTTTTCCTGCAACAGCACACGGTCTGATTCCAGTTTTTTCAGCTGGTCTTCCTGTGCATTGAGTTCGCCGAGATAGCGTTTGGCAAGATCACTGCCCGATGGGATGCTTTGCAAATTACCGCGCACACGGGCTTGATCGTTATAGATTGCCTGACGGTTTTGTTCGAGTTTTTGTATTTGTGCATCAACGGCAAAAACATCGGCTTGCAGGGTTAAGGCGGATTCCATTGCCTTTTTCGTTTTAGCATCAAGCGATGTTCCCATCGCCTTTAAGCGCGCGGTTAAATCGCCGGGCTGCATGTAACCGAGGGAGAGGGTTTCGTACTCTTCTCTCTCCAATGTCAGTTTCAGGGTTTTGATTTCACCCGCTTTTAAAGCCAGTTTTGCGCGGTAATGGGTTTCGGTTTTTTCAATATCGCCTTCAACACTTTCCGGTGTCTTTAATTCCCAACCATCACGACGTGGCAATTCAATGACGATGAGACGGGTTTCATCAACCGGAGCCTTCACCGTGTAGGTTGTGGTTTGGGTGGAAATAATGCGTTGGCGCAAAACGCCTTTAGACGCGCTGAAGGCGCCGAACGTACGGTCATGGCCGGTGGTGCGGTCAATGGTGGTCGCGGGGTCGAGGGCAAAATTAACGTAGCGAGTTTCACCCTTTGGCAGGAGCGCCAGTTCAGAATCACCGGTGTAGCGCAAACCCGTGGCGGTCTGTTCAAACAGAGTCAGGATTCCCGGTGGCAAGCCGGTATCGCTGTCATTTTTAAGGGCCACGGCAAAGAGCGGGTGGCGGGCATTGGTTTCAGGTTGATAGAGCCATAATTGCTCCGCCGGGATTTTACGGGAGATCACGGGCAGCATCATGCTGTTCCCGGCCGGCAGGGTCACTGTTTGCGGAAAGCGGAAGGTCATTTGTGCAGTGGCTTGTTCGGTGATCGCGGATTGCGTCTGGGCAATATTTTCAGCCATTGGCGGTGCGGCTGCGACAGCCATATCCGCAGCACCACCATAGGCCATGGATTCCATAGCCATCATGGCGGTGGCTGGAGGCATTTCAGCGCGGCGACGCTGTTCGTTGTTTTTCATCAAAGGTTTTGAAAAGGCCGTGCTGACCGCTACGGAGCCTGTATCGGTGCGCGGCATCAATTGGTCCATGACGCGCAGTGGCAGATATGGCCTGTCGCGGAAATAGCTTTCATAGAGGGATTGTTTATAGGTGACCGGGTTGCCCGAAAGCAGAGTCACGGAAATATCGTTCCAGTCCTGTCCCGTTGCGTTTTCGAGGATGGCCCAGCCCTGTAGATAGGCGGTTTTACCCTCGCCTACCCCACCTTCCGGCAGAACAAGGCGATAAGCACTTTTCCAAAGGGGCGCGGCCGTGACGTAGCTGATCGTCACGGGACGTGTGGATTCGCCGCGCAATGAAAGGCTTAGCGTGCGTTGATCTTGGACACGGTGAGCGTGGATCGCGGCCAGAGCGCGGGTCAGTTGATCTTGTACTTGAGGTTCAGTGAATTGCAGGGATTGGAAATCTTCTAAAACAGTTGTCTTGAGGCCGTCCTTGGTCATGACCGCAATGCGGTGGCGGGTGATGTCATGGCCATCTTTTGATGTGGCAGTTTCTGCTGTGACACTAACCAGCTTGCCGCTGATGGGGCTTGCGCTGGCGATGGTGACATCGGCCCCTTGCAAGGCGCGCAAAAGATCTTCGGGCGATTGCAAAGCGTTTTGATCAAAAGGCAGATCGCGGAAAATTTCGGATAAGGGCTCACGACCCGGCAGGCTTACACCACCGAAGGAACCGCCATCATCTAAAACAACCAGTGATTTTAAAACGTCATCCACCTGATCCAGGCGCACAGGTAAGGTGAGGTCGGCATTGCCGGTCACGGAGCCTTGATGTTCAAATTGAGCAAGACCGGAGGTGGAAAGTGTGACGCGCTTTAAGGGGAGTGTGTCCGCGGCCATGGCAGAGCCAGCACACAGGATGGCAACGATGCTGACGGAGAACAATGCGTGTTTCATGGCCGTTAAAACCTCATAATAAAGCGGAATCGGGTGTGAGATTCAGTGTAACACAGCGGCCAAAAAGCAAAACCCCACATGCTTGACGCATACGGGGTTTTTAATTTCTTGATATCGTGAAGTTTGCAACCTTACGGCTAACAGACTGATGAATGAAACGGACTTAAAAGACTTGGCAACGACCTACTCTCCCGTGCCTTAAGACAAAGTACCATCGGCGCTGCAGTTTTTCACGGTCCAGTTCGGTATGGGATGGGGTGTTTCACTTGCGCTAGAGTCACCAAGTCATCAAAATCCGCTTCATTCATCAGCCTGCAAAGACATCTTCAATATTATTAAAACGCTGGCCATTCATGTTGGCAGTGGAATTACCACTGCGCGTGTTCCATTCAGTAAACTGAACGGGCATAAATTCAAGCCGATCGAGCAATTAGTACTGGTTAGCTTAACGTGTTACCACGCTTCCACATCCAGCCTATCAACGTGGTGGTCTTCCACGGCTCTGATAGGGAGTCCTTGTTTTGAGGCTGATTTCACGCTTAGATGCATTCAGCATTTATTCATTCCGCACATAGCTACCCTGCGGTGCCGCTGGCGCGACAACAGGTACACCAGAGGTGCGTCCATTCCGGTCCTCTCGTACTAGGAACAGATCCTCTCAAGACTCCAACACCCACGGCAGATAGGGACC
>DIVF01000035.1 GCA_002423285.1 Micavibrio sp. UBA6139 | reverse complement strand
TCCTACTCCCGCAACCAAGGAAAATTGTTGTATTTCAAAGACTTAGAAGATGGCTCCGCAAGGGGCCATTTCTGTTTTATGCTCCATGGGACACTCATGGGACAGTTTTTCACAAAGATCAGTAATCACTAGCCGCACAGGGCGATAATATTTGCTGATTCTTCACCTTAATGTCCCGCCAATTGTCCCATGCGATGGTATGAGTCCGTAAGCGATTGTTATATTTTATATATTCACGGCAGATAGATAAGTGTTGCAGTCTGTTGGCGTGTATGGCCACATATCTGTACTCACTTTGTTCTTTTGTGGATTTGGAGCATGGCAACAATTGAAAAACGCATAGCCAAGGATGGGACAATAGCTTATCGCGCCCGCATCAGGCTGCATGGGCATCCCCAGCAAATTGCTACCTTCCAGCGCATCACTGACGCAAAGCTATGGGTTCAGCAGACGGAAGCTGCAATTCGCGAAGGGCGGCACTTTAAAACCAGCCAGTCCCGCAAATACACTCTCTCCGATGCCATTCAGCGTTATCGTGATGAAATTCTCATTCACAAGAAGGCGAATAACATCAACCAGAAACATTATCTCGATTTCTGGGAGAATGAACTGGGCGCCTATTCCCTTGCCGACATTACGCCATCATTGATTGTCAAAACCCGTAATAAGATGATCGGGACAGAAAACAAATATGGCCGCAAACGCGGCGCGGTCACGGCCAATCGTTACACAGGCGCGCTCAGTCATCTTTTCACTGTTGCGATCAACGATTGGGAATGGCTGGAAATCCATCCCATAGGCAAAGTTTCAAAATTCAAAGAGTCCCGTGGCCGTGTTCGATTCCTGTCTGATGAGGAGCGCAGCCGCCTGCTGGAGGCTTGTAAGAAGAGTGATAATCCGCATCTCTATAAAATCGTCGTTCTGGCCCTTAGTACCGGCGCCCGTAAAATGGAGATCATCGGTGTAAAATGGAAAGATATTGATCTGGAGCACCGCAGGATCATTCTGCATGAAACAAAAAACGGCGAACGCCGCTCCCTGCCTTTGCAGGGCTATGCATACACGTTGATGAAAGCCCATAAGGAAGCGTGGGATCAGAAATGTGAATATGCTTTCTCCAGCGCATATAAATGCCAACCTATCGATATTCGTACGGCATGGAAAAACGCCATGATCAATGCTGGCATTGAGGATTTCCGTTTCCATGATCTACGTCATAGCGCAGCTTCTTATCTTGCCATGAACGGCGCCACCCTCACTGAAATTGCCGAGGTGCTGGGCCATAAGACATTGCAGATGGTCAAACGCTATGCCCACCTGTCCGAGACGCATACGCATTCAGTTGTCGCTAGCATGAATGAAAAGATATTTGGAGGTCAGGATGGATCTGCAACAGAAGCTGCGTGAGCAGAAAGATCTATATCTCCGGAATAAAAAAGACGTTCGCTTTCTGAAGGAGGCTATCTGGAATCTTGTCTATGATTATTATCAGAAGGATAATAACAGGGAGGATGCAGAATGGATTATCGACGGCTTGAATGAAGAGCTGGAAAAGAAAATGTCTACGCAGGACAAGAATGAACGTATCGGCGCCCTCGTTTCCTATATCGTTTCACATGGCGCGGATGTTTTAAGCACCATTCATGCCGTTTCAAAATGGCTTCCGGCCTCCGAAACGACGGTCAGGGATGGATATTACAAAATAAGAAATATTTACGGGATCGACCCGAAAACAGACCCTGTCATGGAATGCAGGGATTTTAGGCTGAAATACGGCAGGGTTCCTCTTGAATATGTCCATGAGCTATATGAGGCAGGACGCGCGTTCCCCGGCGATACGCCATCTGATTACGAGGACCATAAAAGGGTTATTGAGGCCATGACAGCCGCATGCGAAGCGGCCCGCGCTTTTGACCAGCGTTGCTATGATAATGAAATGGCGCTTTTGAAAATGATCCTCGGCGAAGATAATGAAGTCTTTACCACGCAAAAATTATCTGCGTAGGCAAATAAAATTTGCGTAATTTTCAGGTGTTTCAAATAAAGGCAACCTTCTCCTGTGCCGTACGGAATCGTGCGGCGATAAGCAACAGACAGGAGAATATATATGTCAGAGCCAAATCCACCCACCCGCATCATCCCCCTGACGGAATGGCCCAGCCATCATGCATGGCCACCCATCGGTGGTCTTCGCCATCTCGTATTCCATGCCGATAAGAACGGTTTCAATAAAGTCATCCGCCGCGCTGGCCGTCGTGTCCTGATCGATGAAAAATCTTTCTTTGCATGGTTGGATGAGCAGAACAATATTCAGGGCAACGGGAGATCGAAATGAGGCGAAATCTTCAGGGCCAGACCTATGATCCCGAAATCTGCCTAGAAGTGACGGTCTGGACATCGGATAAAAAAGACAGGTTATCGCTGCATATCCTGAAAGGGCAGCGGGCGCGGACGCTGAAGGCATTGCTGGATAATCTCGGCGGGATTACGCGGACGGAGGTTATGGGGCCACCCTGGAGCCTGTGGAATTTGCCACAATACATTCACGCGCTGCGCCACGAACATCAGATTTTTATCTCTTCCCGGCTGGAGCCGCTGGTGGGGCGCGATGGTATCGGTCAGCAGGCCCGGTATTTCCTCGATGAAACGGTCACGATCCGCGACATCACGCCGAAAGGAAAGCGGGCATGACAGAAAATCTCCTTATTCCCGACGCGAAGGTTATGCGGTGTCATCTGGATCTGTTATTCAGCGACCAGATTAGTGGCGCGATAGAACTGGCCTGGCGGGATAGCCAGAGCAAGGCGGTCGACAGGGCTGATAACAGCCACGGTCCATGTTCGACAGACCAGATTGCCGGGAAGGCGCAAAACATCAACCGTATTGACGGCCAGAATGTTTATCTGGGCGCGGCGCTGCGAAATGGACTTGTTCCCACCAACAGGCGGTGCGGGGATGCTGATTTTCTCTATTTAACCGCCCTGTATGTTGATCTGGATGAGCCGGGCGCGTACGAGAACGCACAGGAAAAACTGAAAAATCTTCTGCCCAGTTTTACGGTGATCACAGGCCGTTATCCTTATGTGCGGGCACAATTATGGTGGAAACTGGAGGAGCCGATAAAGGATCCGACATTGGCAAGGACAATAAACGCGCGGCTCGCGCACTGGCTGGGTGGCGATAAAAGCGTTGTTAATCCCGGACGTATCCTGCGGCTGGCCGGATCGGTGGCCTGGGCGGTCAAGGATGGACGCCAGCATGAAATGACTGAGCTCATCACGCCGGATATGCCCAGAATTTACATGCTAGAGCAGATCGAGCGCGATGTGCCTGTCATTCCCAGCGAACATGATAACGAACCGGAGCAAGGGGCAGCGTCTTTGACGCGGGATGGTCTGGGAAGGATGACGGATGGACGGGAAATATTCATGCGTGATCTGGTCAGCGCGGTATTTTATGAGGATCTGGAAAGGCACGGAAAATCTTCGGGCGCGCCAGTCCTGTACGATAAAATATGGCCACTTTACGAAGGTCAAGTGGTTTCCCGCACGGGCAATCTGGAAGCCGAGGGGCGCGGGCCGACGGCCTTGCGGAAAATGATCGAACGGATTATCCAGCGTCACGCCACCGGAAAGGTCCGACAGGCGGATGGGCGATCAGTAGAATTTATAAGCAATCCGCCGCAGGATATCATGGCTTATAGTCTTGCGGTCATCATGGCCGATAAAAATCCGCCGCCGCCCGACATGGTTAGCTCCCGTCTGCTGACGCAAGGAGGAACGATGGTCATAGGCGGTCCGCCGAAGGTTGGGAAAAGCGATTTTATTCTGAGTTTCGCCATGCATATGGCGGCGGGGCAGAATTTCCTGAGTTTTGCGATAGAGACCCCATTGCGCGTTTTTTATCTTCAGGCTGAAATTCAATATCCGTACCTGAAAGAGCGTATTCAGAAAACAACCCTGGCGCGGGAGGTGCTGGAGAAGGCAGGGCAGAACCTGTTTGTCACGCCGCAATTGCAGATGATCCTGAACGATGAGGGACTGGCGCACGTGATAGCCTCCGTCCGGCAGTGTTTTCCTGATGCGCCGCCTGATGTCATCATCGTCGATCCGATCCGCAATGTGTTTGACGGTGGGCCGGATGATGGCGGCATGGGGGAGAATGACAATACGGCCATGATGTTTTTTCTGCGGGAAAGAATTGAGAAACTCAGACTCGCCATTAATCCGAAGGCGGCTGTTGTGCTGGTGCACCATACGCGCAAACTTTCAAAGCAACAGTTCAGGGAAGATCCCTTCCAGGCGTTAAGCGGCGCCAGCAGCCTGCGCGGTTACTATACGTCCGGTGTTCTGATTTATCGTCCAGACGAAACGCTTGCCGCGCGGCAGTTATTTTTTGAGTTGCGGAATGGGCCGGGAATTGATGCTGTCTTTGTCGATAAGATCGACGGGCGGTGGATAATCGTCGACCAGAATCAAACCCGTCTGGTGCGCGACAGTTACGGGCGCAAGCTGGATGCCGAGCGTGACCGGCAGCGCGACGTCATCGTTCAGATGCTGATGGACGAGGCGCTGGACGGCAGGCTTTATGTGATGGAGCAGTTTTGCGGCGCGTTCGATGGTAAGGCCGGACTGGGCAGTCATTCGACAATCCAGAACCGCATCCGCGTCCTGATGACAAAGGGCCATATAAAGTCGTACAAGGCCCCGCATCCCACCACGGGCATAGGGACAGCCCGGAGCAAATTCGGCTATCTCTGTGTCGAAAATATGCTGCTGGGACCGGAGACGATTGATGAAAGCACCGGTGAGATCACGCGCGATATGACGCCGGTGAAACCGACGCATTATATGCATGCGGAAACAGGGCATATGCTGACCGTAGAGAATCCCGATGTCTGGGTTTACCAGGACGAGGATGGCGGCAGATTAGAGACTGGATAAATCTAGAATCTGCACGAGACTGGAATGGTTGTTTTACAGGGGCTTGCGGCCAGACCAGAAAATAATCGGAATCTGGATTAATTTCTGGGTTTCTGGCGCAAACACAGGCAGGCAGTGGCTTTGATCCCGCATCCAGATCCCAGTCTCTCCTCCCTCCCTAAAGGGAGGGAGCGTGGAATTCAGATTCCACGCTCCCGGTCTTTCAACATGGTCGCCAGAAACTCAGCGGGTCCTGTCAGCGATGATCCTCTAGGGGTGGGCAACGCGCGGGACTTTTCTAGGGCCAAGACTCATTTGATTAT
>DIVF01000029.1 GCA_002423285.1 Micavibrio sp. UBA6139 | reverse complement strand
TCCTACTCCCGCAACCAAGGAAAATCGTTATATTTCAAAGACTTAGAAGATGGCTCCGCAAGGGGCCATTTCTGTTTTATGCTCCGTGGGACACTCATGGGACAGTTTTTCACAAAGATCAGTAATCACTAGCCGCACAGGGCGATAATATTTGCTGATTCCCCGCCTCGCTGTCCCGACAATTGTCCCATGCGATGGTATGAGTCCGTAAGTGACTGTTATATTTTATATATTCACGCCAGATAGATAAGTGTTGCAGTCTGTTGGCGTGTATGGCCACATATTTGTACTCACTTTGTTCTTTTGTGGATTTGGAGCATGGCAACAATTGAAAAACGCATAGCCAAGGATGGGACAGTATCGTATCGCGCCCGTATCAGGCTGCATGGGCATCCCCAGCAAATTGCTACCTTCCAGCGCATCACTGACGCAAAGCTATGGGTTCAGCAGACGGAGGCGGCAATCCGGGAAGGGAGGCACTTTAAAACCAGCCAGTCCCGCAAATACACCCTCTCCGATGCTATTCAGCGTTATCGTGATGAAATTCTCATTCACAAGAAGGCGAATAACATTAACCAGAAACATTATCTCGATTTCTGGGAGAATGAACTGGGCGCTTATTCCCTTGCCGATATTAC
Organism: Micavibrio sp. UBA6139; assembly: GCA_002423285.1. Classification (GTDB taxonomy): domain Bacteria; phylum Pseudomonadota; class Alphaproteobacteria; order Micavibrionales; family Micavibrionaceae; genus Micavibrio. The sequence continues at coordinate 14,979 of DIVF01000029.1, read as the reverse complement.
GCCGTCATTGATTGTGAAAACCCGCAATAAGATGATCGGGACAGAAAATAAATATGGACGCAAACGCGGCGCGGTCACGGCCAACCGTTATACAGGCGCACTCAGTCATCTGTTCACTGTTGCGATCAACGATTGGGAATGGCTGGAAATCCATCCCATAGGCAAAGTTTCAAAATTCAAAGAGTCTCGTGGCCGTGTTCGTTTCCTGTCTGATGAGGAGCGCAGCCGCCTGCTGGAGGCTTGTAAGAAGAGCGATAATCCGCATCTCTATAAAATCGTCGTTCTGGCCCTTAGTACCGGCGCCCGTAAGATGGAAATCATCGGCGTAAAATGGAAAGATATTGATCTGGAGCGCCGCAGGATCATTCTGCATGAAACCAAGAACGGCGAACGCCGCTCCCTGCCTTTGCAGGGCTATGCATACACTTTGATGAAAGCCCATAAGGAAGCGTGGGATCAGAAATGTGAATATGCTTTCTCCAGCGCATATAAATGCCAACCTATCGATATTCGTACGGCATGGGAAAACGCCATGATCAATGCTGGCATTGAGGATTTCCGTTTCCATGATCTACGTCATAGCGCAGCTTCGTATCTTGCAATGAACGGCGCCACCCTCACTGAAATTGCCGAGGTGCTGGGTCATAAGACATTGCAGATGGTCAAACGCTATGCCCACCTGTCCGAGACGCATACGCATTCAGTTGTCGCCAGCATGAATGAAAAGATATTTGGAGGTCAGGATGGATCTGCAACAGAAGCTGCGTGAGCAGAAAGATCTATATCTCCGGAATAAAAAAGACGTTCGCTTTCTGAAGGAGGCTATCTGGAATCTTGTCTATGATTATTATCAGAAGGATAATAACAGGGAGGATGCGGAATGGATTATCGACAGCTTGAATGAAGATCTGGAAAAGAAAATCTCGACACAGGACAAGAATGAACGTATCGGCGCCCTCGTTTCCTATATCGTTTCCCATGGCGCGGATGTTTTAAGCACCATCCATGCCGTTTCAAAATGGCTTCCTGCCTCCGAAACGACGGTTAGGGACGGATATTACAAAATAAGAAATATTTATGGGATCGACCCGAAAACAGACCCTGTCATGGAGTGCAGGGATTTCAGACTGAAATACGGCAGAGTTCCTCTCGAATATGTGCATGAGCTATACGAGGCAGGCCGCGCTTTTCCCGGCGATACGCCGTCCGATTATGAGGATCATAAAAGGGTTATTGAGGCCATGACAGCCGCATGCGAGGCGGCTCGTGCTTTTGACCAGCGTTGCTACGATACAGAAATGACTCTTTTGAGAATGATCCTTGGCGAGGATAATGAGACTTCCGCTACGCAAAAATTATCTGCGTAGGCAAATAAAATTTGCGTAATTTTCAGGTGTTTTAAATAAAGGCAACCTTCTCCTGTGCCGTACGGAATCGTGCGGCGATAAGCAACAGACAGGAGAAGATATATGTCAGAGCTAAATCCGCCCACCCGAATTATCCCCCTGACGGAATGGCCCAGCCATCATGCATGGCCACCCATCGGTGGATTGCGCCACCTCGTGTTCCATGCTGATAAGAATGGTTTCAATAAAGTCATCCGCCGCGCTGGCCGCCGTGTCCTGATAGATGAAAAATCCTTCTTCGCATGGCTGGACGAGCAGAACAATATTCAGGACGGCGGGAGGACGGCATGAGGCGCAATCTTCAGGGCCAGACCTATGACCCCGAAATCTGCCTGGAAGTGACGGTCTGGACGCCGGATAAAAAAGACAGGTTGTCGCTGCATATTCTTAAAGGGCAGCGGGCGCGTACGCTGAAAGCCTTGCTGGAAAACCCTGGCGGAATCACGCGGACTGAGGTCATAGGGCCGCCTTGGAGCCTGTGGAATCTGCCACAATATATTCACGCGCTGCGCCACGAACATCAGATTTTTATCTCTTCGCGGCTGGAGCCGCTGGCGGGACGCGATGGTATCGGCCAGCAGGCTCGGTATTTCCTCGATGAAACGGTCACGATCCGCGACATCACGCCAAAAGGAAAGCATGCATGACAGAAAATCTCCTTATTCCTGACGCGGAGGTTATGCGGCGTCATCTGGATCTGTTATTTAGCGACCAAATTAGCGGCGCAATAGAGCTGGCTTGGCGGGATAGCCAGAGCAAGGCGGTCGACAGGGCTGATAACAGTCACGGTCCATGCTCGACAGACCAGATTGCCGGGAAGGCGCGAAACATCAACCGTATTGACGGCCAGAATGTTTATATGGGCGCTGCGCTGCGAAACGGGCTGGTTCCCACCAACAGGCGGTGCGGTGACGCCGAGTTTCTCTGTTTAACCGCCCTGTATGTTGATCTGGATGAACCGGGCGCATACGAGAACGCACGGGGAAAACTTAAAAATCTTCCGCCCAGTTTTACGGTGATCACAGGCCGTCATCCTTATGCGCGGGCGCAATTATGGTGGAAACTGGAGGAACCGATAAAAGATCCGGCCTTGGCAAGGACGATGAACGCGCGGCTCGCGTATTGGCTGGATGGTGACAAAAGCGTCATTAACCCCGGACGTATCCTGCGGTTGGCCGGATCGGTTGCCTGGGCGGTCAAGGACGGGCGTCAGCATGAAATGACTGAACTCATTACGCCGGACATGCCCAGAATTTACATGCTGGAGCAGATCGAGCGCGATGTGCCTGTCATTCCCAACGAACATGAGGATGCGCCGGAGCAAGCGGCAACGCCCGTGACGCGGGATGGCCTGGGAAGGGTGACGGATGGCCGGGAAACATTCATGCGCGATCTGGTCAGCGCAGTGTTTTATGAGGATCTGGAAAAGCACGGAAAATCTTCGGGTGTGCAAGCCCTGTACGATAAAATATGGCCGCTTTACGAAGGTCAGGTTGTTTCCCGCACAGGTAATCTGGAGGCCGAGGGGCGCGGGCCGACCGCCTTGCGGAAAATGATCGAACGGATTATTCAGCGTCACGCCACCGGAAAGGTACGGCAGCCGGATGGGCGATCAGTAGAATTTATAAGCAATCCGCCGCAAGACATCATAGCTTATAGTCTCGCGGTCATCATGGCCGATAAAAATCCGCCGCCGCCAGACATGGTTGGATCACGCCTGCTGACGCAAGGGGGAACAATGGTCATAGGCGGTCCGCCGAAGGTTGGAAAAAGCGATTTTATTCTGAGTTTTGCCATGCATATGGCGGCAGGGCAGGATTTCATGAATTTTGCGATAGAGATGCCATTGCGCGTTTTTTATCTTCAGGCCGAAATTCAGTATCCATACCTAAAAGAGCGTATTCAGAAAACGACCTTGGCGCGGGAGATACTGGAGAAGGCAGGGCAGAACCTGTTTGTCACGCCGCAATTACAGATGATCCTGAACGATGAGGGACTGGCGCAGGTGATAGCCTCCGTCCGGCAGTGTTTTCCTTATGCGCCGCCTGATGTCATCATCGTCGATCCTATCCGCAATGTCTTCGATGGCGGGCCGGATGACGGCGGCATGGGAGAAAATGATAATACGGCCATGATGTTTTTCCTGCGGGAAAGAATCGAGAAACTCAGACTGGCTCTTAATCCGAAGGCGGCGGTTGTGCTGGTTCATCATACGCGCAAACTTTCAAAGCAGCAGTTCAGGGAAGATCCCTTCCAGGCGTTAAGTGGCGCCAGCAGTCTGCGCGGTTACTATACGTCCGGTGTTCTGATTTACCGGCCAGACGAGACGCTTGCCGCGCGGCAGTTATTTTTTGAGTTGCGGAACGGACCGGGGATTGATGCTGTCTTTGTCGATAAGATCGATGGGCGGTGGATGATCGTGGACCAGAACCAAGTTCGGCTGGTGCGCGATAGTTATGGTCGCAAGCTGGATGCAGAGCGCGACCGGCAGCGCGATGTCATCGTTCAGATGCTGATGGATGAGGCGCTGGACGGCAGGCTTTATGTGATGGAGCAGTTCTGCGGCGCGTTCGAGGGCAAAGCCGGGCTGGGCAGTCATTCGACAATCCAGAACCGCATCCGCGTCCTAATGACAAAGGGCCATATAAAGTCGTACAAGGCCCCGCATCCAAGCACGGGCATAGGGACAGCCCGGAGCAAATTCGGCTATCTCTGTGTTGAAAACATGATGCTGGGACCGGAGACGATTGATGAAAGCACTGGCGAGATCACGCGCGATATGACGCCGGTGAAACCGACGCATTATATGCATGCTGAAACAGGGCATATGCTGACGGTTGAGAATCCAGATGTCTGGGTTTACCAGGACGAGGATGGCGGCAGATTGGAGTCTGGATAAATCTGGAATCTGCGCGAGACTGGAATGGTTGTTTTACAGGGGCTTGCGGCCAGACCAGAAAATAATCGGAATCTGGATTATTTTCTGGGTTTCTGGCGCAAACGCAGACAGGCAGCGGTTTTTATCCCGCGTCCAGATCCCAGTCTCTCCTCCCTCCCTAAAGGGAGGGAGCATGGAATTCAGATTCCACGCTCCCGGTCTCGGTCATATCGGTTCATGTCGCCACATCAAGCGGGTCCTGTCAGCGATTTTTCTCTAGGGGTGGGCAACGCGCGGGACTTTTCTAGCGTCAGGTAAAAAACTTAGTTGACTGGCTGTAAATGGGGAATGGATAAGTGTTTGAATTATTGGGGTTAATTTGTCAACTATCCCGGCACCGTCAAGTAAATTTGGCTGACAGTCCGCACTGAGTCTGCAGAGCCGTCAGCCATTTTCTATCCGCTACATGATTTGAGATATTGCGCGACCTCTTCCAATTCCTGTGCCACGGATCGGAACTGTTCCAATGCGGCTTCCAGGTTCTCGACGATTTCTGCAGCGATGATGCCTGGGGCCGGAAGACTGTCAATATTCTCCAGGCTGTCATCTTTGAGCCAGAAAATATCAAGGTTCAGTTTATCGCGCTGTATGAGTTCATCGTAAGAGAAAGAGCGGAAGCGTTCTGTTTGTTTACGGTTTTTATATACTCAGAGTTACTGCATATAAAGTCCGCCATTGACCGATAGGGTTTCCCCCGTAATAAAAGCGGATTCATCGTCGGCCAAAAAGAGAATGGCGCGGGCGATTTCTTCGGGTTTCGCAAGGCGTCCGACCGGAACCTTGTCAACAATCTGTTTCAGGACATCGGCGGGGACTTTCTCCATCATCGATGTTTCGGTATAACCCGGAGCGACGACATTGGCGGTGATCCCGCCCCGCGCCGTTTCAAGAGCGAGGGCTTTGGTAAAGCCGATGACACCCGCCTTGGCGGCGGCATAGTTGGTCTGGCCGAATTGACCGGCAAGAGCGTTGATGGAACTGATGCTGATAATCCGCCCGAATTTTTTCTCCTTCATCGACGGCACGACGGCGCGGGACATGTTGAAACAGGAGCCAAGGTCGGTGTCGATGACGGCCTTCCAGTCCTCGACAGGCATTTTGTGGATGGTCTTGTCGCGTATGATTCCTGCGTTGTTGACGAGGATTTCGACGGGGCCGAGGTCTGTTTCGACCTGTTTCACGCCATTCAAGCAGGCTTCGGCGTTGCCGACATCCCATTCATAGGCGGGAATGCCCGCGTCCCTGGAAAAGGCGGCGGCTTCATCGCCATTCTTGTAATAATTGACGGCGACATTGTATCCTTGGTCTTTGAAAAGCTTGGCGGTAACGGCGCCGATGCCCGTGGCGCCTCCGGTAATCAGAACAATGCGTGACATGGTGTTTCCTTTCATTTTTGTTATCCCTTTTATCATCCTTGGCGTTCAAGGAAGCTGCGGAAGCGCAGCGTGCTGTAGACAAAAAACATCAGGCCCACGACGGTGACCATCACCATTTCGGGCCAGACGATAGAGAAGCCGGCGTCACGGAACAAAATCGCCTGCGCCAGTTTGATGTAATTGGTGGACGGGACGACGCTCATGATTTTCTGCAGGATCTCCGGCATGCTTTCCAGAGGCGTAAAACCGCCGGAGAGCAGGTTCATCGGCAAAACGATGAGGATAAAGAGCAGCCCCATTTGCGGCATGGAGCGCGAAATCGTTCCCAAAAACAAACCGAGCCCTGTCGTAAAAAATAGATAAAGGGTTGTCGCAATCAGGAACAGGGTGATGGATCCGTCGATCTCCACCCCGATCCACAACCGGATGGTCAGCTGGATGCACAGTAAGGTGGCCAGCAAAATGACGACGCCGTTGGCAATGACTTTGGACAGCACGATTTCAAGCGCACTGATCGGCATGACAAGAAGATGTTCTATTGTGCCGCGCTCGCGCTCGCGGATGAGCGCGGCCCCGGTCAAGAGGATGGCCAGCATCGTGATGTTCTGGATCATGCCGGTAATGGATGAAAACCACGCGGTTTTTCGTCCCTGATTGAAAGAATAGCGCACGATAAGATCGACGGGCGATTGCGCGGAGTCCTGCATGTTGAAATAACGGATCAGTTCCTGCTGGATGATATTCTGGATATATCCGGCGCCGATCTGGGCCTGCCCTATGATGGTGGCGTCGATAAGGAGCTGGGCCGTGACCTGTTTGCCCGCGCGCAGGTCCGCCTCCATGCGCGTGGGGAAATGCAGGACAAAACTGTATTTCGCCGATTCCAGCCCTTTATCCGCCTCGGTTTGCGTAATCGTATCCACAGTCCCGAAATAAGGCGGCAGCAGGGAATCCGCGAAGCGCAGGGACAGCGGGGAACGGTCTTCATCGATAATGCCGATCGAGGCTCTTTTCAAATCGGTCGAGGTGCCGGTGGCCTGGGAGTAGAGCGAAAATGAAAAGGCGAAGACGATGAAAAAGATCATCACGGTATCGTGCAGAAGCGATTGCCATTCCTTGCGGCACAGATGCGCGATATTCGAAAAGGACGGGAATTCTATGTTCATCCTATGGCTCCTGTTTCTTGAGAAGCAGGACGTTGAACAGCAAAAGTGCCGGTATGAACAAGAAAAGTGAGAACAAGAATGGTTGCAGCGAGAGAAGATCCAGCCCTTTGGTGAAGGCGCCGATGCTGACTTTCAGGAAATAGGTCGTGGGATAGAATGTTCCAATCCAGCGCGCTGCTCCTTCTAGAGTCGAGACGGGTTGCAAAAGGCCTGAAAACTGCGCCGCAGGAATCATGGTCGCGATAGCTACACCGAACAGGGCCGCAACTTGTGACTTTGTGAAGGAGGAAATGAGCAGGCCCAGTCCCGTCGTTGCCGAAACATATAAAAGCGCACCGAGTACCAGGCCGATAACGCTGCCCTTGATCGGAACGTGAAATAACAAAAGTGCCATGACCAGAACGATCAGAAAGCTGACCATGGCGAACAAAATATAGGGAATCTGTTTGCCCAGAATGAATTCCAGCCGTGTTACGGGCGTAACATACATGTTGGCGATCGATCCCATCTCCTTTTCACGCACGACGGACAGGGCGGACAGGATCGCTGGGATAAATACCAGAAGAAGGCCTATGACGGCGGGCACCATGGCGTTGATGCTTTCAAAGGATTGATTGTAGAGATAGCGCATCTCAAGCGTGAGTGGTACGGACGGCATCAGGCCGCGGTCTTGCAGAAAACGCGTATGGATCCCCTGAAGATAGCCGCCGATGGTTTCGGCACGAAAAGGCATGGAGCCGTCAATCCATGCGGCGATTGCCGTGTCTGCACCGCGATGCAGATCCTTGCCGAAATCGGGCGGGATTTGCAGGGCCATGGAGATTTCTCCGCTTTGCAGACGGTGGAGCAGGTCTTCATCGCTGCTGATCGGCGGTTCGGTGACGAAATAGGGCGAACCTTCCAGTTCCTGAAGATAGGCGCGGCTGTCGGCTGTCCGGTCGAGATCCAGCGCGGCGTAACGCAAAGAATCAACATCCATCGTAATACCGTAACCGAACACCAGCATCAGTAACGACGTGCCGAGCGTGGCCACGCTGAGACGGATCGGGTCGCGCATCATCTCCATGATTTCACGTTGCGCGTAGGCTATCATGCGCCGCGCGGAAAATAGGGAGGAGAAAAATCCCTGTTTCCCTGCGGTCGTTCCCGCCGCTTTCGCGATGGAAAAAGTTTCTTCTTTTTTGTCGGTTTTTGTCTTGCCGCTTTCCTGTACTGCGTCTTCCAGGTAGGACACGAAAGCGTCATCGAGCGTATCGGCCCCTTTCCGGCGGCGTAAATCGTCCGGAATGCCGGTGATCAGGACTTTCCCCGCATGCATCAGGGAAATGCGGTCGCACCGCTGCGCCTCGTTCATGAAGTGGGTGGAGATAAAAATCGTGACCTCGTCCTTGCGGGAAAGTTCGATCAGCAGTGCCCAGAAATTATCGCGGGCCACCGGATCGACGCCGGAGGTCGGCTCGTCAAGGATCAATATTTCCGGTTCGTGGATCACGGCGACGGCGAGGGAAAGCCGCTGGCGCACGCCGAGCGGCAAGTCGCCCGAAGAGGCGTCCTTGTATCTGGCAAGATCGAAACGGTCATAGAGCCACGCGATCCGCTTGTCCGCCGTATCCCTGGGAAGCTGAAAAAGACGGGCGTGGAGCTGCATGTTCTGGTCCACGGTCAGTTCGCCGTAAAGAGAAAAATTCTGCGACATATAACCGATGCGCTGGCGGTTTGCCATGTCGCCGGGAACAAGGGCTTCACCGAACAGGGAAGATTCTCCTTCGCTGACGGGGAGAAGGCCGGTAAGCATCTTCATGGTGGTGGTCTTGCCGCAGCCGTTGGAGCCGAGAAAGCCGAAGATTTCTCCGCGGGGGATTTCAAAACTGACATGATCGACGGCGGTGAAGTCTCCAAACCGCCGCGTCAGGTTCTTTGCAGAGATGGCGATGTCCTTATCCGACAGATCGCGCACCGTGATTTCGGGAATTTCATGACCGCTGCGGCGTTCTTCGGGAAGGAAGGCGATGAAGGCCTTTTCAAGATCTTCGCAGCCGCTTTTTGATTTCAGTTCGTCCGGTGTTCCGGAAGCGATGACTTTGCCGTCATTCATCATGACAACGATATCGAAATCGTCGGCTTCTTCCATGTAGGAGGTTGCCACGATGACGGTGATATCTTTTTGTTCGGCGCGAATATTGTCGATCAAGGCCCAGAATTGCTTGCGGGACAAGGGATCGACGCCGGTGGTCGGTTCGTCAAGAATAAGAAGTTCGGGGTCGTGGATCAGCGCGCAGCACAGTCCGAGTTTCTGCTTCATGCCGCCCGAAAGCTTGCCGGCGGGCCTGTCCAGAAACGCCAGAAGACCCGTCGCGCGGGTGAGCATTTCAATACGGCGGTTGCGTTCCTTTTTATCATGGCCGTACAACCGCCCGAAAAATTCAAGGTTTTCGCGGATGCTCAACTCCGGATAAAGATTTTTGCCCAGACCCTGCGGCATATAGGCGGCGCGTTGCTGCAACATGGCCCGTACTGTCTTTTTGCGAACATCGCCGTCAAAAATAACGAGTTGCCCATCCTGGATTTTTTTTGCGCCCGCGATCAGCCCGAGCAAGGTCGACTTTCCAACGCCGTCCGGGCCGATAACGGCAACGCTGGCGCCTTTCTCGATATGAATCGTCACATCGTCCAAGGCTGTCTGCCTGCCATAGGTCTGGCGTATATTGTCGGCGCGGACCAGCATGATTATGGTTGGGCCTCGATATCCTGCAGCAACGCGGGATCGACTTTCAGATTGTCCGGCCAGTCTCGATCCTGATCGATTTTTAAATACGCGATTCCGGGCAGGCCGGTTTTGACTTTGTCGATATATTTGGAAAGAAGAGAGGGCGGTATTCTGATCTTGACGCGAAAGGTCAGTTTTTCACGCTCGGTCCGTGTTTCCACCTGACGGGGCGTGAATTGCGCTTCGGGCGAGATATAGGAAATGTAGGCCGGAATGGCGGTATCGGGCATGGCATCAAGGACGATGCGCGCCTCTTGTTTCAATTGCAATTTCCCGATTGTTTCCGTGGGCAGGAAGATCGTCATGTACACATCCGTGAGATCGAGAAGCGTGACCGCCTTGCCGCCAGCGCTCATGACTTCGCCGGGTTCGACCAGCTTGTAAAGCACCCGTCCTGCCCTGGAGGCCTTAAGATGCTGATCGGTCAGAAGGTCTTCCAGGCGTGCAACTTCCGCTTCTGCCACTTCAATCCCTTCTTCCGCACTCGAAAGATTTTGCTTGGCGGCGGATAATTGGGCTTCAGCGGCCTGCTTGGCGTTGAAGGCCTGATCACGGCGACTTTCCGACACGGCTTTCTCACGGGCGAGCGCATCGGCGCGCGCGAATTCCTTGTCCGCCAGTATCAAGGCGGATTCAGCCTGCGCGACGGAAGACGCGGCGGCGTCTTTTTGTTGAACACGGGCGCGGACATTGGCTTTTGCCCCGGTGACGGAGGCAGCGAGATCGGTCAGGTCCAGCTCGGCAACGATATCACCGGCTTCAACCATCTGGCCTTCTTCGACAGGAACGGATAAGACGCGTCCGCCATGACGGGTTGCAATGTCGATGCTTTGGGCTTCGATCCGGCCATTGCCATAGGCGATGCCATCAAGGTCTTTGGTTTTTGCGTGCTGGAAATAGTAATAGATGCCTCCTGCCACGGCGGCGATAACGAAGGCGATCAGAAGCAGATTTTTTGTCATGGCGGCAATCCTTATATTTAAGCCGGCGGCTTTGAGACCGGGAAGAAAAATATATCAATGTAATCGGCAATGTCTTTTTCGATATCCAGCTTATCGGGATGCTTGAAAAACTCGGTCAACATGCCTGTCGTGTAGAACAGCAATGCTTCCGCCATCTTTTCCGGCTCTTTGGGAAGGCCGATCCCGCACTTTTCCATGTTGGAGTAATAAGTCATGAAAAGATCATGGACTTCATCACGATAATGAGTGTGCTTTTCTATGATGTAGGAAAATTCCTCGGTATATTCACATTTCAGCATCGCAATCGACAGGCGCTGTGTCAGTCCGGGGCTGCGGGCAATTGTCAGAATCGTATCAATCGTCGCTTTGCGAAGCTGTTCAAGGCTGGGCTTTGGCGTCTCTGTCAGGGAGGAACGAAAAATGTCAATCACATGTATGATGGCGCTGTCTATCACATGCTCCAGAAGCATATTTTTATTTTTAAAATGCCCGTAGATGGCACCCCGCGTCACATTGGCCTTCTCGGCGATTTGTTCAAGAGAGGTCAGGGCCGCGCCTTTTTCAAAAAAGACATGTTCCGCGGCCGCCAGGATTTTCTGTCTGGTTACAAGACCTTGTTCTTTCTTTTTGTGCATCACGTTATTGCTTTTCGCCATTCGTGTGATAATATCTGTATCCATACATGAATGAATAAACATTTTTTGTTGTTTGTCAACGGGGAAGGACTGCCGGGTATGGCCATAAACAAGACAGGAATTTATGCGCTGCCGGCGATTCTTTTATGCGGTGTTCTGACGGCCTGTTCGCTTGCCCCGGACATCCATAAACCTGAAACGAGCCTTCCTCAAAACTGGCAATTATCGGGGCCGTCATCCATACAGCAGGATGGCGCGTGGTGGGCGGCCTATGATGATGAAAAGCTGTCCGCTCTTGTCACCGAGGCTTTGGCCTATAACAGCGATATCCAGTTGGCGGCGGCGCGTGTCGATGAAGCGCGCGCGATTGCGGGAAGCGCCAGGGCCAACCGGATGCCCAATATTACAGCCGGAGGCGGCGCTTCGCGCAGCGACCTCAATTTAGAAGGGCTGCCATCCAGCGGGCCGTCGGACAGTTTTATTCTGGGTGGCTTGCTTTCCTTCGAGGTTGATCTGTGGGGCCGTCTTGCCAATGCCGACAAGGCGGCGCGTCAGCAATTGCTGGCTGAAGAAGCCAATGCGCGTGCTGTCGCGCTTGGCATCACGGCGGAAACCGTTGCCAACTACTTTGCGGTTTCTGCGCTGAATGAGCAGATTGATATAACGCAAAAAACGATTCGAACCCGTAAAAATGCCTATGGTCTTGAGAAGAAACGACTCGATCAAGGGGATGTGGATTCCCTGATTGTCCGTCAGGCGGAATCCCAGATGGTTGCGGCGCAGGCGCGGTTGCCTGCATTGGAGCAGCAACGTGAACAAAGGCTTTCGGCCCTTTCCGTTCTTTTGGGAAAAACGCCGAAAGATATCATGGAATCTCGGGCTTTCAGCGGTTCGGACAAGACGATCCTGCCGGATCTGCCGCCCTTGCCGCAAAAAGATGCCAGCGACGTTGTGATTGCGCGGCCTGACATCATAGCCGCGGAACATATCTTGGCGGCGGCGAACGCCAATATTGGCGTGGCGCGGGCGGCTTATCTGCCCCGTTTATCCGTTTCCGGTTTGCTGGGGGTTGCTTCGGGCGATCTCGATAGTTTGCTGGAAAGCGGATCAAAGAGCTGGAGTCTCGGCGCGAATGCAACCGCGCCCCTTCTTGATTTTGGCCGCGCCCGCGCGCAGGTCGAGGCCGCAACGGCGCGAGAGAAGCAGGCTTATATAGGTTACGAAAAAACCGTTCGCGTGGCATTTCGTGAAATCAAGGATGCCCTGATCGCGCGGGAAAAGACGCAGGAGCAAGCCAGCGCCCTGGAAAAACAGGCCAGCGTATTGCGTGAAGCGGCAAGATTGGCACGCAAACGGTTTGATGCCGGCTATTCCAGCTATATGGATGTTCTGGATGCCGAGCGCAGCTTGTTCGATGCGGAAATATCCCAGATCGAGGCGAAGCGTCAGTTGCTTCAATCCAGCGTTGATCTGAATAAATCTTTAGGAGGACAATTATAGTGGGATGGATCGCGAGAGGGATGTTGCTTATAGGGGGTGTGATTGCCAGCTGGTTCGTCGCTCCCGATGCCAACAATTTTCACTTTATCAGCTTTGTTGCGGCGATGCTGGTATTCGTCGTTTTTGTTGCGTTGGCTGCATTTTGGCCGAGCATTTGGCTACGGATTAAAGTTTTGTTGAGAATAAAAAAACATCATAGGCGATGGAGGCTATGATGGAAGATGCATCCCGCCATTCTTTTACACAGATTGCCGATGAAATCGACCGGCTGTTTCAGGCGAGATTATCCCGTATCACATGCGGACTGACGCCGGCGGGAATGACCGAGGTGTATGCATCGTGGCTGGCGCATCTTGCGTTGTGCCCGGGGCGGATGGTTGCGCTGGCCTGCTTCCCCCTGCATAGTGCGAAGGTACAGGCGTGTGACGCGATGGACCCTTCAAAACCTCAACCGCCACCTGATCCGCGTTTCAAGTCCGCAGAGTGGTCAAGCTATCCATGGAAATCGTATGTCGATATTTTTCACGGATGCGAAGAATTCTGGGATCTTGCGACCAAGAATATTCCCGGCCTCTCGCCGCAATATGAACGGGCGATCTCTTTTTCCGCGCGGCAGATGCTGGATGCGATATCACCCGCAAATTTTCTTCTGACCAATCCGGAAATCCTGTTTGAAACGATCAAGCGCGGTGGCGCGAATCTGGCCGATGGCGCGGTGAACGCGCTCGAGGATTTCACCCGCAACAAGGCAGGTGAACCAGCCGCGGGCATAGAAAATTTTAAGGTTGGTGAAAATGTGGCGACCGCCAAGGGCAAGGTCGTGTTCCGCAATGACCTGATCGAGTTGATCCAGTACGATCCGGTTACAAGCGATGTCTATAAAGAGCCGATTTTGATCCTGCCAGCCTGGATCATGAAATATTATATTCTTGATCTGTCGCCACATAATTCAATGGTCAAATGGCTTGTCGAGCAAGGACATACCGTTTTTATCGTGTCATGGACAAATCCGGGGGCCGAGGCCCGCAACCGGGGCATGGACGATTATATCCGCGACGGGGCGCTGGCAGCCATTGACGCTGTGTCATCTATTACGGATAACACGAAAATCCATCTGACAGGTTATTGCCTCGGCGGTACGCTGGCCATGATTACGGCTGCGCTTATGGCGCATAATAACGACGATCGCCTGAAAAGTCTTTCGCTTCTGGCCGCGCAGGGCGATTTTACCGAAGCGGGCGAGATGATGATCTTCGTGACGCCGAGTGAGGTCGCCTATCTTGAGAATATGATGTGGGCGCAGGGCTATCTGGATACCAAGCAGATGGCGGGAGCGTTCCAGATGCTGCGCTCCTATGACATGATCTGGTCGCGCCTGGTCAAGGAATATATGATGGGACAGCGTTCACGGCCTTTCGACATCATGGCGTGGAACGCGGATGCGACGCGGATGCCTTATAAGATGCACAGCGAATATCTGGAGCGCCTGTATCTGAACAATGAATTTTCGAATGGGCATTACACGGCCCTTGGGAAAACAATCGCACCGGAAAATATTAATCTTTCCGTATTTGCCGTTGGGACGGAAAAAGATCACGTCGCCCCGTGGAAGTCCGTTTACAAGATCCATCTGATGGCCAGTGGAGATATTACCTTTGTTCTGACGGTCGGCGGTCACAATGCCGGCATCGTCAGTGAACCTGGCCATGAACGGCGCAGCTACAAGATCGCCGAGAAAAAGGCGGGGGAATCCTATAAATCTCCCGATCAGTGGGAACAAATCGCAAAACAGCAAGAAGGTTCCTGGTGGCTGGCATGGGGAAAATGGCTCCAGGGTCAAAGCGCAAAAACGAAAATTCCCGCGCCTCAAAAACCCGGAAATAAAACCTATGCCGTGCTGGGCGACGCCCCCGGCACATATGTGCATAAAGCTTAGGAAAGAACATGGGAATAAAAGAAAAAGATCATTAGGCCTGTTGCAAAAGTAGCGTACTTTTCAGACAAGTTGTCCACCTTGGCATGATTTTGAGATCAGAACCCGGCAACGATGTTGGCAATGCCGGCGATGATGGAGAATTTGGCGTCGTGGGTTTTTCTGGGATAGCGGAATCTGTCTGCGAGGATGCGGAAGCGTTTGAGGCGGGCAATTGCGTGCTCGACCCTGACTCTGAAGCGGCTCAGGGCGTGATTGTAGGCGCGTTCGTCTTTGGACAGAGGTTTTTTCTTTGA
>DIVF01000061.1 GCA_002423285.1 Micavibrio sp. UBA6139 | reverse complement strand
TATTGGGGCCGGGATATTTGCGAATGGCGGTTCGGATGTTTTCGGGGTTGCTGAATTCGCGTTCCAGTTCAGACTTTATAACCCGCTCATTTTTTCCCAGATGGGCAACTTGAAAATTCAGCGTGTCCTTTAAAAAGCGCTCGGCCAGTTCCCGGCGTTCGCCCATATGCCGTCCGGCGCGGAAATGGTAGGTGGCTAGCGTATCGACGGCTGTTTTCCAGTCGGCTTTTAGCTCGGTTTTGGTGACATCTGTCATGATTTGCCCTCAACGATGTGGTTATACCAAGGAGTATAGGCCTTAAAAGTTATGAAAAAGTTGATTTTAGGGGGGCTTTGGCCTAAGACGTTCGTAAATTTTCTAGACCCACCCTGTCTATCAAAGCCCAATAGGGAAGTGCAAAAAATTCTGGCAATTATCTGAAAACAATTGATAGCTTCACTATATTTCCATACATTTTAAATAAATTCCATAAAGTGGGAAGATGATGTATAGCTACACTTTATTATAGAAAAAGCGAGGTGCCTCAAATGCAAACAAAAGCAAAAAAAGATTACAACTCCATGTCAGCTGACGAGGTGACACAATGCCTAAGCGATTTCTATCAGGCACAAACTGATATACTGCTTGCTCCGAATAAACGTGCCTTACAGATTCTTTTCAAGATAATGGCCTTCGATGAATCTATAGATCAGGAAGACATAAGAAATCTTCAGGATGCGGTGCTGGAAAAAAATGGCATTGTAAAGATCGAGGCAAAAAATGTCTGCCACAACTATAAACCTGAAATCATTGCTGCTACTGAGGCGCGCGGCAGCAACGCCGCAGAAGGCCTTAAACGCCACTATGAAATGACCAAGGCAGCTGGAATGCAGGCAAGGGCAACACCAGGCTATGAAGAAATGGGCAATACGACACAAATGAAACTATCGGTCCGCATTTTAAGAGATAACGCTCTGAAAATTAAATGATCAAAACTCGATGAGTAAAGACCCGGAATTGTTAACCTTTGGCTGCCGCCTGAACACCTATGAATCAGAGGTGATGCGCACCCACGCCAAAAATGCCGGGCTGGATAACGCGATTATCGTGAATACCTGCGCCGTGACCAAGGAAGCGGAGCGTCAGGCCCGCCAAGCCATCCGCAAGGCCCGCAAGACAAACCCCGATGCCCGCATCATTGTCACCGGCTGCGCCGCCCAGATTAACCCGCAAAGTTTCGCCGATATGCCGGAAGTATCGCAAGTCATTGGCAATGATTTGAAATTAAAGCCTGAAACCTGGGGCTTGCCGCCCGATGAAAAGATTATCGTCAACGACATCATGGCCGTGAAGGAAACCGCCAGCCATCTGGTTGACGGGTTCGAGGGGCATACGCGGGCTTTCCTGCAGGTGCAAAATGGCTGCGATCACCGCTGTACCTTTTGCATCATTCCTTATGGCCGCGGCAATTCGCGGTCAGTGCCGATTGGCGCGATTGTCGATCAGGTCCGTCATCTGGTTGAGGCAGGATACCGCGAAATCGTTTTCACGGGTGTGGATGTGACATCTTATGGCCCGGATCTTCCCGGAAAGCCAACCTTGGGGCAAATGATCCGCCGTGTTCTGGCGTTGGTCCCGGAATTGCCGCGCGTGCGCCTGTCATCGCTCGACCCGGTTGAGATTGATGACGACCTTTGGCATTTGATTGAACATGAACCGCGTTTGATGCCGCATCTGCATTTATCCCTGCAAGCGGGGGATGATATGATTTTAAAGCGCATGAAGCGCCGCCATCTGCGTCAGGATGTGATTGATGTGTGCAACCGGGCGCGGTCACTGCGTCCGAACATTGCCTTTGGTGCTGATATTATCGCGGGCTTTCCGACCGAAACCGATGCGATGTTTGATAATACGCTGAAGATTGTTGAGGAATGCGATCTAACCTTCCTGCATGTCTTCCCGTATTCGGAACGCGAAGGCACCCCGGCGGCAAAAATGCCATCCGTGCCGTTGAAAATTCGTAAAGACCGTGCCGCTAAACTGCGTGGCCTTGGTGACGTGCAATTGCAAAAATTTATGCGGGCGCAAATCGGTAAGTCCGCGCAGGCGATTATCGAGAAAAACGGTATTGGCCGCACTGAACACTTTGCCGAAGTAAAACTGGACAAGATTTTGGAATCCGGAACACTGGCCAATATCGTTATTGATGATATTGTTGATGGGGCCTTACAGGGGCGCGTTGTAACAGATGAACGGGCGGTGGTGCATGGTTGATGTGGTTGCAGAAAAACCAGTGATTTTATTTGATCTGGTATCGACCATCACCGATGCGGGGCCGCGTTATGCTGCGGCTTATCTGCGGATGGCTGCGGCTTATAACCTGCCGGTGCCAACAGAAGAAGATATTTTGAGTGAGCTGGGTCAGCGGAATTTGCATGAAATTATCCGCATTCATTCCCCCGATCTTCCGGTTGAAAAAATCGGTGATTTTATGAATGACTGTAATTCAGCCTGTGACAGCCTTCTTTATAATGTGCGTTGGATTGAGCGTTTGTTTCCGGATGTGCGTGAGGCATTAAGCGGGCTAAAGGATCGGGGGTATACGCTGGGCCTTTATACGGGCACACGCGAAGATGCGATGATGGCCCAGTTGAATTATCACAACATTCTGTCTTATTTCGATGCCGATTTGCTGCGCGGTAAGGATAATATCCGCGACCAAGCTAGGGACACCCAGACCTTAAAGAGCGAACAGATTGCATCCCTGCGTGCCGCCCGTCTGGGCCGGGCGGTTATCGTGGTGGGGGACACGATGTCTGATTATCAGGCCGCCAAGGCAAACGGGGCCAATTTCGTTGGTTTTGCGCCATTGGCGAAGGACGCCGCGAAATTTACAGATCACGGCCAGGTTGTATTTAATTCTTATAAAGATATTTCCAGTATTATTGCGACTGTCTGCGTAACCGGCGTGCCCGCCCGGAGACAGTCGCTGCCGGGCCTGAATACCTGATTTAGGTTAGGAACGGATTGATCTTGCGCGTTTTCTTTATTCTTCTGGCGGTTCTGGCTGCCGGGTCATGGCCAGGAACGGCGAGGGCCAACCCTGAATTTCAGAAAAAATGGGAACCCCAGATCGAGCAGCAAGCGGCTGGTCGTGGTGCCAAGCCCGATAAATGGAAGATCGAGGAGGAGGAAGCGAAGAAAAAACGGGCGCCTGTCTATTGTAAGGACAAACGCGATTTTGTCCCGGAAATTGATGTCGTGCTGGTAACGCCCGATCCTGTTTTTGTTTTCACAAAATCAATTCGTGATTTGAATAGTGAAAATGGCGAGAAAATGCGCGCCAAATGGGCCGACACGCGGGAAAAGCAGGTTTGGATTGAAAACGCTAATCTGGCCGGGCTGGCCCGTGGCGGCAGCGGATTTCATACACGGTCCCGTTTTGTTGGAATTCCTTATGGCGGCTTGGCGGCGTTGTATTGCCCGTTCTTTAAGAAGGTTGAAATTCAGGTTTTTTATTCCACGACCATTTTTGTGGCATCTGATTTTAAAAAGGGGTCCTGCCGCTACAATGATGTTCTTGAACATGAAATGACCCATCACAACATCAATTTAAAAATCATAACCGAATATGCCATGCGGCTGGAAAAGGACCTGCCCAAGATGCTGGCCCAGATCGAAAATTATGGCTATGTCAGCCACGATAAAATCGATTACCGGTTTGAACTGATGCGTGGAAGCATTGCGGATGCAGTTGATATTTACGGGCATGAAGCCTGGAAGAAAATGCAGACCGAAAACGCCAAAATCGATACGATCGAAAATTATGAGGCCGAAGCCGCAAAATGCCGGGGCAAGGCTTGATCCGCCCGCTATTTGACCGCATATCAAAGCGGGGCTTTGCCTTTTTTGCCCCAGTTTGCTAGGGTCCGGCCATGGCGTTTTGGAATAGAAATAAAAGCGAAAAAGAACCTACCCTGGTCGCGGAGCAACCGGCACCTGTTGCCGTGCCCGAACAGCCACCTGTCACGGCCCGCGCTGGTGACCGCGAGGGGGAAACATGGGTATCACGCCTTGGCATGGGCCTTGGCAAATCATCGGCGAAGCTGGGGCAGGACCTTGGTGATCTGTTCACCAAGAAAAAGCTGGATCAAGACACGCTGAACGGTTTGGAAGATGCTTTGATTATGGCCGACCTTGGCCCGGTCACAGCGGCGCGGATTGTCGCACAATTTTCTGAAGGGCGTTTTGGTAAAGACATTGGCGATGATGAAGTGCGCGCTGCGCTGGCCGATATCGTTGCTGGCATTTTATTGCCTGTTGCAAAACCGCTGGTCCTTCACAAACCTGGAAATGGCCCGTTCGTTATTCTGGTGTGCGGTGTGAATGGGGCCGGGAAGACAACAACCATCGGCAAATTGGCCGATCAATGGGTCAAGCGGGATGGGCGTAAAGTTGCCATTGCCGCCGGAGATACATTCCGCGCAGCCGCCGTTGAGCAATTGAAAATCTGGGCGGATCGCGCCGGAGCAATGATGATTTCAAAGGATACCGGGGCGGATGCCGCCGCCGTTGCTTATGAAGCATATCAACAGGCCAAGGATGCTGGGGCCGATATTTTGATGATCGACACGGCGGGGCGGTTGCACAATAAAAAGAATTTGATGGATGAGCTGGAAAAGATTGTCCGCGTCTTGAAAAAACATGACGACACCATTCCCCACGCAACCTTGCTGGTTTTAGATTCCACCACGGGCCAGAACGCCCATGCCCAAGTTGAAACCTTCCGTGAGATCACCAATGTCACGGGCCTGATCGTCACAAAACTGGACGGATCGGCCAAAGGCGGGGTGGTTGTCGGGCTGGCGGACCGGTTCGGCCTGCCCATCCATGCCGTTGGCGTGGGTGAGGGGGCGGCCGATTTGCAACCCTTTGACGCCCATGATTTTGCCCGGTCATTGGTGGGAATCCGCGGGTAATCAGGTAACATCTTGTAAAGTGGGCATAAATCGGCGATTATAGAAACATGTTCAAAGGTCCAAAAAACTTCCGCCCCCGTAAATTCAAAGATGCTCAGGACGCCGCAGAGGCGATCCGTGAAATTTATGATGCCAATGTTGGTTATCTGCGCGAGAGCTTCGCGCAGTTTGCCGCCGGGCAAGTGCCCCATCACCGCGTGACCGCGTGTTATCCGTATATCAAAATGACGATCGATACCGCGAACCGGGCCGATACACGTCTGTCCTACGGTTTCGTGCAAAAGCCGGGGTCCTATTATACGACCGTTACACGCCCCGATATTTTCGATTATTATTTCCGCGAACAAATTCGCTTGCTTCTGATCAATCACAACGAACCGATTGAAATCGGTGTCAGTGATACGCCCATTCCGCTGCATTTTGCGCTGGGTGAGGAATTCCATCTTGAGCAGGATTTAACCCATGACCAGATGCAGGCCTTGCCGCTTTTATTTGATCAACCCAATCTGGAATTGATGGATGATGAAATTGCAAACGGCACATTTAATCTGGCTCCCGGCGCACCTGCGCCCTTGGCCTTGTTCAAGGCACCGCGTGTTGATCTTAGCATTATGCGCTTGCGCCATTATACCGGCACTGCAGGCACGCATTTTCAAAACTATGTGATCTATACAAACTATCAATTTTATATGGATCAGTTTGTGCGCATCTGCCGCGACATTATGTCGCCGACGGATGATCCGGAACTGCGCCGTGAGCGGTCGCAGTACACTGCGTTTGTTGAGCCGGGGAACCGCGTCACTACCAATAAAAACCTGATCGATCCAGGTGAGGTTGATGTGCCGGGCCTGGCCCTGACGCGCATGCCGCAAATGCCTGCGTTCCATTTAAAGCGCGCTGATGGCGGCGGGATCACCATGATTAATATCGGGGTGGGCCCGTCCAACGCCAAAACCATTACCGACCATGTGGCTGTTTTGCGTCCGCATGCGTGGTTGATGTTGGGGCATTGTGCGGGACTGCGGAACTCCCAGTCGTTGGGCGATTATGTTTTGGCACATGGTTATTTGCGCGAAGACAATGTTCTCTACCGCGATCTGCACCCAAGCATTCCATTGCCGGCCTTGTCTGAAATTCAGATTGCACTGGAACAAGCCGTGGCGCAGGTCACAGGTTTGCAGGGATATGACCTGAAGAAAATTATGCGCACCGGTACGGTTGCAACGGTTGATGACCGGAACTGGGAATTGCGCCCGACCATTCGCCAGAACTTACGCCTGAGCCAGTCCCGCGCCATTGCGCTTGATATGGAATCGGGGACGATTGCGGCCAACGGGTTCCGTTTCCGCGTTCCTTACGGGACGTTGCTGTGCGTTTCCGATAAACCGCTGCATGGTCAGTTAAAATTGCCGGGTATGGCTGATAAATTCTACCGCGACCGCGTGGACCAGCATTTGCAGATTGGTCTTTTGACCATGGCGCTTTTGCGTGACATCGGAACGGCGAAATTGCACAGCCGGAAACTACGCAGCTTTAACGAAGTCGCATTCCAGTAGAGCCGCGATCAGGCGGTCAATATCTGCCCGGTCATGATAAATCCCAAATCCAAAACGAAGGCGCGACCCGCGATGATCTGTAATGATCTGGCGGGTTTGCAATTCGTCGTGGATGGCGGCGGCTTGCTCCGTTTCAAAAGTCAGGAATCGTCCGCGCGTTGTTGTATCAACGGGTGTCACCAGCGGACCGGGGGCGGTTATCAGGGATTTTAAAAAATAATCCTGTAACCCCGTCACATGAGCATGCATTTCATCAACGGATAAATCCTGATCCGCCATCATCTGCATCACGGCATTCATCCGGTACAACCCCGACGGGTCAAAAGTCGCGCCCCAGAACCGGAAACCGTTTTCAGCGTAATTGACGTGGCCTTGCTTAGCCGCCAATGCGCCCATATCGGCAAACCATCCGGTATTGCGCGGGCGCGGGGCGTAACCCGGCGGGCAATGCATAAAGCAGCATCCTTCACCGGCCATGGCATATTTATAACCACCAGCGAGATAAAAGGCGCGGTTTTCAATGGCGGATAGATCGGTGGGGATGGCCATAAAGCCGTGATAGCCATCAATGATGATGAATGTTTCGGGCGCCGATATGGAATCAACAATGGTTTTTAAATCAGGAATGGCAAAACCGGAATTGAAAAACACATGGCTGAAAAAAACCATGTCGTGATGTTCTGCGCGTGCCGCCGCAGCGAAGCGTTCGACGAATGTATCAAAGGGCATGGACGCAATGCGTGTGACCCGGACCAGCCCGTCTTCTTCCAATCTGGATATCTGGCGTGTAAAGCTGTGGAATTCGCTGTCTGTGGTCAGGATATGCGGCCTATCGGGCAGGCACGATAACAGGCGATTTACAAATTCATGCGTGTTGGGGGCAAAGGCGATATTGCTGGGGTTTGACAGGTTTAAATGCCCGGCAATGTGGCGTTGCACGGATGGAATAATCTCCGCAAAGACCTTGTCCCATTTGTTATCCGACAATGTTGCAGAATCGTTCCAGTATTGTTGTTGCCCCGTGCGGCTGGCATCGGGCCACAGATGATGGCTGTGGGCCGCGAAATGCATTGGGGTTGCCGCCAGTGCGGTTGAAAACAGGTGTTTCATATTATGAGGCTTTCGCGGTGTAGCGGTAACCCATTTCCCGGCTGAGATCATCGGGCAGGGTCGGGCGCGCAGCAGCAGGGATCAGATAGGTGGAGAGCGCAAAGAGATCCTTGAAAATCCGGTGCTGCTCCAGTGTTTGCATGAGATAGCTGTAACCCGTGGACCCGCCTGTACCAACGCTCAATCCCATCATGCGCTGAACCATCAACGCATGGCGGTAACGCCAGCGGGACAGCAGGGCATCAATATCCATGACCAGTGATAATAATGTCGCCGGACCCTGTAACATCGGTTCGGTGCGATAGATGGAAATAAAGAGAGCCGCTTGCAAGGCGCGGTCCGATAAACGCCAGCCCGTGCTTTTCTTATCAAAGATACTGTCGAATTTCTGGCGTCCGCGCTCAATCCCGTCCAGTTCGCGTTGCAGGGCATCGTCCTTCATGGATTTGCGGACGAGGGCTTCCTTATCATCTAGCATTTTATGAACGGATTTCCGGTATTCTTCCCAGAATTTATAACCGCCGAAATCAACGAACGGGGTACGGGCCAGCCATGCGTCCAGCTGGTCGTGCAATGTGGTTTGTGCTTCCGCTGTGCGAATGGCTTCCTGGCTTGGTGCGGCGTAGTCGCGGTCATAGGGGCAATGGTTGAAGAGCAAGCGGTCATCACGCTTTAAGCCCAATCGCGTTTCGATCAGGCGGAATTGCAAGCTCTGGAATCCTGAGGCGGTGCGTAAGGAATCGCGGAAATCGATAAAATCCTGCGGCAGCATCGTTTCAAGGACATCGATCTGGCGCTCCAGCACTTTAAAAATCTCAACCACACGGTTCAGGCGGGCGACGATCGGTTGGATATCGCGGTCATCAACAATGTTGCGTGTAAAGCGCGTCTGCACATCGTCCAGTTCGAACAGGATTTGTTTGAACCATAATTCGTAAGTCTGGTGAAAGATGATGAACAGCATTTCATCATGGGAGAAGTCACTAGCGCCGGGTGTGCCACTCCACGGGGTTTGTGCGTCCAGTACTTTATCAAGCTGAAGATAGGTGCTGTACTGATCCCAGTTCTGGTCTGTCATTTTTATTGGTCCTGATGATGTGCCGCTATGCGTGTATTTTGCGACAGGGCGGGGGCCTTGTCCATATTGCGCTGCAATCAATTGCGGGCATAAAAAAACGGCCCCCAAAAGGACCGCCTTATTCTTTTTATATCAACGGGGGATTAAACCCGGATATCAACGACGCTGCCACGGGTTTGACCCTGACGGGTGTCGCGGGCTTCGCTATTGGCCTGCTGGCGGTCTTCGTCGCGCTGGCGGGTGTTGCGTGTTTCTGATTCTTGCGTCCGGGCTGCGGACACGGAAGCAGGGCGTGTTTCGGATGTTGTTGGTTCGGTACCTTCGCGGCGTGCGTTATTGCGGACTTGGTCTTCATTACGCTGATACGGGTTTACAGAGCTTTGCTGCGCTTGCCCGATGGATGGATTGACTGCCAAAGCCATTACTTAAAACCCCATGAAATAACCACGTGAACCCCGAAAGACGTACAATATATATCGTAATCTACGAGGGTTAACAAAACCTTTCTAACCGGGAATATGGATAGCCCCCGGCCAACCCCGCAGAAAACATCATTTTAACCTAATATAAACATATTTAGGTAATTATAGGGGCTGAGAGTGAAAGGAAGTGGCATCTTAAGCCATGACCGTGTGTGAGTTCAGGCAAGTCTGCATAATCTAATAAAAAAAGGCCTGACTACAGTAATTTGGCGGTACGTTTTAAGGCGTCGGGGGATGCCTTGCGTATCAATAAGACTGTTTGTTGGGGTCAAACGAGAAAAAATGGATCTTCGTATTTTCGAAAAATCACCGGATGTCGCGCCGATTCTGGTTCGTCTGTATGACAATCACAGGCTGTACAGCCTTGCCAAGGATGAAACGCCATTGGCCCGCGCGGAATTGACCAGCGCGGTGGTTGAGCTTCTGGAAAAAAATCTGGGGCCCCGTGAGCGCGAGTTGATTTCTGATGTTCTCATCAGCCTGATGCGTCAGGCCGAAGCAGATTTGCGTCAGGCTTTATCTGAACGCCTCGCCGTGATTGATTCTGTGCCGCTGCGTGTGGCGCTTCATATTGCCAATGATGAAATTTCTGTCGCTTCGCCCATGTTGAAGTCGAGCGGGGCCCTCAGCGATCTCGATCTGCTTTATATTATTAAAGGTAAGGGCGCCGATTACTGGCGCGCCATTGCCGCCCGCGCGTCTTTGAGCGACGGTGTTATGAATGTATTGGCCGAAACACGCGAACCAGAAACAGCCTTGGTTCTGGCCAAGAACGAAAAAATTCACCTGAGCCGCCGCACCGCCGAAATTTTAGGTGGCATGGCGGAAGGGTCGGAAGAGCTGGCCAAGCCGCTGTTGATGCGCACGGATCTGCCCGAAGCGGTTGCCCGTCATTTGTACCAATATGTCGGTTCGGAATTGCGCCAGTATATCCGCGATTATTTCGGGATACAGGACAAGGCCGCCATGGATGCGGTCAATGATGTTATTTTTGAACTGGCCGATGGCAACCAGAAAAAACAGTTTATGCCGACGGTTCAGATGAATGAAGCGGTGGAACAAATGGCACGGAATGGCCGTTTGAATCTGCATGTCATCATGGAAACATTGCAACGTGGCCAGTTTGGGACGTTCCTTGCCATGTTCTCTCGCCATTATAAAATCCCGGTACGCACCGTGCATGAAATTATGTGCGAGGCAGGGGGAAAATCATTGGCGGTGACCTGTAAAGCCTTGAACCTGACCAAGGGCGATTTGTCGCGCATCTATATGATGACGCAACGCCTGCGCAGTGAAGACCGGATTGTCGATCACAATGAATTGCTGAAAGCCTTGGCGGCGTATGACCGCGTTGGGCAAGATCAGGCCCGGGCCTTATTGGGCCTGAAGTAAGTTTTTAAGCTGCTTTTTTAAACGCTGTCAGGGCCGCAACGCCTGGCAGCGTTTTTCCTTCCATCCATTCCAGAAAGGCACCGCCAGCGGAAGACACATAGGTCAGTTTTTCAACAACCCCGGCCTGTTCCAATGCGGCAACCGTATCACCGCCACCGGCAACGGACGTCACATCGCCAACCTTGGTGCGTTCAACAACATACTTGGCCAGTTCAACTGTGCCCTGATCGAACGGTGCAATTTCAAACGCGCCCAGCGGGCCGTTCCAAACGATTGTTTTGGCGAAGGCGAGGCGTTGTTTCAACATTGCCACGCTTTGCGGGCCAATATCCAAAACCATTGTGCCATCCGGTACCGCGTTCATGGCGCACACAGCATGTTCTGCCCCGGCGGCAAATTTCATCGACCACACACCATCAACAGGCAGCAAAATATCGCAGCCCTTTTCCTTGGCCTTGGCCATAATGGCACGCGCCTGGTCCGCCATGTCCTTTTCACACAGGGATGATTTCAGATCAACGCCTTGTGCGTGTAAAAACGTATTGGCCATGCCGCCGCCCAAAATCAGCATATCGGCCTTTTCAACCAGATTGCCGAGCAGTTCCAGCTTGGTTGAAATCTTTGCACCGCCGACAATCGCCGCCAATGGGCGTTCGGGTTTTTCCAGGGCCGCGTTCAGGGCGTTTAATTCAGCTTCCATCAAAAACCCTGCCGCTGTTGGCATGACATGCGCCAAACCTTCGGTTGATGCATGGGCACGGTGAGCGGAAGAGAACGCATCATTCACATAGATATCGCCCAGTTCAGATAAAGCCTGAACAAATTCAGGGTCGTTCTTTTCTTCACCTGCGTGGAAACGCACATTTTCCAGCAAACCAATCTGGCCATCCTTTAAGGACCCGGCCAGTGTTACCGCCGGAGTGCCGATGCAGTCATCGGCGAAGCGAACATCATGACCCCATTTTTTTTGCAAAACAGGCACCAAAAATTCGAGCGAGAATTCTGGGTCTGCGCCACCCTTTGGGCGGCCAAAATGCGACATCACCAGCGTTTTGGCGCCGTGGGAGACAAGATAATCAATGGTGTCCTTCAAACGGTCAATGCGGGTTGTGTCGGTGACAACGCCGTCTTTCGCGGGCACGTTCAAATCGGCGCGCAGCAAAATAACTTTACCCTTAACATCAATATCGCGAATGGTTTTGAAGGTCATGATTTTGTCCTTAAAAGTTAGATGAGCGTTTTTGCTTGTTCGACGGCTTCGATCAGACGCGAACGAATGGCTGGGTCTAATGCCGAATGCCCGCCATCCGGAACGATCACATAATCAGCTTCCGGCCATAGCTGGTGCAGTTTATGCGCAGTTTGAATGGGGCAGATGACATCATAGCGGCCATGAATAATGGTCGCCGGGATAGAGCGTAGACGATCAATGCGGTTCATCAGGCTTTGATCGACGGAAATTAGATTGTTGCGGAAGTAATGCGCCTCAATCCGCGCCAGTGCGAGGGCGTAGTTTTTTTGTTCCGGTGTGGTGATGGTATCGTAATTGGGCAGCAGAGAAGAACAGGCCCCTTCATATAAGGCCCAGCGAATAGCGGCTTCCATCTGTTCATCCGGCGTGCCAGTGGTCAGGCGTTCATAATAGCCTTCCAGTAAATCATATTGTTCGTCTTCCGGCAGCAGCCCTGCAAATTGCTCCCATGCTTCAGGGAACAGGCTCCGCATGCCATAGATGAACCAATCAACTTCATTTTGTTCCAGAAGGAAGATGCCGCGCAAAATCATGCTGATGCAGCGTTCCGGGTGTTCTTGTGCATAGGCAATGCCCAGTGTACTGCCCCATGATCCGCCAAAGACATGCCAGCGGTCGATCCCCAAATGACGGCGCAGTGTTTCGATGTCATCAATCAAATGCGCGGTCGTATTATTTTTAATACTGCCCAAGGGGGTTGAGCGACCCGCACCGCGTTGATCAAAAATTACGATGCGGTAATGGTCGGGATCAAAAAATTGGCGGTGTGTTGGTGATGCGCCGCCACCGGGGCCGCCATGTAACAGAACAACCGGAACACCATCCGGATTACCGCTTTGTTCCCAGTACAGATTATGAATGGCATCTACGGATAAAAAACCACTGGAATAGGGGGCCAGCGGTGGGAACAGATCGAGCAACGGCGTGCGCCGATCTTGTGCTGCGGGGCGCGGAAAAGACTTAGGGCTTTGTGCTGCTGTTTTGTTCATTTTTCACCTGCTGGAACAATACAGGATGTTCGAGTTCGATGTAAGGCCCGTTATAAAGGCGTAACCACCCCCGAACCCGCACTTTTTGGCCCTGTAACTTGAACGGATCAATGCCCGCCCGTGACATGGCCTGACGCTGGGTGGATGGAATGCCAATGGTAAAATCCTTGCGGTAATCATCGCCAAAATTCAGGTAAGTGACATTACGGATGATGGATACGCTTTTGACCGTTCCTTCGACAACCGCGAAGCGGTCCAAGGGTTGGATAGTATCGGCAGCCTCAACCAGGCGGTGGGCGCTGTCATCAGCCCAGATGCCCAGCTTTGCCTGACGTGCCTGGTCTTCCAGCGCGTACATTTTTTCCGCCAGTTCCGGGTTGGTCGGGGTGGGTCTGGCCATAGCAAGGCCGTTGGCAATCAAGGCACCCTGTACCCAGACATTCCCGCTTTTGCGCACGACATGGCCCAGATCATGGCCCATGCGGTTGGTTTTGCCTGCACCGCTGCCTGCGATTTGATAAATGATTACATCGCTATCGGCACTTTTTGCAAAAAGCGTGTCGAGGAATTGTTTGACTGCATAGGATTCATCGCCGGAGCTGTAACCCGTCTGGCGCGGCACATCGATGCCGACCAGTTGGACAATGCGGCCATTGCTGAGTTGCAGGCGCAGATCATCAATGCTGCGCACTGACCGGTCATTCATGGCCGGGCGCAGGGGCCGGGCGTCATCGGCGCTCGTGCCCAGACTTGGCAGGATGGGGTCTGTTTCTCCTTCTGCCGGTTGTTCTATTTCCGTTGGTTTTTCAGCATCTTGCGCGACGGCATTCCCCATGAAAAGGGGACTACCCAGCAGGATAAAAAACGCTAATATCAATGTCTTCATAAACCGTAGAGTGATCCTAATGCGCACCTATTTCAAGCCTGTTCTTATTGTATCCCTTTTGGCCGGGGTATCCTTGGCCGCACTGGCCGGGTGCACGATGAACCCCGCCACTGGGGAAAACCAGTTTGCGGCCCTGATGTCACCGCAACAGGAATCCACCGTCGGCGCACAGGAACATGAAAAAATCCTGCAACAATTCGGCGGGACATTAAAAGATGCCCAGATCACCAGCTATGTTGAGCGCATTGGCCAACGTGTCGCCAGAGATACCGAGCGTCCAGATGTACAGTACAAATTCTTCGTTCTGGATACGCCAACGGTCAATGCCTTTGCCCTGCCGGGTGGATATGTGTATGTGACGCGCGGTATTTTGGCACTGGCCAATACAGAAGCGCAATTGGCCTCCGTTCTGGCGCATGAGGTTGCACACGTGACCGCCCGTCATTCGGCGGAGCGTTATTCCCATGGTGTTGTGACATCATTGGGCGCGGCCATTTTATCCGCCGCATTGGATAACAGCACCGCATCACAAGCAGCCAGCATCGGGTCTGAACTCTACATTACGTCCTATTCCAGAAAGCAGGAAAGCCAGGCCGATACGCTGGGCATTCGTTATCTAGACCGCGCCGGGTACAGCCCCGCCGCCATGGCGGAATTCCTGAACAATCTGGCGCGCTTTACCGCGTTTGAGGCCCAAGAATCGGGTCGTGCCAATACAAATGCCGGTTATTTCTCAACCCACCCGCAAACAGAAGAACGCGCCGCCGAAGCCGTGCAGGTTGCCGCCAATACATCGGGCAGCGCAAATGAAACCGGGCGCGAAGCCTATCTAAAAACCGTTGATGGCTTGACCTTTGGCGACAGCGCCGATCAGGGCCTGATCCGTGGCAACACATTCTGGCACCCCCAGATGAATTTCACCTTCACCGTTCCTGAAGGCTACGCCATCGCCAACAACCCGACCGAAATCGTTGCCAAGGATAAGGCCAGCGGTACGGTCATCCTGTTTGACAGCGTCAGCAGCAATAGCGCACCAGCCACCTATCTGGCACAGGACTGGATGAAGGGGCAGGCTGTATCAAAAGTTGAAACGATTGATGTGAACGGCAAACCCGCCGCGACAGCCGATTTTGCAGCCGTCATCAATAAACGTCCGGTTACGGTGCGTCTGGTTGCCGTGCAATGGACCAACGGAACAATTTTCCGCTTCCAAATGGCCATTCCACAAGCGGCCAATGCATCGGTGGTGGAAGGTTTGAAAAAAACGACTTATAGCCTGCGCACGATGACCTCCGCCGAAAAACAATCCATCCGTCCATACCGCCTGAAGATTGTAACAGCCGGGGCGGGGGACAGCGTGACATCACTGTCCCGCAACCAACCCTATAAAACCCTCAATGAACAACGCTTCCGCGCCCTGAACGGCTTGAACCCGGCTGATAATGTGACTGCGGGGATGCAGTATAAGGTTGTTGTTGAATAGTATTTTTCATCTTATGCGTGTTATCGTCTTGTGAAACACTGATGACAATACTAACATGCCCTCTGGACAACTTTGAAATGCGTTAGGGGAAAGCATGTCTATTTCTGCAAAAGCAACGGAACGTATGAAGGTGGCACTGAAGCGGTTTCAGCCCATTATCCAAGCCGCAAAGGCGAGGGATATCAATGAATCAGACACGGTGGTGATTGTCACCGATGTTTTAGAAAATATTTTTGGATACGATAAATTTGTTGAAATTACTTCTGAATACGCCATTCGTGGAACGTATTGTGATCTTGCCATTAAGATTGATGGAAAATTGGCCTTCTTGATGGAGGTTAAAGCTATTGGCTTAGAGTTGAAAGATCAGCATGTAAAACAAGCAATTGATTACGCTGCAAATCAGGGAATTGAGTGGGTCGCGCTCACCAATGGTGCTGAATGGCGGATTTATAGAGTTAGCTTCGGCAAGCCAATTAATTTTGACCTGGTTGAAACATTCAACTTATTGACGATTTCCCTGAAGGATAAAGCGACCTTAGAGACGCTTGATCTTCTTTCAAAGGAGGGGCTGAAGAAATCAAAACTAGAACAGCATCACAGCTACAAGCAAATCTTAAATAGATTTACTGTTGGCGCTATTTTGTTTTCTGAGCCTGTTGTCGATAGCATTCGTAAAGAACTTAGAAAGCTATCGCCGGAAGCAAAAGTAACGGAAGAAGAAATTCGAGAAATTTTGAAAAATGAGGTTATTAAACGCGAAGTGCTTGAAGGTGAGAAAGCACTTTTAGCCCAAAAGCAGGTTTCAAAAGCAGAGAGAAAGACCTTAAAGAAAGCAAAGGACAAAGGGGCTTCTCCTGACAAGGAATCTCTCGTTGAGTTGGTTGTGGAGCCTATCGCTGTAGCACAATAGAAAAACGCCCCGGCCTTTATAAATAAGGACGGGGCGTTCGTTTCCGGTAGCGAGGAGCTTCAGGAAAACTTGTTCTTTTTTACATCGTCATCAGAAGGTCATCGACGCTGGTGACGTGTTTGCTAATGGAATCACGCAGTTTTGACATTGCGCGTTGTTCCAGCTGGCGAATGCGCTCTTTGCTGACGCCGAGCTCTTTGCCCAGATCTTCGAGCGTGACGGTATCTTGACCCAGATGGCGTTCGCGGATGATGGTTTGTTCCCGTGGGGACAGTTCGCCTAAGGCTTCTTGCAACCATTTGGACCGGGTTTGCGCATCCTTCATCCCGATGACGACGTCTTCGGGGTTGGGGCGTTCATCAGCCAGGAAGTTTTGCCATTCCTCATCACCATCTTCGCCGATTTTGGCGTTCAGGGAATGATCGGAACCGCCGAGGCGGCCTTCCATCTCTTCCACGTCCTTAATGTTGACCTTCAGTTCCTTGGCAATGGAGGCACGGCCATCCATACCCAGACCTTCGGCCTCATTCGTGGATTCGATTTTCGCACGCAGGCGACGCAGGTTAAAGAACAGCGATTTCTGTGCGGCTGTTGTGCCGGTCCGAACGATCGACCAGTTGCGCAGAACGTAATCCTGCATCGCGGAGCGAATCCACCATGTGGCATAGGTCGAGAAACGAATCTCACGTTCCGGTTCGAAGCGGGCCGCAGCCTGCATCAGGCCGATATTACCCTCTTGGATCAAATCGCCCAGCGGCAGACCGTAATTGCGGAATTTAGACGCCATCGCGACAACAAGGCGCGTATATGACGTGACCATTTCGTGCAAAGCCTTTTCATCGCCATCCGTGCGCCAGCGACGTGCCAGCTCAAGCTCATGCTCGCGTGTCAGCATCGGCTCGTTCATGGAATTGCGGATGTATTTAAGATTGGCCTTTTGTGTACCCTGATCATCTATGTAAGCCATTTGTCGAGTACCCCTTTCGTGAAGATGTAATTCTTATATGACTTGTACGCAGCGTGACTGCCTATAGTTCACATGATACGTCACAAAAGGGGGCGGGAATGTGGCGGGGGCGTGAACATGCAATGGCATTTCACAATCTATTGATAACGCTGAATTTTAGATAAAATCAGGCTTCAATTAAGCCAATTACTTCGCCATCAGAATCGAATCCTGCACAGACAAGATTGCCGCCAAACCCACAGCCAGCATCGATTGTCGCTGTCACACAATTAATATGCAAACCACCGTGATTTGGATCAAAGCCGCGAATAACTTTTTTGAACGGGGCATAGGCCTGATTCATAATGTTGAAGTTTTTTCCACCCCACCACAATGCGTCACCTTGATTCTGTAAACTCTTGCCGGGATTGATTCCGGCATGAACGAACAGGATCGGGTTGTTCCCGCGCAGCGGGGTAAAGGCCGCGCGGCGCAACTGGCACTGGAAAATATCATGCCCCGGATTTTGACGAATGGCGCTGCGCACGGATGCGGTCCAGCGGGTCAGGGACATAACGCCCTCAATCGCCGCCATCAGGCCACTGCGTGGTTTAATGCCGTAAGCCTCAAGGGTAGAAGAGGTGCCGTTATCCAGCATCCAGTTCAAAACTTCTTTGGGGTTGGTGGCGAATTGCAGCTGTTGCAGCTTTTCCCACATTTCGTCCTGACCACCGCGCAAATATATAAAGTCATCTGGAACCATGCCGGGCAGGGACAGGACAATGCGGCGGAAGGTTAATAGCTCATCCAGCGTTTCGCGCGGGGCGCTGCCATAGCCGACATAATTGCCTAAATAGACAATCCGGTCACCGGGTTGGATTTCTTCATAAAGCTGGTCATGCAGGGCAATCAGTTTATCGGCATCGGCGTGAATTGCGGAAATTGCCCAGATCCGGCGGGCATTGCCCAGCGGGACGAAGCGTATGTCGGAGGCGATATCGCAGGGGACAGATTTTGGGGCTGATTTAACTGACAAAATTGAACCAAACGCAGGGGAATGATGGGCGGGCAAGGCGGGAGTGTTTCCCGAATCACTTAAGTGTACAGGAAACGAATCGGTGCACAAGGGGGTATGCAGTTGATTCCACAAAGAAAAAGGGCGCGGTGTGACCCGCGCCCGTTCTTGAGAAACCCGATGATGGTTATCAGGCGGCTTTACCAAGAATGACTTCCAGCTTTTCTGCAGCCTGAATCTCGGAAATCTGCTGAACGGCAGCCACTTCACGGGCCAGACGTTGCAGGGCAGATTGGTAGATTTGGCGTTCGCTGTATGATTGTTCGCTGTCATCGTTGCTGCGTTTCAGGTCGCGCAGAACTTCTGCAATCGCAACCGGATCACCGGAATTGATTTTCAGTTCATATTCCTGAGCGCGGCGGCTCCACATGGTGCGGCGGATGCGGGCGCGACCTTGCAGGGTCTTCATCGCATCTTTCAGACGGTTTGCGGAGGACAGCTTGCGCAGGCCAGAGGCCTTTGCTTTAAATACCGGGATTTTCAAGCGCATACGGTCTTTTTCGAAAGTGATGGCGTAAAGGGAAACCTTCATGCCGCCAATGGTGGTGCTTTCGATGCCTTCAATCAGGCCAACGCCATGCGCCGGGTAAACCACATAATCGCCTTGGTCAAAATCGAAATTATCATTGCCTGGCAATTGGTTGGAATCTTTTTCTACAGCTTTAGGTGCGACTGCCTTGGCCGGTGCTTTCGCAACAACGGCAACAGGGGCCTTGGCCACGGTCTTTACAACAGGTGCTTTTGCCACGGTTTTCGCGACAGGAGCCTTTACGGCTGGTTTGGTTGCGGCGGCTTTCGCGGCAACTTTCTGGGTTGTCTTGGCGGCGGCTTTCGGGGCTGCTTTGGTGGCTGTGGTTGTTTTTGTTGTCTTGACTGTTTTCGCCATGCTGTATTTAACCTTCCGTCTTAATAGGGGTTTGCCCGCAAGGCTTGGTGCGAAGATGAAAAAAGTGGCTATTACAGCCACTTAAGACAAAAATCTGAACCGTCGCCACAAGGGGGTGGGCGGGATCAGCTCCATCACTAAGCCATGGTGAGAATATATATAAAAAAGTGTTAATTTTCAAGGTAAAATTATGTAAAGAGAGCTCTTTTCCTGTGATTCGGTCTGAGTCAATCCGCTTTATTTTAAAAAGGGAGTTTCCAGATAGGGGTTTCTTAACCTTTTGACGTAATAATGAGGTCAGAACAACAAGCAAAAAGTTTAAAAACGAGGGTATTGCCATGGACGGTCAAGACATCAGCACAGATATTAACCTTCAGGCGGATTTCAAGGCAGCCAATCTGGCGACACAACCGTTGGATATGAAGCAAGCTGTGGCTATAACGCCATCGCAGGGAATGCATGGCGGCAGAATGAAAGCCACGCCAGAAAACGCCGAGTACCTTCGCAAGCTGAATGCTTAGTCGCCTTCGCCCGGGTTCGGGCTAAAGTATTCTTGATACTTATTAGGGGTCTCAATAAAGGCGTCCGCATTTGGCAGGGCGTCTTTTTTCTTGGTAATGACCGGCCAGACCCCGGAGTAGCGGCGGTTCAGGTCCAGCCATTTATCGGCTTCGGGGTCTGAATCCGGCTTAATCGCCTCAACCGGGCATTCCGGTTCACACACACCGCAATCAATGCATTCATCCGGGTGGATGACGAGCGTGTTTTCGCCCTCGTAGAAACAATCCACGGGGCAGACTTCCACACAATCTGTGTATTTGCACAGGATGCAAACTTCGGTCACGACAAAGGTCATGGCGGCAGTATATGGCATGATGAAACTTGAAAATCCAGCCTATATGTTTTCACATAATTAAGATTTCAGCCTTATTATATGTCTCAGGCGACTAAAGGGGTAAGGGATGGCTGAAACGGAACGACTTTATCACTGCGTGAACCGTGAACCGGTCGGTGATGCGCTGGAACCGACTTGTGAGCGGGAAGTGAATGGCCGAACGGATAAATTTCTCT
This sequence comes from Micavibrio sp. UBA6139, assembly GCA_002423285.1. Lineage (GTDB taxonomy): Bacteria > Pseudomonadota > Alphaproteobacteria > Micavibrionales > Micavibrionaceae > Micavibrio. The sequence continues at coordinate 24,897 of DIVF01000061.1, read as the reverse complement.
TTGCCACATCTTATATCTCAAAAGCCATGGCCTTCTCCTTTGATTACCACGATGATGGTGAAATCATTTGCAATGGGAGTATTGATGGGACCAGGGATGAGTTTGCCATTATCTGCGACCGCGCCAATACCTTGTCCCGGCCTCGGCATATCCAGCTTTTTGCGTTTTCCGGCGAAGGTTTTGAGTCCTTGAGCGAGGGGGCACGGCAAAGCGTGTCCACAAAACGTATGCCATTTGCCGAAGCTGAATGCCTTTTTATCAGCAATGATGTTGAAGACACCATGCGTTATGGATTGCAGATTTTTGCAACGGATAAAACGCTGGATCAATTGCTGGATGAAGGTTTCCTTGAGAATTGGCGCGGAGATGGCAAGTTTACGCAAATTGACTGGTTGCATCACCTTGTCCGTAATGAAGGGTTCCACTGGGAAAATCAGGAACGTAATCTCAACCCCAATCAGAAGTTACTGGACAGTTTCAGCAATTTGACGCGTCAGCAGGGGACCGTCCCATCATTGACCGGCCCTGCACCGTTATAATCAATCCTTCGGGCTTTCCAGATCTTTTTGTGTCGGGATTTCCGGGGTCAGGCTATACACTTCGGTCGGGGTCGGTTCGGGGACTTTCTTACGGGCTTCGCGCCAGACGATATAAAGACCAGACCCGATGACCACCATACTGCCCACCCAGATCTGCCAGCCCGGCACATGGTTCCAGACGATATAGTCGAGCGTTGCCGCCACCACGATCCCCAGGTAGGAAAACGCGCTGACAAAGGCTGCCGGGGCGCGAGCATAGGCGTAGGTCAGACAAATCTGGCCGCATCCGCCCAAAAGTCCAACCGCCAACAAATAACCCGCACTGGTCAGGTCCGGCATTTCCCAGACAAACAACATCCAGATAAAGCTGAACAAGGAGCTATAGGCCGTGAAGTAGAAAACGATGGTGAGGGAATGTTCGGTGGAACCGAGTTTTCGCACCATAATCATGGCAAAGGCGGCAAGGATTGCTGCACTCATCGCGATAAGACTGCCAACCGGGTCGCCGTTCCCGGCTGGTTGCAGCATGAAGAGAACAGCAGCCAGCCCGACCAGAATGGCACTCCAGCGGTGAACGCCGACTTTTTCATCGAGCAGCACCACGGCCAACGCCGTAATAATCAGCGGTGAAGCAAAGTGAATGGCTGTGGCATTGGCCAAGGGCAACAGGGCAAAGGACCAGAAGAAGCAGCACATGCTGAAAAAGCCAACGAAGCTGCGCACGAAATGGCCGCTATGGCGTTGGGTTTTGAACAGGCTGTAATCGCGTTTCTGCATAATCAGGAACAAAACCGGGATCAGGCCCAGGAAATTCCGGAAGAATATCACCTGCGGCACGGGCAGGGTTTCGGACGCCAGTTTTACGAACATATTCATAAAAGCGAAAAACAACAGGCACAGTCCCACGGCAAGCAGGATCTTCAGAGGCTTTTCAACCGGGGTTTCCATGATGTTCAGATACGCTCCGCTGTACTATAATAATGCCGACACTATTCTGGTCTTCCCCTACGTACAAGATGGATCATGCATAATCTCAATTTTCAAAGACAGCTTGAAGAATACAGCGTTTACCATGAACGCCTGACCCCGCGGTCGGTGCGGTTGATTGAAAAAATGGCGTCTCCGGACATCCGTTTTATTGATCCGCAGCAGGATGTGCGTGGGATCGAAGCGGTTGAGGAGGCCCTGATTGAAATGCTGGGCGAGGGCGGGCGGGTTTCAACCCGTATGAGTGATATGGCATGGGGGCGCGATGGCTATACCGCCTATCTGCGCTGGACGCGGAATTTCCCGAAATACAAAATGGACGGGATCAGCGAAGTGGTTTTTAGTCCCGATGGCCTGATCGTCCAACACACCGAATACTGGCTGAGCCAACAGCAAAAGCGCGGAATTTTTTCATTTTTTAAGTGAATGGGGTGAAGGGGGCGATTGCCCCCTTCAAGCTACCCCTTAAACTTTTACTGCCGGTTCACTGAGCGTTAAGCTGACCCTATGCCCTTGGCGGCGGACTGATAGGCGGGCCGGGTTACCAACAGGCATTGTATAAAGTGTATCGACATGCCCGAACGGGGCGTTGGTGACGATTGGGATTTTTAACCCTTGCGTGTGTTCGCGGAAGACATCTTCAAGGCTGAAGCCGAAAGGTTTTTTGCCTGTGTCTTTTGAATCGCTGAATTGACCCAGAACGAGACCGGAGATGCGGTCCATGATCCCGGTGCGGCGCAGGCGCAGGAACAGGCGGTCGAGGTTGCTGATTTCTTCATTCACATCTTCGATAAACAAAATCGCACCGTCCATTTTCGGCATGTATTTTGTGCCGATCAGGTGTGAGAACACGGTCAGGTTCCCGCCGATCAACGGGCCGTGGGCAATGCCGGTGTGAATGATTTCTGTTGAATCCATCGGGTAGGATACTTTTTTCCCGGCCATCAATTCGAAATTATGGTCGAGGTCGTTGGTCCGGGGCAGCCATTTTAAAACCGGGCCGTGGAAGGTGGTCATCGCGGCGCGGGCATTAAAGGCATTCAGCAGGGCGGTCACATCGCTGAACCCCATGATGATTTTTGGATGGCGGCGGATATGGCCGTAATCAATCTGGTCTAACAGGTGCAGGGCACGGTTGCCGCCGCCAGCGGTAATGATGGCGCGGACATCTTTGCGCCCCCACAAATCATGCAGGGCGGAAATTTTCTGGGCAGAGGTCCCGGCGGAGCTGTGGTCCTTGAAATAGGTTTGCGGGTGAACCTCAACATTAAAGCCTCTGTCTTCCAGCAATTTGATCCCGGCGGCCAGTTCGCTGGCTTCGGCGCTGCTGGATGGTGCCATAATCCCGATCAGGTCGCCTTGTTTCAATGCCGGTGGTTTGATGGTCATGGGGGGTATCTCTGGTTTGGCCCGGTGGGGCGGGGTTATCTTATAAATATGACACGATATTGCCCGGTGGGTGGGCATAAAGGCAAGGGGGCCGGAATGGTTTTCCAAAGAATCCGCAGATTTCAGCGGCTTTTGAAGGGGTGGGGTGTAAACACAGTCTTTAGAAACTATGGTTTATAGTAACATGTAGTTCCAAAGGGGTTTTGAAGGTCATGACACAGACAGTTTCCGACAGCCGTTTTTATATGTGGCGATCCCTGTTCGCGATTTCCCATGCCGATGCGGTGGTCACACCGGAAGAGCGCAGCTTTATGAACCGGATTCTGGATCAGGAGCCTTTCAATGAAGATCAGCGCGCGATTTTGATTCAGGACATTGCGCATAAGGAAGATATTCGCATTTTATTTCCCCGCGTGACCGAACAGCAAGACCGCAGTGAATTTTTTGATTATGCCCGCACGCTGGTGTGGACCGATGGTGATTTCACGGCAGAAGAACAAAAACTTCTGGTCGATTTGAAGCGGATGCATGTGCAATCGGTCAATTTTGAAAATTTCGAAAAAACGACAGGTCTGTCTTTGGCCGATGAAGATGCGGAGCTGGACCAGTTTCGTCACACGCCGATGCTGGCGCAGGGCACAGCGAAGCAAGGGTTCTTTGCAAAGTTATTGGGCGTGTTTGGTCACGGGAAAAGACGCTGGCCTTGATCGGCCTGTGACAGCTGTATTTCCGGTTCAAAGAACGGATTGCGCGGATAACCGCTGCCATCAAATTTTAGGGCAACATCCTTGGCCCGGGCATAAGATTGTCCTGATACATGCACGACCAGATTACGCCAGCCTTCGTCGGATATGCGGTTGCTGACGTAGAGCGGGCCGCGCACCGGGAAGATTTCAGACACCAATGTAAAATGATCATCCGCTGCCTTGAACACGACAAGGCTGCATCCATCCATGCCGCACCAGTAACTATGGGGGCCCTTCATCATCACCAATGCATCGCGGCGTTTATCGCCGTCCAGATCAACGCGGGTAAAATCATAGAGTGTATTGGCGGGGCCGTTGGCGAGAGCGAGATACTCGGTAATGGCGGCGGCCAGAACGAAATCTGCCGGTTCCACAATTTCGGCGCGCGGCATGGGGGTCAATGGACCGGGATAAGCGGGCTCCTCCGGTGCGGTTGCGCATCCGGTCAGGGCCAAAATTGTGATGAAAGATAGAAAAGCCGAACGACTCATAAGATTGAGTATCGGCCCATAAGCGGGGGTGGACAACCGCCGATTTAAAGATGTCCCAAGGCTTTTGTTGGTTGCTTGCCATAATGCATTTTCAAAAGGCTGGCTTTGCAAGGCGGGCTTTGTTACTCAAGGGGCCTGTTACTTTATTCATGGATGTTTCGCGTGGCCTCAACACTACTCTTAAGCGTACAAGATGCCCGGGTCAGCTTCGGGGACAAGGTTTTATTCGAAGCACTCTCCTTTAATATTCTGGAGGGGCAGAAAATCTGTCTGGTCGGGAAAAACGGCACCGGCAAGACCACGCTGATGAATATCATCACGGGCCACCGCGAAATTGACGACGGCACCCGGTGGCAATTACAGGGCATTACCATTGGCTATCTGCAACAAGATCTAGTCGCCAGACCGGGGCAGAGCGTTTTTGATTATATCTTTGAACAATTCGAAAATGACGCCGACCGCGAAATGAATCGTTACAAGGTTGAAATGGTGGTTGAGCCGCTGGATCTGAATATCCACGCGCAAATGTCAACGCTTTCCGGGGGGCAGTTACGCCGCGCGGCCCTTGCAAGGGCGTTGGTTGAAGATCCTGACATCTTGTTGCTGGATGAACCAACCAACCATCTGGATTTGGATATTATTGAATGGCTGGAAGGCTATTTGAAATCCTATCGCGGGTCGCTGGTCTGCATCAGCCACGACCGGGCGTTCTTAACGGCTATTTCCGATAAGGTTTTCTGGCTGGACCGGGGGATGTTAAAGGTTTGCCCGTATGGTTTCGCCGGGTTTGAAGATTGGTCCAATATGATGCTGGAACAAGAATCGCGCGAGCTTCACAACCGCCAGAAACTGGTCGAACACGAAGTCGAATGGGCCAGCCGCAGCCCATCCGCCCGCCGCAAACGCAATGTCCGCCGCCTGCAATTGATGAAGGAAGCGCGCGACGAGTTAAAGGCCGACACACAAGCCTTCCGCCGGATGATGGCCAAGGTTGAAATCGCCACCATTGAAGCGGAACGATCATCGCAAGTGGTTGCTGAGTTCCGTCAGGTGCGGAAAAACTTTGGTGATAAAGTCATTCTCGACCAATTTAATTTCCGCGTCATGCGCGGGGACCGCATCGGCATTTTGGGCCGCAACGGAACGGGGAAAACAACCTTCCTGCGTTTATTGCTGGGCGAACTGACCCCGGATGCTGGGACGGTCAAATTGGCGAAGACGCTGGAATATTCTTACTTTGATCAAAAACGCAAAGATCTGGACCCGGATGAATCCCTGTGGACGACGCTGTGCCCGAATGGCGGGGATCACGTCAATGTCATGGGAAAAATGCGCCATGTTGTTGGGTATTTGAAGGATTTCCTGTTCGATCACAACACGGTGATGAACCCGGTCAGAACATTGTCCGGCGGGCAAAAAAACCGCCTGATGCTGGCTAAAATTCTGGCCAATCCCGGAAACTTCCTGATTTTGGACGAACCCACAAACGATCTCGATATGGATACGCTGGATATGTTGGAAGAAATTCTAATTAGCTATCCCGGCACGTTGTTTGTGGTCAGTCATGATCGCGATTTCCTTGATCAAACCGTCACCAAGATTTTAGCGTTTGAAGGCGATGGCCGCGTTGAGGGTTATATCGGCGGCTACAGCGATTATCTGGAAGCCTCTGGCCGGTCCAAGAAAAAGACTGAAGAGAAAGAAGCTACAAAAGCTGCTGCGCCAAAGGTTGAGACAAAGAAAGAAAAAACCGAAAAACGTCTATCCTATAAATTGCAGTACGAATTGGAAAACCTGCCGAAAAAAATTGCAACGCTGGAAGCAGAAATTGAATCTCTGGTCGATACGCTCAGCGATCCAGAACTTTACAGCAAGGACGCAGGGGCTTTCCACAGCCAGTCAAAACGCCTGGTCACCGCGCGGGATGATTTGAATGCGGCGGAGCTGCGCTGGCTGGAGCTGGAAGAGATGCGCAGCGCAATCGAACAATAGGGGTTTCATCCACAGAATTGGCATAATGCGCCATGCTGCGCCGCGCGCAATCTGGCGGGCGCTATCCTGCCATGCTAGGTTTCCCACAAGAGTAATTCTTCTAAGGGAGTACGCATCATGACCCACACACCAATTCAGGACCCCGTTGTCATCGTTGGCATGGCACGCACGCCTATGGCGGGGTTTCAGGGTGATTTCACATCGCTGAACGCCCCGCAACTGGGGGCGGTGGCTATCCGCGCGGCCATCGAACGTGCCGGTGTTTCCGATATTGATGAAGTCATCATGGGTAATGTTTTATCCGCCGGTCTGGGGCAGGCCCCGGCACGTCAGGCGGCCTTGGGTGCCGGATTGCCATCATCGGTTGGTTGCACGACCATCAATAAAATGTGCGGGTCAGGTTTGAAGGCCGTCATGCTGTGCCATGATCTTATTCTGGCTGGCACAAATAAAGTGATGGTTGCAGGCGGCATGGAAAGCATGACCAACGCGCCCTATCTGTTGCCAAAGGCGCGCGGTGGTTTCCGCATGGGCCATGGTCAGGTAATGGACCATATGTTTCTGGACGGCTTGGAAGATGCGTATGACAAGGGCAAGTTGATGGGCGTCTTCGCCGAACTTTGCGCCGGGGAATATAAATTCACGCGTGAAGCGCAGGATGCTTTTGCGATTGAATCCTTAAACCGTGCCCAAAAGGCTGATTTTACAGCCGAAATTGCACCCGTCACAGTAAAGGACAAGGTTATCAGCGTTGATGAACAACCCGGCAAGGCGCGGCCTGATAAAATTCCGGGGCTGAAGCCAGCGTTTAAACCGGATGGTACGATTACGGCGGCCAATGCCAGCTCCATCTCTGACGGGGCGGCGGCGTTGGTGTTGATGCGCCGGTCTGAGGCCGAAAAACGCGGTTTAAAAATTCTCGGTCAGATCGCGGGGCATACAACATTCGCTCAGGACCCGGCATGGTTCACGACAGCTCCCGTTGGTGCGCTAAAGGCTTTGTCTGAAAAGACGGGCTGGGCGTCTGCCGATGTTGATCTTTTTGAAATCAACGAAGCCTTTGCCGTGGTCACCATGGCCGCGATGGCCGATTTGAAATTGCCGCATGATAAAGTCAACGTGAATGGCGGGGCTTGTGCGCTGGGCCACCCAATTGGTGCATCGGGGGCACGGGTTTTGGTCACTTTGCTTGCGGCGCTTGAAAAGCGTGGTTTGAAGCGTGGTATGGCTACTTTATGCATTGGCGGCGGTGAAGCTGTGGCTGTAGCGGTGGAGTGTCCATAATGTTGAACGAAGAACATATCCTGATCCGTGACATGACCCGCACCCTTGCGCGGGATGATATCGCCCCCGGTGCGGCGGCGCGTGACCGCGATGCGGCGTTTCCGGCGGAACAATTGGCGGCGATGGCGGAGCTGGGTTTGCTCGGCATGTTGATCCCGTCTGAATGGGACGGGGCGGAGGCCGGGCATCTGGCGTTTGTCTTGGCGGTTGAGGAAATTGCGGCGGCTGATGGCGCACTTTCCACGATTTTGTCGGTGCATTCATCGCCCTCATCCACTTGCATCCTGAAATACGGCACGGATGAGCAAAAAGAACGGTTTTTAAAACCATTGGCACGCGGTGAAATGATTGGTGCCTTTGCCCTGACCGAACCCGGTGCGGGATCAGATGCATCGTCCATGTCCACGCGCGCTGTGCGGGACGGGGATGATTATATTATCAATGGTACCAAACAATTTATTACATCGGGTAAGAATGGTCATGTCACCATCGTCTTTGCCATCACCGATCCATCTGCGGATAAGAAGGGTATGTCGGCCTTCATCGTTCCAACCGATACACCCGGTTATATTGTTGCCCGCGTCGAAGAAAAAATGGGACAGCATTCATCAGATACTTGCGGACTGGTGTTCGACAATATGCGTATTCCTGTCGCCAATCGTTTGGGCGAAGAAGGGCAAGGCTACGCCATTGCCTTGGCCAATCTGGAAGGCGGGCGTCTGGGGATTGCTGCGCAATCTATCGGCATGGCTCGCGCTGCTTATGATGCCGCGCTGACTTATGCGCAGGAACGTAAAACATTCGGTGTTAATCTGATCGATCATCAGGCAATTTCTTTCAAGCTGGCCGATATGGCGACACAAATCGAAGTCGCGCGGCAAATGCTCCACCATACCGCGCGGCTGCGCGATGCAGGTGTCCCGTGCAAAAAAGAAGCCTGCATGGCCAAACTTTTTGCCAGCGAAATGGCCGAAAAAGTCACCAATGACGCTATCCAGATCCACGGCGGTTACGGTTATTTAAAAGATTTCCCCGTAGAACGCATTTACCGCGATGTGCGCGTCAGCACAATTTACGAAGGCACCAGCGACATTCAACGCATCGTCATCGGGCGTGAAATTTTGAAAGAGGATCGAGTATGAAAATCCAAGGGCAAACAGTTATCATCACTGGTGGTGGTTCGGGTATGGGTGCGGAAACGGCGCGAGCGGTTGCCGCTGCCGGAGCAAAGGTTGTTTTGTGGGATATGAATCTGCCTGCCGCGCAGACCGTGGCAGATGAAATCGGTGGGCTTGCGTTTGAATGCGATGTGACCAGTGAGGAAAGCGTGCTGGCTGCGTTGAAACAGTCAGGCTCGCCGCGCGTTTTGATTAACTGCGCCGGAATTTTGATTGGCAAGCGGATCGTCGGGCGCGAAGGCCCCGCCGATCTGGCCCATTTCATGAAGGTCATCAACGTCAACCTGACCGGAACATACAACACGATGCGTCTGGTTGCCGCCGCCATGTGTGCGTTGGAACCGGTCAATGATGATGGGGAACGCGGTGTGATTATCAATACGGCCTCCATTGCCGCTTTTGAAGGGCAAATTGGACAAGTGGCTTATAGCGCGTCAAAGGGCGGTATTGTCGCCATGACCTTGCCTGCGGCGCGTGATCTCGGCAAACAAGGCGTACGCGTTATGGCGATTGCGCCGGGTGCAGTTCAAACCCCTATGATTGGAACGATTTCAGAAGAATTGCAGGCCTCCATCGCCGCAAACATCCCATTCCCATCGCGCATGGCAAAGCCGGATGAGTTTTCGAAATTGGCACTGCATATCGTTGATAACGCCTATCTGAACGGAACCGTTATTCGTCTGGACGGCGCAGCGCGTCTGGCGGCCAAGTAATCAGGAGAGATAAGATGAGCAAAACACCCGGACAAAAATTTAAAGATGCAATTGCCGCTGAAGCACCGCTGCAAATCGTCGGCGCGATCAATGCTTATGCGGCCTTAATGGCGCAGAAGGCAGGGTTTAAGGCGTTGTATCTGTCGGGGGCCGGGGTGGCAAATGCGTCCTTTGGCTTGCCTGATCTGGCGATTACAACCGTGAATGATGTGGCCGAAGATGCCAAGCGTATTACAGGACGTATCGACTTGCCGTTATTGGTTGATATTGATACCGGTTGGGGCGGAGCGTTCAATATTGCGCGCACCGTGAAAGAAATGGAGGCAGCAGGTGTTGCTTGCGTTCATATCGAAGATCAAGTCAGCCAGAAACGCTGTGGTCACAGACCGGGCAAGGAACTGGTTGATAAGTATGAAATGGGTGACCGCGTTAAGGCCGCCGTTGATGCACGCTCCGACCTTCTCATCATGGCCCGCACCGATGCGCTGGCCGGGGAAGGGTTGGACGGGGTCATTGAACGCTGCGTTTATTACGTTGAATGTGGCGCCGATATGATTTTTGCCGAAGCCATGACCGATTTATCGCATTACCGCAAAATCAAGGATGCGATCAAGGTACCGTTGCTGGCCAACCTCACCGAATTTGGCAAAACCGATTACTACACCACCACGCAATTAGGGCAGGTGGGTGTTGATATGGCACTGTATCCTTTAAGCGCTTTCCGCGCCATGAACCGCGCCGCCGAAAATGTTTATGCCACCATCCGAAAAGATGGAACGCAGCAGGCGGTTGTGGGGGAGATGCAAACACGCGAGGAGCTGTACCAGTATCTGGATTATTACAGCTATGAAGGTAAGCTCGACAGGTTGTTTGATAAGACAAAGAATTAAGTGAATAGGGTTAAGGGGGCGATTGCCCCCTTAAAACCCCCTTCAATCTTTTAAAAACTTCGCGTGGTGATCGAGGTGATCATCGATGAAGGTTTGGATGAAGTAGTAGCTGTGATCGTACCCCGCTTGGTAGCGCATTTTTAACGGGATGTTGTGTTCCTTGGCCACCGCCTCAAATAAATCGGGGCGCAGATTTGTGGACATGAATTGGTCTTCTAAGCCTTGGTCAATCAGGATTTCTGGAACGTCCTTGGCCTTGGTGGCCAACATCACGGCGTCATGGTTTTTCCATTCTTCGCGGTCATTGCCGATATAGGCCGGGAAAATCTTGTCGCCCCATGCGCATTGGGTGGGGGAGCAGATGGGGGCGAGGGCGCTGATGGATTTATATAAATCGCGGTGGCGGAAGAAGAGGGTTAGTGCTCCGTGTCCGCCCATCGAATGGCCGAAAATTCCGGCGCGTTTGGTGTCGATTTGCGGGAATTCTGCGGCAATTAAATTGGGCAGATCTTTTGTGACGTAAGATTCCATCTGGTAGTTCTTGGCCCACGGGTCTTGCGTGGCATCGATATAAAACCCTGCACCTTTGCCGATGTCATAACCCTCAGCATCCGCCACATCATCACCGCGTGGGGATGTATCACAAACAACCAAGGCCAAGCCCAGTTTCGCAGCATGACGGTACGCGCCAGCCTTGAAGGTAAAATTTTCTTCGGTGCAGGTCAGACCGGAAAGGAAGTATAAAACAGGAACGCGCTGCGTTTTGGCCTGTGGTGGCAGGAACAACGAAAAATGCATCGAGCAGTTTGTGACTGCACTGTCATGGCGGTAAATGCCGAGTGTGCCGCCGTGGCAAAGATGCGTTTCGATTGTTTCCATTTGTCCTTATACCTTTTTCACGAATTCAGTTTTAAGGACCAAGCCTTTAACCTTGTCCACGTTGCATTCGACTTCCCCGGCATTGCCGTTCAGACGAATATTTTTGGCCATGGTGCCGCGTTTGAGCGTGACGGAGGTTCCCTTGACCTTCAAATCTTTAATCAGGGTGACGGAATCGCCGTCTTTTAATTCTGTGCCGTTGCTATCAACGATTTTTACGTCAGAATCGTCATCATCATAAGACATTTTATATTTCCTTTGTTTGGGTTAGTAGAGAACGACGCTGCGGATGCTGTCGCCCGCATGCATTAAATCGAATGCCTTGTTAATATCATCCAGTGGCATGGTATGGGTGATTAAATCATCGATATTGATTTTCTTATCCATGTACCAATCGACAATTTTTGGAACATCGGTGCGTCCACGTGCGCCGCCAAAGGCTGAGCCGCGCCAGACACGGCCCGTGACCAGTTGGAAGGGGCGGGTGGAGATTTCCTGACCCGCACCGGCCACGCCGATGATAATGCTTTCGCCCCAACCTTTATGGCAGCATTCCAAGGCTTGACGCATGGTTTGGACGTTGCCGATACATTCGAAACTGTAATCAGCACCGCCATTGGTCAGGTCAGAGATGGCTTCGATCAGGTTTGGGGTTTCTTTCGGATTGATGAAATGGGTCATGCCGAATTGCTTGGCGATGTCCACCCGTTTCGGGTTGATGTCGATGCCGATGATTTTATTGGCGCCAACCATTCTGGCCCCTTGAATCACGTTCAGGCCAATGCCGCCAAGACCAAAGACAACGACGTTGGAGCCGGGTTCAGCTTTTGCATCAAACACAACCGCACCAACGCCTGTGGTCACGCCGCAACCGATATAGCAGACCTTATCAAACGGCGCGTCAGAGCGAATTTTGGCGACGGCAATTTCCGGCAGGACAGTGAAGTTCGAGAATGTGGAGCAGCCCATATAATGCAAAATTGGTTTGCCGTTCAGCGAGAAGCGGCTGGTGCCGTCTGGCATTAAACCTTTGCCTTGTGTCGGGCGAATGGCCTGGCACAGATTTGTTTTTGGGTGCAGGCAGTAATCGCATTCGCGGCATTCGGGGGTGTAGAGCGGAATAACGTGGTCGCCGGGTTTTACCGAGGTAACGCCTGCGCCGACTTCGCGCACGATGCCTGCACCCTCATGCCCCAAAATGGTGGGGAAGGCACCTTCGGGATCGTCGCCGGACAGGGTAAAGGCATCCGTATGGCAAACGCCTGTGGCCATCAATTCGACCAGAACCTCACCGGGGCGCGGCCCATCCAGATCAACGGTTTCGATGACAAGGGGTTTTCCGGCCTGAACGGCGATGGCGGCGCGTGTTTTCATGAGGCTTACTCAAGTTAATGATCGGGTTATTGGATGGGGCCCAGAATAGCAATTATGTGCTGCGGCACAACACGCAATTTTCACGCTATGACAAATCAGGGCGGTGTTGAGGGCAAGGGTGCGGGCTGCTATTCTGCCCGTGGTTTTGGATAATACTTCGAAAGGTACCATCATGAGTACGAATGCCGCTGTGAAGCCCGTTGTGAAAAAAACTGGCGGGTTGGCCGGGATCGTTGCCGGGGAAACAAAAATCTCTGCAGCCGGTGGGGCGCATACGCTCGAATATCGCGGGTACTCTATATATGAGTTGGCGGAGAAGGCGGCATTTGAAGAAGTTGCTTATCTTTTGCTGCGCGGTGAGTTGCCAACCAAATCAGAATATGATGCCTATAAAAAACGCCTGCGGGGTTTGCGCGAACTACCGGGTGATTTGAAGGCTGTTCTGGAACTGATCCCCATGGACGCACACCCGATGGATGTGATGCGGACCGCGACATCTTATCTGGGGAATATCGAACCAGAAGATGCCATGAATGATCAATTATCCGTGGCCGATCGTCTGGTGGCACTTTATCCGGGCATTCTGGTCTATTGGTGGAAATTTGCGCGTGACGGTGACCGGATCAATGAAGTTACAGCGGCAGATTCTGTGGCTGAACATTTCTTGACCCTGTTGCACGGTAAAAAACCATCAGATTTGCATGTGCAGGCGATGAATGTGTCCCTGATTTTATATGCGGAACATGAATTCAATGCATCGACCTTCACCGCACGCACTATTACATCGACAACATCGGATATTTATTCGGCTGTAACGGGCGCTATTGGCGCATTGCGCGGAAATTTGCATGGTGGTGCAAACGAAGCGGCCATGGAGCTCATTCAAAAATTCAAAACGCCCGAAGACGCCATTGCCGGTGTCACCAACATGATGGCGACCAAGCAATTGATCATGGGTTTTGGTCACCGTGTCTATACCGAAGCTGATCCGCGTAACGTGGTGATTAAGGCGTGGTCGAAACGCCTGAGCGATGAAGTGGGAAATACAACGCTGTACCCTGTTTCAGAAGCGATTGAAAAATTGATGTGGGATGAGAAGCATTTATTCCCGAACCTCGATTTTTATAGCGCGTCTGTTTACAACCTGTTGGGTATTCCAACCCCGATGTTTACGCCCGTCTTTGTGATGTCGCGTGTCACAGGCTGGATCGCGCATATCATGGAACAGCGTTCCAATAACAAGCTGATCCGCCCAAGCGCAGATTATACCGGACCAGAAACCCGCTCCTTCGTTCCGGTTGAATCCAGAAAGTAACCTTTTATCGTGCAATTCGATCTGTTTCTTTCTGCGTTCGTCAGCATGTTTGTTGTGGTTGATCCGTTCGGAACGGCGGCCGTGTTTGCGGCCCTGACCCAAAAAATGGATCGTGCCTTGCAAAAGAAAATTGCCCTGAAGGCGGTTTTGATTGCAGCCGCAATTTTGACCGCGTTTAGTTTGGTTGGGGATTCCCTGTTGCATTACATGGCAATTTCGCTGCCGGCGTTCCGTGTGGCGGGGGGAATCTTGCTGTTTGTGACGGCGTTCCGGATGATTATGGGCTTTCATGATCCGGATCAACTCAACTCCGAAAAATCAACATATAAGGACCGCAGTAATATTGCCGTGTTCCCCTTGGCTATTCCGCTGTTGGCGGGGCCGGGATGTATGACGGCGATTGTCATGTTGTCAACATCGGCCAAATCGATGAATGAATATGCGCAAGTCATGGGGGCCACAGGTCTGGTTATGATCGTGGCCTTGGTCTGTTTATTCTGCGCCGCGTTTTTGGGCCGTTTATTTGGGCCGACAGGTTACGGGATCATCACCCGCGTCATGGGCATTTTGCTGGCCGCGATGTCGGTGCAGTTTATTTCCGATGGTCTGCATCAATTATTTAATCTTTAACAGGGAAACATAAAAAACATGTCCGCCAATTTCGACCTGAATAACCGCCCCGATCCAGACAAGGTTCTGACCGATATCGCCGATTATGTGACCGGGTATAAGGTTGATAGCGAAGAAGCCTATCGCACGGCGCGTTATTGCCTGATGGATACGCTGGCTTGCGGGTTGATGGCGTTGAAATTCCCGGCTTGTGCCAAGATGCTGGGGCCGATTGTTCCAGGGACGGTTGTGCCAAATGCGGTGCGCGTGCCGGGGACGGATTACGCGCTTGATCCGGTCAAGGCTGCGTTTGATATTGGCTGCATGGTGCGTTGGCTTGATTTCAACGATACATGGCTTGCGGCGGAGTGGGGGCATCCATCGGATAATCTGGGCGCGATTTTGTCATTGGCACAATATGTACCGGGTTTGACGATGAAGGATGTCTTGACCGCGATGATTAAGGCGCATGAGATTCAAGGCTGTCTGGCGCTCGAAAATTCGTTCAACAAAGTCGGTCTGGACCATGTTGTTTTGGTGAAGGTTGCATCAACCGCGATTGCCATGCAAATGCTGGGCGGGACGTATGACCAGATTGTCGATGCCTTGTCCCATGCGTGGGTTGATGGGCAGTCTTTACGCACCTATCGTCATGCACCAAATGCGGGTCCGCGCAAAAGCTGGGCCGCAGGGGATGCGACCAGCCGTGCGGTGCGCCTTGCCATGATCGTGAAATCGGGCGAGATCGGCTATCCGGGTGTTTTGACCGCACCGAAATGGGGTTTTTATGACGTTCTGTTTGGCGGCAAGGAATTTAAATTCCAACGCCCCTATGGTTCCTACGTTATGGAACAAATCCTGTTCAAAATTTCCTTCCCGGCTGAATTCCACAGCCAGACTGCCGTGGAAGCAGCCGTGAAGCTCCATCCGCTGGTCAAAGACCGTCTGGATGACATCGAAAAAATAACCCTGACGACGCATGAAGCCGCCATTCGCATCATCAGCAAGGTTGGCGCACTCAATAACCCAGCTGACCGTGACCATTGCCTGCAATATATGGTGGCGGTTCCGCTGATTAAGGGCAATCTGGTTGCCGAAGATTACGAAGATGATGTCGCCGCCGATCCGCGCATCGACGCCCTGCGCGCCAAGATGGAAGTGGTTGAAGATAAACGCTATAGCGTTGATTACCACGACCCGGAAAAACGCTCCATCGCCAACGCGATGCAGATTTTCTTCAAGGATGGTACATCCACCGATAAAATCGAAATCGAATACCCCATCGGCCATCGCCGCCGCAGAACAGATGGCATTCCATTGCTGCAAGCGAAGTTTGAAGCTGCGTTAGCGGCGCATTACGAAGCAGGGAAGGCGAAGGCGATTGTGGATATGTGCGCCAATCAGGACAGTCTAGAAAAAATGACGGTGCAGGAATTCATCCAGAAATGGATTTAATCACTGTCATACAGGCATAAAAAAACAGGCGGAGCAAAAAGCTCCGCCTGTTTTTCTTTTCAGCAATGATTAGTCATTGAATTTGCGTTTTTGCTTGTGTTTGTATTCTGCGTTCTGGGACAGTTCCTGACCTGTTTCAGGGAAGCGGACGCCCAGGCGTTCTCTTGTTTCGCGATCAGGATAGCCTGTAACTTTCAGGCCCTTATCGTTTTGGAAGCTGGCGATTGCATTTTTCGATACGCGACCCCACAGACCATCGACAGGGGCATCTCTATAATAGCCCGCATCGCGCAGGCTTTGTTGTACGGCTTCAACTTGTTTTGGTGTCAAATGGCGTTTGTGTTCGCCTGCGGATGCTTGAGCGGCTGGAAAGATAAACGCAGCGGCCAGCAGAGCTGAGAAAAGGAAACGCTTCATATTGTTATTCTCCTAAATGATAAAACTATTGCAACCCGAGATATTCTATCGGGGTAATGGTTACTAAATCATTGATATTGTGCGTGTTTATGGAATGTAAGGTGCAATGCAGCGTCAAACCCGCAGAAAGCCTAAGGTCTTATAAAACACTAATGTAACGCCATTACCGGGGGCAGGCATTCCTGCGCGTGTTGACCGGATAGGCGGTGATGATGTCATCGCCCTCGCGGTCCAGAACAACACGCACGCGGGTGCCGTCTTGCGTGTTCTGTTCGGCGGTGTAATAGCCGTTATTCTGTTTTTCCCATCCGGCATTGTCATTGGCGGCCAAGGCCTTGACCGTGTCGATGATGTCTTGATCAGTCCAGTAGGATGGGAATTCAGACTTGCACGGAATCCCAGCGCCAAATTTGTGACCGCCGCCGCTTTGATCGCCATAGAGAATATGTTGGATACGTTTTTGGCTGAGGCGTGGGTTGTTATCATTTGCCGGGGCGGGTTGCGCTGTTGTTGCCGCGTGGTTATTGGTTTCACCGGAATAGACGTGATCGCGCAGCATCGTGACGCCCATAATCATCAAGGACAGGCAGAACAGAAAAATCTGTAAGGATTGCTTACCCCTCATCCCCAAGCGGCTCCGCTAAAGAAAAACTGCCCCAGACCAATTGTAAAAATCAGGCAGCCATAAAGCGCATGTTCAAGACAGGCCAGCGCCAGTGATTGATGTTTATAATAGCTATGCGCGAACAACACCCCACCAATCAATGTCATCGTAATGGCAACGGGGTTTAAGAACAGGATATGCATAAACCCGAAGGCAATGGCGGATGCAGCGATATAGGCAGCCCGCGTTTTAAAAAGCGGCGCATAGCGGTGACGGATAAAGCTGCGATAGATGATTTCTTGTGGCCAGACGGAGAGGAGAGGGTAGAGGACCATGACCTTAATCCAAATATCCGGGCGATCGCGCGGGAAGGACAGGAATTGATGGCCATCACGGAATGCAAACCAAGTGATGGCTGTGATCAGCGGGGCCAGACAGGCGAAACGGAGTGCGACGCTTTTCCATCCCGCACGTAGCCCCGGCCAGTTCCATTCCGTTCCGTGCTTACGTTCATACCAGCGG
Organism: Micavibrio sp. UBA6139; assembly: GCA_002423285.1. Lineage (GTDB taxonomy): Bacteria > Pseudomonadota > Alphaproteobacteria > Micavibrionales > Micavibrionaceae > Micavibrio. The sequence goes on along the minus strand of DIVF01000061.1, from coordinate 7,513 downwards.
TGCATAACCGCATAAACAACCAGTGCGCCACACCAGAGCAGCATAATCATAAACCCACGATCCTTCAGCGTCAGGACCAGCAAGGGCAGGCCGGCAAACACCAGCAGGAATTCTAGGGTCAGGGCGATCTGGTTTCGGGTGAATGTCATGGTGGTATTATAAAAGATAAGGCGTAGGGAAGTATAGTCGAGAGCGTAAAAACGGGGCGTTTTGCAACGCCCCGTTTTTGATGGTTTCAGTATGTTGTCCGTTAGATTGACGGTTTCACGCGTTGCATGGCCCCGCCTTGGAAGTCGGGGTTGTAGTAATCAACCTGAACGATGTCTTCACGCGCGGCTTGTGTTTTGCGCAGCAGGGCTGCGATCTCAACGGTGACCAGACCCTTTTCTTCCGCTTCCTTGATCATTTCTTCGTGATTTTCGGATTGGCTCAGTTTGCCTTTCTTCACGGCCTTGGCCAGCGCCTGTTCATGAGGCTGTGCCTCATGCGCAAGTTTAAAGGCATTTTCCAGACGGGCCATGTATTCATGACCAGCTGTTGGCATATACATACCAGCCGTCAGGCGGTCGCGTGCCTCACCGGGTTTGGACAAAATAGCGGCCACCTTCGCATCCAGTTCGTGGGATGGTTTGGATGTCAGGCGACCAAATGGGAAGACCATCGGTTTCAACAGGAAACGCGCAATTTTGTTGGGATGGTTTTCAATCATCTCATGCAACGCGTTTTCAGCGTTGTAAACACAGTGGCTGGCGGCCCATTGCATCAATGGTGCATCTTCGGCCTTGCGACCATCCAACGTCCAACGGCGCAAAACCTGTGCCCCGATGTAAAGATTGCTGAGCGCATCACCAAGCAGGGCAGAGGTACGTTCCTTGCGCATCAAACCGGCCTGTAATGTCAGCATGGTGATATTCGCCGTGAAGGCAAACGCATTGCTGAGGCGGTTGATGTGTTTATAGAATGTTGCGTCTGGGCCCGATTGCGGGCTGGTCGCGAACAGGCCAAATGTCAGGCCGTGGAAGAATGTACGGCCCGCATTGTTGAAGATGTTGCATAAATGCTTGCGCAGCAACTCACCCGCCGCTTTCGCATCGTTGTTTTTCGCCGCACGAATTTCATCCAGCGTATAAGGGTGGGCCAAAAACGCGCCCTGACCAAAGATCATCAAGGAACGGGTCATGATATTCGCACCCTCAACCGTGATGCCAACCGGAACGCCCTGATAAAGGCCGCCAACCGGGTTGTTTGGTCCTTCAACAACGCCCTTGCCGCCATGAATATCCATTGCGTCAATAATGACCTGACGACCGGAATTGGTGGCGTGGTATTTGAGGATGGCGGAAGAGACAGCCGGGCGGGCCTGTTGTCCGGCGGCATGCGCCATATCCAGATCTTGCAATGGCAGAGCACGAGCGGCATCAATCATGTATGTCAGGCCACCAATACGGGCGAGGGATTCTTGAACACCCTCCATCCCGGATAGTTGTGTGCCGAATTGTTGACGGATAAAGCTGTAGGCCCCGGTAGCGCGGGACAAATAACGCGCCATACCGCTAGACGATGCTGGCAGTGAGATCGAACGGCCAATCGACAGGCAATCAACCAGCATGTTCCAACCCATACCCGCATATTTCGGACCGCCGATAATGCTATCGACCGGGATGACAACATCCTTGCCCCAGTGCGGACCGTTCTGGAACGGTGAACCCATCGGGCGGTGACGGAAACCAGTGGTCATGCCTTCAGTGCCCTTTGGAATAAGGGCCAAGGTAATACCGACATCTTCCTTATCGCCCAGCAGGTGTTCAGGGTCACGCAGGCGGAAGGCCAGACCGAACAAGGTCGCAACAGGTGCTAGCGTGATATAGCGTTTTTCCCAGTTCAGGCGCAGATAGAGTTTATTGTCTTCGCCCTTAAAGACGACGCCTTCATCCTTCAGGTTGGTGGCATCGGAACCCGCTTGCGGGCTGGTCAGGGAGAAACACGGCACTTCGCGGCCATCGGCCAGACGGGGCAAATAATGGTTTTTCTGCGCATCTGTTCCGTATTGCATCAGGAGCTCACCAGGGCCGAGGGAGTTTGGCACCATGGCGGTGGCGGCAACAGTGCCGCTGCGTGTGGCAATCTTCGCAACGATTGTTGCGTGACCATAGGCACTGAAACCAAGGCCGCCAAATTCCTTTGGAATGATCATGCCAAAGAATTTCTTTTCTTTCAGATAGGCCCATACTTCCGGTGACAGATCTTTTAGTTCATCACGAATTTTCCAGTCATCAATCAGATGGCAGAGTTCTTCTGTTTCATTATCAAGGAAGGATTGTTCTTCGAAGCTGAGTGCCGGGGCCGGGGTGTTCAGCAAACCTGTCCAGTCGGGGGAGCCAGAAAAGATGGACCGTTCAAATCCAACAGTACCAGATTCAAGCGCCGCACGTTGCGTCGGTGAAATGCTGTCATTGACCTTTTTAAACTGCGCCAGCGCGAACTTACCCAACATCTCGAAAAACTCCCTGATTTCAAATTATATCTATGGGAATCAAGTGTAGGGTCTGGGCCAGCGCAGTCAATGCTGTTAACGCGCATGGGGGTAGATTTTTATAAGAAAAACAAAGGGTGCGGGGTGTTTATGAAGACGGCGCGGGTGCCGGATGCCCGGAAGCCTTATGCACGTGATCCATCAACTTGACACGGGTTTTTTCAAAGTGGCGTTGCAGGCGCAAAATGTCCTTGGTCAAGTCGTTGGTGGTGGCGGTGTTAATCCATTCAACGAAGTCTTCGTTGCTGGCATCCCGGATCATCGGTTCCAGCTTTTCTGGGTCCAGTGTCGAGGTTAAAAGCTGAGAAAAATGCGTCTTGATACGCTCAGCATTTGGCATTTGTTCGTATTCTGCCAGCAGGAAGTCATAGTCTTTGCTCTGAACCGCATTCACATAGCGGATTTCATAAATATCAGCCAGTGTTTGCGTAAACCCGGCGTGATTTTTATTATAATTGTCATTGGTTGTAATTTCAGCAAAGCACGGCATGACGGCATCTTTAATATAGTCACGTTCTGAGGTAGGAATTTTGCTGTAATGGGCCAGTGTTTTGCTGCCGTATTTGTTGCCCAGATCAATTTTTTTCTCTGATTTTTCGTTATATTCTGTGGCAAATTTCGCTGTATAGGCGCAGGCGTCAACTTCCAGCAGGCGAGCAGTTTGCCACGCGCGCAGGGGGTCTAAGGTCATCAGGTTGATATCTGTTGCTGTGAATTGCCAGTGATGGCGCAGTTCATGGGCCATGACGGAAATCAATTGGCTGTCGCTGCTTCTCGAATCAATGGTTAGCAGGGTTGTTTCATTATAATACGACCCAGCGGCGGAATCGTCTTTGTTTTCCCACGCAACATTGACGCCACTATTAAGAGCATAGCGATAGAGTTCTTCGCCCATGCTGCTGTGGCGCAGGCCGGAAATAATCCGGTTAAGGCGCGCATCACCACGCTTTTGAACGTCTTTCAGGGCGATTGTTTCGTTCAGGTTTTCTTCGCCGGTTTCGTGGCTGGTGTCCTGTTCGAGCAAATGCCCGGCGAAAAGGCCGGCGGCAATAATAAACGCCATGTGAAGCCCGGATAATTTTTTGTTTATTTTCAATGCATTACCCTTCTCACAAAGCCATATATTTTCATAATCAAGGAGTTTAGGCTGGAATGGGGCTGCCTGTCAAACTTTACGGGCTGGCTGGGTTTTTTAAGGCCGGGGTTTGGCCGACTTGTTGTTGGCCCCGCGCAGCAATTGCAGGCGCATGGCGTAAAATTCAGCACTCATTCTGGCGACTTCAACATCATCTTCCGGACGGGTAAAGGGTGTCTGCTTGGCAATCCAATCCAAAAATGCCAGCGTATCCAGACGGGAGATTTGCGGAACGGGGGTGCCGCCATCCTTTGTCACGGACAGGGTAAAGAACCCTTTAAACAGGCGCGCGCGTTCATTGTTTGGTGGCATATTAAAGCCCGTGTCAAAGGCATTGGTCAGATTTTTGCGGCTGTTGGAATTTTCAACCCGGTTATAAACGGCGCGGTTTTGATTAAAATAATGCTTGACCGCATCAACGTGCAGGTCGTTGTAATAATCCTCTACCTTACGAAAGCAGGGTTCAAACGCGTCCTTGATGTAATCGCGCTGGCGTTCTGGTTTCTTCACATAGTCTTCGATCAGAAAGCGGTTATAGCTTTTTTGAGCATTCAACATTATTCCGGTTTCTTTGTGATAATCGGCAACATAATGGGCGGTAAAGGCACAGCTATCCGCTTCAATCAGGCGTGATGCGCTCCAACGGTCTTTTGGGCTCAGTGCCCACGCCGTCACATCCAATGTCCTGAATTGCCATGCGTGGCGAATTTCATGAGCCAGAGTTAGCATGATGGAATCATTGCTGGAGCGTGCATCAAGCGTAATAAGGTTTTTATTATGGAAGTACGCGCCAACGCGTTTGTCGTCATCAGCCTCCCATTGCAGTGATGTGCCTTCAGCAACGGCATAATTATACATTTCACGGCCCAGCGCCGTGCGCTGGAATGCTGCAATCAAACTTTTGATGCGCGGGTCGCCATGCGTTGGCAGGTCAGCAAAGGGGATGGCAACATTCAGTCGCTCTTCCCCGGTCACAGGCTGAATATTTTCAATCGTGCTAATGATGGCTTCTTCAGCGATCAGAGAATGCGCATGGTCATCATGCCCTGGGTGGTCATTATGCTCCGGGTGATCATCATTTGCGTGGGCTGTGGTCAGGCCATACAGGGCCATTGTCGACCCAAAAAAGAGTCCACACAGCATTTTTCCTCGACGTGTATTCAGATGGCTTAAGGCCATTTTTTGGAATCCCTGTTCCAATTCTTTTTTTGCTTGTTGGGTGCAGGCTAGCAAGGGATGACGTTTATGTCAAACCTTCTGCGGTGGGCATTTCGATCAATGGTGCGTTGCCAGATAGACATGATTTTTAATTTGTTCTAGCTTACAAAATCAACAAGTTAGGGAAAGTTTATGGGACAGATCGGCACACAGATTGACACCGCCAGCCCGGCCTTCGTCGCCAATAAAGCGCGCATGGATGCGCTGCTGGGCGAATTGAAAGCCAAGGTCGCCAAAATCGAACTGGGCGGGGGCGATAAAGCGCGGGAGCGTCATACGTCCCGTGGCAAATTATTGCCGCGCGACCGTATCGCGCATTTGCTGGATGCAGGTTCGCCGTTTCTGGAGCTGTCCCAACTGGCCGCGCATGAAGTGTATGAAGATGACATTCCCGCCGCCGGGATCATCACCGGCATTGGCCGCATTTCTGGTCAGGAATGTGTGGTGGTCTGTAATGATGCCACGGTGAAGGGCGGAACCTATTATCCGTTGACCGTGAAGAAACATCTGCGCGCGCAGGAAATTGCCGAACAAAACAATCTACCTTGCGTCTATCTGGTCGATAGCGGCGGGGCCAACCTTCCCAATCAGGATGAAGTCTTCCCGGACCGCGACCATTTTGGCCGTATCTTCTTTAATCAGGCGAATATGTCTGCGCATGGTATTCCGCAAATCGCTGTGGTGATGGGGTCTTGTACAGCGGGCGGGGCATATATCCCCGCCATGTCCGATGAAAGCATTATCGTGAAGGAACAAGGCACCATCTTCCTTGCTGGTCCCCCACTGGTAAAGGCGGCAACAGGAGAAGATGTCACGGCAGAAGATTTGGGCGGGGGTGATGTTCACACCCGTGTATCCGGTGTGGCTGATCATCTGGCCGATAACGATCATCACGCACTTGAAATCGCACGCCGCGCCATTGCCAATTTGAACCGTGAAAAACAGATGCAACTGGCGATGCAAACCCCGGTTGAGCCGCATTTTGATGTCTCTGAACTGCACGGCATCGTCCCGCCCGATTTGAAAACGCCCGTCGATGTCCGCGAAATTATCGCCCGTCTGGTTGATGGCAGTGAATTTGATGAATTCAAAAAACGCTATGGCACGACATTGGTCACAGGCTTCGCCCATATTTACGGCATGCCGGTCGGCATCGTTGCCAATAACGGCGTGTTGTTTTCAGAAAGCGCGTTGAAGGGCACACATTTTATCGAACTGTGTAACCAGCGCGGCATTCCGCTCGTCTTCTTGCAAAACATCACCGGGTTTATGGTGGGTCAGAAATATGAAAGCGGCGGCATTGCCAAGGACGGGGCCAAGATGGTTACGGCTGTATCCTGCGCCCGCGTTCCAAAATTCACCGTCATTATCGGTGGGTCATTTGGGGCGGGGAATTACGGCATGTGTGGCCGCGCCTTTAACCCGCGTTTCTTATGGATGTGGCCCAATGCCCGGATTTCAGTGATGGGCGGCGAACAGGCCGCTGGTGTTCTGGCCACGGTGAAACGCGCAGCATTAGAGCGTGACGGTAAAAAATGGTCCGCCACCGAAGAAGCCGATTTCAAAAAACCCGTTCAGGACCAATATGAACGCGAAGGAAACCCATACTACGCCAGCGCGCGTTTATGGGATGACGGCGTGATTGACCCGGCCGATACACGCAAGATTTTAGGTCTGGCAATCTCCGCCAGCCTTAATGCCCCAATCGAAGAAACCCGCTACGGCGTATTTAGGATGTAATGACATGAACACAGATATCGTTTTGATGAATGTTTCCAATGGTGTTGCCACCATCACCCTGAACCGCCCCGACGCGCATAACGCGTTTGATGAACACGTGATCGCAAATTTAAGCGGTAAGCTGGATGCGTTGCTGATTCAGCATGATGTTCATGTGGTCGTGTTGCGTGGGGCGGGGAAGAGTTTTTCCGCTGGCGCAGACCTTCACTGGATGAAACGCGTTGCTGAATATTCTGAGCGTCAGAATAAAGAAGATGCGTTGGCCTTGGCCAATATGCTGCATAAACTCTATACCCTGCCAAAAACCACCATTGCTTGTGTGCAGGGTGCGGTCTTTGGCGGTGGTGTCGGCTTGGCGGCCTGCTGCGACATCGTTATCGCCGAAAATGACGCGAAATTTGCGCTGTCTGAAGTCAAGCTCGGCCTGATCCCCGCGACAATTGCCCCTTATGTCCTGCGTGTGATTGGGGAGCGTCAATGCCGCCGCTATTTCCAAACCGCAGAACGCTTTGATGCCAGAACGGCTAAAAATATTGGCCTCGTCCACGAACTGGTCGATGACCACGCCAGCATGGATGCCGAACTGCAACTCCTCCTTGGCATCTTGGCGGGCAACGGCCCCAAAGCTCGCGCCGCCGCCAAACAACTCTGCCAGGATTTCACCGACCAACCCATCACCCACGCATTGATGTTGGAATCCGCAACCCGCATCGCGGAGACACGCGCAGGGGAAGAAGCGAAAGAAGGGTTGAGTGCGTTTTTGGAGAAGCGTGAGGCAGTTTGGTGAGTGAAAGAGATTTTAAGGGTGGTTTTATAAATTTTATAAACAAGAATCCATTTTTATTTGTGCTGTCAATTTTATTTATTAGGCCTGTTGCAAAAGTCCG
>DIVF01000014.1 GCA_002423285.1 Micavibrio sp. UBA6139 | reverse complement strand
AATGAAGATCGCACATATGACGGTTATGGCCGCCGGATCAGCTATGTTCTGTCCGCTAACATGGGGCGTCGTGCTGCTGGGACGAATTTCCCGGCAACGGGATCCATTAAATTTGAAACCATTGATCGCACCACAGATCAAATCGTTCCAGATACCAGCAGCCCCGCTCATATCCTTGTTATCTCCCATGGCCCAAATGGGCTTGGGGCCTTTAACAAGGAAGGTATCTCAAATGATTTCGTAAGCGACATCAACACCGGGGTCATGTCCGCGTTATGTTCTCGTGATTTGACCAATCTGGATTCCCGAAACTGTGATAACCGCGCCTCAACGCCATTTCTTGTTACCACGTCACGCGGCACAAACCCAAGCAGTGACCGTTATATTGATGACCGTATCATGACAATCACGGCGGTGCCTTCAAGCGCATGGCAACCGACATCTGAACCACAGGAAATTGTTTCGTCGCTGATGGTTGGTATTGGAACAAATAATGTCGGCGTTGAATTGAATGCGGATGGTACAGAAACGGCCGTACCGTACGCCTCCAGAATAGGTCTGGATGTTGATGGTGATATTCGTGCAAATAATGCCAAGACACAGCAGATTTGTGCTGTGGATGGTTCAGATTGCTTTAGTTCCAGCGTTATTGCCGGCAGTGGCAGCATTGATTGCAATGATGAAGAGACAGGAATGTCTGGCGTTTATGATAATAAAGGTCGATGCAAAATTAAGTTAAAAATTAATAATCCTACGGCAAAAGCGTGTGCCAGCGGATCAGCAACAGGAATAGTTGGCGGAGTGATAACATGTTCACCATAAAGTGTATTGAAACAGCAAAGGCTAAAAAGTCTGCCGGCTATTCGTTAATCGAGCTTGCCACGGTCATGATTATTGTCGGCTTGTTGATAGCGCCAATGGCTGCGGCCTATAACAGCTATCAAAAGAAACTCGCCTTCGAGGTTACGGACGATAATATTGCACTGGTTTCGACGGCAATGGGTGCCTATCGGGCGCTGAATGGTCGTTATCCTTGTCCTGCTTCATTAACGGCTGACCGTGAATCTCCGGATTATGGTCGTGAAGGCGATTGCAGTATTACGACGGTTGCTGCGGGGTCTTGCGCCGATGGTGTGTGTGTTAAAAACAGTGCCAGATCGATTGCGGGTGTTCCTATCCGCGTACGCGTTGGTGCGATACCGTTTCGCCATCTGAATGTCAGCGAAGATACCGCTTATGACGCCTATGGTCAGCGTCTTACCTATGTTCTGACTGAGGATCTGGGCGATAAAGACCGCTTTAAGATGGATGGTGGTGGGATTGGTATTGTTGATACACAAATTCCACCTGTTTCCATTCTTGGTTCGGCGGGAACGGAAAACACCGCGCATTTCCTGATCTTGTCGCACGGGGCAAACGGCAAAGGGGCCTATTTGAAAACGGGAACGCTTCGTGACGTTTGCGGTCCAGTCGCAGAGAGTTTTGAAAACCTGAATTGCCAAGATGAAAGCCAGCCACCAATCTATCGTCAGGCACCGTATAGCACGGCGCAGGGCCTGAATTATAATGATGATACGATCTCTTATTTCGTTCGTGGTGAAGTCACCCCATGGTTGGTGAATAAGGATGACCGTGCCGATATTTATCTGAAAGACTTATCCGTTGATGCAAAGGTTGGCATTGATACATCTGGTGGTGTGGCCTTAAACGATAAGGCTAAAATCAACTCTATTGCTCGTGCGCGCACGGAGCTAAAGACGACTGAGTTATGCGACCAAGCTGGGAATAACTGTACCTATGCTGGTTTGATTGCCGGTGATGACCCCAAAATGGAGTGTCCATCAGGTCAATATATGGTGGCAATTGGGCATAATCAAAGCGAATGTAAGCCAGAAGTTTTTGAAAAATGCGAGACCGGGAAAGTTGTGAAAGAGATCACAGCGCAGGGGAATATTGTCTGTGGCAACCCACCTGTTCCGCCTGTGCCACCCAAAGATTGTGCGTCAAAGACCGTCAGCTTATGTAGTACGAACCATACGCTCCCTGCACGTCCGCATGGGGACAGCTACACTATTACCGCCGGCGCTTCGCGGACACAGACATTCCAGTGTAATGACGGCACATGGACCTCAAAATCTACTAGTGGTGTTTGTACCTGTACAGAAAGAACCGAAACAAGAAATCAGTCTTGCGGTGACGGCTATTCAGGGACGATTGGTCAAAGCAGAACATATCAATGCCCTCAAGGGGTCTGGACGCCTTGGGCCACAACAGCAGGTGGAAATACCTGCGTTTGTACGCCGGGATCTCAACAACGAACCCTTTCATGCCCTGCGGAATATACAGGGGTCGGCGAAAAGCAACAGCGTGATTGGGTCTGTAACGCGGCAGGAACATCAGGAACGCTGGGGAATTGGTACACAGTCGTACCTGCAAACTGTTCATGCTCCAACAAAACAGAAAACCGCAGTTTCAACTGTACTGGTGGTTTGAGCGGGACTTATTCTGAAACGCGGACCTTTACCTGTTCGAACAACAAGTGGAGTGCATGGTCACAATCCAGCAATAACTGCACCTGTGTACCAAAGAACGATGAAACCCGGACGCAACCATGTCCATCCGGCTATACGGGGAATATCTACCAAACTCGTAAGTTTACCTGCACCAGCAGTTCTGGAACATGGGGCGACTGGACGGAAACCAGCCGAGATTGCAAGGTTGTGCCTGTTCCAGTCTGTACATGGGAGGCCACGGGGTCTGGTCTTGATCAAACCGTGAAGCGTGGTTCACGTGTGGGCGATCAATGTACCTGCGGTGCCAGCGGTCCATGCCACGAGGTTGTTGGTGCGGGTCTGTATTACAACTATAATAGCTGCTCATGTCAGTAAGATTGAGGCCTGTTAAAATGCAAAACCGTGGTTTTTCGCTGGTTGAACTGGCCATCGTAACGATGATCATCGGTATTTTGATGGTTCCGTTGCTGAATCTATATAAGGTCAGTTCATCGGGTACAAGAATCCGGGATACAGAAAAAAACCTCCAACTGACCAGCGAGGCTTTAGTTGAATTCGCAGGTAATAATGAGCGATATCCTTGTCCCGCCAGTTTGATCATTGCCCCCGGCCAGCTAAATTATGGTGAGCCTGATTGCCGTGATGGCAACGGTTATTCTGGCTTTACGCAACCAACAACGATTGGCGATTGTTTTGCCGGTATATGCCGCGTTGCGGGTCGTGATGTAGATGGTGATGGTACTGGGGATTCAGTTCTGATCGGTGCAGTCCCCTATAACATCATGAACAATGGCGGCGCAGGTAATCCTCCGCTTCTTCCGGCAAGCACGGCAAACTCTGAACTTTTACCGGGAAATACAACGTTCGATGGTTGGGGCAATCGGTTGACCTATGCGGTTACTGAGGCCCTTACCAACTCGGCAACTTATAATCCGTATAGTGGTGGAATTTCAGTCGAGGATGAAAACGGTTTGTCCTTGCTGGAGTTGCCAGGAACTGTTCACTTTGTCTTGATATCACATGGGGATGATGGAGTTGGTGCTTATACGCGCAACGGTACTTTGGTAAGCAATTGTAATAATGGGGCCCTGGATGGACAGAACTGTCAACGTGCGAATGCAACGTATGTGAGCGCGCTGCGCAGTTTGGCGAGCGGCCCGGATTATTACGATGATATGGTGCGCTATATTTCTTATACCGCATCCACAATCTGGGAAAATGTTGGTCAGGATGCAATTTTTAATGCGCCCGGCGGTAAGGTTGCAATCGGTCAGGAAGATGCCTTTGCCAAGCTGGATGTAAATGGAAATATTCAGGCCGTTCAAATTCATACGCAGCGTTTTTGCGGGCAAGGTGGCAGTGCTGCGAATGAATGCTACACGCCATCCGTAATTGCGGGTGAAGAACCCCTTATGCAATGCCCTGAAGGGTCCTTGATGACCGCGATCAAGTATGGTCGCGCCGTTTGTGAGGCTGTTCCTCCAGCCAACATGAACTCGACCTGCGCAGCAGGCCAGGTCGTGGTTGGAATTTCAAACCTTGGAAATGTGAAATGCTGTGTTTTGTCCAGTGCAGGCGTATTACAAAACTGTAACTAGTCGGCGTATTTCAAATCTTCTTCTTCACATACGACCCCGGTGCGGGTTCCAGTGGTTTTAATTTTCCTTCGCCGGGTTTGCGGGCAGGGATTTTTGGGCCGGAGTGGGGGGCGAGCCATTTGCCCCAATGGGTCCACCAGGAACCTTCGCTCTGGGTGGCGGTGTTGAACCATTCTTCTGGATCGGTTGGGTTTTTGGGGGCTGTCCAGTGGCTGTATTTATTGGCCTTTGGCGAGTTGATGACCCCGGCGACATGTCCGGACCCGGCCAGTGTGAAGTTTACAGGACCTTTGAAGAGTTGCGTGGCGGCATAGGTGGCTTTCCATGGGGCGATATGATCGTCCTTTGTGGACAGAAAATAGGACGGGGTTTTCACCTTGCCCATATCAATCTTCACGCCATCAATGGTGATGCCGCCGCTTTCAACAAGTTTATTGTCGCGGTACATGTTGCGTAGGTAAAAACTATGCATCGCCCCCGGCATATTGGTTGAGTCATCATTCCAATATAAAAGGTCGAACGGGAAGGGCTCCTTGCCCAGCAGGTAGTTATTGACCACGAAGGTCCAGATGAGGTCGTTGGAGCGCAGCAGGTTGAATGTTTCCTTCAAATTTTGCGCTTCAAAATAACCTTTCTCTTCCATCTCCTGTTCCAGCATGTTGATCTGCGCGTCATCAATAAAGACGCGAATATCGCCGGATTCTTTAAAATCAATCAGGGTGGTCAGGAATGTTGCTGATTCAATGCGGTGCGCCATGCCCTTGGCACTGAGCCACGCCAGCGTGGTCGCCAGTAACGTGCCGCCAATGCAATATCCGGCGACATTGACGACGTCTTCGCCGGTGGCCTTTTCAATCTGGTCGAGGGCATCGAGAATGCCTTCCTTCATATAATCATCGAAGGTTTTGGTGTTCAGTTCCGGTGTCGGGTTGACCCATGAAATTACGAACACGGTATGCCCTTGATCGACCAGCCAGCGGATCAACGAATTATCCGGGCGCAGATCCAGAATATAAAATTTATTAATCCATGGCGGGGTAATCAGCACAGGTGTTTTATAAACGGTCTCAGTTGTTGGTTCATATTGGATGAGCTGCATCAAATCATTCTGATAAATGATCTGCCCCGGCGCGGTGGCAATATTTTCACCCAGCTTAAAGGCATCGTAATTTGTTGTGCTAATTTTCAACTGGCCATGGCCGCGTTCTAAATCTTCCAGCATGTTCTGGAACCCACGCACCAAGTTTTCGCCTTTGGTATCAAGGGTTGCCTGCAATACATCCGGGTTGGTGAGAAGGAAATTGCTGGGCGACATCGCATCGGCGAATTGCTTGGTATAAAATTCAACCTTGCGCTGTGTGTCCGCATCCAGACCCTTTGTGTCATGAGTCAGTTTCATCATCCACTGGGTGGTCAATAAATAAGATTGGCGGATAAAATCAAACGTGGGGTTTTCTTGCCATTTGGGCGATTTGAAACGCTTGTCTTTTCCGTCAGCGGGGAAGAGCGGGGCCGATGGTTCGCCCATAAACCGCTTTGTGCTTTCCTGCCATAACTGCATCCAGTTATTGGCGTATTCCATTTGTGCTTCTAACAGACGGTCGGGTTCGGCATAGAGCTGTTGAAAAAACGAAATATACGCATCACGGACATTCATCGGGTCGGCTTGCGGTGATTGCATCATCGCTTGCCAGTCCAGTTTCTGGGCAAATTCCTGCATCATCGGCTGTAGTTTTTCAGCCGTTTGCGCCAGAATCGCCGCCAGGGCCACCGGGTCAAACGGGGCTTGGTTTTCCGTAGTTTGTTCGTTTTTATCTTTGGATGTGCTCATGAAGGGATGGTGGGGTCTAAAAGCCCAAAAATCAACGGGAAAAACAGGCCCTTGTGTATGGTTAAGGGGTTGAAACGGGGCTGCTTTTGCGCAACGATTGGCGCCTATTTATGACTATCCTTTGAAAGGTGAGGTTGCTGTGGCGAACCGCAAAACTATTCTGACGTTGATGATGGCTGTGGCCATGGGCATGACACTGGGTGGCTGTGCCGATTTGAATAATGCCTTTAAGCGCACATTCCATTCGGAAAAAGACTCGGGCAAAGTTGTCTATGTCAGCCCCGCAACCGATGGCACCACGGTTTCTTTTGATGATCCAACCCTGCCAACGGGAAAACAGGATTTGAGCTATAACCGCCTCGCCGGGCAATATTCAAATGACAGCGTTGAATTGTTCAGTTTGGATGAGCCAGGCCGCCCCATGAGAAACATGTCATCCGTGACACCGGGCATTGTTGGTTCATCTGCGTATGGTACGGGCGGCGTTCCGTCCAGCACCGACCCAAGCGTGACCGTCTTCCCATTCGGTGACAGCGTTCTGGCACCGGGCACTAATCCGGCCTACCGTCCATATGGCGGCGCACGTCGCCCAATGCCTGCGGCGGGTGGTTATGCAGCCATGGATTCCTTGCCGATGTACACAGGCAATCCAAACACCGTTTATTTTGAACATGGTTCATCGGCCCTCAGCGCCACAGCGCGTAAAGCTATTGCCAGCGCAGCGCGCAATTACGGCGGCCACGTCGTTGTAGAAGGCCACGCCAGCCAGCGCGCCCAAAGCACCGATCCGGTCCAGCGCGGTATTATCAACCTGCAAATGTCGATGAAACGCGCCATGGCTGTCACCAAGCAATTGATCCGTGACGGCGTACCGCCGGAGGCGATCAAGACAACCGCTTATGGTTCCGCAAAACCGGCCGTGATGGAAACGGACCGCGCAACGGAAGCTAAAAACCGCCGTGTTGAGATCCTGACAGGTCTGCAGTAATGACAAAACCGCTGCGCGTTGGGATTGCGGGTCTTGGGAATGTCGGATGTGGTGTTGTAAAAATCCTGCAACAATACCCTGACATGATCGCGGCCCGCGCCGGACGCCCGGTTGAAATTGTCTGCGTCAGTGCGCGCGATGCCAATAAAGATCGCGGCATTGATATTTCTGCCTATGAATGGTTGGACAGCCCCGAACGCATGGCGGGTGATCCGCGCCTTGATGTCGTCATCGAACTGATGGGCGGGGCGGAGGGGACTGCGCGCAATCTGGTTGAGCGTTGCTTGAAGGCCGGAAAGCCTGTGATTACCGCGAATAAAGCTTTGCTGGCTGAACATGGGTTGGAACTGGCCGCCATGGCGGATTCTTCTGTTGTGCCGCTTCTTTATGAAGCCGCTGTCGCCGGTGGTATTCCCATCATTAAAACTCTACGTGAAGGTTTCGCCGGAAACCAAATCAATGCCATTTACGGCATTTTGAACGGCACCTGTAATTACATTTTGACCGAGATGCGCGAAACGGGCCGTGCCTTTGATGACGTGCTGAAAGAAGCACAGCAAAAAGGTTATGCGGAGGCTGACCCATCCTTTGATGTTGATGGCATCGATGCCGCGCACAAGCTATCGATCCTCAGTGCCTTGGCCTTTGGCGTGAAACCTGATTTTTCTAAGGTGGATATTCAGGGCATTCGCCACATTACGGCGGATGATATTGCGTGCGCGACGCAACTGGGCTACCGGATTAAATTGCTCGGCATGGCACGCCGTGTGGCCGATGGCCGGATTGTTCAACGTATGGAACCATGTCTTGTTCCAGAACACAGCCCGATTGGCGCGGTCGATGGTGTTTATAATGCTGTCCTGATCGAAGGAAATTTCGTGGGCAGTTCCTTGCTGGTCGGGCGTGGCGCGGGTGAGGGGCCAACGGCTTCTGCCGTGCTATCCGATATTGTCGATGTGGCGCGTCATCTGGATAAACCACTGGCGGGTCGCCCGGTTTACGGCATTCCTGCATTGGAACTGGAAGACGCCGTATGGGGCGGGCCGGAAGATATTCTGGCGCATTTTTATATCCGCTTGTCCGTATTGGATAAACCCGGCGTTCTGGCCGATGTTACGGCCATTTTGCGTGACCATAAAATTTCTGTTGAATCCGTCATTCAACGGGGACGCAGCCCAGACCAACCCGTTTCTATTATTCTCAGCACCCATGAAAGCCGCCAGTCCGATGTGGTTGCGGCGTGCAGCGGGATTGCTGATCTTGATCTGGTCCGCGCCGAGCCAACCGTTATGCGGATCGTGCAGTTTTAATTTATAAAAACGATAACAGGGAAAAGGAACGATAATGTCCGCCGCACAGAAGCACTACTCCCATATCTCTCCAGATGTTGCTGGTTTCAATATGGATCGCAATTTGGCCTTGGAAGCCATCCGCGTCACCGAAGCCGCAGCGTTGGCCGCATCGCGCCTTGTAGGGCGCGGCGATGAAAAGGAAGCAGACGCCGCCGCCGTGGATGCGATGCGTGAAGCCCTGAACAGTTTGAATATTCGCGGCACTGTTGTGATTGGTGAAGGCGAACGCGATGAAGCGCCAATGCTTTATATCGGTGAAACAGTCGGTACCGGCAATGGTCCGGAAATTGATATTGCCCTTGACCCGCTTGAAGGGACAACGATCACCGCCAAGGGGGGGCAGAATGCATTGGCTGTAATGGCGATGGCTGATAAGGGCAGCTTCCTCAACGCGCCTGATACATACATGGAGAAAATGGCGGTGGGTCCGGGCTTGCCCGCCAATATTCTCGATCTGGATGCGCCACCACAGGAAATTTTGAAAAAACTGGCCGATGCAAAAAATGCACGGGTGGAAGATTTGCTGGTCTGTATCCTCGACCGTCCACGCCATGATGACATGGTGCGTGCGGTGCGTGAATCTGGCGCGCGTATTTGCTTTATTCAAGACGGCGATGTTTCCGGTGTAATCGCCACCGCCATGGGCGATAGCGGCATTGATATTTACATGGGCACGGGCGGCGCACCGGAAGGTGTTCTGGCCGCGGCGGCCCTGCAATGCACAGGCGGTCAGATGTTGGGCCGTTTGGTGTTCCGCAATAATGATGAAATCGCGCGCGCCGAAAAATGGGGCATTCGCGACTTGAAAAAAATCTATGCGCTTGATGATTTGGCCAAGCCGCAAAACGTCATGTTTGCCGCCACGGGTGTGACAGATGGTGCCATGCTGCGCGGTGTGCGCCGCCGTCCGGGCGGGGCGACGACCCACTCCATTATCATGCGTTCCAAATCAGGAACCATCCGCAAGATCGAAGCCGAACACAATTTCGACCGTAAAACAGGGCAGGGCCGTTAATCATGACATTCTCCGCAACACTTATCATTCTAATGGCCCTGATTGGCGAAGTTGGTTTTATGGTCATTAACGCCATGGCCAGACGTCTGCGCGTGGGCGGGGGAGCCAGCCGAGCCATTCTCGGAGCTTATGGTCTGACCTTGCCGTTATGGGCGGGTGTGTTGACCTATTTTGCCATGAATGGCCAGCTTGAACTGCAATGGCCTTATTTGCTGTGTGTGGCGGTGTGGCTGGGTGTTTGTTACGCGATGAATTTCGGGACTGTCTTTATTTCGTCCTTCCAAAGTTTGAGTGAAGGGACGGGGTATCGTTTCGGGTTCAGTGTTCTTCTTGCACTGCTGCTTGATGTTGTTGTTTTCAAAACATCCTTCTCACCTGAATTATTATTGGTTCTGGGCACGCTGTTTGCTGGTGGATTCTTCCTGCATATTGGCCGGGCAAAGCAAGATTACAAAAATACGCGCCTTGTGCCGTTGCATTTGAAATTGGGCTTTGTTGCGCTGGTGTCGGTGGCGGAAGTGGCCGCTTATGCGCTCTTTAAATACGGTGCAACCATGCAAGACAGCGTTTTCGCGCATAACGCCCTGTCACAGGCTTTGTTGTTCACCCTGTTCCTGGTCATGGGCGGGCGCATTATGATCCGCGATAATAAGGACGGGTATTTGCCAATGCCCTATATCATTGGCTTTATGGTACTGGTCGTTATTGCCCTGTCTGCAAACGCGGTGGCGATTGCGGCTCTGCCAATTACCCTGTTCGTTATGTTCAGCCTGATCCGTGCGGCGTGTTTCACCGTTCAGGATGTTAAGGCACGTGGCGTCGGGTTCAGCGTCAGCACAATTCTGGCGTTGGTCTTGATTGCGGCCGGTATGGCCCTGACCCTGACATTACAAGGCTTCTGATATGTCATCAGCGATTTTAAATATTGATAAATCGCTGATGCTGTCACGCTGGGTTTTTCCCGATGTGAATGACGATCATATCGCGCGTATGGTTTCCGCACATGGTGTGCCGGAAATTGTCGCGCGGTTGTTGTCGTCGCGCAAAGTTACGCCCGATCAGGTGGAAGTTTTCCTGTCCCCCAAAATCGCCCGCGACTTCCCGGACCCCTTTAAATTAAAGGGCATGGATGAAGCCTCCACCGAACTGGCCGATGCCGTGCTCGCGGGCCGGAAAATGGCGCTGTTTGCTGATTTTGACGTGGACGGCGCAACATCGACCGCTATTCTGGTGCGTTTTTTCCGCCATTGCGGCATCGAAATGCCGTTTTATATCCCTGACCGCTTGACCGAAGGCTACGGCCCCAACATCAACGCCCTGAGCAAATTAAAGGCCGATGGCGCCGAGATCGTCCTGATGGCCGATTGCGGCACAACCGCGTTTGATGTCGTGGCGCAGGGGCGCGAAATTGGCCTTGATATCATCATCCTCGATCACCATGAGGCGGAAGATAAACTGCCCGCCGCCAATCACCTCATCAATCCAAAACGCAAAGACGATGACAGCGGTTACACCATGCTGGCCGCTTGCGGAGTCAGCTTTATGCTCTGCGTGGCGGTGAATGCAAAACTGCGCGAGAAGGGCTTCTTTAAGGACCGCCCGGAAGCGCCGCTGAAAAATCTTCTCGATCTTCTGGCGCTTGGCACAGTCTGCGACATGGTGCCGCTGCTGGGCCCAAACCGCCTGTTTGTGAAATTCGGTTTTGACCTGATGAACCGAGGGCAGAACACCGGCATTAAGGCGCTGTGTGAAGTCGCCGGGGTTAAAACCGCGCTGTCCACTTATCACGCCGGGTTTGTTCTGGGGCCGCGTATTAATGCCGGATCACGCGTTCACCGCGCCGATATTGGCGCGCGGCTACTGTCCACCGATGATGCTGAGGAAGCTAAAAACCTCGCCTGGACGCTCAATGACTGCAATGACAAGCGCAAAGACATTCAATCTGAAATGATGGCACAGGCCTTGGCCCGTGTTGAAGATCAAGGGCTCGATCAACACCCGGTTATTCTGGTGGGGGATGAAGGGTGGCATCCGGGCCTGAACGGCCTTGTCGCCGGACGCCTTGTTGAGAAATACAAAAAACCCGCCGCCGTCATCGCCTACGCACCTGGCCATGATAACGCCTTAGAAGGGCGTGGATCAGGTCGTTCTGTTCCAGGCATCAATATCGCAGCCGCCTTCATCGATGCCCGCAATGCTGGTTTAATCGTCAAGGGCGGGGGGCATGCCATGGCCGCTGGCTTCACCATATTGCCCGAACAAATTCCGGCCTTCCGCGCATTCTTATACGACCATGTCGCGCGTCAATCCGCAGGACACGAAGCTGTCTTTGAAACACAAATTGATGGCGTCATCAGCGTGCGCGGTGCGCGGGTTGAACTGGTCAAAATGCTGGCCGATCAGGTCGGCCCGTTTGGCATGGATAACCCCGAACCGCTCTTTGTTCTGCCCAACGTCAAACTCGACATGGTCGGTGTGGTCGGGGATGGGCATATCCGCATGATGATCAGCGATTCCGATGGTGGCGGCACACGGATGAAGGCCATGGCCTTCCGCGCCGGGGACACCCCCATGGGCCAAGCCATCCTGAAATCTGGCCAGCAACGATTCCATCTGGCCGGGCGTTTAAAGCTGGATACCTGGAATGGCGCGGAAAAGGTCGAATTTCACGTCGAAGACGCAGCCCCAGCCCTGTCCGGAACCCGCGCCGAAGCCGCAGAATAGAGCCATTTTTGGGGATATTTTTATATCCATCAGAAAACGCTTGATTTTACCTCCAAGTTTTAATAGAAAAGCCCAGCTTCTTCACGTCCCCTTCGTCTAGAGGCCCAGGACACCTCCCTTTCACGGAGGCGACACGGGTTCGAATCCCGTAGGGGACGCCAATTTTTTATTCACAGACGTCCAAAATCGTCCATTTCCCCTTATAAATCAGTTATTTATGCCCCGACAATGTCCGGGGATGTTCACTCACGTCCTGTGAAATACCAACCAAATGATGGTATTTTTGATGGTATTAATTCATTTAACAAAAGTGATACCATTAAATGCCTTTAACCGATCTTTCCTGTAAAAACGCTAAGCCCAAAGAAAAGCCTTATAAACTGGCGGATTCCCAAGGGTTATTCCTTCTTGTCTCTCCCAATGGCAGCCGATATTGGCGTATGAATTACCGCTATGAGGGTAAGCAAAAGACGCTCGCCCTCGGCAGCTACCCAGAGACTCCATTAGGTCAGGCCAGAGAAAAATGCGTAGCGGCAAAGAAGCAGCTCGCAAACGGGGTCGATCCATCCCAAGCCAAAAAGGAAGATAAGCGGCAGTCCCGCCTCAATGCTTCAAATACCTTTGAAGCTATTGGCCGTGAGTGGTTTGAGCTCAATAAGGACACCTGGTCTGAAAACCACGCCAGAACGATTATCCGGCGTCTGGAGCAGGATATCTTCCCTGCCATAGGTTCACGCCCCATAAAAGAGATTAAAGCCTTAGATCTCTTAGATGTAGCCAGAATGATCGAAGCTCGCGGGGCATATGAAATGACCCGCCGTGCTATTCAATATTGTTCCCAGATCTTCCGGTACGCTGTTGTTACGGGCAGGGCTGAAGTTGATCCTGCACCGTCATTGAAGGGGGCATTGAAGCCATTCAAAAGAGGGCATTACGCGGCCCTAGCGCCAAAGGAAATCCCAGACTTTCTAAAGGCCCTGAGTAAAAACGATATTCGAGCGTTCCCCCAAACTTTAATTGCCCTTGAAATCCTTATGTACACCTTCGTTAGGACAGGTGAGCTGATAAAGGCAAAATGGGAGGAAATTGATTTTGAAACGGCAACTTGGGAAATTCCAGCAGAGCGCATGAAAATGCGCCGACCTCACATTGTACCATTGTCGCGCCAAGTTATTGAAAGGCTCAGGCGCTTAAAGGAGTTAAACCCATACCCTAATAGGCCGTATATTTTGCCCAGTACGCATAACCCGAAAAGCCATATGAGCAATAATACAATACTCGTTGCGCTTGATAGAATGGGCTATCGCGGTAAAATGACGGGGCATGGTTTTCGTGCGCTGGCGATGACAACAATTAAAGAAAAAATTGGGAATTATCGCCATGAAGTTATTGATCGCCAATTAGCTCATGCTCATAAAAATCAAATTGTAGCGGCTTATGATCGAGCAGAGTTTTTGAATGAGCGGCGGATTATGATGCAAGATTGGGCTAATTATTTAGATTCTATGAAGTAAATATTTTTCCTATTAGAATATTAGTGCCACGTTATCGAGGTGATGTTTGGATTTCATTTTTAAGCCATATGCTATTTGTAAGGAATTTAATTGGGTTGAGATACATCTATGGGCTTCATGGAGATATCCGGCAATTGAAGAGATATTAGCTGATCCTTTGGATTCATATATTAAAGCTGTGTGTGACAATCTTGTTCAGGAAGAAGTCAGGTATTCAACTATAAGGCGAGAGGTTTTATTAATTTTAAATGAGTTGAAAGAAAACTCTTAATTCATAATTAATTTTGAAGGTTAATCTGCAACATAATGATCCTCAACTGATCCATAATTTTAGTAAGGGTGGTTATTGGTAATCGCCCTAGCCATTATAAGTTATCATGCAGGCTATACCCTCTGCATCATCTAGCCAATCTTCGACGGCAGCATGAACAGGTGAACCAGAACGATCTTCTGCTGACCATGGGGCATAGGTTACGTCTGCAGAGCTGGCCCCTTTGGACGCAGCAGCTATAGTTTCTGCATGGGTTTTATCTTTGGAACCAAACGCGACAAAATATTTCATAAAAACCTCTGATTCCGTTTGTGGGTACCTAATAGATCAGCGAAGTATGGCCTAAAATACAATGCGCTCAATTTATAAATCTTATTTTTATACCCATAAAACTATATTATATGGCATAAGTTGTATAACCTCGGCTTTTTAATTGCCATATTCTTAGATCTCTTTAGTGGTTTGGACGCACAGAGAGGTTATTATTTCACCGCATATTTTTTAAACAGAGTCTTTTAGCATGCCCAAAAATATTATTATTTGCTCAGATGGTACTGGTAATGAGATTGAGGCTAACCTGTCAAATGTACTTAAGCTCTACAGGGTCTTAATCAAAGATGATCCGTCAACCCTATTATGATACTCGTCCACAACAGCAATTTGTGACATTGACGCGAATTTTCATTTCCAGAATGTCAATATTGGGGCGGTTATCAGATTTAAAAAAATGCGTTTTAGTACAAAATTTGCCTGAAACGCAGTGCTCAATCTTGCTGCTTTGCACAATAACAGGCCCGGAAAAACTGTGCTTTACCCACGCTTTTCTGGGGCAGTCCATTGGTTGGCTGAGCTGCGTCTGCTAGTGTTTTAATCATGAAAACAACAGCATTGCATTCCGCCCATCTTGCCCTGGGCGCTAAAATGGGTGAGTTCGCTGGGTATGATATGCCGCTTTATTATAAAGAGGGCGTGTTGAAGGAGCACGAATGGACGCGCGCGCATGCGGGGCTGTTCGATGTTTCGCATATGGGGCAGATCATGGTGACGGGGCCGGGGGCGTGTGCGTTTTGGCAACACGTCACACCGGGCGCGTATGACAAGATTCCTGACGGGCGTGCAAAATATTCTGTGCTGCCGAATGAGGACGGTGGGATCATTGATGATCTGATCGTGTCGCGTCTGGGGCCGGAAACATTCTTTGCTGTGGTGAATGCCGGTTGCAAGGATAAAGACATTCCGTGGCTGCGCAGTCATTTGAAATTCGATACCGATATGGAAGTGTGGGAAGACCGCGCTTTGCTGGCCTTACAAGGGCCGGAAGCGGAGCGGGCTTTGCGCAACGTGCTGGGCGTTGATACGTCTGATATGCCTTATATGTGGGTGATTGAAGATAAAGGCCTGCTGATCAGCCGCTTGGGCTACACCGGCGAAGACGGCTTTGAAATCAGCATTCCGCAACGTGATGCCGTTCATATCTGGGACCAATTTTTGGCCCATGAATCCGTGAAGCCTGTCGGTTTGGCCGCGCGGGACAGTTTGCGCCTTGAAATGGGTTATCCCCTTTACGGGCATGATATTGATGATAGCACTTCGGCGATTGAGGCCGGGTTGCAATGGATCGTGGCCAAGGACCATACCGATTATATCGGCGCGAAAACTATTCTCGATCATTTGCAAAACGGTGTGTCGCGCCAGCGCGTTGGCATTCGCTTGATTGATAAGGGGATTGCACGCGAGGGGTCTGAGCTGCGCGATGAACAAGACCGTAAAATCGGCACCATGACCAGCGGCGGTTTTTCGCCGACACTGAAACAATCCATCGGGCAGGGTTATATTGAAACGGCCTTTGCCACTGTGGGGCAGAAGATTTTCGTCAATGTTCGCGGCAATAATATTGCGGCGGAAATTACGGAACTCTCCTTCGTTCCTGCCAAAACCAAATCCATGAAAAAGAAAGCCGCTTGAAAGGGTAAGTAAATGACAATGAAATACACAAAAGACCATGAATGGTTGAAAATCGAAGACGGCGATGTTGCCGTGATTGGCATTACCGATTACGCGCAAAATGCGCTGGGTGATCTGGTTTATGTTGAACTGCCGAAAATGGGCCGTCAGGTGAAAAAGGGCGAGCATTTCGCCGTTGTTGAATCGGTCAAAACCGCCGCTGAAGTTTACACGCCTGTGACAGGCGAAGTTGTTGGCATTAACGACAATCTGTCCGGTGATCCTGAGCTGCTGAAAAAATCGATTGAAGATGGCTGGATTGCCAAAATCAAAATGAACAATCCAGAAGAAGTAAGCGCCATGCTGGACAAGGCTGCTTATGACGATTTCTTGAAAACTGTTGAATAATAGGAAGAACAAAAATGCGCTATCTGCCCCAGACGCAAAAAAGCCGTGAAGCCATGCTGGACGCGGTCGGTGTTAAATCCGTCCGTGACCTGTACCGCGATGTGCCGGAAAAGGCCTTCATCAAGGGGCTGGCAAATATTGCCCCGCATGCGGGGGAGCTGGAGGTGGAGCGTCAACTGACTTCCTATGCCAATGAAAATCATGCTGCCGGGGCGGGGCCGTTCTTTTTGGGGGCAGGGTGCTATCACCATCACATCCCGGCCAGCGTCGATTACATTATTCAGCGCAGCGAGTTCTTAACCGCGTACACACCGTACCAGCCGGAAATTGCACAAGGCACACTGACCGCGATTTTTGAATTCCAGACCTTCATCGCACAGCTGACCGGGCAAGACATCGCCAACGCCAGTATGTATGACGGCGCCACGGCGTGTGTTGAGGCTATTTTAATGGCAATGCGGATTACAGGGCGTAAGAAAGTGTGTATCGGCAACGCCTTGCACCCGCATTACCGCGAAGTGACCAATTCCTACATGGAAAATCACCCCGATGTGGAAATCGTCAGCGGTGGGCCGGATGCGGAATCTGCCTGCGTGGTTATTCAATCGCCTGATTTCTTTGGCACGCCAGAGGCCTATGAGGGATGGCGCGCGAAATGCGATGAAACAGGTGCTTTGCTGATCGTTGTGATTAACGAGATCGTGTCACTGGGCTTGCTGCCTGCACCAACGGCAGCGGATATTGTCTGTGGTGAGGCGCAATCGATTGGCCTGCCGATGAGTTTTGGCGGGCCACATCTGGGTTTCTTTGCCTGCCGTGAACAATATGTGCGGCAAATGCCGGGTCGTCTGGTGGGCCAGACATTGGATGCGGACGGAAAAGTCGGCTATGTGCTGACGCTCAATACCCGCGAACAACATATTCGCCGTGAAAAGGCGACATCGAACATTTGTACCAACCAGGGCCTATGCGCTTTGGCATTCACGGTTCACATGTCATTGCTGGGTGAAGACGGATTGAAAAATCTGGCATTGCTCAATCATGAACGCGCCTGTGATCTGGCGGATGCCTTGGCAAAGGTGAAGGGGGTTGGCATTGAAAACACATCCTTCTTCAACGAATTCGTTGTGACCCTGCCTGTGGACGCACAAAAACTGGTCGAAACACTGGCGGAAGACGGCATTATCGCTGGGTATCCGCTTGAGGCGAACCGCCTGTTGATGGCGGTCACCGAAATGACCACGGACGATGATGTCGATACATTGATTAGCACAATGAAAGCGGCAATGGCATGAGCGCAGAAATCAAAATTGTAGAGGGTACAAAGATGAGCAACCCAGATATCACCCTGAACGGTGGCAGCCGTGGCCTTCATTACGAAGAAAACCTGCTATGGGATAAAGAGCACAGCGATCACCCCGGCGTGGATCTGCCAAAACCAAAAGGTATGAAGCTGCGCACCGGGCTGGCCCCGCGCGGTAACATTGGGTTGCCGCAGGTGTCTGAACCGCAGGCGGTGCGTCATTTTGTGCGCCTGTCCACGTTGAACTATTCAATCGACAGCGGCTTTTTCCCGCTGGGGTCTTGCACGATGAAGCATAACCCGCGCTTAAACGAACGTATGGCGCGTCTGCCCGGTTTTGCGCATGTTCACCCGATGCAACCTGTTTGCACGGTACAGGGTGCTTTGCGCGTTATGCATGATCTGCAAAATATTCTGGGTGAGCTGACCGGCTTACCCGGCGTGTGTCTGTCTCCGGCTGCGGGTGCGCATGGTGAACTGGCGGGGATCATGACGATCCGCCGCGCGCATGAGAAAAAGGGTAACACGGGCAAAACCGTTATGCTGATCCCGGATTCTGCCCATGGCACGAACCCGGCCACGGCGGCGATGTGCGGCTTTACCGTTCGTTCTATCCCGACAAAAGAATCCGGTCGCTTGACCGTTGAGGCGTTCAAAGAAGCGCTTGGCGATGGCAAGGATGTCGCCGGGATGATGGTGACTAACCCGAACACTGCCGGGTTGTTTGAACGCGAAATGATTGAAATCGCCAATCTGCTGCATAAGGCTGGCGGATATTTCTATTGCGACGGGGCAAACTTCAATGCGCTGGTCGGCACAATTCGCCCGGCGGATTTTGGTGTTGATGTCATGCATATCAATTTGCACAAAACCTTCTCAACCCCGCATGGCGGTGGTGGTCCGGGTTCGGGTCCAATCTGCGTGACCAAGGAATTGGCGCCTTATATGCCTGTGCCTGTGGTGTTAAAGGGTAAAAATGGTTTCTATCTGGAAACGGAAAAGGAACGCCCGGAAACATTGGGCCGCCTGAAGGGTTTCAGTGGCCAGTTCGGTATGCATGTGCGCGCCTTGGCCTATATCCTGTCGCATGGTTCAGATGGTTTGAAACAGGTATCAGAAGATGCCGTTTTGAACGCGAACTATATCCTTAGCCAGTTGAAGGATGATTACCACGTGCCGTATCCGGGGCCATGCATGCATGAATGTCTGCTGACCGATAAGCTGCAAAAGGATCAAGGGACCACCACAATCGATGTTGCAAAAACGCTTGTCGAAAACGGGTTCCACCCGATGACGGTTTATTTCCCACTGGTCGTGCCGGGTGCGATGTTGATCGAACCGACCGAAACAGAAAGCAAAGACAGCCTTGATCGTTTCATCGGTGTGATGAAATGGATTGCGGCTGAGGCAAAGGCGGGTCGCGGTGCGGCCCTGCACGAAAACCCGGTTTCAACACCGCGTCGCCGTTTAGATGAAGTGAAAGCTGCCCGTGAACCAAAATTGAGATGGAAGAAGGCTTAAATCATGAAAAGACACATTGTTCTGGCGGTGATGTCCGTCTTCGCCCTTGGGGCTTGTGAGCAGGAAAATGTTTCCACGGCCACTTATGCCTGTGAGGGAGGGCAAGTCTTGAATGTGACCTTCACCGATGGCCAGCACGTGTCTGTTGATATTGCGGGGCGTGTGCTTTCCATTGCGCGCACGGAATCTGCTTCGGGTGCGAAGTATGAATCCGCCGAAACCGGAACCGTTTTCTGGTCCAAGGGCATGGATGTCAATTTTGTGGAATTTAAAGGCGCGCCGGTTTTAAAGTGCCGACGCACCTAAATCGGGTTTAACCCGGTTATGATCCGCTCATGCCGATTTGGGGCGGTTGCGGGTTGTTTTGGTTACTGGCGGCACGGGCTTTTTTAGCGGCTTTTTCTTCGATCACGAAGTTGAGGGGGGTACCCGAAGCCGCGCCGTTAAATTCAATGCGCACAGAGCCGCCTTTTTCCAAACGCCCACCCAGAATTTCATCCGCCAGCGTGTTGGCGACGGAGTCCTGAATCAAACGTGCCATCGGGCGTGCGCCAAACTCACGGTTATAACCCTTATCCACCAGCCAGTTTTTGGCGGCTTCGTCCCACTGCACTTCAATGTTTTTCAGTTTCAACCGTTCGGCCAATTGCCCAAGGAACTTATCGGCAATCTTGTGTGCGACGTCTTTGTTCAGGTGCATAAAGGGAACAATTGCGTCCAGACGGTTGCGAAATTCCGGTGTGAACTGGCGTTTAATTGCCTCCGTGATGCGTAATGTGCTGTCATCGACATCTTGTGAGAAGCCAATCGCCGGGCCGGAAGCAATTGATGATCCGGCATTGGTGGTCGCGACGATAATCGCATTGCGGAAATCGGCTTTTTTGCCATCACTCCCGGTTAACGTGCCGTGGTCCATCACCTGCAACAAAATATTATAGATCGCCGGGTGTGCTTTTTCGATTTCATCCAGCAGAATAATGCAATTCGGGTTTTGCACGACCGGGTCAATCAGCATAGCGGCCTGATCCGACCCCAGATAACCGGGGGGCGCACCGATCAGACGGGATACGGAGTGTTTCTCCATATATTCTGACATATCATAGCGCAGTAATTTCATGCCCAGTGTTTTGGAAAGCTGCTGGGTCAGTTCTGTTTTACCAACGCCCGTTGGTCCTTGGAACAGGAAGCTGCCAATCGGTTTTGTCGGGTCGTTCAAACCGGCGCGGGAGCGGCGAATGGCCTTGGCCAGAACCTTGGCGGCTTGTTCCTGACCCATGACGACCTTGTTCAAATCATCTTCCAGACGGTTGATCTTGTCTGTTTCGGTCTGGCTTAATTGCGATATTGGAATGCCGGTCATATTGGCTATGACTTTTTCAATATCGGAAACTTTGATCTTGAACGGGCCCGCTTCGGGTGATGTAAACTTTGCCGCGACTTTATTCGCTCCGGCCTGATCCAAAATATCCAAGACCTTGCCTGGCATGCACTGATCAGGAATATAATGTGTCGCCAGTCGAATTGCGGTCTCAATAGCATCTTTTTGATATTTGACCTTATGGTGCAACTCGAAACGTTCAATATTTTCTTCGGCGATAGCCTGAGTTTGTTTTTCGGTTGGTTCATTGATTGTTTTTTTCAAGAACAAACGATCGAGTGAGGCCGCTTTTTGAATTGTGTTGCGGTATCCTTCCGGTGTGGTTGTTGCGATACAACGTACCGACCCATCGGCGATCACCAGACGAAGGTTCATCGCCACATCCGGGTGCAGGGAATGGAGATCATCCACGACCAAAATGGCATTGGGGTCTGTTTGAAGCTCTTTTAAGATGGCCTGCATGCTGGCTTCGATCTCGCCATAGGATTGCGCACTGGCTATCAGTGCCGCATTGTTCAGCGCATAAATATTGACGTTTTTAAATTGCGATGGCACAGCGCCTATAACCATGAAATTGGCAAGGCCTTCAATAATCGCAGTTTTGCCAACACCCGATTTTCCTATCAAAAGCGCACTTGATTTATTCTGGCGCAATAATGTCTTGATGATGTCCTTAATTTCGCTATCGCGGGCAACGATTTTAGCTGTGTTCTCATTGACAGAAGCTGCGGTCAGGTTGGTGCAGAACTTTTTAACATTGCTTCCGCCGGGACGAATATGGGTCGTTTTGCGCTTAATATCAGTCATGGATACACCATTCTCCTTTAGTATTTCTACGGCAGGGCAATTTTCTGCGTTTAAGATCAACACCAATAATAATTTCAGTGGGGCAATTTCCGCATCGCCGGAAAGCGCCCTGGTATCGATCAGAATTTTTTCAACTTGATCGGATAATGTATCCGCCGTGGTATTTTTCTTATTTGCCAATTTATGCGTGGCGGGGGCCGAAAGATATTCATCAAGGGACTGTAAAATATTATCGCAGGATGAACCCAAATTGGTGATGATGGACTTAATCGTTGGATCACCCAACAACCCGACCAACAGGTGTTCTGTCAGGACCTGATTGTGGCCGTATTGATCCGCTTGCGTAGACGCGGTGAGCAGCACCTTCTTTGTGGCGGCTGAAAACATGATTTACGTCCCTGTTCTAATGGCACTGTTTTTATAATATGCGCCTTATCTTTCCGTAACATTTTTGCTGGCATATTGCAAAATTCAATTACCGAAACAGTTTCTTTATCCCCGCCCATGCCTGAAAATAGTCCTTTTGCAGCGTTTTTGCTGCAAGTGCGAACTTGGTTGGGCGCAGGATATAACGGCTTTCAAACATGAATGCTAGGCTGCCCTCAATCTTCGCAGGTGCCAGATTGGCGGCCATGGCGCGTTCGGTCGTGGAGGCATCGGGGCCGTGGCCGGACATGCAGTTATGAATGGACGCGCCGCCGGGGGCAAACCCGCCGCCTTCCTTGCCATCATAAACCCCGTGGATCAGGCCCATAAATTCGGACATGACGTTGCGGTGGAACCATGGTGGGCGGAACGTATCTTCAGCCACCATCCAACGCGGCGGGAAGATTGCAAAATCAATATTGGCTGTACCCGCCGGATGGCTGGGTGAGGTGAGGACGGTAAAGATCGATGGGTCCGGGTGGTCGTAACTGACCGCGTTAATCGTGTTGAATAATGCCAGATCATATTTATACGGCACATAATTTCCGTGCCATGCGACCACACATAGCGGTGAATGGTCATAGGTGCTGGACCATAATTGGCCGGAAAATTTTGCAACGACTTCACACGGGCCATCGTAATCTTCAAATGCCGCCACAGGGGTCAAGAAATCACGTGGATTTGCTAAACCATTCGCGCCAATCGGCCCCAGATCAGGCAATTGGAACGGGTGGCCATAGTTTTCGCAGACATAGCCGCGAGATTCCCCGTCAGGCAGGTTCACGGCAAATTTAATACCGCGCGGAATAACGGCAATCTCACCGGGTTTTACATCCATGATGCCCAGTTCAGTGCGCAGGGTTAATTGCCCCTGTTGCGGCACAAACAAAAATTCACCATCGGCGCTGTAAAAATAACGGTAATTCATCGACGCATTGGCTGCGTATAGATGAATGGCCAGACCGGACCATGAATGCGTGTCGCCATTCCCGGCCAGTGTTATCAGGCCATCAATAAAATCTGTTGGGCGGGTCGGGATTGGTAGCTGGTCCCAGCGCAATTGATTTGGCGGTGTTGCAACCTCATCAAACGGCGATGATTTAATATTGTCGGCACGCATTGATTGATACGGCGTGTGGCATACGGACGGACGAATGCGGTATGTCCATGTGCGCTGGTTGTGAGAACGCGGTGCGGTGAACGATGTCCCGGTCAGCTGTTCGGTATATAAACCATGTTCAGGGCGTTGTGGCGAATTTCGCCCGACCGGAAGGGATCCCGGAACAGCTTCGGTCGAGAAATGATTGCCAAAACCTGGCATGTATTTGTCTTTGTTCGCTGCCATTTCTTATGCTCCCTGTTGGTATTTGTTTCTTATTCCCAGTCCATCACAACCTTGCCGCACTGGCCCGATTTCATGGCTTCGAACCCGTCGATATAGTCATCAATTTTAATGCGGTGGGTGATGACGGGACGAATATTCAGGCCTGATTGCAGCATGGCAGTCATTTTGTACCATGTTTCATACATTTCCCGGCCATAGATGCCCTTAATCACGAGACCCTTAAAGATCACCTGATTCCAGTCGATATCCATTTTCCCACCCGGTGGAATACCGAGCAGGGAGATTTTACCGCCGTGGTTCATGGCATTGATCATGTCCTTGAACGCGGATTCAACGCCGGACATTTCAAGACCAACATCAAATCCTTCCTTCATGCCAAGTTCGGCCATGACATCGGATAGTTTTTCCTTGGATACATCAACGGCGCGTGTTGCACCCAGTTCCTTGGCCAAATTCAAGCGGTACGGATTCACATCGGTAATCACGACATGGCGCGCACCGACATGTTTGCAAATGGCCACGGCCATCACACCAATCGGGCCAGCTCCGGTGATCAGAACATCTTCACCGACCAGATCGAATGATAACGCGGTATGAACCGCATTCCCGAACGGGTCAAAAATGGCGGCCAATTCATCATCAATATCATCAGGAATTGGGAATACGTTTTCCGCAGGCAGGGATAAAAATTCAGCGAAGCTGCCCGGACGGTTGACGCCGACACCCTTGGTATTGCGGCACAAATGACGCTTCCCGGCGCGGCAATTGCGGCAATGACCGCAGACAATGTGACCTTCGCCCGATACGCGCTGGCCAATGGTCAAATGTTTGACTTCGCTGCCCAGTTTTTCGATGATTCCGACATATTCATGCCCGACAATCATCGGCACCGGAATGGTCTTGCTGGCCCATGCGTCCCATTTGTAAATATGCAGATCCGTGCCGCAGATAGCGGATTTTTTAATGCGGATCAGCACGTCATTCGGGCCAATTTCCGGCACAGGATTATCCTGCATCCAGATTCCGGGTTCTGCTTTTGTCTTTGCGAGTGATTTCATGATTATGCTGCTGCCTTTAAAATTCCAAGTTCTTTGCCCACGGCGGCGAAGGCCGCGATGGCTTTATCCAGTTGTTCGCGGGTATGGGCTGCCGACATTTGTGTGCGGATGCGCGCCTTGCCCTGTGGCACCACAGGGAAGGAGAAACCAACGACATAAACGCCGCGTTTTAACATTTCTTCTGCGAATTTTCCGGCCAGTGCCGCGTCATAAATCATCACCGGAATAATCGGATGATCGCCCGGTTGCAGGTCAAATCCGAGCGCGGTCATTTTTTGACGGAAATAGGTGCTGTTATCGCGCAAACGCTGGCGCAGTTCATTGCCACTTTCCAGCATGTCGAAGACAGCCATCGATGTCGCCGTAATCACCGGGGCCAGCGTGTTTGAAAACAGGTAAGGGCGGGAGCGTTGGCGCAGCCACTCAATCACCGTCTTGTTGCCTGACGTATAACCACCCGATGCACCGCCAAGGGCCTTGCCCAGCGTACCGGTGATGATATCCACCCGATCCATGACATTATGATATTCATGCGTGCCGCGACCGCCGGGGCCGGTAAAGCCAACGGCGTGGCTGTCATCAACCATCACCATTGCATCATATTTATCGGCCAGATCACAAATGGCTGGCAGATTGGCGATGTAACCATCCATCGAGAATACGCCATCTGTCGCGATCAGGCGGAAGCGTTGCCCTTGTGCTTCCTTCAGGCAGTTTTCAAGCGCGGCCATATCGTTGTTTTCGTAGCGGTAGCGTTTTGCCTTACACAGGCGCACACCGTCGATGATGCTGGCGTGGTTTAATGAATCACTGATAACGGCATCTTCCTCGCCCAGCAATGTTTCAAACAAACCGCCATTGGCATCAAAGCAGGATGAATACAAAATCGTATCTTCCATGCCTAAAAATTTGCTGATTTTTTGCTCTAGTGCTTTGTGAATATCCTGCGTGCCGCAGATGAAGCGCACCGATGCCATGCCGTAACCGTAACGGTCCAGCGCGTCTTTGGCTGCCTTGACGAGGTCCGGGTTATTCGCCAGCCCCAGATAATTATTGGCGCAGAAATTCAGGACGTGATCGCCGTTTTGTACGGTGATGTCGGCGCTTTGGGATGAGGTGATAATGCGCTCTCCCTTATACAGGCCATTCTTTTTGACCTGTTCGATTTCCTGTTCCAGATGGTTGATCAGGCCTGTTTTCATTATTCCCTCACTTCATAAAGATGCAGCAGAATAACACCCCTTTCCGGGTCCGGGAATAGGGGTGTTACCTGCAATATTGCGGCGCAAAATATGGATATTTAAACGGTAATCTGCATCCCCATTTCCACCACCCGGTTATACGGAATGCGGTAGAAGTCGGTGGCCGAGGCAGCAGAGCGTGCCATGGCGATGTAGATATGATCCTGCCATTCGGGCAAGCCCCGTTTGGGGTCGGAAATGATCGATCGTTTGCCGAGGAAGAAGGATGCTTCATCAAGGTTTACTTCCAACCCGAAACACTGGGCCATCATCAACGCCCGCGGAACGTCCGGTGTTTCCATGTACCCGAAGGTCACGATCACGCGCGTCATCAGCGATGACAACACATCGACAATAACGCGCTGGTCATCCGGCACACGGGCATTATCAGAGTTGATAATCGTCAGCACGATGTTGTGTGAATGCAGAACCTTGTTATGTTTCAGGTTCTGCATCAAGGCGAGGGGTGCATCCTGCGGGTTGCTGGTCAGGAAAATTGCTGTGCCTTCGATCTGTGTCGGCTGATCGCGTTCCAGTTTTTCCATCAAATCGCTAAGACCGATGGCTTGGCGGTGGTCTTTCTTTCGCAAATAACGCGTGCCATTGACCCAGGTCATGATCAAAACGCTCATAAATGCGGCCATCATCAATGGCACCAAGCCGCCATCAAAGATTTTCAGCATATTGGCGAGGGCAAAGACGCCTTCGATACAGATAAAGGGCGTAATAATCAGCAATGACACCAGGAAGCTTTTATTCCAGATCTTCCAGATAACAAAGAAGGCCAGCGTACTGGTAACGATCATGGTCAGGCTGACCGCCACACCATAGGCCGCAGCCAGATTGCTGGATGAGCCAAACGCGATACACAGGAACAAGACCACGCACAACAACATGCGGTTAATTTTGGGGATATAGACTTGGCCCTCTTCATTCGCGGAGGTATGACGAATTTCCATACGGGGCAAAAGGCCCTGTTGAATCGCCTGACGGGTGAGGGAGTATGCCCCGGTAATCACGGCCTGACTGGCTGTAATGGTGGCCAGTGTTGCCAGCGCTACCAACGGCGCCAGCGCCCATTCAGGCACGAGCAGGAAGAACGGGTTTGTCAGCGCAGTAGGGTCCGCCAGCACCAAGGCCCCCTGACCAAGATAGTTAAGGGTCAGGCACGGAAAAACGAGCCACATCCAGGCTGTTTGAATTGGCTTGATCCCAAAATGCCCAAGGTCGGCATAAAGGGTTTCAGACCCCGTTACGGCCAGAAAGACTGCGCCAACTACAATAAGGCTGATCATGCCATGATGAAGCAGAAAGGAAATTCCGTGGATTGGATTGAACGACATTAGAATTGCAGGGTTTTGAATGATCCATGATAATCCGGCGATCCCCAATACCAGGAACCAGACCACCATAATGGGGCCAAATAAAACTGACACCTTGGCCGTGCCGCGTTTTTGAACCGAAAACAGCAGGAATAGAATGATAATCGATGTCGGCAGGACATAGTTACTGAAGGCCGGGGTGACCAGACTGATCCCCTCAACTGCAGACATAACGGAAATCGCGGGCGTAATGGACGCATCGCCATAAAACAGCGCCGCACCAATAATTCCAAGAAGAAGGATGGTTTTTGACCCGAGATTCCGTGCACCGCGCTGTGCCATTGCCATCAGGGACAAAATACCGCCTTCACCGCGGTTGTTTACGTGCAGCAGGAACAAAACATATTTCATCGTCACGACAATAATCAGTGACCAGATGATCAGCGATAGAACTCCGAAGACTTCAGCTTCTTGCGGCATGGCGCCCATGGCGGCCTGTGTAATGGCTTCGCGGAACGCGTAAAGGGGGCTGGTCCCGATATCGCCGTAAACCACACCAACGCATCCAACGGTTAAAAACCAAAAACGGGACCGCTTGGATTTAGTGCTGAGATCAACTGTACTTTCTGGTGTTTCCGGGTGGGGGCCTTGCTGGCTTACGGGCTTGCGAAACATTGCTAACTCACTGACTTCCTTATCGATGATGGCGCATGTTACGCCCGTACGCCGCCCTTGGCAAATCGGCAGAAAATGGTGAATAAACTTGCAGAATCCATAAGAGTCCGGTAGAAGACAGGGACGTTAAATATTAACTTTTTACAGTGTTTGCCACTGATTAAGCACCCTATATGAATTTTGAAGATCTGGGCCTCGGCCCTGAGATCCTGAAAGCGGTCGAAGAGCGCGGTTATACGACCCCAACGCCCATTCAGGCTCAGGCTATTCCACACATTTTGATGATGCGCGACGTCTTGGGCCTTGCGCAAACTGGTACTGGCAAAACCGCCAGCTTTACCCTGCCGATGATTGAAATCCTTTCTGGCGGGCGGGCGCGGGCACGGATGCCACGCTCCTTGATCCTGTCCCCGACACGCGAACTGGCGGCACAGATCGCCGAAAACTTTGACGTTTATGGTAAGTATCACAAACTGACCAAGGTCTTGCTGGTCGGTGGTGAGTCGATGGGCGACCAGATTAAATTGCTGGAGCGCGGCGTTGACGTTTTGATCGCGACACCGGGCCGTCTCCTCGATTTGTTTGAACGCGGTAATATCCTGCTGAACGACATCAAGATTCTGGTGATCGACGAAGCTGACCGTATGCTCGATATGGGTTTCATTCCCGATATTGAAAAGATTGTTTCCAAGGTTCCGCCGATGCGTCAAACCTTGTTGTTCTCGGCCACTATGCCGCCGGAAATTCGTGGCTTGGCAGAAAAGTTTCTGTCGAACCCGAAACAGGTGAGCGTTGCGGCTGCGGCTTCACCGGCCCAGACTGTCAAACAATCGCTTTTGTGGGTCAGTCAGCGTAATAAGCAAGAAGCCCTGGAATCCGTGATCAAATCCGAAGACGTGAAAAACGCCTTTGTGTTTTGTAACCGTAAAAAAGACGTCGATATTCTGGCCAAGGCCTTATCTTCGCGCAAATATTCTGCAGCGGGTATGCATGGCGACATGACGCAAACTGTCCGTACGCGCACCCTGCAGGAATTCAAGGACGGCACGATCACCTTGCTGATCTGTAGTGACGTTGCTGCACGCGGTATTGATATTGCCGGTGTCTCGCATGTGTTTAACTATGACGTTCCAACGCACCCCGATGATTACGTCCACCGTATTGGCCGTACAGGCCGCGCAGGAATGCAGGGCCGTTCATGGACGTTGGCCACAGCCGATGATGATAAATACATCAAGGCAATTGAATCCCTGATCAAAAAGGAAATCCCGGTTGAAACCATCGACGGGCTCAAAACGCCAGAGCGTGATGAATCCGGCGAAAGCGACCGCGGCAGTCGCCGTCCACAGGGCGGTGCAAACCGTGACCGTTCTTCGGGCAGCAGCCGTTCTGCATCACCCCGTCTGGAACGTAAAGAACAGCAACCACGTCCTGAACGCTGTGATGAACAACCTGAACCACAGGCAACACCATCACAACCTCAGGCCCAACCACAATCCCAGCCACGCGCCCCAAAACCGCGTCATCAGGATGATGCAGCGGGCGGTGGGTTCAGTGATGATGATCTGCCTGCTTTCCTGCGCCGTTAAGGGGCTGTCTGTCTTCAATAAATATGCGTAATAATGTCATGTGCGGGGCTGCCCGCGCTTGACTTTAACCCCTTGATCTTCAACAATTCAGGTGAAGTTCCGGGGTTCATCAATTCATGCGTATTCAATATTCATTTCTGGCTTTATCGACGCTGGCAGTTTTGCTGTCCGGTGCTGGCACCCATGCTTTGGCGGCGGGGCAGGCCGGTGAATCTGCGCCTGTATCCTTTGTCGCCGATAGTTTACAAAATGATGAAGCCAACCGCATCGTGACCGCACGCGGCCATGTTGAAATGGAACAGGCGGGCCGCATTTTACGCGCCGATGAAGTGATTTATGATGTGACCACCGATACGGTGAAGGCGCGCGGCAATGTTGTGCTGGTTGATACCAATGGCGATACACATTTGGCCGATGATCTGGTCCTGACCGACCGCATGCAAAACGGAACCGTCAATGATTTGAAAACCACGATGCACGACGGCAGCCGTTTTTGGGCGGAAGAGGGCATTCGCAAACAAGCTGATAACGCACCAAAATCAACCACGATGAAAAAGGCGTCCTATACGCCGTGTGAACCATGCAAAACCGAACCTGAAAAATCACCAGTCTGGGCGATCAGTGCCGGTGAAGTTAAGCATGATGAAGAAAGTCAGCGCATCATCTATCGCAACGCCACCTTTGATATTCACGGCGTTCCGGTGATGTATATGCCGTAT
Source organism: Micavibrio sp. UBA6139 (assembly GCA_002423285.1). Classification (GTDB taxonomy): domain Bacteria; phylum Pseudomonadota; class Alphaproteobacteria; order Micavibrionales; family Micavibrionaceae; genus Micavibrio. The sequence continues at coordinate 37,458 of DIVF01000014.1, read as the reverse complement.
TTTTCGCATGCTGATGGCACAGTGGAGCAAAAGAGCGGCTTCCTGCTGCCGGGCGGCGGTTACAAAAGCGATCTTGGCGTAATGCTGAGCAACAGCTATTACATGGCGCTGTCCCCGCATCATGATGCGACCATCGGCATGACCGTGATGACGGAACAGGCCCCGCTGGTTTTCGGCGAATATCGTCACCGTTTCAAAAATGGTTCGTTGAAAATGAAGGGCGGCGTGACGTATTCCGAACGCACCGAAGATGATTCCGGTGTTGATGTCCAAAAGGATGCGGAGGCACGCGGACATTTATTCGCGGAAGGTCTGTGGGACATCAACGAAAAATGGCGCACCGGGCTGGATATTGAATACGCATCCGATGATCAATATATGCGCCAATATGATTTCAGCAATGAAGACGTGCTGGAAAACCAGATCTATGCCGAACGCTTTTCGGGCCGTAACTATGCCGTGGGCCGCGTTCTATCGTTTCAGGATATTCGTTCTGCAGAGGCCCGCACCGATCAACCAAACGTCTTGCCAGAAATTAAAGCAAATTTCCTCGGCGATGCCGGGCAAACATTGGGTGGTCGTTGGAGTCTTGATTTCTCGGCCCTTGGCCTGCAACGCGAATCCGATGGTCAGGACATGGGCCGCAGCGTGATTGAGGCCGGATGGCAACGCCGTCTTGTCTCCGATACAGGCTTGCTGACAGTTGTTGATTTGAATCTGCGCGGTGATGCGTATTATGTGCATGACCGTGATATTGCGCCCTCCGGTTCTAACCGCAGCGGTGAGGGATCAGAAGCCCGTGGCTTTGCGCAGGCGCATGTTGTGACATCCTATCCCATCGTCAAAACGATGGAAAAGACACAGGCGATTATTGAGCCGATTATTTCCATCACCGCAGCCCCGAATGTTGATTCTGAATCCAGCAATATTCCAAACGAAGACAGTCTGGATGTTCAACTGGATGCCAGTAACCTTTTCAATGCCGACCGTTTCCCCGGTTATGATCGGATCGAAGATAAAAGCCGCGCAACCTATGGGGTGCGCACCGGGCTGCATGGTTTTGAAGGCAGCAAGGCTGAAATCTTTGTTGGCCAGTCCTACCGTTTTGACAATGATGACAACCCGTTTCCGCGGGGGTCTGGTTTATCACAGCAAAGTTCCGACCTTGTCGGCCAGATTGCCGCCAATTATAAAAACAAATTCACACTGGATTACCGTTTCCAGCTGGACAGCAGCTCCTACGCCTCTGAGCGTCATGAATTAAGCACGACTGCCATGATTGGTAAGTGGCAATTGGGGTCGCAGTATCTCTATGCCAAGGCAATTGATGGAACGGATTTAAGCGAAACCCGTGAACAGATTTACGGTTATGTCGGTTACCGCATCAGCGATGAATGGAATGTCAGATCATCTATTCTGCGTGATCTTGGTGAGGATGCGGGCTTGCGCCGGGCGGCATTGGGTGTTGATTACTTTGCACAGTGTTTCAATATCTCAACCACGGTTGAACGAAACCTGACCCGCGATTCATCGGGTGAAAGCAACACCGAAGCCATGATCCGTGTGGGCCTGAAAAATCTTGGTGAATTCACAACATCCGGGATCAGCCTTGATGGCATCGGCGGCAGCAGCGATGATGACGAACGCAGCGTCAGCGTAGCGCCACCACAATAATCAATTCTATTTATTCTGAATATGGAAGGTAACCAGCGTTGCCTTCGTATCCGATGACGGTTTTCCGGTCATGGAAATGTCGCCTTCGATTTTGTTATTGAGTGGCCCGCTGATAAAGATTTCCATGTTGTCATAGGCAAACAGCTTTAAAACAGACAGGGCGTCTTTGCGCGTTGTCTGCAGGAAATCCGGGAATTCCTTGCCCGTATAGGACAGCGCCGATGGGCCGGTGGCCCGCATTAAACCTTGTTCAATGCGCAAAACCCCGTCCTTGTCGCGGATAATCGGGAACAGGCCGGTGAGGGTGCCACTGGATTTAAAATCATTGATCCCGAACGCATTGGCGGCATGTTGAATGGCGACTTGTTGAATGTCCATCTCGGCACCGGTTTCGGTTTTGCGCAACGCGCCCTTCATCCATATATCCCCGGCCAAATCGGACAGGGCAATATTGGCGTTTTTAAACAGGTCCGATGCGGTATCGGCTTCTGAATCATAGATGGCAATCGCGCCGGGGGAATTTTTCTTATCTGCCGTTTCATCCAGTGGTGCAGAAATCAGCAAATCCAGAATGTCTGAAAAATGATCGGCCCGCAGCGTGGCAGAGATTGTGTCTTTCCCATTTTGACGCAACCGCGCATCGACGGCAAAGGCCGTCTTATCGTTTTCCGCACCACCGGCTTGTAGGGTAATAGCGGAATCCGCCAGTGAGCCTTGCGTGCTGAAGGTTAATCCGTTCAACGGAATGCCGTGCAGACGTGCCGTTCCGGCGACCACTTGTGCGCTGATGGTCCATGGCGCTGTGGTATCGGTCTTGTTCATGATCAGCCAGCCGCCAAGGCGTGTTGCCGCCAGTGATGCCAGATTTAAACGGCCTTCCGCGACTTCGAAATCAATTGATGCCAGACCATCGGGTGTGAATTCACCATTCACATTGATTTCAGCTTGTAATTGTTGCTGCACGCTCCACAGCACGGCTTGCAGGCGCACCGCGCCATCGGGCAGGCGGGTGATCTGGCCCTTGGCTTCCAGGCGGATCAAACCGGCCACCGGCACCTTCACATCCAATTGCCCGCCGGTCAGCATGATCGTGTTGATCTTGTTTTTCTTCATCGTGCGGGACAGGGATTCAAAACCACCGCGCGGCGACCATCCGGAAATTTCCGGGGTCAGGGATTGTGTCCAATCACCGGTCAGAACCATTTTATCAACGGACAGGATTTTTCCATCTGCTGTGCTGTGCAGGGTGACATTATCGATGGTGCTGAATTCATCCTTATCCAGCGTCACGCCAGACAGATTGAAACCTCCGGGAATTTTTGAAACGTCCTTGACGCGCGCGGCGGCAAAACCGCTATCCTTCAAAATGGATTTCACATTGGCCTGTGATGTCATCGGCAAGATGACAAACACGGTCAGGGCAACAAGGGCGGCCAGCAAAAGGCCGGAAATGATCAAAATGCGCTTCATGGGAAGCAGATTAAACCGCTTTTCAATGCAATCAAGCAAAAATAAAACGCCGGATTTCTCCGGCGTTTTTGAATTTCCAATGCTTCAACCAGCGAAAGTTAACGCCACGGGCTCGGTCCGCCTTGCTGTTGCATGTGTTGCAAATGCTGTGGGGCGTTCAGGTTTGCCGGCGGGTTGTTGCCGCTGTACTGGCAATCTGTATTCAGGTTTTCTGTGCCACGCCATTGACCAACGGCATTACCGTTTACGTTACGGTTCAGGTTGGAACGAAATTTTGTTTCACAGTCTTTTTCAAACATGTTGCCAACAACGCCGCCAACAACCGCACCCCCGATAACACCGATGGGGGATTTGCTGATCGCGTGACCGGCGGCTGCACCAACCGCTGCGCCACCATATGTTGGCAGACCATAGTTACCCGTGGACGCGCAACCTGTGGACAGGACCGCACTGGCAGCCAAAACAGCAGCACCGAATGCTTTTGAGATCGAATTCATGTCGTTACCCTCTTAATTTTTTGAAATTAGAATTGTTTCAGGATGCGTTCGAGTTGTTTTCTCGAGCGGTCCAGATTTTGGATGTCACGCACACCGTCTTGAATTTGACGAACTGGGCTGTTTCTGCGCGCTTCAGCTTCCTGGCGGCGTTGTTCTGCCTGAGCCTGACGATTGGCTTGGTTTGACGCGCGGGTTTCAGTGTTTTCTGCTGTGCTGACGCTACGGGTATAGGCGCTCGCATCGCGTGGGTTGTTCATGTCATAGGCACGAACAGGGATGAATTGTTGTCCAGCGCCATAACCGAATTCACAGGCCAGCGCGCCTTGTTGTTGGAAACCTTTGCGTGCTGCCGGGTATTCGAAAACGCCTTTGCTTTGGCCGAGGGATACACATTGATCCAGGCTAGGGCCTACGGGTGCGGCTTCTGCGACGCCGGCGCCAGCGAAGGCCATGCTTGCGGTCAGGAATGTCGATGCCAATGCTTTGTTGAGTACGTTCATGGTTACACCCTCTTATAATTTGTATCTGGTCATTCGTTGTGCCGAAATTTATCAAATACTACCGCAATGCGAGGGGAAATGCAATTATTATTTACATAATCTGAGGGGCGGCATGTGCACAAATATTTTTCATATTTTACAATGGCTTAGATGTCAATATCCTGAACAAATTCGGCGTTCTGCTGAATAAACTTGAACCGTTCATCCGCGTTTCTGCCCATTAAACGCTCAACCAGATCATCCACGCTTGAGGTTGCCGGCAGAATATCGCCGTCAAACTCATCATTTTGACCCGGGATCATGACGCGCAGCAGCGTGCGGCTGCTTGGGTTCATGGTGGTGTCTTTTAACTGGGCCGCAGGCATTTCACCCAGACCTTTAAAGCGGCTGACATCAACTTTACGACCCTTGAAGGTCGTTTTCATCAATTCTTCTCTATGCGCGTCATCGCGGGCATAGACGCTGTTTGCGCCCGCGGTCAGACGATAAAGCGGTGGCAATGCCAGGAACAAGTGACCCTTTTCAATCATCGGGCGCATCTGGGTATAGAAGAACGTGACCAGCAATGACGCAATGTGTGCACCATCAACGTCCGCGTCAGTCATGATGATGATGCGTTCGTAACGCAGGGCATCAACATTGAAGTCTTTGCCTGACCCGGCGCCAATCGCCAAAATCAAATCCTGAATTTCTTGGTTGGCGCGGATTTTATCTTTGGTCGCGCTGACCACGTTCAGGATTTTACCGCGCAATGGCAGAACGGCTTGCTTTTCACGGTTACGGGCCTGCTTCGCAGAACCACCCGCCGAGTCACCCTCGACGATGAACAGTTCAGTATCTTCCGATGAATTGCTGCTGCAATCCGACAGCTTGCCGGGCAGGCGCAGTTTCTTCGTGGCGCTTTTACGCGCCATTTCTTTATCTTCCTTGCGGCGCATGCGCTCATCGGCACGCTCGATAATCGTTTCCAGCAAGGCCTTGGCGGATGCAGGGTCGCCGGATAACCAGTGATCGAAGTGATCCTTGACGGCGGTTTCAACCCAGCGTGATGCTTCGGCGGTCGCCAGTTTCTCTTTTGTCTGACCTTGGAATTGCGGGTCACGAATAAAGACGGACAGCAGAACGGCTGCGCCGGTCATCAAATCATCGGCTGTAATGTTGCTGGCCTTTTTATTGCCAGACATATCGCCATAACCACGCAGGGCCCGTGCCAACGCAGAACGCAAACCCTGTTCATGGGTGCCGCCCTGCGGTGTTGGAATGGTATTACAGTATGAATGCACGAAGCCTTCATCATGGTCCGTTGGCCATGCCACGGCGAACTCAACACGTCCCGCATTGTCTGGCAGTTTCGCCTGACCATGGAAGGGCACAGGTGTTGCCGTTGGGCGAGTGCCCAGTTCAATTTTCAGGAAGTCCAGCAAACCGCTTGGGAAGTGGAAGACTTCTTCGGATGGTGTCTTTGTGTCGGCCACCAAGGACGGATCGCAGGACCAATGAATAGCCACGCCGCGATACAGATACGCTTTTGACCGGGCGAGGTGGTGCAGAGCCGCCGGGCGGAATTTCGCGCCCGCGCCAAAAATTTCAGGGTCGGGGTGAAAGCCAACCGTTGTGCCGCGTTCCTTGGTCGTTCCTGTGACCACCAGTTTGGAGGTTGGCAAGCCACGGGAATAGGTCTGGTGGTGGATTTTCTTGTCGCGCGCGACCTCAACCCACATCTTATCGGACAGGGCGTTAACGACGGAGCTACCAACACCGTGCAAACCGCCTGATGTTTCATAATTTTTGCCGCTGAACTTGCCACCGGAATGCAGTGTGGTGAAAATCACCTCCAGCGCAGATTTGCTGGGAAATTTCGGGTGGTTATCCACGGGAATGCCACGGCCATTATCCTTGACCACCAATGTGCCATCGGCCATCAGCATCATATCAATGCGGTCGGCGTGGCCGGCAACGGCCTCATCCATGGAGTTATCAAGGATTTCGCTGGCTAGATGGTGCAAGGCGCGCTCATCCGTACCGCCGATATACATACCGGGACGGCGGCGGACGGGCTCAAGACCTTCTAAAACCTCGATATCTGAGGCTCCGTAAGATTCTTCCTTACCCTTGGTTTTTGCAGCGAATAGGTCAGCCATAAATTAAACGTATTCTTTTCATATGGTTACAAGATGTTAAGATACATACTGGTATAAAACTCTCTTGGAAACCTAAAAAACAATGATTGAGCCAGTTTCAGCACAGAAATCTTTGACCCTTCCCGAAAATCTTGACGGGCGCGTACCCGCTTTGCGGACATTTGCCATGCCTGCGGATTCGAATGCCAACGGCGATATTTTCGGCGGCTGGATCTTGTCCCAGATGGATTTGGCTGGGGGCGCAACGGCTTATGAGTTCGTCGGGGACCGGGTGGTCACGGTCGGCATTCAGGCTATGACGTTCTATAAGCCGGTCTATATTGGTGACGAGGTTAGCTTTTATACAGAAGTGACCGCATCGGGCCGGACATCTGTTACCATCAGAATCGAAAGCTGGGCGCGTCGTCGCCAGACCCGTGAATATGTGAAAGTGACGGAGGGGTTGTTTACCTTTGTGCATATCGATGAAAATCGGATGCCAGCCCCAATCCCGGAAAAATAGTAAGGTTAATCGCCTCGTAGGGCGAAAGATCAGGAGAAGAGAATAATGACGATGATAAGAATGTCCATGATTGCGGCCTTGGCCCTGTGTGCGAGCGTTTTTGCTTTTTGCGTATTCCCGACACCTGTTCTGGCCCAGTTTTATGAGGCTGGCAAAATTAAGCCTGTTCCGGAATATGAGATTTCCAAGGAAGAATTACTGTCCACCACCGACGAATTTTCCGACATGCCCTTCGGTGATAAATATCTGGCTTATAAAGTGCGCCTGCCAAAGGGCTGGACCAAGCGTCCATCCGATGTCACCACCAATGCTGATATCAGTAAAAAATTGTTGGGCGAGATCGCCCGTTATTACGGTCCCAACGCGCCGGACGCCCGCAGCTATTTGGTGATTCAGGCCGCTGAACTGGATTACGAGATTACCGCCAAAAACTGGTTCATGAATTATATTCTGTCGCGTGGTTACACGTTACAGGGCATGACCACTGTGTCAGATAAACGCATCGAAGCGCTCTACGTCCTGTTGGACAAGGATCAATCCTATGTCGTGCGGACCGTGGGCGAAGTCAACGGATCACGTATGATCCTGACCATGTATTTCGTTCCCGAAGCACGCTGGCAGGCGGAAAAGGTGTTGCAGGCCAACGCCATGAAGACATTCCAGTTTGATTCTCCGGAAAAAGTTCGCGTTGAACAAACCAGAACCTATGCATTCCTTGATTTGCTGCGCTTTGATTATCCGGCATCGTGGCGTTTGCTGGCCCCGAATATTTATTCAATTGAAGCTATGGATGCCAAAATCGTCAACGCGTCTGATGATTCCATTCTGAACGGCGAGGTTGATGTACACGTTGTTTCAACGGAACTGGATACAACGCTGGCCGAGGAAGTGAAAAACGTCCAAAAGAGCCTTGAAACAAAGGGGCTGGTGATTGGCAAGCTGATCGAACAGCCACAGGATTATAAAATCCATGACCATGTGTATTTCTCGCGCATCGAAGTTTATATGGCCAATGATCCGAATAAGGAACTGGTCGATTACGAATACTGGATCGGCGTGTTGATGGAAGATCGCTATTTCTACATCGTCACCATGTTGACCCCGGCGCGGAGTACAGAATTTTATGTCTGGGCCCGAAACACCGAAGCCTTTAAAATGCTAGTTCAATCGCTGCGCCCATAATCAGATTCTATAGAACAACAAAAAACCGGCGGAGCGATCCGCCGGTTTTTTTATTCTGTTACGCCGCAATCTTACGACGAATAATACATTTGATATTCGATCGGGTGCGGCATGGTTTCAAAGGCCAGCACTTCTTCCATTTTCAGGTCGAGATAGGCTTCGATTGTATCAACCGAGAACACATCGCCCTTCAACAGGAATTCATGATCAATTTTCAGGCATTCAATCGCCTCACGCAGGGAACCGCAAACGGTTGGGACCTTGCGCAGCTCTTCAATTGGCAATTCATACAAATTCTGATCCATGGCTTCGCCCGGATGAATTTTGTTCTGAATCCCGTCCAGACCCGCCATCAGCATGGCTGAATAAGCCAGATACGGGTTGGCCAGCGGATCAGGGAAGCGCACTTCCACACGTTTCGCTTTCGGGTTTTTGCCGAATGGAATACGGCAGGACGCCGAACGGTTGCGGGCGGAATAGGCCAGCAGAACCGGTGCTTCATAACCCGGTACCAAACGTTTATAGCTGTTGGTGGATGGGTTGGTGAATGCGTTCAGGGCACGGGCATGTTTGATGATGCCGCCGATGTAATACAGGCACATATCGGACAGGCCAGCATAACCTTCGCCAGCGAATAAAGGCTTGCCGCCTTTGAACAGTGACTGGTGAACGTGCATCCCTGAACCGTTATCGCCATAGACTGGCTTTGGCATGAAGGTTGCGGTCTTGCCATAGGCATGTGCGACGTTAAAAATCACATGCTTGTACAGCTGAATGTTATCGGCGGAGTCGACGAGGGTGGAGAATTTCATTCCCAATTCGTGCTGGCTGGCGGCGACTTCATGGTGGTGTTTTTCAACCGGCACGCCCATGGCCTTCATCACGGTCAGCATTTCCGCGCGCAGATCGGCACAGCTATCAACCGGTGCTTCCGGGAAATAACCACCCTTTATGCGTGGGCGGTGGCCCATATTGCCGTCTTCATAATGACGGTCGGTGTTGTCTGGGCTTTCGATGCTGTCCAGTTCAAAGCTGACCTTGTTGGCGCTGACTTTGAATTTTACATCATCGAAAATGAAAAATTCTGCTTCCGGACCGAAATAGGCAACATCGGCCAGACCTGTTGTTTGCAAATAGGCTTCCGCTTTCTTGGCGATGGAGCGTGGGTCACGGCTGTAAGGCTTATCGGTGACGGGTTCGTAAATATCGCAGAACACTTTCAGTGTTGGTTGCGCGGAGAACGGGTCCATCGCGATTTTTGCAGGGTCCGGCAATAATTTCATGTCGGACTCGTTGATTGCTTTCCAGCCTGCAATCGATGAACCATCAATCATCAAGCCATCCTGCAATGTACCTTCATCCAGCATGTCGATGTGGAAGGTGGTATGATGTAGCTTCCCGCGAGGATCAGTGAATTCGCAATCCAGATACTCAATGCCGTTATCGGTCATGATTTTCAGGATGTCGCTGAGAGATTTTGCTTTCAGGGCAGGGGTGTCGGACATTACAATTTCTTTCTCGAATCTTGATGTTGCTTTTTGTGCATTGCAGATATGCGGTAATATCACACCAGCCATGCGAAAATGGACTATCTTCATGAAATACCATAGGCCAGCTTCACTTGTCTAGTGCGAAGCACAAGTTTTTTATATTATTGAAGAATGCTTGACGATTAAGGGAAAATCATGAATAAGGATGCTCGAAATCGCTATGGCGGACGTAGCTCAGTTGGTAGAGCCCTCGGTTGTGGTCCGAGTGGTCGCGGGTTCGAGCCCCGTCGTTCGCCCCATTTCCCCTCAAATTTGCCTTTTATAAAAGGGGCCTGCTTGTGAATAACAACCCGGCCCAATGGCGCATTTCGTTCCCGTTTCCTTCTGCGACCACCCACAAATATGTTCGTGGCCATGCCGTTATTCTGGGTGGTTCGTCCATGACCGGGGCGGCGCGGCTGGCCTCACAGGCCGCCATGCGGATCGGGGCCGGGGTTTGCACGATTGTCGCCGACCCGGCTTCCGGGGTCATTTACCGCAACGGCGCACCCCATGTTTTGTATGAGCCCCTGACCGGAGATTTTTCAGGCCATTATGCTGACCCGCGCCGCAATGCCTTGTTGCTGGGGCCGGGGTTTGGGCGGGAGGATGATGAGATCCTTCGCAAGGCGGTTTTGGGGGCGCTGGCATCAGGCCGCGCGGCTGTATTGGATGCTGATGCTCTGAACGTGTTTGCGGGGCAGCCCGAGCCGTTATTGGCCGCCCTGCATGATGGTTGTGTCCTGACGCCCCATGCGGGGGAGTTCGAGTGCCTGTTCGGCGATCAGGCAGCGGAGAGTGCGGCCAAGGCCAGCGGTGCGGTGGTCGTGCTGAAGGGGGCTGAAACCACCATTGCCGCCCCTGATGGACGTGTGGTGGTGAATAACCATGCAACAGCCTATTTGGCCACGGCGGGGTCTGGTGATGTCTTGGCGGGGATCATTCTGGGCTTGCTGGCGCAGGGCATGCCAGCCTTCGATGCGGCCTGTGCGGGCGTGTGGATTCACGGCGAGGCCGGATTGCGGTTTGGCCCCGGTTTAACAGCCCCTGATTTAATCGAACAAATTCCGGGAATATTGCGGGAACTGACTTGAATTTCCCTGTGAATTCTGGTTTCTGGAGGGCTGCGTGGTCTGCGGATGTGGCGGAACTGGTAGACGCACTGGATTTAGGTTCCAGCGGGGTGACCCGTGGGGGTTCGACTCCCTTCATCCGCACCACCTTACTGCCACGGCAGTAAGCAATAAATTTGTTTAAAATCAACACCTTATAAAGAGATATTGAGATGCAGGTTAAGGAACTGAAAAAGGACGATCTGAGCGTTGAGCTGGAAGTCATTGTTACGGCCGCTGATATTGACGCACAAATTGATGCCCGCCTGATCGAAGTTGGCGAGACAGTGAAAATGCCGGGTTTCCGTCCGGGCAAGGTACCGCTCAATATCCTGAAACAAAAATACGGCAAGTCCGTGCTGGGTGAAGTGCTCGAAAAAGCAGTGAACGACACCACAGCAAAGATCATTACAGACAAGGGTTTACGGCCTGCTCTTCAACCAAAAATTGAAGTAAAAGAATTCGATGAAGGCAAAGACCTGAAATACACAATGGCTGTTGAATTGCTGCCGGAATTCAAGGTTATGGACCTGAAATCCCTGAAGCTGGAAAAGCCAGTTGCGAAAGTTGAAGCGAAAAACATCGATGAAACACTCGAGCGAATCGCAAACACCAACCGCGAAACCGAAGCCGTGACCGAAGCGCGCGCGACCGTAAAGGGCGACATCGTTGTCATGGATTTCCATGGCCGCACCGCGAAGGATAACAAGCCGCACCCAGGTATGCACGCCCATGACGCACAGCTTGAGTTGGGCGGTGGTCAGTTCATTCCGGGCTTCGAAGACCAATTGCTGGGCAAAAAAGTCGGCGAAAAAGTCGAAGTGAAAGTGACTTTCCCGGAAGCCTACCATGCCGCTGAGCTGGCTGGTCAGGAAGCGATTTTTGATTGCGAGATCAAAGAGATCCGTCAAGCAGTTGCAGTAAAGATTGATGATGAATTCGCGAAAAAAGTTGGCTTTGATGACGTTGCGGCTCTGCGCGATATCGTCGAAAAACAAATCCAAGGCGATTACGATAACCTGAGCCGCCAGAAGGTGAAGCGCGCTTTGCTTGACGTTCTGGATGAAGGTCATGACTTCGCATTGCCAGCAGGCATGGTTGATCTGGAATACCAGAACATCCTGCAACAGATCCGTATTGAGCGTCAGGCTGACGTGAAGGACGGCGAACTGAAACTGGAAGCGGACGAAGAAGAAGAACTGAAAGCCATCGCAGAACGCCGTGTGCGTCTGGGTCTGGTTCTGTCTGAAATCGGCCGTGGCAACAACATCACCATCAACGACCAGGAAATGCAGCGCGCCGTTATCAACGAAGCGCAGCGTTACCCAGGTCAGGAACGTGAAGTTTTCGAATATTATCGCAACAACCGTAATGCTCTGGACGCTCTGCGCGCGCCGGTTTACGAAGATAAAGTTGTCGATTTCGTTCTGGAACTGGCCACCGTTTCCGACAAATCCGTCACCCTCGAAGACCTGACCAAGGTTGACGAAGACGAGCATTACACCCGCAAGGGCGGCGAGAAAAAAGCCAAGAAAAAGGCCTAATCTCTAGCCACGAAATTGAAATAAGGGCGGATCACTGATCCGCCCTTATTATTTTCTCTCAATTAGGGTGGCGGGGATGACCGTGAAAGGCTTGGATATCCCCCTTGATCTCCGGTTGTCTGCACGATAGGTTTAGATGTCTTTGAAATTTCCCGATTCACTAAAACCTTCCTCTTCAGTTCACCAACCTCTCAATGAAAAGATTCCAAGATGATTAGAGACCGCGATCCGATTGACACCCTTACCAATACGCTTGTTCCGATGGTTATCGAACAAACCGCGCGTGGGGAACGTTCCTTCGATATTTATTCCCGTTTGCTGAAAGAACGCATTATCTTCCTGACCGGTCAGGTTGAAGATCATGTGTCCACATTGGTCTGCGCGCAGTTGCTGTTTTTGGAATCCGAAAACCCAACCAAAGAAATTTCGTTCTACATCAACTCACCGGGCGGCGTTGTGACCTCCGGTCTGGCGATGTACGACACCATGCAATACATTAAATGCCCTGTATCGACCGTTTGTATTGGTCAGGCCGCATCGATGGGGTCTTTGCTGCTGGCTGCAGGTCATAAGGACAAGCGTTACTCGCTGCCGAATTCCCGCATCATGGTTCACCAACCATCGGGCGGCGCACAGGGGCAGGCGACAGACATTGAAATTCACGCCCGTGAAATTCTGCGTATCCGTCAGCGTCTGAATGAAATCTACGTCAAGCACACGGGCCGTAAGATTGCAGAGATCGCAACCGCACTGGAGCGCGACAACTTCATGACAGCGGATGAGGCCAAAGAATTCGGCCTGATCGATCATGTCGTTGAAACCCGCCCAAAGGCGCTTGAGACAACCAAGCCGAAAGAATAGTATCTTTTCGATGATTTCCTGCGGTTTTCCCCGCTTACCTTGATTTTTATGGCTGCGCTTCCATTTTATAGTGGAGGCGCAGCGTTTTGATACATCCTGGCAATATACTCTTAACCAAGCTGTACTAGATTAAGATGGGCGTCACGGGGCAGGGCCATTCTGGACTGTCTAACCTAAATTGTCATAATGACAATGCTATCCTAAAGAAAGAGAGTTCTCATGATCGGTTTTACCTCCCACAAGGACACAATGTTACCGGTTCTGCCGTTACGTGACATCGTTGTTTTTCCGCACATGATTGTGCCGTTATTCGTGGGCCGCGAAAAATCCGTACGCGCTTTGGAAAACGTGATGAAGGAGGACAAACAGGTTCTTCTTGTTACACAAAAATCTCCCTCTGTTGATGATCCTGCTGCCGAAGATTTATATCTGGTCGGCACTGTGGGGACGATTCTGCAATTGCTGAAACTGCCGGATGGAACGGTGAAGGTTCTGGTCGAGGGCAGCCGCCGCGTGAAAATCAAAAATTACAGCGGCAAGACAGATTATCTGGAAGCCAGTGTCGAAGACATTCATGACGACGTTCCGCAAGGTGACGAAGTTGATGCCCTGTCACGCGCTGTCGTGAACCAGTTTGAACAATATGTGAAGCTGAACAAAAAGATCCCACCGGAAGTCATCGTTTCGATCAACCAGATCGAAGACACGGTGAAACTGGCCGATACCATTTCCGCGCATTTAACGCTGAAAATCGAAGAAAAACAGGATTTGCTGGAAACGGCGACTGCTGTTGAACGCCTCGAAAAAATCTATGGCCATATGGAAGGCGAAATCGGCCTGTTGCAGGTTGAGAAACGCATCCGTAACCGCGTCAAACGCCAGATGGAAAAAACCCAGCGCGAGTATTATCTGAACGAACAAATGAAAGCCATTCAGAAAGAACTGGGTGACGGCGAAGAGGGCACCGATGAACTCGGCGAACTCGAAAAGAAAATCGAAGCGACCAAGCTGTCGAAAGAAGCCCATGACAAGGCCAAGGCTGAGATGAAAAAGCTCCGCCAGATGAGCCCCATGTCTGCGGAAGCCACCGTTGTGCGTAACTACCTCGACTGGATTTTATCCGTGCCGTGGAACAAACGCACTCGCGTGAAGAAAGACATCAAGGAAGCAAAACACATTCTGGATCATGATCACTTTGGCCTGGATAAGGTCAAGGAACGTATCCTTGAGTATTTAGCCGTACAGCAACGCGCCAATAAGGTCAGCGGCCCGATCCTGTGTCTGGTTGGCCCACCCGGTGTTGGTAAAACATCGCTGGCCCAATCCATCGCGCGCGCAACCAACCGGAACTATGTCCGTGTGGCCTTGGGCGGGGTTCGCGATGAAAGCGAAATCCGTGGTCACCGCCGGACCTATATCGGGGCGATGCCCGGTAAAATCGTGCAGGGGATGAAGAAAGCAAAATCATCCAACCCGCTTTTCCTGCTGGACGAAATCGACAAGCTCGGTTCCGATTGGCGCGGCGATCCGTCTTCGGCATTGCTTGAGGTGCTGGACCCGGAACAAAACTCCAAATTCAATGATCACTATTTGGAACTGGATTACGATCTGTCTGACGTGATGTTCATCTGTACCGCAAACAGCACGGCAACCTTGCCGCGCCCCTTGCTGGACCGCATGGAAATCATTCGTATTGCTGGTTATACCGAAGATGAGAAGCTGGAAATCGTCAAACGCCATCTGTTGAAAAAACAGACAAAGGCGGCTGGCTTGAAACCGGGTGAATTCTCCATCAACGATATGGGCTTGCGCGATCTGATCCGTTACTACACCCGTGAAGCCGGTGTGCGGAACCTTGAACGTGAAATCGCCAATCTGGCGCGCAAAGCAATCAAGGACATCCTGATGAAAGGCAAGGGCGTTGTCACCGTGACACCGCGCAACTTGGATAAGTACGCAGGCATTCGCAAATTCAGCTTCGGTGAAGTGGAAGCAAATGACCGCGTTGGTGTTGTTCACGGTCTGGCCTATACCGAATTCGGTGGCGATCTGTTGTCGATTGAGGCGGTCACCATGCCGGGCAAGGACGCGAAAGTCACCACGACCGGTAACCTGAAAGACGTCATGCGTGAATCGATCACCGTGGCCGAGATGCTGATCAAATCGCGGGCCGAATCGTTTGGTCTGAAATTTGAGGATTTAAACACCCGCAGCATCCACGTTCACGTGCCAGAAGGGGCCACACCGAAGGATGGACCATCCGCCGGGGCGGCCATGGTTACGGCCATTGTTTCGGCCCTGACCGGCATCGAAATCCGCCGTGATGTCGCCATGACCGGGGAAACGAACCTGCGTGGTTACGTTACCGAAATTGGTGGATTGAAGGAAAAACTGATGGCGGCACACCGTGGTGGTATCCGTAAGGTGTTGATTCCAAAGGATAATGAGAAGGACTTAGCTGACATCCCCATGGTCGTGAAGAAGGGGCTGGAGATCGTTCCTGTCTCGACCATCGATGAAGTGCTGCTTCATGCTCTGGTCCGCCCACCGGTTCCGTTGATCCGGAACGAGGAAGACGGGGTTGCCCCAGTTACGGCAAAACCCGCAGAAAATAAGGGATCTGACGTCATTCGCCATTGAGTTTGGCCAAAAAACATCGTACAAGGGATCTGCCGGAAACGGGCGGATCCCTTGGCTTTTAAGGGTAAGGGTTCAACCGTGGTGAAGGATTTTTTTACTCACTCAAATCGAAGGGAATTACCCGTGAACAAGCAAGAACTCGTTGATCAAGTCGCGAAAAAAGCTGACCTGCCTAAAGTAAAAGCACAAGAAGCTGTTGAAGCAATTTTCGACACCATCAAAGGCAGCCTGAAAGAGGGCGATGAAGTCCGTCTGGTTGGCTTCGGCACATTCAGCGTTTCTGACCGCGCAGCAACAACCGGTCGTAACCCACGCACCGGCGAAGCGATTGCAATCGCTGCTTCCAAACAGCCAAAATTCAAAGCTGGTAAAGAGCTGAAAGACGCTGTTAACAAGTAATCCCTGATTCGAAAAACCCCGCTTCAGTGCCAGAATATGGCCAGGCGGGGTTTTTTATTGCCATTTTCCAGAGTATTTGCGATAGTCCGCCCGAACAAACCTGAACCCGGGCCAAAAATAGGGCCGCAGCGTAGAAAAGGAAACGTCACCATGACTTCATTGAACCCTCTCGACCTGGTGCCGACAGAATTGCACACAAAGTACCTGCCATTGGCGAAAGCCGCTTTTGCGACAGCAACAAGCGCGCCTAAGAAACTGGCTGAAATCCAGTCAGATTTCGTGAAAGATGGCGGCACAGAGCGGCAATGGAACGCCTTGAAACATTGCGCTCAATATCCCCGTTAAAAACTCTGTAAAAAGACTTGAATTCCCTTATGTGACAGGGTATCACTTGCCCCGTCCACGGTTTCAAACCATGGCATCGCGCGATTAGCTCAGCGGTAGAGCAACTCGTTTACACCGAGTGGGTCGGGGGTTCAATCCCCTCATCGCGCACCATTTTAACCCTTTGAAAGCGAAACGCTTTCGCTGCGGATATCCTCTCCAAACATTTGATAAGATTTTGGTTCTCCACAATTACGCCACACGGGGATTGATAATTCATGGCTATAGTCAGCAAGCGTGGCAATTGCTGGGCAGTCCAGATGCGCAACCAAGGGCAATTCCATTTAATTTATCTATGGGACAAGACTGCGGTCTATTTCGTTGATTGTTTATGAAGCAATATAAAAAGCACGATTTTCCTGTTCATGAAGTCCGGCGGTTTTTGGAGCCGGGGCCGATTGTGCTTATCAGCTCTGCTTGGCAGGGGAAAGCAAACATCATGGCGATGGGATGGTATACGGTGCTGGAGTTTTCTCCGTCATTGATTGGCTGCATGATTACATCGGCCAATCATAGTTATGAGATGATCCGAAAAAGCAAAGAGTGCGTAATCAATATTCCAACAGTTGACTTGATGGAGCAGGTTATTGGCATTGGCAATTGCAGCGGTGAGAAAACAGATAAGTTTGCGGCTTTTGATCTGACAGCGCGCAAGGCAACAAAAGTAAGTGCCCCCATCATCAAAGAATGTTACGCCAATTTTGAATGTCGGCTGGCCGATGGCCACATGCTTGAAAAATATAATTTCTTTATCTTTGAAGTGGTCAAGGCTCACGTTGCGATATCACCAAAATACCCGCAAACGATGCATTATAGGGGGGATGGCGTTTTTATGCTTTCCGGTAAAAATGTCAGCCGCCGCTCAAAGTTTACGCCTGAAAAGCTTTAAAGCTGAATTTTTAAGCCCTTGGATTGCATAAATTATCCCCTCTGGTTGCTTTATCCATGAATACTTTATCAAATTCCCGTAAAATAATCAGGTGGGGGCTGCATATGGCGGGGCGGTGTTTGGTATTAGGTGCAGGCGAAAATGGATCTGATTGATTTTATTACGGTGTCCAATCGGTGCAAAACCGTTGAGGAACTGACCGATCATTTTCTGGTCTTCATTCAAGAATTTGGCTTTGATCGTTTTATTTTCAGCGATTTCGGACATGACGAACGCGAAGATAAAGAAAAAAATCACGGCATTCTGGTGAACTATCCGCAAGAGTGGATGGGGCGTTATTTTGATCAGCATTACATCGACGTTGATCCCGTTTATAAAAAAATGGTTGTTTCGCGCCGGCCCTTTACCTGGGCTGAGGCGCGAGATGCTGTTCCCGAAACGGCCAGCACGAAGCTGCTGCAAAACGAAGCCAGCGAATTTAAATTACATGACGGGATTGGCGTTCCGATTTTCCAGCCATTGGGCGGTTTGGTTGGAATGGGGTTTTCTGGTTCTGAAAAAGGCGTGCGGACAGATGTTGACGCGGTCAGTATCATCAATGCTGCCGCCAACCAGTTCTGGCTTGTCTATTCGGTGCTGAGAAAGGCCGAGCCTGTCAGTGAAGAGGTTCCGGTTCATCTGGCCCCGCGCGAAAACGATGTTTTATGCTGGGCGGCCCGTGGCAAAACGCGGCAGGAGATCGCCGAGGTGCTGATGATCAGTGAATCTGCGGTAAAGCGCTATCTGGAGGGGGCTTTCAAGAAGCTGAATGTCAATAATACCGCCCTTGCCGTGGTGAAGGCGCTGCGGATGGGGCTCATTGCCCCTTATTAGGTAAAATCAAGCACTGGCCGAATGGCCAGGGTTACAAACCGCCATTTTCTTGCTTTGTTGGTACCCATAATACGGGGGCTACATGAGTACAAAGTTGAAAGTTATTGGGATCGGCGACAAGGATGATGGTGTGAACGGGGGCGTATATATACGCTACGCGGAAAGCATCTTATTTTCCATTCCGCCCGGTGAGGAAGTGGATTATGTCCGGTTGGATATTGAGACGCGCTTCTATGATCCGGCCTATGAAAAAGCCATTCGTAAAAAAAATCTCAACCTGATTTATTTTCTGGATGATATTCGCCAGCATCTGGATTTACCCAGCAGCCAGTGCATCGATATTTTGATCGATATCGAGCGTCGCTTGTCGCGTTCGCAAATGGTGGGGGCCGTTCACCACATCGTTGATCTGGATCAGGATATTTTGTGTCTGTCTGATTTGCTTCAGGCAGAATGCACATTTTTGCAGATGAAACTATCCGCAGAAGATTACGCAGCTTTGTCGCATCAAGTGCCGCATCTGGGTGTGCCGGGGGATTTAGCGTCGTTCCTGTTGGAGTTAAAGCGCTTGTCCGAAGTGTTCCGGGGTGATGCGGATCATTTGATAAAATGCAGATCTGCGTAATCCGCAGATCATATCTGACCTATGGCTTTTCGAATTCATTTCTGTTTTTCATGATGGTCCCGCCATTCTTTTCGGCCCAGCGCGATAATGTATCCATCGGTTCGCGCAGCGATGCGCCCAGTTTGGTCAGGGCGTATTCCACGCGCGGGGGGACTTCCGGGTAAACGAGGCGGCTGACCAGCCCGGATTTTTCAAATTCACGTAAATGTTTGGTCAGTTCACGCTGGGTAATCGGGGCCAGTGCTTTTTGAATCTGGCCAAAGCGTAGAGTCTGTTTTTCCGCCAACGCCAGCGTATAGAGAATCTTGATCGCCCATTTATTGGCAATCAGGCCCATCGTCAAATTGGCGGGGCAGGCATTGTGTTCATCGGACGTGTTTGTTTTGGCCATGATCTTCACCGTTATTGTTGCTGGCGCATCACGATAGTATTCATTTGAATACTATGTATGTTTTTGCTTCCTACTATACTTTTTATATAAATATACTATATCGTATTCATGTTAACGCCACCACACATAATCTTTTTGAAAATATGGAGACGATAAAAATGAAATCAAATTTGCTGGCCCTGATGGCGGTATCCGCATTGTTTGTGATGGATGTATCCGCCGCGCGCGCTGCTGAAAAATTTACATTTGATCAAAGTCATACAAATATTGTCTGGCATGCCAGCCATTTTGGTTTTTCCAGCCCATCAGGCCGTTTTGGCGTGACGGAAGGCACATTGGTCCTTGATGAAGCCGCCCCGGAAAAAAGCACCGTCAACGTCACCATCGACGTTGCTGGCCTGAACACCGGTATTCCAAAATTTGACGAGCATTTGAAAAGTGCTGATTTCCTCGACACCGCAAAATTCCCAACCGCTACATTCCAAAGCACGAAAGTGGATGTAACGGGTAAAGACACGGCCAACGTCACAGGCGATTTGACCCTGCACGGCGTGACCAAACCCGTGACACTGGAAATGAAACTGAACAAAATCGACATGAGCCCGATCAGCAATAAGAAGACAGCTGGTTTCAGTGGAAAAATTGTTCTGAAGCGTTCGGAATTTGGCATTACCCAATATGTTCCAAACATATCCGATGAAATCAGCATTGGTATCGAAGCAGAGGCTACCCTGGCCGAGTAATCGTTCTATTCCTCTCGCATGGATCGCCCTGGATAGTGTTGAAAAACACCACCACAGCGCGGTTCAGGCGAGGGGGTAGGGGCGGCCAATGTCTTTTCCCGTTGCCATCCCCATAATGTTACTTTATAACACTTTCTGACTTCACAGCAGAAAGGGTTTTGAGCATGACCATTATTGTCGCGGGCGGTGCCGGTGCAGACGGAAAAACAACCGTTTTGGAATTGGTGGCAAAATTTCTGGCGGCGGAGGGCAAACGCCCGCTGGCCATTGATGCCAACCCCGATCAAACCCTGATGTCATTTTTTGGCGTTGATAAGGCCGCTGCTGGCAACACGCCGCGCATCTGCGAAGAATTCGATTTCCTGAAAAATCATCTGGAAGGCAAAAACCCGGACTACCCTGATCAGGATCATGTGGTTGATACATCGCCCGTGACCGAACATTCCACGCGTTGGGATTTATCAAATCCCGATGAAGAGATTTTGAAAAAATTTGTTCATGAAGTTGACGGGGCGCGTTTGATGCAAACCGGAACCTATCAGGCCAGCGATCTGGGGGCAGGGTGCCTGCACGATAAAATTGGCCCGGTGGTTTTTATGCTGCAACGTCTTTATGACGGTGTTCAGGGCGAAAACGGCATGGTTCTGGTCGATAACGCCCATGGCCGCGATGCCTTTGGTACTTCTCTTTACGCGCAAGGGGATGCGGTTTTCGTCGTTGCACGCCCCGATATGAAATCGGCTGAAATTTTGCGCGATTATATTTCCATGTCGGATTCCGTTGCCAAAACAATCGGCCACCCGGTCAACGTCATGGTGGTTGGCAACCGGATGAGCAATGACCCGGCAGAATTCGCCGAAGAAGAAAAATTCCTGAAAGACATCGCCGGGGATCGCTACATCGCCAGTTTGCGCGAAGACCCCGCGCTGAAACGCAAATTCTCAAACACCGGACCGTCACTGGATAAATTATCGCCGCAGAATTATCAGGCGATTGCATCCATCGCCACCGCCCTTGAAGCCGCACCCCGCATCCCTGAACGCCGCAAGGCATGGATGGATTTGTGCCATGGCAAGGCGACCTGGAATGATGTCCTGATTGCTGATGGTATTTCCAAACAGAAATCTGATTTTGTCCCTGATGTCGGTGAAAAGGGCCGTTATGTTGTTTTGAAGCCGCATGTTCACGGGCCACATTGTAAGCATTAGGGGCTTTGGGTATCATCCTGTCTATCAACAGGAGATTCACATGATCACATTCCGCCATATCCTTGCCGCCGCCCTGATGCTGTTTGCCATGCCTGCCTTCGCGGGTGAAACGCTGCTCTATAAGGACGGTGACACCACGCTAGAAGGTTATATGGTGCGCCCCGATGGCGTCACCGGGAACGCCCCGACCATTCTGGTTGTCCATCAATGGAAAGGGGCTGGCGAATATGAACGCAGCCGCGCTGATATGCTGGCCGCACAGGGCTATAACGCCTTTGTCATTGATATGTATGGTCAGGGTATTCGCCCGCAAACACCAGAAACCGCCGGGGCCGAAGCCGGGAAATATAAGGGTGATCCTGTTCTGGCGCGTCAACGCCTGAACGCCGCACTGGATTTCATCAAAACGCAAAAGGGTGTCGATACATCAAAGATCGCCATTATCGGTTATTGCTTCGGCGGGACGATGGCGTTGGAACTGGCGCGCAGTGGTGCTGAGATTCTAGCCGCAGTCAGCTTCCACGGCGGTCTGGGCAGCAAGGCCCCTGTGTCAAAACCGGGCGTCATCAAAGCATCGATCCAGATTCACCACGGTGCAGTCGATCCCCACGTCCCTCATGAAGAAGTCCACGGATTTACCCAGGAAATGGCTGCGGCCAAGGCCGATTGGGCCTTAACCATGTATGGCGATGCTGTTCATGCCTTCACTGAAAAAGAAGCCGGAAACGACCCATCCAAAGGTGCTGCCTATAACGAAAAGGCTGACCTGCGGTCATGGGACGCGACCCTTGATTTCCTAAGGGCCGCGTTGAAGCCTTAAGGGGCTTTGATAAACGGGATCAGGGCACGGTCGATGGTTTTTTTGTAATCCGCGATGGCGGCCTTGCCCAGTTCACGTTGTTCTTTTGTAATCGCTGTTGCGCAGGGTGGCGGGCAGAGTTTTTCTGCCAGCGGTGCCTGCGTTTCGCCGATTATTTCGCGTGGTGCCGCCCACATTGTGTAGGACAGGCCGCGAAGCTGGTCTGCGCTCATTGTTGTTTCTTCAGTAATTTCATGGGCCTTTTTCATGATGTCTTCCATCGACATCGCCCGCAATTGCCAATCCCATTTCGAGTTCACGAATTCCTGTGCCGCCAGAACACCCTTTACCGTGTTGTGGGCCAGACCGGGGACAGAAACATATGTCAGGTTGTCAGGCCACCCTGTTGCCGGGCTGGCCTGAAAGCCTGACGCTTGCGCCAGAGTAGAGGCGGCAAAGCCCGGATTTGTAACGTGGCTTACAAAGCTATGAGCTTGCGCGATGCTGCGAATGGCGGCATGGGGTGCAATAACATCGCGGTGGCCTTCCTGTGCCATTTTCAAGATCATGGCGACATCGGCGAAAGTTTCCGCACGATTGGTCAGAGCGTCTATTTCCAGACGTAAAGCCCCGTCTTCGGCATAGTTGCCGGTGGATTTTTGTATTTGGCTCTGAATCTCCAGTCTTGGTGGAACATAGTATCTATCAGCGCAGTGGAATCCTTCATGCAGCTTAATCATACGTTCTGCCAGATCGGCGGGGATATCAATTTTATCTGCTAGCAGGGCCGGAATGGTGTCTGACAATGATTCTTTATCAATTTTTACCATCGCGTGGATGGTGCCTTTTTCTGCATCACCGGGCAGGTCTGCATAAACAAGGCACAGTTTTTCCGGACCCATTTCCCCATCGGGGCCTGGTTCAGGTCTGCGCAATGCTGCAGGTGAGTTTTTTACAATCAACATGCCCATCGCTTGCATAGATTCCGGGTTTGGTTGAACGCCGGTTTCCAGCTCAATCTTGTGGGAGAGAATGATGGTCGGGGAGATTTGATCCCGCTGCGCCATTGTTATTAATTTTTTGGCAAAAGTGCTATCGACCATGGTGACGGGGATGCTGGCCACGCTGTTGAAAATTCTGGCTAGACCGTTCAGGTCAGATGTCGGGGGATTATCATTATCGGCGCTGCGCGGCCCCATGGTGCTGCAACCAGAGCTGAAAATCGTTCCCAAAGACAAGGCAACAGCACCCAACAGTTTTGCGTTCTTATTCATGATAATCCCTGTTCTAATTTGTTTTTTGTATCTAAGCGTGCCTTTGGCCGTTTGTCTATCGCTTTTCAATAATTCTTTAATTGGTACGCGGTGATGGGGTTTTGCCAACTGCTGCGCTGCATATAGCTAAATCCCCGGATTCCCGATAAACAGGTTCATCTTTTCACCACCCAATATGCACAGGAGCATCTGGCATGAAAATCGGCGTACCCAAGGAAATCAAGGCACAGGAACATCGCGTTGGTGTTGTTCCATCTTCCGTTAAAGAATTCGTGGCCTACGGGCATTCGGTGATTGTTGAAACCGGGGCGGGGCTTGGCATTAACTTTACGGATGAAGATTACAAAAAGGCCGGCGCCGAGATCCGCGCGACAGCCAAGGAAATCTTCGCCGAAGCCGACATGGTGATTAAGGTTAAAGAACCACAAGCCGTTGAATGCGCGATGTTGCGCGAAGATCAGGTGTTGTTCACTTACTTGCATCTGGCCGCTGATGCAGAACAAACACGCGGTTTGATGGATTCCAAATGCGTGGCGATTGCCTATGAAACGGTCACGGGTCCGGATGGTAAGGGCCTGCCATTGCTGGCCCCGATGAGCGAGGTCGCTGGGCGTCTGTCCGCGATTGTTGGCTCACATTACCTGCAAAAACACATGGGCGGTCTGGGTCGCCTGTTGTGCGGCGTACCGGGTGTTCCACCGGCCAAGGTTCTGGTTCTGGGCGGCGGTGTTGCCGGGTTTAACGCGGCCAAGGTTGCCGTTGGCATGGGCGCGGATGTTACCATCCTTGAAAAGGGTCATGACCGGATGCGCTGGCTGGATGATTATTTCCACGGCACAGCCCGCGTTGTTTATTCCAGCGTCGATTTCATCGAAAAGGCTGTCACCTATAGCGATCTTATCATTGGGGCTGTTCTGGTGCCGGGGGCGTCTGCACCGATGCTGGTGACCAAGGACATGCTGAAAACCATGAAACCGGGCACGATCATGGTCGATATTGCCATCGATCAGGGCGGCTGCTTCGAAACCAGCCGCGCAACCACCCATAATGATCCGGTTTACACCGTGGACGGGGTAATTCACTATTGCGTGGCCAATATGCCGGGCGCGGTGCCGTTAACCTCTGCCTTGGCCCTGAATAACGCCGTTTTGCCGTATGCGCTGGCGCTGGCCAATAAGGGCTGGAAAAAAGCCCTGCTGGAAGACCCAAACCTCCGCCGTGGCCTGAATGTCTGCAAGGGCAAAATCACCCATAAGGGGGTCGCAGAGTCCTTAAATCTTGAATATGTCGAGGCTCCGAAGGAACTTGTCGCTTAATTTGGGGGTATCGTCAGAAAGGGGTTGAAATCCACCCCAAGTTTCTGTACTGATACCGCCACTGAGATGCGGGCGTAGTTCAGTTGGTTAGAATGCCTGCCTGTCACGCAGGAGGTCGCGGGTTCAAGTCCCGTCGCTCGCGCCATTTCAGTTCAAGGGGTTAGCCGGTAACGGCTAACCCTTTTGCTTTTGGCGAATGGATAACAAAAAGGCCGGGGTTTCGCCCGGCCTTTTGTCGTTAAAAGAAAATATTATAAAGGATGATCAGCGGGATCGGGATGCCGATCGCCCATAAGATAATGCTTTTCATGATGCACCTCTTCTCGTTTTTTTATTGAGCAGCGTCTTCTACAGCAGAACCAGCGCCTTGAATGTCACGGCCTGCGCCCTCCATGGTATTGCACGCTGTCAAAGCAAGGCCTGCAAATGCAACCAAGGCCAATGTTAAGAGGGGGAATTTAAAGCTCATTTCAGTTCTCCAGATTATTATTGTTGTTATTACTTTTGTAATTTTTAAAGGACACGGTCACTGGCCAGATATCCGGTTAAGAACGCCAGCAGGGCCGCTGTTTTCGGGTTTTCGCGGATCGCATTGCTGACGTCTTCGTCAACTGTGCCGACGAGGGTTGTCAGTATATCTGCGATCTCCCGTTGCAGTCTTTGCGCCTTACGTTGGCGTATCTTTGCCATCAGGAACATGATTCCGCCGATAATGGCCGCGAGGCCGAAGCTGATGACTCCGGCTGTGATGGCAGACATTTCCGGCGTGTTTGCCACATCCAGCCGCCAATAGGCCGCCAGAAGGAATAACCCAATTCCAAAACAAATCAGGAAACCGGACAGGAGGAGGAGCGCTCCTTGTCCGGCTGCCTGTTTCGCTCCGGTCAGCAACCCGCCGCTGATCAACTTATCAACCAGCACATGTCCAACGAGTTGTGTTGCGACCGTCATTGTTTATCTCCGGCCAAGAAGGATGCTGGTCAAGGCTCCGGCAGCGAAGGCAATCGCCATGCTTTGCAGCGGACGGGTTTTGACTTCCTGTTCCAGGCCTTTCAGCTGTGTGGCTGCTTGAGCTTTCAGGTCGCCCACTTTATCTTTCACGTCATTCGATACAGACTTGGCTGCTTCGATGCCGTCGTGTTTCAGATCTTTGGCCAAGGTAATGCTGTCATCCTTGATGGCGCGCAGATCTTCTTTAATGCTGTGAGCGTCTGCTTGCAGGGCCTGGGCCGATTTTTGGCTGTGTGGTGTGTTCATTATGATCTCCTTTGAAATAGTGAAAACCGGGTTTCGCGTGGTTTCGTGTTCCCCGGTACACACAGCCAGATAGGGGGCTTGGGGCGCAATGTAAGCTGCTCTGCACAATGAGCACAAAATGAACACAAGTGTTACTAACCCGGCCCTTAAAATCTTAATGTTTGAAGGGGTTAGGCATTATTTTAATAAAATTGACATAAGTCTGTTGTGAATGGTTTGCAGCAATAATCCTGACTCTGGCATTTGTCAGAACATTATGATTTGTGCTCCGGATTCATAAGGGCGCGGGTTTTTTACCGAGATCGGGGAAAAGCCGTTGAAAGGCCTTTTAAATTCTTCAAACCATTGGTAAAAATGGGGCGTCTTAAACTTTGGCCGAGTAATTCCAATGGTGCCTGCTTCTTTCCTTGCCGAATATCTGCCCATTCTTGTTTTCTTCGCGATTGCCGGTGGGTTGTCGTGTTTGATGATTGTTGCGTCCTTTCTGGTGGGTTTGCGCAATCCGGATACTGAAAAGCTCTCCGCTTATGAATGCGGGTTCGAAGCGTTCAGCGATGCGCGGCATAAATTCGATGTGCGGTTTTATCTGGTCGCAATTCTGTTTATTATTTTTGATCTGGAAGTTGCCTTCCTGTTTCCGTGGGCGGTGAGCCTTGGGGAAATCGGGTTGTTTGGTTTCTGGTCAATGGTTTCATTCCTCGGCATCCTGACAATCGGGTTCGTCTATGAATGGAAAAAAGGTGCGTTAGAGTGGGAGTAAGAATTTATCATGTCGCATGACCGTCACGTTGTTACCGCACCACCTGTCGATTTACGCACATCCATCCCGATGCCACCCGCATCGACGCAGGATGTCGTTCCAGCAGCAATTTCAAAGCATTTGAGTGAGAAGGGTTTCCTTCTGACGCAGGCCGATAACCTGTTCGACTGGGCACGCACCGGATCGATGTGGCCGATGACATTTGGTCTGGCGTGCTGCGCGGTGGAGATGATCCATGCTTATATGTCTCGCTATGACCTTGACCGTTTTGGTATCATCCCGCGTCCCAGCCCGCGTCAATCCGACGTGATGATTGTTGCCGGAACCCTGACCAACAAAATGGCCCCGGCGCTGCGTAAGGTTTATGACCAGATGCCAGAACCACGCTGGGTTATTTCCATGGGTTCGTGCGCGAATGGTGGCGGGTATTACCATTATTCCTATTCCGTGGTGCGTGGATGCGACCGGATCGTTCCTGTTGATATTTATGTTCCCGGTTGCCCACCGACCGCTGAGGCACTCGTTTATGGCCTGTTACAGTTGCAAAAGAAGATCCAGCGTGAAGACACGCGGATTGTGAGGTAATCGCCATGACCGAAGAAACAGTCATCATTCCAGAACCAGAATTTGATTTCGCGGCCTATGTCGTGGAAAAACTTGGCGATGCCATTGAAAGCCATTATGTCGCCAGCGATGTGATTACATTCGTGGCCAAACGCGATGCGATCATTTCCGTACTTGAATTCCTGCGCGATGACGCGGTGTGCGAATTCAAAATGCTGGTTGATCTGTGCGGTGCGGATTATCCGGACCGTATCGAGCGTTTTGAAGTGATTTACAATCTGTTGTCCCTGTCCAAAAACGCGCGTATTCGCGTCAAGGTCAACACCGATGAAAACACACCTGTTCCAACAGCCGTTGGCACGTTCAGCGCCGCCAACTGGTTTGAACGCGAAGTGTGGGACATGTACGGCGTTTATTTCAACAACCACCCGGACATGCGCCGCATCCTGACCGATTATGGTTTTGAAGGGCACCCACAGCGTAAAGATTTCCCGCTGACCGGGTATGTGGAGCTGCGCTATGACGAGGAACGCAAGCGCGTCGTTTATGAACCTGTAAAACTGACGCAGGATTTCCGTCGTTTCGATTTTACCAGCCCGTGGGAAGCCATGACCGATATGCAGCTGCCCGGCGATGAAAAAGCCATGCGCCCTGAACGCGGTTACCGCGATCTGCGTGCTGAGAAGGAAGTTATCTAATGGAAAACGCAGCCACACTGGATATCGGCGAAGAAACGCAAATCCGCCCCTATACAATGAACTTCGGGCCGCAGCACCCTGCGGCGCATGGCGTTTTGCGTCTGGTTTTAGAGATGGACGGCGAAGTTGTTGAACGGGCCGATCCGCATATCGGCCTTCTTCACCGTGGGACCGAAAAGCTGATTGAATATAAAACCTATATTCAGGCCGTTCCGTATTTTGACCGCCTTGATTACGTCAGCCCGATGAATCAGGAACACGCTTACGCGTTGTCCGTTGAAAAATTGCTGGGCATTACTGTTCCGGACCGCGCGCAATATATTCGCGTTCTGTTTTCCGAACTGACCCGTATTTTGAACCACCTTTTGAACATCACAACATTCGCACTGGATGTTGGCGCGATCACCCCGGCCTTGTGGGGCTTTGAGGAGCGCGAAAAGGGGATGGAATTTTATGAGCGTGTTTGCGGTGCGCGTTTGCACGCAAACTATTTCCGTCCGGGTGGGGTTTCACAAGATCTGCCAGCGGGTCTGGCTGAGGACATGTATGAATGGGCCGATAAATCCATCATCCCGGTTCTGGACGATCTGGATTCCCTGCTGACCAATAACCGCATTTTCAAACAGCGGACCGTTGATATTGGTGTTGTCACCCGTGAACAGGCGATTGATTGGGCCTTCACCGGTCCAATGCTGCGCGGTTCCGGTGTGGCGTGGGATTTGCGCCGTAATCAACCTTATGAATGTTATTCCGCGCTCGATTTTGATATCCCAGTCGGTAAAACAGGCGATTGTTATGCCCGTTATCTGATCCGCATGGAAGAAATGCGCCAGTCGGTCAAGATCATGAAGCAGTGCCTTGAAAAAATGCCGGGCGGTCCGGTGCGCGTGAACGACCATAAAGTCACACCGCCACCACGCGCCGAAATGAAGCGTTCGATGGAAGCCTTGATCCACCATTTCAAACTGTTCACTGAAGGGTTTCACGTTCCAGCCGGCGAAACCTATGCCGCCGTTGAAGCACCAAAGGGCGAATTCGGCGTCTATCTGGTCGCTGATGGTTCCAACCGCCCATATCGTTGCCGCATCCGTGCGCCCGGTTTTGCCCACCTTGCAGGCATGGATTTCATGTCCAAAGGACACATGCTGGCCGATGCGGTATCGATTATTGGTTCAATGGATATCGTGTTTGGCGAGATTGACCGCTAAAATCAAGAATGTCAGTTTAATAAAAAAGCCGCTGTCACAAACAGCGGCTTTTTTTATTCTCACACTGTCATCTCCATTCCCCTTTTTGTCATCCCCGGCTTGACCGGGGATCCAGGGAGGAAAAACTCCATTTTGAGCTTGTGGCCCTGGATCCCCGCCTGCGCGGGGATGAGATACTCATCCTATCATTCTGTTTTTATTCACTATTTTGTGTTATACTCATCTACACATAGTAAGCACAGATACGGCAGATCAATGAGTTAGCGAAAAAATCTGCACGGATTCTGCACAGAATAGTGAGGATTCATGACCTTCATCATCGACAAGGAAGAACTCAAACCCGGCCTCATCATCTTCCGCCGGGGTGATGTGGGGCATAAGAATTGGTATTGCAGAATAAAACTGCCCAAGGCAGACCGCTATAAGACGGTTTCCCTCAAAACGTCCGATCTCCACGAGGCGCGGAGTCGCGCCTTTGACGTTGATGCAGACATCAGATTTCGCATAAAGCACGAAGTCCCGATTTTCAACAGGCCTTTCAGCGAAGTGGCTAGGGAATATACGGAAGCTCAAAGATCACGCGCCAAGATGGGCGAAATCACTCATGCGCGGGTCAAGAAGATCGAATCCGTTATCAAGGCCCAACTCAACCCCTATGTGGGAACCACGCAAGTCAGCCTGATCGGTCAAGACCGCTGGGCCAATTACCCGACATGGCGGCGGGAACACGGCAAGGGGCGGCTGCGGGAACAGGTCAGCGATGCCACCGTTGAATATGAAATGGCTATATTCGGCGCGATCATGAGTTTCGCAGTCAGAAAGCGCTATATCCCCGCCAGCCAGAAATTTGAAGGCAAGCCAAATTTTAAAACCATGCGGCGGGATGCCTTTTCCATTGAAGAATACCGGGCCTTACACACACGGGGCCGCGTGTGGATCAAGGCCGCAACACTTCCTTGGAGCATCTGGTATCGCAACATGGCCTATAACTTTGTGCTTATCATGTGCAATACGGGTATGCGCCCACCCGAAGCCAGAAATTTGCGCTGGCGTGATATTTCAAAGGGTAAGGACAAAGACGGGCGCGAACTTGTCATTTTATCCGTAAGCGGCAAGGACAAGGCGCGGCAGCTTGTCGCGCCGCCGAGCGTGGGCGACTATCTGGAGCGCATCCTGGCGCTTTCCAAGGCAACGGGGCCAGATGATCCTGTCTTTACAACGATAGAAGGAAAATCCGCTAATTCTCTATACAAGGCTTTAATCAGAGATTTACTTACAGAATCAAAATTGCGCGATGGCCCGTCAGGGATTCCGCGCTCGACATATTCTTTCCGGCATACCTATGCGACATTTCGGTTAAGCGAAGGGGTCGATGTTTATTTTCTGGCGCAGCAGATGGGAACATCCGTCAAGATGATCGAGGATCATTACGGCCATGTGAACGCCGTCAAACACGCCGACCGCGTTTTGCACGGCATGGGAAGCTGGGAACCGATACAGCCCGATGAACCGGGCGGCCCTGAAACCAGTCAAAGCGGCAAGGCGGGAACGGCCCGTTCAGAGCCTCCCAGACCGCGCAGGAATCCAAAAAAATAAATGATAACGATCAATCCGGGGCGGCTGAAACAGGACGGCGAGCCTCGTTGTCCCAGATGCCCCTATCTTCAGCCAGCCCTCCGATGCGCCGCTGGCGCGACCTGAATCGGAATGGTGGCCCACGCCGCAAGACCGGCGCAAAGGGGAATCGAGTTCGATACGCCCCGGTCGGTGGCAGAAAAGACGCTGTGCCGCTTAGGACGGCCCCTTCCACCCGGCGTTCCTCTCCCTGTAAAATGCTATCAAGATCAAGAAACCGCGGAAAACCAAGAGCCTAAAGCCCTTGGAAAAGGTTGGTTAATCAATGGCGGATTCAACTAACAAGTGCACCACTTGGGGCGATCATGAAGCCGCCCACTGACAAAACCCTTTGCGTCCGATGAAAATCAGGCTACTTTTGCGACAGGTCTTTTATAAAAGAATCGTGGAAAAGATAACGGTGCTTGAATGACGCGGGAGGCGGAAAGATTCCATAATCAAAAAAAAGGGGGGGGGTAATGAATAGCCGCCCCCTGTTGGCCCTGCCTGCCTGTGTTGTTTTGACATTTTTGGTGATCTTCTTGGGCGTTTCTGTGCCAATGGCCCATGCGCAAGCGGATTATGTTTATGTAAATAATGAGGGGGTAAACACCCTTGACCCGCTGAATGATACCCCGTCAGCCAGTACATCCGTAATGACGGGTGCAGCGGGTGCGCAGCAAGCTTGCGCATTGTTGCAGGCGCAAGGTCTGGGCACACTACAAAACGCCATGGATGCGCGTTTTCAAAACAGATCTTTGTTATCGGGATTTTCTGATTCAAAACTTGGCGCGATGGTTTACGCGCAGGGAAACGATGCTTTGAGCAATGCGCTGCAATCGTCCTGCGCGATGCTGAGCGGTCAGGATTCCGGTACGGAATCCGGCTTGCTTGATGCGGGCAGCTTGCAGGACATGGTGTATGCGACGGCCTTCAGTGAAGGGTTGGCCTTTTTGCAATCCTCAGGGCTGCCTTTTACGGGGCAGATGGAGGTGAGCGGCAATCTTTTTGGTCGGGGCAGTTCGGGCTGGGAAGTTCTGACCGTGCAGCCGCTTTGGCGCGATAAGGCTGAACAAAACCATGTTTTCGCGCAATTGTCGTGGAACCGTACCATCGATCGTGCGGGGTATGCGGATGGCGATACGCTCAATGCCGGGCTGGCGTATCGTCGCCTTTCCGAGGATCGTTCCGTGGTCTACGGCCTTAACGCCTTTGTCGATCATGCGCGGGAGAGAAATCACAACCGTATAAGTATCGGTGCGGACGTGCAGACTGCACAATTGGGCGTGTCGGCGAACAAATATATTCCCCTTTCAAGCTGGAAAAGCGTGGACGCATACAAGGAAGAACGCGCCGCGTCGGGCTTCGATCTTGAATTGCAGGGAAGGCTGCCGGAGTTTCCGTCATGGCAGGCGAACCTGACGGGCTATCAATGGTCTTCAAACGAGGACATGGCGCAGGAAACGACATGGGGGTATGATGCGGGGCTGCAATGGCAGCCTGTAAATGGCCTCATATGGGAAGCGGGTCTGCGCAACGAGCAGGCCGCCAATCCTCAGTTCCATGCTACGTTGCGCCTTGTCTACAAATTCGGTGAATCGGTTGAAAAGATGTGGGAGCGGCCCGTGGCGCTTACCGATATGCGTGCGCGTGTGTATGACAAGGTGCGGCGCGATAATGCCATGCGCGTGAAACAGCGGATCAAGCAATCCGCCTATGTCACGGTGACGCAAAGCATTGGTGCGAACACGGCTGCGCTGGAAAGCGGCGCCGTGGCGTTATCAATGGGCGCGCAATTGCCAAGACCATTCACAGTAACGGTATCGGGCGTGATCGGCTCTGTTGCGCGGCTTGCTTTTCAGGATGGTGCGGTGCTGACCATCGGCGAAGGATCGCAGGTGCGCGTGGAAGCGGATGTTATCACCCTGATTTCCGGCATGTTCCAGTACGTGTCGGGTTCAACGAACGTGGTTATAAATATCCCCGGCGGCACGGTGACGCTGCTGGGAACGGATATTGACGTATCCACCGACGGCGCAACCTCTGTCCTGCGTGTGCGTGACGGTTCGGCGCGGCTCGACGGCACAACAGCTGGCAGCGTAACGCTCGGCGTCAGCGAGGCCGCTGCCAGCGTGAACGGCGTGGTGAGCGGCGTATTGGCGACCAGCGATCCCGTGTATATCGCGCATACGGATGACGTGTCGGAAAAGATCGACCGCGTGGCAGCGCCGCAGACAGGGGCAAAAGTCGCGCCCTACTCGTATAAAGCGCCGGAGATCATCGCAGCGGGCAACACGGTGGGCGATGTTATTAAAATCGGTGTGACGTTCAGCACATCCGTGAACGTCACGGGGACACCGCAACTGGCCTTTGCCATCAACGGCAATGACCGTTTGGCTGATTATAGCGCCAGCGACAGCACGTCTACACAACTGGTCTTCGTCTATACGCTGCTGGCAGCGGATGCGGGGGCGACAACCCTGACGACGCACAGTATAGGCCTGAATGGCGGCGCGATCACGGACGGTAGCAAGGACGCGGTCACGACCATGGCCGATACGTCTCTGGCCTTGCCCGGTCCCATCCAAGACGACACACCGGACGCGTTCGCCTTTACCGACGTGACGGATCAGGCGCTGAGTACCATCATTACATCAAACACGGTGACGATTAGCGGCATTGGCCCCGCGCCGGTGGCGGTAAGCGTGACGGGCGACGGCAGCCCTCAGATCAGCATTGAGGGCGGCGCGTGGGCGGCATCCGGCACGATTGCAGACGGTGAAACATTGCAAGTGCGCCTTACCTCGGCGAACGCATTGAACACACTGCGCTCGGCCACGGTAACGGTCGGTACGGTGACGGCGGACTCATGGGACGTGACGACAATCGCCGACCCGTGCGCGGTGGCCTCACCCGCGCCGGGAACGGTCTGCGCCGATGGGACGGTCTATGCCGGCCTGTCGCCCGACGGCAACGTGAAGATGTTCACCACGCCCGCCGATGCGGCCTCGACAAAGACATGGAACAACGGAACGGTGAACTGGATCGAGACCCCACTGGTCAATTGCGGTTCTGCTCCCGCCTGTGATAATTCCGGTGAAACCAATACGACAACGCTGGTGGCAGCTGATTCCGACAGCATCGCTGCGGGGGTGCAACCACACGAGGCAGCCAAGTATTGCGCCGATCTGAGCGCTCACGGCCATTCCGACTGGTATCTGCCCTCCGCCCCTGAACTCAATGTGATTCACGGCAACAAAACAGCGATTGGGCTGTTTAACATAAGTGGAAGTTACTACTGGTCGTCCTCAGAGAACAATAACGGCTATGCGTGGTCCCAGAGGTTCAGTGACGGCGCGCAGAGCAGCCGCCTTAAGAACGGTGGCTACCTTGTTAGGTGCGCCCGGAGATGAATTATTCAGTTATTTAATTATTTCCTGTCCGGGCGAAGCCCGGTCGATTTAAAATTCAGGGTTAGAACATGGCTCAATACGAACATTTGCCGATATACAAGTTAACCTATGACCTTCTGATTCGCACGATGACGGCGACCAAGGATTTTCCGCGTGAATATAAATATACGCTGGGTCAGAAAATGAAGGATGAAATCATTGAACTTGTTGTGCTGATCTACAAAGCCAACAGTGCCGTGGACAAGGAACAGCATATTGCGATGATTCTGGAGCGTGTGCAGGTGATCCAGCTTTTGATGCGCCTGTCACACGATATGAAGATTTTGACCCGCAAACATTATGCGGCGATTGCAGAAATGACCGATAGCCTTGCGCGGCAAGCGCAAGGCTATCGGTCATTCAACCAAGAATAAATCAGGCGGGCAAAACTTTGGTGCAATCAGCATCAGCTTTCAAAAACAGGTTTTCAACCCTTTGGCAAATTGCGCTGCGGGCGTTATAGCCATTAACCTGCCTGAGCATCCCGACATAACTGTTCAGGCTTTGGGAAAGCTTTTCCAACGACTCTGCGTCAATCGGAGAACCGTTGCGCTCCCATGCCCTGATTTTTCGCTTGCAGCCGGACAGACTGGTTTGCCGCAGGTAAGTGCGTCCGGGCTTTATGATGAAACCTGTAAAGTCTATCCCCGTGTCTGCACGGTTGAGATGCTTCTTGTTGGGATGCAGCCGCAGGGCAAGGCTAGATTGCAGAAAACCGTCCATTTCCTCATACCATTCGTTCAGCACTTCCGGGTCTTCGTGAAACAACACCATGTCGTCAACATAACGCCCGTAATAATGCGCTTTCAGACTGTGCTTCACGAACTGATCCAACTCATTCAGATAAACATTGGCAAAAAACTGGCTGGTCAGGTTCCCGATGGGAAGGCCTTTGCCTTCGGGCGCATGAAGCAGACTTTTATGGCGCGGCACACGCGCAAACAGATCAGGAGGGGAACGCAGGTCCGCACCGGGGCGCGGATCGTGCAGCGCGACTTGCCGGATCAAGACACGAAGCCAGTCCTCATCAACAAGATTCTCTATAAGATCAATGAGAATATTGCGGTCGATGGTGTTGAAAAAATTCGCAACATCACATTTCAGAAAATGCGCCGGTTGCGTCCAGTTCTGCGTGATTGATCGGGCAAAGGACGACACGCGGCGCATCCCGTCATGCGTACCGCGAGCGGGGATACAGGCGTAGCTGTCCCGGATGAATCGCCGGTGAAAACGGTCGAAAATCGCCCTGTAAATAACGTGATGCACGACCCGGTCACGAAAATCCGCCGCCCAGACTTCCCTGATTTTCGGGCGCGTGACGACGAAGGCTGTGCTGCGCCCGATCCGGTAAGTTCCACTTGCAAGATCGCGGTACAAGGCGACGAGGTTGCTTTCGAGATCAGCCTCAAACCGTAGCTGATTGATGGAATTGCGCTTGTTTCTGCGGCAATCAAAATAGGCATCAAATACAGCGTCTATAGTCAGGTCAGTGCTCATAAATAAAAAGCCTTCATGTGTCCGGAAAGGGGGACTCCAAGTCCGGGCAGGGCCACTGCGGACGACAGGCACCGGATTCGAATTGTTCCGGTTGTTGTTGTTCCAGTCCGCCTCGCCGCCCCTGCGCACACGCCCGTTGTTATTGTTGTTGGGCGAGGCGAGCCAGAACCACGGGGCGGCACTGCCCTGCTGACGTTTCGATGACGATCTTTTGATGCGGGCGGACGATATTCGACCGCCTGATCCCGGAACCTTTCGGCCCCGGCTTTGGTATCCAGTCCTTATGGATTGGATACCGCCGTCATCCGAGCTGAATATGCTCACCGGGGCAGGTCTTGACCTATCCCCGTTCCGGCTTCCCCCTCCCCGAACTCCTCAGCCAGCCCTGTGCCTGTTTGGCGAGACTGTCTGTCATTTCCGAAAGCGCCGCATAATGTTTGCGGGTCAAAATCTTCATGTCATGCGCCAGACGCATCATAAGCTGTATCGCCTGCACGCGCTCCACGATGGATTCGATATGCTGCGTCTTGTCCGGCGGCACTGTTGGCGCGGTAGATCATGACGACCAACTCGATCAATTCATCCTTGATTTTCTGCCCCAGCGTGTATTTGTACTCGCGCGGGAAATCCTTTGTCGCAATCATCGTGCGCAAGAGGACATCGTAGGTTTGTTTATAAATCGGCAAGTGCTGATATTGCGCCATGATGTCACCCACGCCACAGGTTACGAAAGACACTGTATGCGCCGTCATCAAAAAATACGCGTGAGCGAGGAGATGCAGCGGTGCTGTTAGCAGCTACCGATTTACATTCTGTAAATCGGGGGGGGGGGGGGGGGGGGGGTATAATTTTTTGATAGCCGTTTTTCATGTGCATCTCATCACTACGGAATTTGTATTGCACCGCGACCGCGCTACGCGCGGACAGGAAATAATTGAATGATTAAATGATTCAGCTCCGGGCACGGCCACTGCGGACGACAGGCACCGGNNGTTCCAGTCCGCCTCGCCGCCCCTGCGCACACGCCCAACGTTAGCGCTGTTGGGCGAGGCGAGCCAGAACCACGGGGCGGCACTGCCCTGCAATTCTACAGGGGCGACCTTGTCCCAGGCTTTGGAGAGCGTTTCACCTTCAGCATCCGTAATCCGGCGCCAGTCCTTGTGACCATGCAGCCCATCTCTGTTGGCGGATTTTACAACATTATCCTGATGATCGAATTTGGCTTCCCCGCCGAATATCTTCGCCGGGACAAACAGGGCTTGGTTTTTGTCAAGATCAACGGAGAGCACGACTGTACCATCCCGCAGACGCTCGCCCACTTCAAGGACGCGCTGCGCGAGTGACGTTTGATTCTCGTTCGCGGGCGGGCGCAGAGCGATCGATGCCGCCTGAACGGTAAATCCGGCATCCGTCTTCGTGATTTTGGCACCGTAAACGGCTACCGCAAAATCCTTGCCGATGCTGGCAATCTGGCCTTCATTTGTCGCTGCCGTTGGTGGTTGTGGGAAAACCTTCTGATCGGTGTAGGCAATCACCTCGCTATCCGGGGTAACGTCAAACCGGGACCCGTCAATCATGACCTTGCCAACATCACCGTCAAAGTTGACCTGTGGGCCTTGCTGGGTGGTTCCGGTCATGATTTTTTCCTCAATAAAGGCAGCCACAATCGGACTGCGGTTTATGTCTGTAGCATCTATTTTTTCTGTTATGGGGAATATAATTGATTATTCATAATTCTGTCAAATAAATTCAGAATTATCAGAAATTATTAAAAATAGTCATTTCATTACAATTGGTTACATTGTAAAAAAGAGAAGAGATACTAGATATAATAGGCCTGTTGCAAAAGTAGCGT
>DIVF01000009.1 GCA_002423285.1 Micavibrio sp. UBA6139 | reverse complement strand
ACTTTTGCAACAGGTCTATTATTAAATGAAATTAGAGCGTTTTTGATTCTCGGGCGCGGTCAAGCGCCCGGGCGTAGAATCGATCGGCCGCGCGTGAATATTGTGTATCGTTACTGAGCGTTTGCGCCAGCATTTGCTGTAAGAATTCATCAACCTGTCCCGCAGCGTTTGCCTCAATAGCTTTTCTGATATTGGGGGTGCTTCGGAGCAGGGTGAGGGCGCTATCTTGTTCGACAATGCGCTGGGCCAGAACCTGCTTAATGGCTTCCTTCTCAAGGCAATTGAACACATCCGTCTTGATCCAGTTTGGCATACGCGGCAGGCCTTTCAGCGTCAGGACGCGGTCAAGATCATGGCAGCGGCGCATCTGGTAATGGTCAGCTTCCAGCCAAGCCCAGATCATTTCATGCATTTCACTGATCTGCATCGCAGCTGCCTTTTTCAGGCCGGAATCAACATAGCTTTCCAGCGGCTTGCGCGGGTCGTAATCACTGCGCGTGCTGAACCCCAATAAAATGGCGGCGCGGACCTTGCCGCCCGCGGCAAAGACGTACCCGTCAAAGCGCTCCTTGAACGGCTCCACATGGCGGCCCAGAACGTGGCGTTCAAATGAAAATTCCTCATGCCCGTGGGGCAGGGCTTGCATAAAGCTTAAGTAAATCTTGGCCAGCGTTGCCTTATCCAGATGCCCGATCATCGGGTGGCGCAAACTGCCGATCAGATCATTGGGCAGGGTGTCGGTAGTTGTATCTTCCGCCGTTTGTTCCAGCGTATTGGGGATGGGCGTGCCACCAAAGGCAACCGCCACGGCTTGAGCCACCATCTGGTTAGTATGGCGTTCGGTTAAAATCGCATCGACCAGTAATTCCAGATTGATTTGATAGAGCGGCACCTCATCAATCAGGGAGGCCAGTTGATAGGCACCCTTTTGATCGTTCAAATCCAGAAGTTTTGGCGTGCTGGACAGGGTCAGCGCATCTTCGCGGTGATCCTTGCAACTGGCCGGGGTGGTGCTGACCGGGATGAATAGATCCAGATCGGCGTTTTCAGCCGGGTTTTGCAACAATGTTTCCAACAGATCATCAAGGCAGAAAAAAACAGTCATAAATCCTACAATTACGAACGCAATTGAGCGCCGGTTTTGGCGATCACGGTGTCGATGATGTCTTTGGTGACGGCTTCGATTTCGGCATCGGTCAGGGTTTTATCCTGTGGCTGTAATTCAACCGCGATGGCGATGGATTTCTTGTCCGGATCAACACCCTTGCCCTGATAAACGTCAAAGACGCTGACATCGGTGATCAGGGTTTTATGGGCAGACCGCGCGGCACGGGTGATGGACTCAACTTCGATCTTGGCATCAACGATAAAGGCGAAATCGCGGCTGATTGGCTGGAATGCGGATAATTGCAGCAACGGACGGGCATCGCCCTTTTTCTTTGCCGCCGGGATCGCATCCAAAAACACTTCAAAGGCAACGATGGGGCCGGTCACCTTCATGTCTTCGATCAATGCCGGGTGAATTTCACCGAAACGGGCCAGAATATTCGCACCAAGGCGCATCACACCGCTGCGGCCCGGATGATAGTAAGACGGGGCATCACGGGTGATCTGTACCTGCGATGGGCCGCCACAGGCTTGCAGAACGGCCAGCGCATCCGCTTTCGCATCAAAGGCGTCAACGGGGCGGGCAGTATTCTGCGCGCTCCAGTGGCGATCCATATGGCTGCCACTGCGGACCCCAGCGGCGCAGAGTTTCTGGCCGTTAATCTTGTGGCTTTCAAAAACCGGACCCACTTCGCAAATCGCGGTGTTTGGATGGCCACGGTCATGGTTGCGGCCTGTGGCCTCAATCAGATTGGGCAGGATCGATGGGCGCATATAGTCCAACTCGCTCGAAATCGGGTTGGCGATGGTCAGCGCGGCCTTTGCCTTGTCGTCGGCGTTTGTAAAGCGCATGGCCAGCTTGCTGTCCATGAATGACCATGTGACCGATTCATCCAAACCGCGTGTCGCCAGAATGCTGCGGGCCTTGCGGGCACGGGTCATTGACTGGGTTTCGGCATTGCGGGTGACGGCGGTCAGTTTTGGTACCGACACAGACGGAATTTTGTCCAAACCGTTTACGCGGATGATCTCTTCAACCAGATCAGGCTTGCCATCAATATCACCGCGCCAGGCCGGCGGTTGTACCGACCATGTTTTGCCCGATGCTGTGACGGTGAAACCCAATGTTTCAAAAATTTTCTTTTGGTCGGCATCGCTGACCTCAATCCCGCCCAGCTTCGTGACGTAGGATGGATCATGTTCGATGCTACGCTGCCATGTCGGCACCGCCCCTGCGGTCACAACGTTGCTGGCCTCACCACCGCACAGCTCAATAATCAGTTTGGTGGCGATTTCCATGCCGTTCACTGTGAATGCAGGGTCAACGCCACGGTCGAAACGGTAACGGGCATCGCTGTCGATCTGCATCGCGCGGCCTGTCTTTGCCGTGCGCCATGGGTCGAAATAGGCCGCTTCCAGATAGACATTGACTGTGCCATCGCCTGTGCCTGTTGATGTCCCGCCAATAATCCCGCCCAGACCCAGAACGCCTGAATCATCACACACAACGGTCATGCCGTCTTCCAGTGTGTAGGATTTGCCGTTCAGGGCTTCGAATGTTTCGCCCTTCTTCGACAGGCGCACTTCAATGTTGCCTTTCAACAGATCGGCATCGAAAACATGCAGCGGGCGGCACAGGTCGAATGTGATGTAGTTGGTAATATCCACCAGAACCGAAATCGGACGCAGGCCAATCGCCCGCAGGCGGTCTTGCAACCATTCCGGGGACGGGCCGTTCTTAACGCCGCGAATATAACGGCCCAGAAACAATGGGCAGGCATTGGCGGTATCGCCATCAAACTTCAGGGAAACGCCAACCGGGCTATCAAACCCACCCTTTAAAGGCGCATCATTCAAGGGTTTCAGTGTCCCAAGACCCTTCGCGGCCAGATCACGGGCAATGCCGCGAATACCCGCACAATCGGCACGGTTCGGGGTCAGGCCAATTTCAATGACCGGGTCATCAAGGCGATAGAGCTTTGCGAAGGGTGTTCCAACCGGCACATCCAGAGCAACATCAATGATTCCTTCATGCTCATCCGACAAACCCATTTCACGTTCGGATACCAACATGCCGTTTGATTCTTGACCGCGAATAACACCCTTTTTCAGGGTGATGTCGCTGCCCGGGATATAGCTGCCCGCGGGCGCGAACACAGCCTTCATGCCGGCGCGGGCATTGGGTGCGCCGCACACGACTTGTAATTTTTCCTTGCCCGTATCAACGATGCACACGCGCAGGCGATCAGCATCGGGATGTTTTTCGGCGCTGATGACTTCCGCAACGGCGAAGGGCGCGAACACTTTGCTCCGGTCCTCAACACCGTCCACTTCCAGACCCAAAGCGGTCAAGGCCAGAACGATCTCGTCCAGCGAGGCAGAGGTTTCAAGGTGCTGTTTCAGCCAGTTCAGAGTCAGTTTCATCGTGATTTTTCCTTTAAAGACGGCTGATTTAAGCCGATTTTTGCCGCTAAACCAATAGATATATCGATATTCGATAATAATAAAGATGCAGAAACCCCGGCCACCATTATGGGGTCGGGGTTTTGTTGATCGGTCATCGTTCTATAGGCTGGGTCCTTTGCCCTGTCCTGACAGGCCAGGGCGGTTTTTGTCATCCATATCCGCATTCGCCATGCCGCTCTGGCTGAGGATCGGGGAGTCAGGGGCCTTGGCGGTTGCCAGATTATGCCGTACGGCGGCTTCAATGGTTTTGGCACCACCATCGCTTTGTTCCAAATTGTCGTGAAAGAACGTCACAAGAGCGGATCGTTGCGGATCGGATGGATTTTTTGTTGTCGCGTCAATCGCGTCAATATATTGCCGCGCATAGGTGTCTTGTAAAGTTCCCTGCCCAAAGGCCCCGCGTTCCTGCAGGGCGCGTGTCGCGGCATACATCAATTCCGGCTTGTCCTTGGCCAGCGCATAGCCCGATAACAGGCTGGCACGTTGCGGGTTGGTATCAAAATCTCTCAACGTCACAGCCGGGGCGTCATCGGTCCAATCGGCAATCATGGCCGCTAAACCCTCATGGGCGAGGATCAGTCGTTGCTCGTCCTGCGTTGCGACATGAACGCGGCCAAAGGTCATGCCAATCGCCATTTGCGCCATCATGGCGGTTTCATTTTGTGCGGTGGTAATGGCAGTGATGGCTTTGGGGTCTTCTGCCTTTAGATGAGTGTGTCCATCATGGTCGTGATGGCCTGTTTCCAAAAGTAAATTGGACGTGTGGTCATTGCCCGCTGATCCCAGCAATACAGACCCGCCACCTTTTAAACTATCAATCGCCCGCAAGGCTTTGAAGGATTGAAGGACCGCAGGGTCCAATGGTTTGCCCTCTTTAACCGCATCCTTATACAGTTCAAAGCCACGCTGGTCGGCTTGAATTTCTTGCTTTAACGTATGGTCGTGCAGGCGTTGGAATTGCGTTTTTAAAGGGGTTTGCTCACCTTTGACACTCGCGTCAAAGCCATCTGTGTGCATTTTACAATGGGTGGCTTCATGCGCCACAACCACGGCCAGCCAGTCCTCATTATCCCCGGGCAGGCGTTTTGTGTCGGTTTCTTTTCCGGCAAAGGCCTCCCCTAGAAAGGCCTTCGTATCATCCAGATCCGGCAGGGCAATAATACAAACTCCGATATCATTGGCGCTTGGCGCCGCCAGCAGGGCAGCAAAGGGTGATTGCTCAAGGGCCATCTCATTCATTGATGCTCGGTTGGCATCGGGGACAAAAAGCTGCCATGACAATAAATTATCCATGCGCGATTGCGGGATGACGGCCTGTATCGCATCCTTTAGTTGTCCGCCGGGTGTTTCGATGGATTGTGCGGTGGTGTGTTTCAACAAATCATTTTTGCTGACCAGAACCACATCGCGCCCCGACCATTCGGCGGCCTTGTCCGCCAGCCACCCCATTTTTTCGCGTGTTTCGGGGGATGCGTAAGCGTTGAACGACCCGCGCAAGCCGGGTTGCGCCTTATCCTGTTCGGTCGTTGTTGCGGGTTCTGCCATAAATACTCTCGTTAATTCTCACGCCATTCTGGCAGAAAATGGTGAGAAAACCCTTAAGCCGGGGGCATATTGAGCGGCAGGACATGGAGGGTGAAATTGAGCTTATAGCCCAAGGACTTATAAAGAGCCTGCGCCCCGGCGTTTTCAGCCTCCGCCAGCCAATAAAGCCGCGCCCAGCCCGATGCTTGACCCAAGGCCGCCAAATAGGTGACTAGTGTTCTGGCCAGACCCTGACGCCGTGCGCCTGTGTCGATATACAAATCCTGCATATAACAAACCGGGTTCAAATTGCCCGTCGTTGGATGGGTGATGTAATGACAGATGCCAATCAGGGGCGCGTTTTCAGCGGTGCGAACGCCAAGGCCACCGACAGGTGAGGCGGGGTCACAAATGCGCCGCCATGTTTCTGCGGTGATCTCCTCAGAAACACTATTCTCCATATTGGCCAGCCAGAGCGGCAGCCATGAATCGTAATCAGCAGGGTTTAATGGGGCGACAATCAAGACCCGGTGGCCATGTTCGGACGATCGAGCGGATCAAACCCGTAATGCTGCAACCAGCGCACATCCGATTCAAAAAAGGTGCGCAGATCAGGAATACCGTATTTCAGCATCGTCATGC
The DNA here is from genome assembly GCA_002423285.1 of Micavibrio sp. UBA6139. Classification (GTDB taxonomy): domain Bacteria; phylum Pseudomonadota; class Alphaproteobacteria; order Micavibrionales; family Micavibrionaceae; genus Micavibrio. Next base: position 25,890 of record DIVF01000009.1, on the reverse strand, counting down.
GCTCTAAGCCCATACCAAAGGCAAAGCCCTGATATTCTTCCGGGTCCAGACCGCAATTGCGGATCACATTCGGGTGGACCATGCCGCAGCCCAAAATTTCCAGCCAGCTATCGCCGCCCCCAATTTTCAAACCGCCGCCTTCGCGGGAACAACCAATATCCATCTCCGCACTGGGTTCCGTAAACGGAAAAAAGCTCGGGCGGAAACGGGCTGGCAGGTCATCAATGTTAAAGAACGCGCGGCAGAAATCTGTCAGGCAGCCCTTCAAATGGCCCATATGAATATTGCGGTCAATAACCAGACCTTCGATCTGGTGGAACATTGGTGTGTGGGTCATGTCCCAGTCAGAACGGTACACACGGCCCATGGTGATGATGCGAATGGGTGGTTTTTGTTTCATCATCGTGCGGATCTGCACGGTGGAGGTGTGCGTGCGCAACAGCTTCTTAGCTGCTTCACCTTTTTCGTCTGCGTCATCAGGCAGATAGAAGGTGTCATGCATTTCACGTGCCGGGTGACCGGGCGGGAAGTTGAGGGCGGTGAAGTTGTGGAAATCGTCTTCGATATCCGGCCCTTCCGCGACAACAAAACCCATATCGGCGAAAATGGCGGTCAGCTCTTCCATCGTCTGGCTGATCGGGTGGACCATGCCGCGACGCTCAGGGCGTGTGGACAGGGTAATGTCGATTTGTTCATTGGCCAGTTTTTGATCGAGCGCTTGGGCCTTGAGCGCCGTTTCCTGCGTTTCGATCAAAGCAGCGATGTCATCCTTCAAGACGTTGAGGGCCGCACCGGCTTCTTTACGTTCCTCAGGGCTCATCGACCCCAGTGTTTTCATCAATCCTGTGATCTTGCCGTTTTTACCCAAGGCAGCCACGCGGGCGGCTTCCAGACTTTGCAAATCATTGGCGGCGGCGACCATATCGGTCAATTCGGTCTTCAGGGCGCTGATGGTGCTGGTCATGGCGGTCAATTTCTATCCTTGGCGGTCCGGGGCGGCGTATCTGGCCCTTTTTGTAACATTGAGCCGCAGAAATATAAAGGGTTCTGGCAAGTTTCCGGGACCTTGCATTGCAATATGAAAAATACCTTGTCGCCTGGCTTTTTCTTATGGTATTTTTCCCCATGACCCAATCGCTCAGCAAAGAAGCGTTTCTCAATCCTGCGACCGGAGCCTATATCGCTGCCGTGGCGCGGGCGTTGTCGCAACAGGCTGAATTCTGTGTGGATGGGATTGAGTCCTGCGCCAAGGGATCGTCCGGTCCCTTTTTCGCCGTGATGGGCGAGGTTCATGACCAATCGCTGCATGGTCTTTTTCATCTTCTGGTCGGACTTGGGTTGCAAGACCGCGGTTATAAGGTCGCGATTGGTCTGGAACGTCCCCACAATAATGCAAAAGTTATTTTAGATTCGGTGGCGCAACAGGCCCCGTCTGACTTATGGGACTCTTTGCGCCAGCGCCTTGATACAACCCGCCGCGATGACGGGTTACATCACCGCATCGTTCAATCATTTTCACTGACGCAGTATAATAATCAGCAGGGGAAAGTGACCTGTGGGCTGTGGCAAGAGGCCGGTATTCCTGTGGCCTTTAACGATGCCGCCTGTTCCTCGATTGGAGAAGATGTGGCCTATGATCTGGATATGACGGACCCTGTCACGCAGCGCGTTTTAAGCGATGCTGGTATTACTATTTCACCCGATGAAGTTATTCCTGCCCGTTCACCAAAGGGCATTTATTACCGCAATCTGGTGATGACCGCGCTGGCGCAGGAACATGCGTTGGAAACAGGCACCGATTTTTATATTCAAATTGGTGGTGCAGCCCATGTGACTGGAACAAAAGATAATTTTCTCGCCAATCAAATTTTACCCTACCGCGAAAGCCTTGTGGCCCTGCTGGAAGAGAAACTGCCGGATAATCGTCTGGTCGGCATTCCGGTTTTATCCAAATCGTTTAATGAATCAGCCCTGCCGCATGATATGGGACCGAATATCGCGCCGCCAACCATTCTGGAAGGTCCCGGCTTTCATGCCAGCCATCAAGAAGAGGAACTGTTGTGGTTGAATGAAATTCTGCCGAAAATTTTGTCAGCGAACAGGGCCGCCTTTGTGTTGGATAATGCTAAAGGACCTTTGGCACCACAGTGCCTTTAAGCGCAATCTTTTGGGCGGGCACGACCGTCAAAAATTCATAAGCCTCTTTATACTGTATCAAAAACGCGCGCGTGTGCGGCGACAGGTTTTGGGCCGGGTCTTGCAAAATGTCCTTTGTCACAGAATGCAGGTTTTTGGGGGCCTGCAAATCAAATGAATCCATCCCCCGGGCTTTGGCTGCGGCTTCAAGCGCCCGATAGGCTTCATTTTGTATGTCTTTAAAGGCTTCCTGTGGAATTGGTGTTCCACCGAAATACTGTGGATAGAGCAGGGCAATCGCGCTGTGTTGTGTCTCAACGCCATCTCCGGCCCCGCCCTTGAAAATTATATTTGAGAGCGTTTGTGCCATGCGCAAGGACAAGACGGCGCGGACGACATCTATGTTGCCGCCGTGTTTCAGATAGCTGTCATAGGCTACTTGGTCGGCCAGAAATTCACGTTCATCGGCGGGCATGGCCACGGGCTGCTTACAATGTTCCAGTTCATGAAGCAGGATCAGCTTTAAATAATCCGCCAGTGTTCCGGGACGATTGACCACATCTTTTGCTGGAACATCACTCATGGTTTCGAAATAGCGATTCAAATCCAGGCGGTCTGATGGGAAAAAGACATAGCACGGGGCCAATTTACCGCTTTGCCCCAGAGTGATTTTATTTAAAAACCCGTTCTGACCAAAGAAGGGATGCGAATAAGACAGCCCCATAAAATCATAAAAATTCCTGTGGCGGGCATTCCCGCTATTGTGTTCCATGATCGTCCTGCGCAGGTCGGGGCTTTCGTTCAAATGCGCGAAGGCGACGGCGGAATCGGTTTCCGGGTGCAGGATATAGGTGGGCCCGCGTGTCGCCGCATTGATGGTGCGAACGGGGATGTCTAGTTTTTCGCTGATATCGTTTGTGACATCGCCGAAATGGGCGCTGATCATTGGCCCACCAAAATAGACACTTAAAAAAACTGCCCCCGCATAGTTAAATGCGCGGCGCAGGGGGCTCAGTGGTTTCTTCTGTGTTTTTGCCATTCCCTATGACACCCCCGGAACTGGAAGCGGGGTGGGCAAAGGTTTTTTTGCTGCGGGTCGGGCCAGAAATTCATAGGTATCAAAAGTCAATTGAATGATGCTGCGGGCTTCTTCACTCATCTTGATGGACGGGTCACGGAGGATCCGTTTGGAGAATTGATAGAGAGTTTTGGGATTACGCAGATTAAGTTCTGCGTTGGTGCCGCGCGTGGCCTGACGGAGTAGCTGATAGGCAGCCTCGTCATATCCCATTTGCAGGGATTGCAATTTTTCAAGGCCGACCGGGGCATCACCCGCATTGCCCAAAACCAGCTCGTCATACAGCGCCGGTGCCATTGTATAAGGATCATCCAGCATATTGCCCGTATTCATGAGGGCATTGCGTAGCGTCGCCATCGACCTCGCGCCGATCCATGCCCGCACCACTGCCGCGTCCCCGCCATCCTTCAGGAAAGTCTGCAAGGCGCGGCGGTCGGCGTGATATTCTTGCGATAGGCGCTCAACATCAATGTTTGCATGACGGCAATGTTCCAGTTCATGCAGCGTGACGATTTTTAAATAATCTTCATCTGTGCCCGGTAGATGGGTGATCTGGTCCGCGTAATCCGGGAACGCCAACTGCGCCACGGTTCTCAGCGTAATGCGTTGTGGGTTTAAAAGGACAAGGCAGGGCTGTAGCGCACCTGTAATCCCGCCGCTGATTTTGTTCAGTAAGGACCCGTACCCGTAAACGGGGTCTTGCCGGGCCTGCGCATTCATGCTGGTGCCGGATACAAAATCTTCAGCGGGGGGAGTGTTCAGGGAAATTTCAAAAAAACGCCGTGTTTTTTCATGGGCGGGGTCAAGGATCAGGAATTTTGATTTTGTGTAATCTTGTAAATATTCCTTAGACACGCCGATGGCCGCCGCGATCTCATCGGTCAGTTCTGCTTCGCTGTCGCCCGTGACCAGAGCATAGCTGCCCCAATGGATGCCCATAAAGGTGAATGCGGCCCCGTAAAAGACCCGGCTTAAAAAACGGGAATGTTTCATTTTCTATAATCCATGATCCGGGCATTATTACGCTATTTAGGGATGTGAGCCAAGAAAAAAGCCCCCGTTTCCGGGGGCTTTTAAACTTTGGCAGAAAAACCGGGCTTAAGCGGCTTTCTTTTCTTCTTTTGGCAGAGCAGCCTTGGCTTTATCTGCAATCAGTTTGAAGTCATCCGGGTTGTGAACAGCCAGATCAGCCAGAACCTTACGGTCCAGTTCCAGACCTGACAGTTTCAGACCGTTCATGAATGTGGAATAAACCATCCCGTATTCACGAACCGCAGCGTTAATACGCATGATCCACAGAGCGCGGAATGTGCGTTTTTTGTTCTTGCGGTCGCGGTATGCATATTGCCCGGCTTTATCGTCGGAGCGTTTTGCAATACGGATTGCTTTGTGACGCAGGCCATAATGACCTTTGGTGCGTTTCAGGACTTTCTTTTTACGGGCCCGTGTATTCGGGCCGGCGGTGACGCGTGCCATGATGTGTTCTCCTTATGCTGCTTTTTTATCGGTTGATTTTGGAGCAGGAGAAGGCCGGCTAGCCTTTTTTCTGCCGCGCAGATACGGAACGTAGTTTTCCAGAATCGTGCGAGCGTTTTCGATGCACAGCAATTGCATGCCGCGCGCCTTACGCTTAGACGCTTTTGGTTTGTTCATCATCAAGTGGCTGGTTTTGGCGGCCTTGAATTTGACCTTGCCAGATCCGGTCACACGGAAACGCTTCTTAGCGCCCGTTTTGGTTTTCATCTTCGGCATTTGATTCTCCTTACGAATCATGAGGTTAGTGGGTGACGGACAGGCAGCCGAACCAAGTTAAGCCAGCCATCGACCAGTTCGAAGCCGCCATATAGACAGTCCGCCCCCCAAAGATCAAGCAAAAACAGGGGGAAAATCAGGAAAAAACGGCGATTTTCTTAAAGAAGTCGCGAATATTCCGCAAGACCAGTTCGCGCTCCGTCGCGGTTTTCAACCCATGCCCACCGCCGGTATAGCGGACAATCTCAAATTGGTCTGTTCCGGCATAACGGGTCAGGGTTTCCCGCTGGATCGCGGCGGCCTTGTCGTCTTCGGTCCCGTGCTGGATCAAAACAGGCATGGTGATGCGGCTCAGCATCGGGGTCAGGGTGTATTTCTGGATTTCCGCCCGCAAATCGGGCCCGATTTCCGCATGTTCTGCGGCCAGCCAAGATTCTTTCGCCTCAATAATCGGCCACAGGAAAGCCAGACCTTGAATTTTCGGGCCGATCGCATCGCTGAGCGCGGTCAGGGCAATGGCCGCGCCCACCCCTTCGGCGACAAAAATGAACTGGGTATAGCCGCTTTTTTCGGCCCAGTGCAAAACGGCCATGACATCTTCATGGGCGGTGCGGAGGGAGAAAAAATGCGCGCTCTTATCGCTTTGTCCGCAGCCGCGGAAATCGAACCGTAAACTATGCAGGCCGACCTTGGCGGCCAGATGCGCAATATCTTGAAAGACATTGCCGTAAGATTTGCTGTCGCCGGGAAAGCTGTGCAGCATGATAACCAATGGCGGTTGTGTGCCGTCTTCCTTCGCCGGGCCGCGCTCATGCGTGGCCCAGACGAAATCATATTTACCAATCGTGATGCTAAACTCTTCAGATGCCATTCAAGGCTCACTTTACCTAGGCTTTTGGGGCCTTTTTGGCTTCGGCGATCGGGGTGCTGTAACGCACTTCCAGGTCCCATGGGAAGTGAATCCAGGTGTCTTGGGATACTTCCATGGTGAAATTATCAACCGTTGGCTTGCCCGCCGGCTTGGCGTAAACGGCGGCGAAGTAGGCCTTTGGCATCATTTCACGCGCGATGCGGAAGGTGTTGCCGGTATCAACCAGATCATCAATAACCAACCAGCCTTCACCATCACCAACATCCACTGGAATCTTCAGGACCTTGGCGGTGCCTTGGGCCTTGTGATCATAGCTGGAAATGCACAATGTCTCAACCAGATGCACATCCAGTTCACGCGCCACGATACAGGCCGGAACCAGACCGCCGCGTGCCACGCCGATAATGCCCTTCCATGGGCCAAGATCGGACAATTTACGGGCGAGGGATTTTGTATGGCGGTGCATTTCCTCCCAGGAAATGGGCATATCAATATGGTCGGCTTGTTCTTCGTTAAAGGACGACATGGTGGCTCCCGCGCTGATATTTTTGAAAAAACTGACACCAAAATATCTATAGGAGAGTGGGGGAAAAATCGAGTGGTAATCTGGTGCATTCGGCTGGCTTGCTGCTATGATCGCCCGGTGATGCGCATTTCTGGTCTTTTTTCCACGGCCCTGATGATTTTTTGCCTTGCCACTGGTTCCGCCGGGGCGCAGGAGATGAAGGCTATGCCAGCACCCAAAGTTGCATCTCCCGATTTTATTGGCCCCTTAAAACCCACCAATACCGGCAATCTGGTCTTCCTTGAGTTATTCACGGCGGAAAATTGTGCGTTCTGTCCGGCGGCGGAGCGGAACTTCAACGATATTTTATCCGGCGAAGACGTGATCGGTGTCAGCTGCATGGTGGATTATTTTGATTCCGGTAAACCGTCCCAGGTGTCCCGCCCCTTTTGCCGGGCCCAGCAAAGCATTTATGCGCGGATGATGAAGACGGGGTCTGTCTATACCCCGCAACTGGTCATCAACGGCATTGGTCAGGTTCCCGGCCATGATTTGCTAAAAGTATCCAAGGCAATTTTAAAGGCACGCGACCTGTCACGCGCGCCATTGCCACTGGTCATTCATCCGGGGGTAGAGGGTGGCAGTTTTGATATTGTCCTGCCAGCCTTGCGGAGCAGCGCCGCCCCCGATGCCGAAAAATACATTCTGCGTCTGATAACGTTAAAGAAGCAGACTGATATTTCAGTGGTGTCCGAAGCCATGCAACGCCGCGAACGCGCCCCCCATAACATTGCCACCGCCCTTGTCGAGGGCGGGTTGTGGGACGGGCTGCGCACGGTTTGGACCGTCACACCCCCCGTCAATTCAGGTGGGGATTCATTTATTGTTATGGTACAAAACCGCACCACCGCCGCCATTCTCGCCGCCGGTCAGTATGATCTTCCTGCGCCAGAGTAATTCACCAATAATGCACCACCCCTAAGGAGTATCCCCCATGTCCTTCAGGCAAAAAATTGCCGAGATCACCGAATCCAAAACCTTCGCATGGTTGATTGTCATTTTGTTGATTATCAACGCGGCGGTCCTGGGTCTGGAAACCAGCGATGCGATCATGGCGGAATATGCAGGTCTTTTGAATCTCATCGACCGGACCATTCTGGGTCTGTTCGTGGTGGAGCTGACTGCAAAACTTTTTGCCTTCCGCCTGTCATTCTTCCGCAAAGGCTGGAATGTTTTTGATTTTATCATCATCGGCATTTCGCTGATCCCGGCGGTCGGACCGCTGGCGATGTTGCGGACTTTACGAATTTTGCGGGTGATGCGTCTTGTCTCGGTGGTGCCAAAAATGCGCCGCGTGATATCGGCCCTTCTGGGCGCTATCCCCGGCATGACATCCATTCTGGCGGTATTGCTGGTGATTTTCTACATCACGGCTGTGCTGACCACGCAAGTTTTTGGCCGCACCAGTGACCCGGTGATGAGCGAGCTGTGGGGTTCCATTGGCGATTCCATGTTTACCCTATTCCAGCTGATGACACTGGAGGGGTGGTCGCAAGATATCGCCGTTCCAACCATGACGCATTTCCCATGGTCATGGGCCTTCTTCGTGGTCTTTATCGTTGTCACCACCTTCGCCGTTCTCAACCTGTTCATCGGTATTATCGTTGATGCCATGAACATCCTCCACGAAGAGGACGGTGCAGAAGAACGCGCCCGCATCCATGATGCCGATCTCGTTATCTTGCATGATATTCAAAAAGAATTGCGCGATCTGCGCCAAGTGGTGGAAGAATTGAAGAAGTAATAGGGTCGTTTGAAGGGGGGATTCCCCCCTTCGACCCCTTAATGCTTCTCTTAATGCGCTTTGGCCCAGTTTTCGGCGAAGCCTGCTTCGGCTTCTAAGGGGACGCCGACATCAGCGACATTTTGCATGACGGATGTGACGAGGGTTTTGGTTTGTTCGACTTCAGCATCCGGGACTTCAAAAACCAGTTCGTCATGGACTTGAATCAGCATGCGGGCGTTCAGGCCTGCTTCGCTTAGGGCGCGCGGCATTTTGGCCATGGCCAGTTTCATGATGTCGGCGGCGGTGCCTTGCAGGGGGGCGTTGATGGCTTGGCGTTCTGCGCCGGATCGCCATGCGCCGTTCTTCGCATTGATATTCGGGATAAAGCATTTGCGGCCATAGAAGGTGCGGACATAGCCGTGCTGGCGGGCCTCATCCTTGCAGGCTTCCATGTAATCTTGAATTTCGCGGAATTTGTTTAAGTAGCGTTTAATAAAATCGCTGGCCTCGCCAACACTGACCCCCAGCTGCTTGGACAGGCCAAAGCCGCTAATGCCGTAGATGATGCCGAAATTAACCGCCTTGGCGGAGCGGCGGATGTCAGGGGTGACTTCATCGAGTGGAATGCCAAAGACTTGTGATGCGGTCAAAGTGTGAATGTCCACACGGTCGATAAAGGCTTGTTTTAACGCCTTCACATCGGCCAGTGCCGCCGCCAGACGCAGTTCCACTTGCGAATAATCAGCGGAGAGAATTTTCCAGCCCGGTTCGGTGATGAAGGCTTCGCGGATTTTGCGGCCCTCTTCGGTGCGGATTGGAATGTTTTGCAAATTCGGGTCGTTCGATGACAGGCGGCCTGTGCTGGTCCCGGTCATGTTGTATGATGTATGTACGCGGCCCGTGGCTGGGTTGATTTCTTCCTGCAAGGCGTCCGTGTAGGTCGATTTTAATTTCGCCAGACCGCGCCATTCGAGAATTTTATCGATGATCGGTGCGCCGGAGAGGTCTTCTAAAACATCAACGGCCGTTGACCAGTCGCCCGTTTTGGTTTTGCGACCGCCTTCCAGACCCATTTCTTCAAACAGGACAACGCCCATTTGTTTTGGCGATGCGATATTAAATTCATGACCAGAAAGGCCGTGAATTTCTTTTTCTAAAACGGCCAGCTTATTGCCAAAATCAAGGCTCATCCGTTTCAGGGCCGGAATATCCAGCTTAATGCCGGTATGTTCCATGCGGGCAATGACCGGAATGATCGGGCGTTCAATATCTTCATAAACGCGCACCATTTTTTCGGCCAACAGGCGCGGTTTCAAAATATGATACAGGCGCAGCGTGACATCGGTGTCTTCTGCGGCATAGGCCAGCGCCTTATCAATATCAACATCGGCAAAGGACAGGCGACCCTTCCCCTTGCCCGTGACATCGTCATAGGAAATGGGCGTGTGGCCCAGATGCAGCTGCGATAATTCATCCATGCCGTGGCCATGCGCCGCACCGTCCAGAACATAGGACATCAGCATCGTATCATCGACCGGGTTCATGGCAACGCCATGATTGGCAAACATCTGCCAGTCATATTTGACGTTGTGGCAGATTTTTAAAACCGATTCATCTTCCAGCAATGGCTTTAACCGCGCCATAACGGCGTCTGGTTGCAACTGGGTGTATTTTGCATTGCTGCTGCCGCCGAGCAAATCAGTAATTACTGTGTGCCCCACCGGAATATAGGCGGCTTCGCCGGGGGTGATGGACAGGGAAATCCCAACCAATTTTGCCTTGGCCGGGGTCAGGCCAGTTGTTTCACTATCGATGCACAGAAGACCCGCCGCGCTGGCGCGTTCAATCCATTGATCCAGCACGTCCATCTCGGTGATAAGCGTATTGACGCATTCAACGGGCCCCTTGGGCGTTGTCGCCGGGGCAGGGGCGGTATCTTGTGTCGCTGGCGTGGCCTGTGGCGCAGGGGTTGTTGTAATGCTGTTGGTATTAAGGCCCAAACGGTTCAGCGTCGAACGAAACCCTTGCCTTTGCAGGAAGGCCGCCAGCTTCGGTGTGTGCGGATCGCGCGCACGTAAATCTTCCAACGCGTAAGGCACGGGCGCGTTTTCATCCAGCACCACCAGCTTCTTTGAAATCCGCGCCATCTCGGCATGTTCGATCAAAGATTCACGGCGTTTATTTTGTTTAATCTCACCCGCGCGGGCGAGGAGCGTTTCAAGATCGCCATATTCATTGATCAGCTGCGCCGCTGTTTTCACGCCAATGCCCGGAACACCCGGCACGTTATCTGTGGCATCGCCGCACAGGGCCTGCACATCGGTGACACGGTCCGGCATCACGCCGAATTTTTCCATGACATCGTTTTCATCGACATAACGGCCCTTCATCGGGTCATAAACGCGAACACCTTCGCGGATCAATTGCGTTAAGTCTTTATCGGAACTGACCACGGTGACGCTGCGGTTTTGTTCGCTCGCCAAGCGGGCGTAGGTCGCGATCAAATCATCGGCCTCATAGCCCTCTAACTCCACAGCCGGAATATCAAACGCTTCCGTCGCTTCGCGGATCAGGGGGAATTGAGGGATCAAATCTTCCGGGGTATCGCTGCGATTGGCTTTATAGTCGGCATAAATTTCATTGCGGAAGTTTTTGCGCGCAGCATCAAAAATGACGGCGATGGAAGGTGCATGCAGATCAGTCAGCAATTTCAAGATCATGTTGGTGAAGCCGAGCACCGCCCCCACCGGAACACCCTCCGGATTGGTCAACCCTTGCCCCATCGCGTAATAAGCGCGGAAAATATACCCCGACCCATCCACCAGAAAAATCTCATCCTGCCCGCCGGGCAGCAAGCCATTATCGGTTTCGGTCTGTGTCATGCTGTGAGTGTCTGCCATGGGCGTACCATGGCGCGGACGGGCGGCGATGTCCAGTGCCCAGTTCTATTGTTTTGGGGCTTTTTCCGTATCTTTTGCGCTCAGCTTAAAGGTCACGGGCTCATTCCCTGCCACGTTATAATACATGGGCCTTTCGGGCGGGGTCATGGTGATTTCCGTGTCGTTTAATTCCAGACCATAGGTATCAATGCCGTTCTGCCACCACAGGCGCAATTTATCGATTCCGCGTTCTTTCATATGCGATAGGCGCAAGGGGATATCAACGGAGACAGTTTTGGTTGCCGCGCCGCAGGTTTGCGCATTTCGCTGCGGGTGATGTGTGATGGTAAAGCCGCTGGTAACGATGTCATAGGCATCTTCACCATTTTGAATATAATATTGCAGCGGTGAAATCTCCGCGCACCCGTTGATTGCCAACGGCACATAGATGTTCAGCATAACAATATCTGCATTCCCATTGGGTTCGGCACGCAAGCGCATCAGTACCTTTTTGGGAGCGGCTTCTAAATGGCGATAATGCGGGCGGTCTATATAGCGATTGGTCGTTGATGGGACGGGTTCTTTTGTGTCGTACACGCGTTCTGGCGTATATCCCGCCTTTTGCAACAGGGCAACAACGCCATCCGGCCCGCCTAAATGCCCGGCCCCGACAATGACCATGTCTTTCCCGGACCCCTTTAATTCGCGTATGATATTGGTTGCCATTTCGTGATTACGCTTGCTCATCAGCGTATCGTAAAGCCCGGGTGTGGGCTTTTTCATCTCCTCAACACCCATCTGGTACATCAGTTCAACATCGCCTTTGCGCCAGGCCTCGGTAATTTTATTCAACTCTTCCTTGTCGGATTGTGCCGTTTCGATTTCATCTAATGTATTCAGCAAATAGGCCTTTTCATCCTGTTCTGAAAGCAGGGAGAATAGCAGCATATGTTTTTCAACATTCTCAATTGATTTAATTGGCGTGCCGAGCCCCATGGTTTCAACGATGTCTTCAACGCCGGGGTTCATCGGGATGGAGTCTTGTTTGCCATTTTTTATATTCTTGCTGTGATGCAGGGCGGGTAGCATCATCGCCAGAACCCATGGGCGGAAATGATCGAAACTGCTGAGCTGAACACCCAAACGATCTGCGACATCATCCAGACGTTCATATTCATCCTTGCTCAGGCGTTCGGGCAGGCTATGCAGCGTATCAACACCGGATTGTTTGATTTTATTGATCATCGCCGGGTTGGCCATGTCGGAATTGGATGATTCCAGCCAGATCTCATCAGCGTGGCCGAGTGCATAATTAAACGCATCCGTGCGCCACGCGACACCGGGTTGAATCGCATGGGCGCTGCCGTAAAGATGCAGTGTCGAATCCGCATCGCGAATAACATACATGGCCGGTTGCGGGGGGTAGTTTTTGTTGACCTCGGCCTGTGCGGTGAGGGGTGCGGCCATCATCAGGGCCGACAGAAAAAGAGCAGAACGCAAACGGCACATCAGAAAACCCCCGAACAGAAGATCGATTCAATAACTAAGAATCTACTCTGTTCGGGGTTAAATTTCCACTAAAGGTTGTGCTTTTGGCCTGGGTGTCTTTAATTCAGCAGGGCATAAAGTGCCACAGCCGCTGCGTTGGACACGTTCAGGCTGTTAATGGGTTTCTTGGTTGGCAGAGTGATCAGAGCATCGCAATGCTCGCGAATCAAACGGCGCATCCCATCCCCTTCGGCCCCTAAAACCAGAACACTCTTTTGCGGAATGTCGATTTCCGCCAAGGTTTGATCGGCATGTTCATCCAGACCGATGGCGACATAGCCAGCTTCTTTCAGTGTTTCCAGTGTGCGCGATAAATTGGTTTCATAAGCGACCGGAATATGATCGGCGGCACCGCTGGCGGTTTTGGCCAGAACGCCTTCGATCTCGGGCGCATGGCGGCGTTGCATGACAACCCCGTCGGCTCCGAACGCACAAGCGGAACGCAAAATCGCGCCAACATTATGCGGGTCGGTGACTTGATCCAGAATCAGAATGACGGAGCGTTCTTTGTTAGCGCCAATCGACAGGATGTCCTGGATGAAGGTTTCTTCCAGTGGGGCTGCGGATAACGCAATCCCTTGGTGAACCGCATCGCGGCCCAGCAGGCGTTCGAAATCATCCTTGGCAATGACACGTGGTTCCGGGCGTTCAAGGCCGCGTGAGATCGCCAGTTCAAGCACGGGCGCAAAGGTTGCCTCGGTGCTTTCGCTTAAATACAGCGCGTGGATATAACGCTTTGGGTTTAACCATGCTTCGCGCACAGCGTGCAGGCCAAACATGTTGGCGCGTGGACCCAAACTCTGGCGTGGTTCACGCGGGGCTCTTGGCTCACGAATGGGTTTGTCACCTCGTGGTTTTTCAAAGCGCACTTCGCGTGGTTTATAGTCTGGTGATTTGCCTTGGTGCGGTTTTTTATCGAACGAACCGCGTTCTGCGCGGGGCTCACCACGGGACGTCCCGCGTGGTGCTTCTGTGCGAGCACCTGATCTTGGTTTTGTCTGGTCCTTGGGACGGAATTCCGAACGGGACTCTTCACCCCGGCCTTGGCCTTTGGCCCCGGATTTTACGCCCGCTTTTGTACCAGCTTTGGCCGGGCGGGTGTCCTTGCGGGCTTCGCGCTGGGCGGTATGGCGGCCGGTACGTTCTTCACCGCGCGGGGCGCCCTTTGGCCCGGAACCCGATTTGGGTGCCGTTTTGGGGCCGCCAGCCTTGCCCTTACTGGCCGATTTGGCCCGAATGGGGGTGCGGTTTGAAGAATTTTTTGGTGGTTTTCCTGTATGTTTCATAAGAATAGTCATCGCACACTTGACAGAGCGAGTAAAATTCTCTTTTTAGCATATCTGAAAATGTTGTGTGGAAGGGTGGCCGAGCGGTTAATGGCACCAGACTGTAAATCTGGCCTCTCACGAGTACACAGGTTCAAATCCTGTCCCTTCCACCATTTTCCCATGAAAAAACCCGGCTTTTGGCCGGGTTTTTTCATGGGGTTTTTGGAAAATCTCCAATGAATTGAAGGGTTAAGGATTGAATTTTCGGAGAGTGGGCTTAGGTTTCTAAGCGGGAAATCAAAGGGGTCCATTTTTATGCCAAGTCACATCTTTGCCGTGCTGTTGTCTTTGGTTCTTCTGACCGCCTGTGGTCAGGAAGAGGCCGGGGCCGAAACTACGCCAGCATTTCAGGTGGTCAGTGTTGCCAAGGATTTGAATCATCCATGGTCGCTGGCGTTTTTGCCGAATGGCGATTATCTGGTGACGGAACGCCACGGCAAATTATGGCGCATTGATGCGACGGGCACCAAGACTGAAATTACCGGCGTGCCGCCGGTTTATAATGAGGGGCAGGGTGGTTTGCTGGACATCACGCTGGAACCACAATTTAAGGATGGCGGGTGGATTTATTTTTCCTATGCCGCTGCCGATAAAGACGAAAACGCCAACACCGAAGTTGCCCGCGCCAGATTACACTTACGCCAGAATATGCTCAGTCAGATCGAAGTGATCTTCCGTGCCCAGCCAAAGGTTGAGGGCGGAAACCATTGGGGCAGTCGCTTGCTGTTTGCACCGGATGGGACGCTGTTCATCACGCTGGGCGAGCGTTTCGACCATGCTAAAGAGGCGCAAAATACCACGACCCATTTCGGCACCATCATCCGCATTATGCCCGATGGCCGTGTGCCAAAGGATAATCCCTTTGTTGGTGATGAAAAATCACTGAAGGGTATTTACAGCTACGGCCACCGCAACGTGCAGGGCATTGCCCTCAATCCTGAAACGGGGGCCATCTGGGCGCATGAACACGGGCCAAAGGGTGGCGATGAAATCAATATCTTAAAACCCGGCGCCAATTATGGCTGGCCCGTGGTTACGTTTGGTATCAATTACTGGGGCACAAAAATTTCCGACAAGACATCGGCCCCCGGCATGGAAGATCCTATTTTGCAATGGACCCCATCTATCGCGCCAAGCGGCATGGCGTTTTATACCGGCGATAAATTCCCGCAATGGCAGGGTGATTTGTTTGTTGGGGCACTGGCCAAACAACATCTGCGCCGGATCAAATTTGATGGGACTAAAGTGGTCGAGCAAGAAGAATTGCTGATCGACCGCAAAGACCGCATCCGCGATGTTCGTCAGGGCCCCGATGGATTTTTATATGTCATCACCGATGAGCCAGATGGAGAACTTTTGAGGCTTCAGCCCTTGTAGGCTGAGCGATCTATCGTCTGCGGGCGTTAAACCTTGTTATGTCACGCAAAACCGATGAAAAGCGACTCGCCAGATGAGGTCGGCCATGGCATGCTTTCCGTCATGAAACAGCAGGATTCTTCACCGTCGGAATTTCAACCCAGCTTTGCCCTGCGGGCGGGGTACGCGTCGATTGCCACGGTCAGTGTTTTGATTGTAATCAAAGCGATTGCGTTTGTGTTCAGCGGGTCTGCCGGGCTTTTGGCGTCTTTATTGGATTCGATCATGGATGGTGTTGTCTCTGCCATCAATTTTCTGGCGATCCGTGAATCTTTAAAACCGGCTGATAAAAATCATCGTCACGGCCATGGAAAAATTGAAGGGCTGGCGGCGTTGGTGCAGGCGGCCTTTATCGGTGGGTCTGCCGTGTTTTTGGCATTAGAGGCAATCAGCCGCTTAGCCAACCCGCAAGAGGTTGGCGCTTATGGGCTCGGCATTGTCGTGATGGCGATCTCGATTGTTCTTTCAATGGTGCTGGTGGCCTATCAAAAATATGTCATGCGCCGCGCACCGTCACTGGCGGTAGAGGCCGATAGTGCGCATTATTCCTCTGATATTTACGTCAATGCCGGTGTGATTATTGCCCTGCTCTTACAGATGTTTGGGGCCCCTGTCTGGATTGATTCCCTGTTTGCGCTGGGCGTGGCGGCGTGGATGGCGCGCATGGTTTTAGGCATCAGCAAAGGCGGCATTGATATGTTGCTGGACCGCGAATTGCCAAAAGAGACGCGCGAGAAAATTTCAGCGCTGGTTCTGTCCGATGCCCGCGTTCACGGGATGCATGATTTGCGCACGCGCACGGTTGGTATGCATATCAACGTATCTTTTGATATCGAAGTTGATTCTGATCTGACCTTATCGGTGGCGCACGGCATTGCGGTGGATGTGGAGCGTGTCTTGCTGCAATCCTTCCCCAATGCAGAAATCATGATTCATGTCGATCCGTTGGGCGAACCGGAAGATCATCGTCACCGTGTACCGGGGATTCATCATTGATGCGTATTTTATGTGACATTGGCGGCACCCATATCCGCGCAGGCTTGTTACAGGATGGAAAAATCCTGTCGCCGCAGAAATTCGAAGTGGCTGGTTTCGCCAGTGTTGAGGCGGCCTTATTGCACTATCTCGCCGAAACAGGGCTGGCGGCGGAGCCGTGCTCCGTAGCCATTTCCTGCGCCGCGAATAATGACGGCAACGGCATTTATCATTTTGGCAATAACCCCCATCTGGTGATTGATCCGGCGGCGATGAACGATCACGGATGGAGTGTGGAGTGCACGGTCAATGATTTCAGTGCCTCCGCCTGGGGTGTCGCGGCGTTGGATGAGCAAGGCTTGCAAACTATTCGTTCCGGGCGGGAAGATGAAACGGAAATGTTGCCCCGGGCCATTTTGGGGCCGGGCACAGGTTTGGGTCTGGCATATATCCTGCCGCTGGCCAAGGGCGGTGTTCATGTGCAATTGACCCATGGCGGTCATATGCTGGCCCCCGTCTTGAGTGATGAGCATTTTTTAATGGCGGAGCTGGTTCGCCGGAACAAGGGCGACGGGCATACCGTCATTCCTGAAAATTTCTGTTCCGGGCGCGGTTTGCCGTTGCTCTATAACGCGGTCTGCGATGCCTATGGTTATGATCCGGTGCATACCACCCCGGCCAATATGCTGGATAACCCGCAGGACCCGGCGGTGCGCGAAACCTTGCGCCTGTTCCATGAATTTTTGGGGCTGTTTGCCCATCTGGTTGTGGTGACGGGCAATGCCTATGGTGGGCTTTATCTGGATGGCGGGGTTTTGCATCATTTGCGCACCCGGCATTTATTTGATGCTGATACTTTCCTTGGGTTTATGACCCTCAATCCGGTGGCGAGTGTGAAAAGATCACTGGACCAATGCCCTGTGCATCTGGTACTTGATCCCTATATCGCCCTGCGCGGGTTGCAGGTGATGATGGAGCAAGATTCATGAGCAAACGGAACGCTTACCTGACCATTGACGATTCACCGTCCCCCCGAATGGATGACATGGTGGATGGTCTGGCACAGCGCAATGTTCCCGCCGTATTCTTCTGCCGTGGCGACCGTCTGGACCAGCATTTTGACAGCGCCGTTCGCGCCATCAAAAAGGGTTACGTTCTGGCCAATCATTCCTATTCTCACCCACGCTCCAGCACCGTCACATTTGACGCATTCACGGCTGAGATTAAACGCACTCAAGACATTATCGACCGCGCCTATCAGGCGGCGGGGGTTTCAGGTGATCCGAAACTGTTTAGATTCCCGCATATGGACCGTGGCATGGGCGGATGGATCATTGATTATGATGCCGTGCCCGATTCCCAGCGTGATTTGATTATCCGCATGTTTGCCGATGGTTTGAATGTGAAACTCGACCCGCCCGATCAGGCCGCGCGTGATAAATGCAGCGCCTTGCAGGGTTGGTTAAAGAAGGAAGGGTTCGTGACCCCGGCCTTTAACGGCGTCACCTTCCCATGGTATGTCGGCACCGAAATGGCGCAGGCGATTGATGCGATGTTCACCTATTCGACATCGGATTGGATGCTGACTGCCCGGCACAAGGGCAAATGGCCATGGAAAACCATCGATGATCTGAAGGCAAAGATGGATCAGGATGCATGGCTGCAACAGACGGATAGCGCCCATATCATTCTGGCGCACGACCAGGAAGAAATTTATGACGAAACAATGGCCTTGATCGATCACGGTCTGGCCACAGGCTTGCAATTTCAACCAATGGGTCCAAGGGGATTAAAACCATGACAAAACGTTTCTATGTTCGGGTGATCGGCGATTACGGCGATCTGGGTGATATGGCGTTTTCGGAAGTGTCCGATCGTCTGGACGCGCAATTGGACGGCATTTCCGATGCCACATTCCAAACCCGCCTGACCTCGGTTCCGGCTTTTGATACGGTTGCCACAGGATTTGTTCTGGCGCAGCTGGCGATTAACAGCCCGCTGGGCGATAAGCATTTATTCTACGTCAACACCGCGCCCCGCAAAGATAAGATCGATGCCCGCACCAATAACGAAGGTGAAGGTCTGGTCTATGCCAAACTCACTAATGGTGTGCAGATTGTTGCTGTGAATAGCGGTTATTCTTTGAGCCTGATTAAACCCTTCGCCACTGAAATCCGCCGTTTGGATGTCTCCAATGC
Organism: Micavibrio sp. UBA6139; assembly: GCA_002423285.1. Classification (GTDB taxonomy): domain Bacteria; phylum Pseudomonadota; class Alphaproteobacteria; order Micavibrionales; family Micavibrionaceae; genus Micavibrio. The sequence continues at coordinate 7,418 of DIVF01000009.1, read as the reverse complement.
CGGATCTCAATTCCGCTCCCGGGATATTTTCCCAATCGCCATGGGCGCTGTGGCGCGTGGTGACTCGGCTGTTCTGGCCGAAGATTACACGCACACGGTTCCGGATGTTTTCCCGGAAAATGCGGTTGTTTACACCGATGGCTACGGCAATTTGAAAACATCTGTGAAACCAGAAACGCTGGCCTCGCTGAAGGGCCAGCGCGTCACGGTTGAGATCAATGGCCGCGAACAGGTTGCCATCGTTGGCACCGGGATTTTCGATGTGGCGGACGGTGAATATTGCTTCGCCAAGGGCAGCTCCGGCTGGGCCTTGCCAAACGGTGAGCGCATGGAGTTTTCCGAAGTGATCAAACGCGGCGGCAATGCCGCCAAAAGCTTCGGCACCCCGCCCGGCGGTATCAAGGTCAGCTGGCGCGATTAAGAAAAAAAGAGAATGGGGGTGAAGGGGGGGCGCATTATTTTAATGGCCTCCCTTCAAACGATCCCTTGTTTTTTCTCTTACTGCGGCCCTTTACGGGTCTTATTTTTCTTCTCAATCGTCTGGCGCAGATAATGTTCTGCGCGATAAGTATCCTGATTGATCGGCCCGATGGAGCGTTCAATGAAGGCTTGGGTGTCGGCCATTTCCTGAATGACTTTGTCTGTCGGCTTGCCTTGGCCGTGCCCGGTGCGGGTATCAACGCGCAGCAGGCATACAGAATCCGGATGCGCCTTGGCCTGCATGGTGGCCACGAATTTATAGGCGTGGGACGGCACAACAATGGTGTCATGATCGCCGGTGTTCAGCAGGACCGGCGGATAGATTTTGCGTTTCACATTATGCAGCGGTGAATACCGGCTGGCCGTTTCAAAATCCGCGCGGTTATCATTGCTGTTGCCGTAATCGGAACGCCATGCGGCCCCGTTTGTGTGACGGTCGAAACGGTACATATCGGTGACAGGAACGTCAGAAATCACGGCCCCGAATAGTTCCGGACGTTGCAACATAGTAGCCAGTGTTAACAGGCCGCCATTGCTGCCCCCGGAAATCACCAGACGGCGCGGAGAGGTGTAATGATCGGCAATCAGTTTTTCGGCACAGGCCGCAAAATCATCAAAGACGTTTTGCTTATTATGTAGACGGCCCTGATCATACCATTCCGACCCATATTCCCCGCCGCCGCGCAGATTAGCCTGAACATAAATGCCCCCGGCCCGCACCCATTGGGCAATGCCATTGCTATATTCAGGGGGCAGGGGGACATTAAACCCGCCATAGCCGTAAAGCTTCACAGCCGCTGATCCATCCAGCCGCGTATCCGGATGGCGGATGACGGTCATGGGCACCTGCGTGCCGTCCTTGGATGTTGCGTAGAGGCGTTCGACCACGCAATCGTCCAATGGTTCCGGTGCGACGGTTGGTTTCACAAGATTCAACAGGTTATTTTTGAAATCATAGGTATAAAGCGCACCCGGCTGCTGGAAATTGGCGATGGTCATCAGCAAGACATCATCATCTTTATGCACCCGCGCGAATTGTATGGTGCTTTGAATCGGGCTTGGGGCATCGTGCAAATGTTTGCCGGATAAATCATAAACAGCCACCTGATCGGCGGTGTCTACACCGTGTTCGACCAGCAAAACATCCTTGTGTTTCATCACCCAGTGTAGCGGGTTGGTTTTGTGTTCGGGGATGATGGTGGTCCAGTGTTCTGGTTGATGCTTATCCAGATCAACCGCCACCAGCTTACCCAGCGGGGCCTTAAAGGTCGTCACCATATATAATTTTTTCTCAACAATGGCGACGGGGCTATAGGTCGCAACACTGTGGTCAAAGAGGATTTTAAAGTCTGCTTCGCCCTCAACCCGGCGCCACAGGCCATTTTGCCCCAATGTGCCGATCCCGCCGGATGCCCACATATCATTGCTGTTCGAGACGCGGAAGGTCCCGCCATAGGAATCCTCTTCCGGCAGTTCAAAGGCAATATCATCACCGGCCTGCGCGGTCCCCAACGTATGGTGCATACACACATAACGGCGCTTACCATCATCGGCTTGGACGTAATAGGTGAAGCCGGTTGAGCTTTTTCGATCCCATGTGACACTTTCACTGGGCAGGTTTGTCATCACATCGGGCAAATCCTGGCCCGTGGCAACATCGCGGATGCGCAGTGTGAATGTATTCGCCCCGGCCTCTGCTGTGCTGTAAGCCACCAGCGACCCATCATGATTGGGAAATGTTCCGCGCAGCGATACGGTGCCGTCCGATGACATGTTATTGGCATCAATGAACAGGCGCTTGGGCGCGTCCTTGTTATCCTGAACGTAGTAATCATATTGCGCGGCTAGACCTTCCTTGGCATAGCTGAAAATGTGCTCGCCATAACGGCCCGGCATGCTCTCCTTGGAATAATTCATGGCGCGTTCCAGAAAGGATCGCGTGTTGGTCAAAGCCGGGGCGTTTTCGATGAAGCGTTGGAACCGTTCATTTTGTTTTTGCACCCATGCGGCTGTTTCCGGCGCGTCCAGATTTTCCAAGGGGCGGAACGGATCGGCGACTTTAACGCCGTGATAGACATCAATCGTATTATCGCGCGGGGCCAGCGGGGGTGGCGCAACCTTGTTAAAGGCTGCCGTCAAACCATAGCGTTTTGCGCGTGTCATGCTGAAATCCCCGTCCCAATATCTTTTTAATTATGGGAATTTTTTAGCACGGGGGGCTGAAAACTGTCAAATAAGGGTAGGGGATAAAGGGGTGGGGTAGTGTGAAGGGGGGATTCCCCCCTTCAACCCCTATCAACTTGGCTTCTTATGGGGCTATGCCGGGCGCCAGAATACGCTGGGTCACGGCGGCGGTCGGGGCATCGGGCTCGGCGGGTTTGCGGTCTTCGACCTTGATTCCGCCCTGATCCAGTTTTTGAACCGCGTCTTCGGCCATGGCGGTCATGGCTTCGACCCCCATGCCCAGCTTGTAATCGGCGGCAACCGCCTGCGCGCATTCGCGGGTTGCGGCGATCTGCGCCCCGCGCCGTTCGACGGGGGATAGATCGGCTTGCGCCTGCAATACTAATTCCTGCGTGGCAACGGCGTTGACCTCTCCGGCTTCAATCTTGGCGGGCAGGCCTTGCGCGGCTTGCTTGTGTCCATTCACGGTATTGCCGTTATCAAAGACGACTGTTTCGACATCGCGCAACAACACGCGCCCGCCGGTCTGGATATTTTCAAGGGCGATGACTTTACCGTACAGCGTATCGTTCTTTTCCCATGCGGGTGCGGTGGCGCTGGGATATTCGGTGGGGTGGGGTAGGACGGCGCGGTAATCTTCGCGGAACCCCGGCAGCACAGCCGTATCATGGCCGGCGCGCCCTTCAATGGTTTCGGTGCTGCGTTCGGGGCTGGCGGCATCGCCATTGGCGGTCGTGCCATTGGTCAGGAAAACATCATCCTGCGCGCTGCCGATGAATTTGTCGGCTTCATTGCTGCCGACTTGCGTGGCGACACCGTTATTCCACGCCACGCCCGCCCCGGACATAACCGGGTTTGGGGCGATGGTCTGCCCGGCCTTGCCTTGGGCTTTTAACGGCTTTTCGTCCTGATCCATAAAAACAGCCACTCACCTGTGTGATCTCCAGCACAGAATACAGTGATTGTTTAAGGATTCTGTTAACTTTTGCCCGCTTTCCGTTTGATTTTTAGGGCGGCATAATCTACAGATTGGGCCTCGCACCGCGACGCGGGTGTAGCTTAGTGGTAAAGCTCCAGCCTTCCAAGCTGGCTATGAGGGTTCGATTCCCTTCACCCGCTCCATTTATCTTTAAAACGCCCGGAGTTCCGGGGTTTCCCTGAAGTCTTTCAAAGCTTGTTTTGCCGGTCAAAGAATCACCGGCGCATCGCCTTTGCTATGCTGGCGAGGTTGTCGTGCGTAGCGGCGATGCCAGCAGGCGCAATCCATTGAGTATCACGAGTACGGTGCCGCCTTCATGTCCGATAACGGTGAGTGGCAGCGGGAGGTTAAAAAACAGCCCCCCAATGACCAGAACGACCATCGCGCCTATGGCGAAAGTTAGATTTTGCCGAATGATTGATGCTGTCCTCTGCGCCAGATGATGGGCGGCGGCCAACCGCTCCATATCTTCAGACAAAAGCGCGACGTCAGCCGCTTGAAGTGCAACATCCGATCCCGCAGCACCCATCGCAATTCCGACATCCGCGCGCGCAAGAGCGGCCGCATCATTAACCCCATCGCCAACGAACGCGACTTTGCCTTTGTTCGCAAGATCGCCAACCATGCGCACTTTATCTTGTGGCAGCATGTCGGCGTATATGTCCTCTGGTTGCAGGCCAAGCTCTTCGCCAATACGCGTCGCGACCGGGTGGCGGTCGCCGGTCATCATGACGATTTTTCGGATGCCGCTGCTCTTCAGGGCGGCTAGTGCCGGGCGTGAGGTCGCGCGCAACTGGTCGGCGATGCTGACGGCTCCCAATACCTGCGTGCCGAGCCCTAGATAGATGATTGTTTGTGCACTGTCAGAAAGATTTTTGAGGGCTGGATGATCGAGAGAGGCGTTCATTTCGCTCGCTAAACGTGGGTTACCAGCCCATAGCTGCCCTTCGGTATGGCGGCCGACGATACCGGCGCTGGGGCGGTTGCTGACATCCTCAACGGCGGCAAAGGCAATGCCGCGCGCCGTAACTTCGCGCCTTATCGCGTCGGCGCTGTGATGTTCTGATTGATCTTCGAGCCCCGCGAGAAGTGACAAGAAGCGTGTCTCGTTTCCATCCAGTGCGACCACGCCTGTAACAGCAGCCCGACCCGTCGTCAGCGTCCCGGTTTTATCGAAGGCGAATGTATCAACGGCTGCCAGCGTTTCCAGAGCAGCACCGCCCTTGAACAGCACACCGCCCCGGGCTGCTGCTGAAAGCGCAGACAGGATTGCAGCAGGAACCGAGATCACAATCGCGCAGGGACTCGCCGCGACCAGCAATGTGGCAGAACGGTATAGCGCGTGATTGGCGTCATGACCCAACCCATAAAAAGCGATGAAGGCCAGTGCCGCACCGGCCAGGACCGCAATGGTATAACGTTGCCCGAACCATGCGCTGAAACGCTCGGAAGGGGCTTTTGCCGCTTGCGCCTGTGTGACCAGATCAATCATCCGGGCAACCGTGCTTTCCGTGAGGGCCTTGGTCACGCGCACCTCAAGTACGCCATCGAGATTGACGGTGGTCTCAAAAACAGCCGCGCCGGGGTCTTTGCTGACCGGCATGGATTCGCCGGTAATATTGGCTTCATCGATAGTGCTGTAACCATTCAAGATCGTCCCATCCGCTGGGACACGGGCACCCGGGCGAAGGACAACAACATCGCCAACCTGAAGTTCTGCGGCAGGGATTTCGGAGAAGGTTCCGTCGGCAGATTTGCGCAGCGCCGTTTCCGGTCGAAGCGCCATTAAGGCTTCGATGGCGCGCCGCGCCCGCCCCAGTGCTCTTTCCTCAAGCGTTGTGGAGAGGTTGTAGAGCGTTAGAAGCACGGCACCTTCAAAAGGCGCGCCGACAATTGCTGCTGCAATAGCAGCCACAACCATGAGCAGATCGATGTCTAGTATATGTTTCTGCCACAGTGCGGTCAGGGCGCGCCAAGCAGCGGGAACACCACCGGCAAGATAAACCAGCGACATACCGGCGACAGAAACGAGCCATGTCGCAGTGCTTTCCGCCAGCAATATACCGGCAATCGCTAGCGTCATTCCCAGAATTGTCAGCCCTGTCAGGACAAGGGGAACATCTGTCGTCCGGGCAGGGCCTTGGTGCGCGCTATTTATCATCCCGCTATATTACCCTGTCAAAACGAGCTTGTCCTTGAGTGATTCTATGGCGTTATCACGGACCATGACCCATATACTTGGCTCTTGCTTAGTCTTAAATCAATGTCTGCCTGCTCAATGCATCTTTCAGATACGCATAATAAATCGGCGCGGTAATCGCCCCCTTGGACCCCCTTCTGTTTTGGTTCAGAATGCGAGCAGGGGAGCGTTTCATGGAATTTCCGTTATGGGCGGTATTTGGGCTGTCGTCGGCGTCGTTATCGGCGTTGATGATGTTGCTGCAGGAACGGTTGAAGATTGAGGGCTTTGTACTGGCCTTTTGGATCAAGGTCACTTGTGCCCTCGTCATGCTGCCCTTTGTCCTTGAAAACGGCATTCCTGAAAATCCGCGCTTTTACCTGCTCTTGGGGGTGGGGGCGGTGATGTATGCGGTCAGTGATGTGATTTTCTTCCGCGCTATCCCGAAAATCGGGGCGGGGATGGTGTCGCGCTTGCTACCCATGGCGGTTATTTTGAGCTTTTTGCTGTGGTTTGTCGTCAATCCGGCCCTTTTGGACAAATATCTGGCCCATCCGGTGCCTGCGGGGCTGATATTTGTGGTTTTATGCGCCTCGGCATGGTGCGCCATGCATTTAACGCGCTGTGAGGTGACGCGCGGGGCAGTTCGGGTCATCTGGTTCGTGATTTTTGCGGCCACGGTCGGACCTGTGCTGGCCAAGGCAGTGACGGGCTATGCCGATATTGGGCGTGGACCCTATGCCTATGTCTTTTTCGAAGCCTTGATGATGCTGACCCTGTGGTGGGTGTTTTTCCTGATCCGGCGTCCGGTGTCGGCGGGGGCCTTGCTGGCCAAACGGTCGATGGCCGGGGGGATGGTGATTAGCTGCGTGGCGGCGGGGATGATCCTTTTGAACACTTACGCCTATTATAACGTCGATAATCCGGCCTATATCCCGGCGATCAAGTTCTTGGACACCATCATCATTATGGCGGTTTATCCGCTGATGGGCCTTAAAAGCCGGGGGAATCTTGTGGCGGGGATCGGGGTGGTTGCCTGCGCGGCGGCGCTGGTCCTGTTAAAGGCGCAAATTCCTTAAGGGAATTGCAGTTTCCGCAGGATCGCCCTTATGAAAAAATCCGGGCGAAATCACAGCAAAATCTGTTGACAGGGGAGCCTAACTTTCCTAAACACAGGCACGCGCTGGAGGCGAGCTGCTTAAGCATTGCCGCGCTATTTTCAACATTTCCCAAAAGCACTCAGGAGAGAGTAAAAATGGCAAAAGGTAAGTTTGAGCGGAACAAGCCGCACTTGAACATCGGGACAATCGGTCACGTTGACCATGGTAAGACATCGCTGACAGCAGCGATCACAATCACACTGGCAAAAGCTGGTGGTGCGGTTGCGATGAACTATGACCAGATTGATAAAGCGCCAGAAGAAAAAGCGCGTGGTATTACAATTTCGACATCCCACGTTGAATACGAAACAGCCAACCGTCACTATGCCCACGTTGACTGCCCTGGCCACGCTGACTATGTGAAGAACATGATCACCAGTGCGGCGCAGATGGACGGCGCAATTCTGGTTTGTTCTGCTGCTGACGGCCCCATGCC
>DIVF01000059.1 GCA_002423285.1 Micavibrio sp. UBA6139 | reverse complement strand
AAATGGTGCCGTTGAGAGGATTTGAACCTCCGACCCACGCATTACGAATGCGTTGCTCTACCCCTGAGCTACAACGGCGGATTTTGGGCGTTTGTGATGCCAAAATGCATGAGGTTGATAGTCTGTTTTTAATGAATTTGCAAGCCTTGTTGGGTTATGGTTATTGTGGGGCCAAGGTAAAAACCGGGGTTTCGACCCAATGGTAATAAGAGTGTAAGAACAAGGGAGAATCGGAGCATGGCGCAAGAACAATTGCCATCAGGGCGACCATACGGTCACGTTATCACAGCACCGCTGAGCGCACGGGCGCATTTCGAAGAGCCGGGGAATAGGGCTGATCTGGGCGGGGCGCAGGTGCTCTATATTGATCCAACCGATCCGGGGCATGATTTCCTGGAAAGTGTAGAAAAACCCGTCGGGGCCTTGCGCGCACTGGCGGGGCGGGTTCGGCAGGCCTTTAGCCTGTAATTTTTGCATTATCGCAAATATAAACTGGAAATAATACAGCAAAATCAATGCGGTATCCTTCTGCTTGCGCTGGCGGGGCGGGGCCGCTATACCGATGGCGGAAGACTGGCGCGGGCGGAGCTTGCGCCAATCCGGTCAGGGCCGAGAGGCAGCAGCCGTAACGATATTGCTTCGGGTCGTGTTCAGTCTTCCACACATTCCCCAAGGATGTGACCCTTCAAAGGGTGGTAACCCCGGTGTTGGTAGCACCGGGGTTTTCTTTTGCCAGTTTTCCTTTGGGGAAATCGGGGGGCTGCGGGGAAACGCCCTTGCCATCGTGGGGGTGGGTTTATAAGGTGGGTTCATCCCAAGGACACCCGGAACTTTCAAATTAAGAGCATGAGTGAACATCAAACCGCCTACCGCGTTCTGGCCCGTAAATACCGCCCGGCAAATTTTGATGCGCTGATCGGGCAGGATGCCCTTGTCCGGACGCTCAAAAACGCGATTGCGTCAAACCGCATTGCCCACGCGTTTATGCTGACCGGGGTGCGCGGTGTGGGCAAGACGACCACGGCGCGGATCATTGCCAAGGCGCTGAACTATACCGGCGCTGATGGGACAGCCGGGCCTACGGCGGAATCGACCGATGATTGCGTTGTTTGCCAATCCATTGCTGAGGGGCGTCATCCCGATGTGATCGAGATGGATGCCGCGTCCCAGTCCAAGGTTGAAAATATTCGTGAGCTGTTAGATGGGGTGCGTTACGCGCCGGTCTCTGCCCGCTATAAAATCTACATCATCGATGAAGTGCACATGCTGTCCAATTCGGCGTTCAATGCGCTGTTGAAGACGCTGGAAGAACCACCACCGCATGTGAAGTTTATTTTCGCAACCACAGAAATTCGTAAAGTCCCTGTGACGGTTCTGTCCCGTTGCCAGCGTTTTGATTTGCGCCGCGTTGAAATTCCTGTGCTGGAAAAACATTACGCGTCGCTTTGCGCTCAAGAAAACGTGTCGTGCGAAGATGCTGCCATTTCCATGATTGCCCGTGCGGCTGATGGTTCGGTGCGTGACGGTTTGAGCTTGCTCGATCAAGCGATGGCCTTGGGCGCAGCAGAAGGTGTAACCGCCGATCTGGTACAAAATATGCTGGGTCTGGCCGATCGTGGTCGCGTTCTGGATCTGCTGGAGCACTCTTTGAAAGGGGAAGTGCCGGAAGCCTTGGATGTTCTCGGCGATTTGCATCGTTTGGGTGCGGATGCCGGGGTTGTTATCAATGATCTTTTGGATCTGACTCATTTGATGACGCGCTTGCGCGTGGCACCAAAGACAAAAGATTTACCTGCTGGCCTGTCGCCAGACGGGATGGACCGCGCCGCTGATCTGGCTGGAAAACTCTCCATGCCGAGCCTTGGCCGTGCGTGGCAAATTTTGTTGAAGGGCTTAGCTGAGGTCAACACCGCCCCGAACCCGCAAGCGGCGGCTGAGATGGTTTTGATCCGCCTGATGTATGCGGCGGATTTACCAGACCCGGCGGATTTGCTGAAAAAATTGAAAGATCAAAATGGTTCAGTGAATGCCGGTGCTGCGTCACAGGTGACAAGCAGTGCCAGAAGCCCTGAGCCAGTGGCGCTGCGTGCGGTTTCTGGTGGTGCGCCGATGGCGGTGTCTGCGCCTGTTTCCGCCTCAGTTTCCAACCCGGCCAGCAATGTGGCGGTGGCCAATTTGCATGATGTTGTGACGTTATTGGAACAACAACGCGAAATCATTCTGGCCAGCCATGTTTATCAATTCGCCCATCTGGTCAAATTCCAAGAAGGGCATATTGAGCTGCGCGTTGAACCCGATGCACACCCGAAACTGGCGCAGGAAGTCGGGCGGATTTTATCGACCCTGACATCCCAACGCTGGATGGTCAGTGTTTCTGGTGCCACAGGCGCACCGACCCTGTCACAGCAGGAAAAAGTAACCTATGAGGCGCGTCTGGTTGAGGCACGCAAAAACCCGGTCGTGGCGGAAGTGTTACAGCTTTTCCCCGGTGCAAAACTCGAAGTTAAAACGATCAGCGAATAAGGACAAAGCAAAATGAACATTCAGCAAATGATGAAACAAGCCCAGGTCATGCAACAGCGCATGGAAGAGATGCAAGATCGTTTGGGTGATACCGAAGTTCACGGCGCATCCGGCGGTGGTGCGGTCAGCATCACCATGACCTGCAAGGGCGAAGTGCGCCGTATCAGCATCTCCCCGGAAGTCATCAACCCCGATGACCGCGAAACACTGGAAGATCTGGTGATGGCGGCGGTGAACATGGCCAAACAACAGGCTGATGCGACACTGGCCGAAGAAACCCGCAAAATGATGGCCGATATGGGCATGCCTGCTGGTATGAAGCTGCCGTTTTAATGCGCCTTCTCACCTGGAACATCAATTCTGTGCGTCTGCGGATGCCGCTGCTCAAAAAATTGATCGCGGCGGAATCCCCGGATGTCATTTGTTTGCAGGAAACCAAATCGCCGGATGAGTTATTTCCGCTGGCCGATATTGTGGAGGCTGGATATCCGCACACCCATTTCCACGGGATGAAGGGCTATAACGGCGTGGCGATTTTATCGCGTCACCCGGTTAAGGAACAATATATTCATCACCGCGTGGGCCGCGAAGATTGCCGCCATATTGCTGTGGACATTCAAACGCCCGCATTTAAAAAACCGCTGCAAATTCACTGTCTTTATATTCCGGCGGGTGGTGATATTCCCGATCCGGCGGTTAATGATAAGTTTGAACACAAGCTGGCCTTCGTCAATGAAATGACCGATTGGTTCGCCAGCGTGGGCCAGTCTGATACACCGATGGTTGCCTTGGGGGATTTCAACATTGCGCCGCTGGAACATGATGTCTGGTCGCATAAGCAATTGCTTGATGTTGTCTCCCACACACCCATCGAGGTTGAGGCGCTGACGCGCATGTATCAATCCTTGGGGTGGCATGATGCGGTCCGCCATTTCGTCCCCGATGATCAAAAATGCTACACATGGTGGTCATACCGCAACCGCGACTGGAAAAAATCAAATCGCGGGCGGCGTCTCGATCATATCTGGGTGACAAAACCTGTCATGCCGCATGTGACGGGCCATAAAATCCTGGCTGAAGCACGCGACTGGACGCAGCCCAGCGACCATGTGCCGGTGATGATTGATCTGAAGCTTTAAACTGAAATTTTTAAGGTTCGCAGGTGCCTGTATCCATCCCGGTCGGAACGTAGTTACACGCCGGGTTGGGGCAGATTTTTTCTGCGTATTCCTGTGGGCGCGTGTCGTTCGGGCCCACGGGCTGGTTGATGATCAAGCCTGTTGTAAAGGGATCGCCGCAATCGGTGGGAAGGACCGGCAGGTCAAGCGCCAGATTAACCCCAAAGACGGGGATTGCGCCGTAATCGCTTGGGTCGGGTGATGTACAGGTGCCGGGGGCCGGGAAGGTGCGGATATCAAGCGCCGCCGCAAACTCATCCAGACCGTAAATGCTGTCCTGTGGTTCTGTCTGCGAGAAGTTAAAGCATTTCGCCATTTCCCAGACATAGGTCATCGCGTCACAAACATAAGTACCAGCAGGCGGGGCCGCGCCAGCACCCCCGGCGACCAGACGGCCCCCCATATAGGTATGACCAAAATTGCGGTACAAATAATCGGTGACGCTGGGCTGGATGATTTCGGTCACATAATAGGGACGCATATAATACGTCACATTGGCCGCCGACACGCCCATGAAGCGGTTGAAGCAGGTATATTCCAACACGCTATCCGGCTTATAGACCAAGTTTTCAACGGTGGAGGTGTCCATTTGACCAAGCAGCGTCGCGCGCTGGGTCATCTGGGTCCATAATTCGGGTTCACACAGGGGGTCTTGCGCCCGCGCCGCAGACAGGCCGGACAGCAGAATGATTGTCGCCAGAAGAAGAGATAGCCCCGCGCGTAATTTCATCCATAAATTATCACAGAAAGCCCGTCATAAATCAACGAATGCCGGGACGAAAAAGACAAGACCCGCAGGAATCTGCGGGTCTTGAATTATCGGGGTTTGAAACCGGCTTACACGGTTCCGGTCTGGCGGGTCACCATCCGTATCAGGATCAAGGCGGCCAGTCCGGGGACAAGGCACAGGCATAAAATAGCCGCCTCAATCCCGTGATGATCGCTCACCCACCCCAACATCAGGCTTAAGGGGATAAAGAGCAGGTGAATCATCATACTGGCCGTCGATAACACCGTGGCGCGGTGATGGGAATCGGTCCGTTTATTGATGGCGTCTTGTACCCGTGGCCAACCCATGCCCCAAAACAGCGACCCCGCCAATAACAGCACCGCGCCATAGATATTGCCGAGCATCGCACTGACCAGACACAACACAACGACACTGATCGTCATGCCAAGTAAAACGGTACGGTTCTTGAATCTGTGGTCAAATAAATGCCCCAGATGGCTGGCCAGTGATCCGGTTAAAAATCCCGTGGCCATCAATATCCCGAACCATCGCTCGTCCAGATGGATCGACGTGTAATACGCCTGCTGCGCCCACATCATCATTTTTGTGGCACTGAACAGCGCCGCAGAAACGAAAATGATCTCGGCAATTTCCTTGTGCCCGTGCAGGGCATAACGCAAGGTTTGCCCCATGACCACAAATGGGTTTTTATGCCCGGCCACTTTAAAGCGCGGTGGTTCGATCATCATCATGGCAATACTGGCCATGCAAAATCCCGCAACGACCGTGCACATCAGTGGTAATTCCGGGTTGATCTTATATAAAAACCCACCCAGCAAAGACGACACGCCAACCGATAACATCCCCAAGCCATGGCGACGGCCCTCTTGCTTGCGGTATTCCTCGATCCGGTCTTCCGCCAACAGCGAGTCATAGTGCAGGGCAGAGAGTGTCCCTGACACCAAAGAGATGCTGACGCCCAATATGCCTTGTGCGATCACCGTATGCAGGAAGCTGTCCGCCAGCAATAACAGGCCCCAACCGCCCATCCCGGTCAGCCCTGCCAAAGCCAGACAGAATTTGCGTTTCCAGTGATCAGCCAGCCAGCCGGTTGGCACTTCCGACAGGATAATCATGGTGGCGAAGAGCGCTTCCCCCGCCATCAATTCTTTAAAACCAAGACCAACCTGATCCCGGTAATAAGGCAGCAACACAGGCAGAATGAAAATCGCCCCATGGCAGAGCGCAAACAGATTCAACAATCTGGCGTTATGATCGGCCAGACCTTTTGATTTTACTGTCATGTCGTCCCCCAATGGACATCAAGGTCCGGCATGCAGGTTGTATCCGTTGTGCTGTACCATAAATGGTCACGCACCACGCCGTCATGGGTGACGCAATCATTGACCATGCGCCCCTCCATTTTTAGACCCAATCGTTCGATCACGCGGCGGCTATTGTCGTTGCCATCGGCATGACAAATCGCAACCGTGCGGGCATTGAGCGCACCAAAGGCATAACGGATCAGCGCATTGCTGCTTTCTGTGACGTAACCTTGCCCCAGCGCATCCCGGCGGCACCAATAGCCAATTTCCATCCGCCGGATTTTCCAGTCGAAACGGTGGATGCCGGTAAAGACAATGGGGCGCATGGTTTCGCGTTCGCACGCCACCATCATCAAGTCTTCACGCAGGATATAGCGCGCATGGGCGCGGCGTGCGGTTTCCTCATCCTCATCCAAGGTGGACATGGTGTGAGCCCAGGGCATCCAATTCTGGATTAAATCCCAGCTTTCTGTTTTGGCCACGTGGATTTCTGCGCCATCGCCGGTCACAACAGGGCGGATCACCAGCCGTGGCGTGGTGATTGGCAATGCCAAATCCATCAAAATTGCAGGTGTTTTCAGTTCTGTTTGTTCCATCATGATATCGTCTCCTTTTCCATGAGTTTGGGAAAGGTCTGACCGGCAAAAATACCATAAAGGATTTGGAATTTTTTAGATGGAGCCTGTCAGCCTCTCCGCGTTTTGCGGGCTGACAGGATGAAAATTCAAACCATCAACCCTTTGTTGCCACCAGCGCGTACGCCTGGACACACACAAATGTCCCCTTACCGTTACCGGTAATGGAGGGGCCGTTTTGCTGTGTGTTACACCAAAGAGTCATTGTGTTTGCTTTCAATTGTCGTCCAATTCATTCATGGAAACACGGGTATGGGGGGTTGAGTAAGGAATATTTTGCAACGCAGCAATATTTATGGCCCCCATAAGGCCATCAAAACTTGTATTGCCCGGCGTTTTTTCCGACAATCGCTATCGGGATTATAAAAAAAGAAAACAGGGTTTATGCCAAAATCAAAAATTGTAACGCGCACCGTGATGGGGCTGGCGGCTGTATTTGCTGCCGTTGCGGCTGGTGCTTCGCTGGAATGGTCCGGCTATAAGCCGTTTGACCGTGATCAGGGGCCAAATCTTCTTTGCACGATTGATCCGACCTGCCGCCAGATGAACGATGCGGAAATTGCCATGGCCAAGGATCTTTACGGCGACAGCATCAATTACAACAGTGTTAAAATATTTGATCGCCGCTATATGGGGTTTATGGGCAAGGGGCGATGGATGAGCCCCAATGGCAGCATCTATAATGATATCGTTGCCGAGCGTGGGTTTGATTATACGAAAACATCGTGGCAAAGACGCTCCTTGATGCACGAACTGGCCCATGTCTGGCAGGTGCAGCGCGGTGTCGATGTGCGTCATGAAGCGGTGATTGCTTATGTGCAAAGCGGGTTTAATTACAGCGCCACTTATGGCTACACGCTGAACGATCACCCATGGTTTTTGAGTTACAATCTGGAACAACAGGCCGACATGCTGGAAGACTATGATGCTCTGCGCCGTAAATTCCGCGAAGACATTGCGGGCAAGGCGATGGATACTCCCAAACGCTATGGCGGGGATTTCACGGCACAGGCCAAACAAACCTGCAAAGCCTTGGCGGCGTATGAGCAAAAGATTGAACAGGTGTTGCCCCTGACCCCGCAAGAGGGGTGCGATTATTTTCGCCGTCCGGCAAAAACCCCAAAACCAGTCCAGTCATAGAGATTCCCGCGTTTTTAAGGCGAAAAAGTTCGACTTTTCGCCGGATTTCAGGGTATAGAAGCGCCTGAGATACATCCCCTTAAGCCCTCTGGGCAGCAAATGGCGTGAAGATGAAACAGGTTAAAACAGCCCCGAAAGTCGGTATGGTCAGCCTCGGCTGCCCCAAAGCGCTTGTCGATTCCGAACGCATCATGACCCAGCTGCGCTCCGAAGGGTATGATTTTTCGCCCACCCATGAGGGGGCCGATGTGGTCATCGTCAACACTTGCGGGTTCCTTGATTCCGCCAAGGAAGAATCGCTTTCCGCGATTGGGGATGCCTTGCAGGGCAATGGCCGGGTCATCGTCACAGGTTGCATGGGTGCCGAACCGGAACAAATTGAAAAAGTTCACCCAAGTGTTCTGGCCATTACGGGTCCGCAACAATATGAAGATGTGGTCAATGCCGTTCACCGCGCTGTGCCGCCGGTGCATGACCCTTATGTTGATCTGGTTCCCGATCAGGGCTTGCGCCTGACCCCGCGTCATTATGCGTACTTAAAAATTTCAGAAGGGTGCAATAACCGCTGCACATTCTGCATCATTCCAAAACTGCGCGGCGATCTGGTCAGCCGTCCAGTCCACCATGTTTTGTTCGAAGCCGAAAAGCTGGCACTGGCTGGTGTGAAAGAGCTTTTGGTGATTTCACAGGATACTTCCGCCTATGGCATCGATATCAAGTACGCCGAATCCCCATGGAAAGGAAAGCGCGTTCGCGCCAAGTTTTACGATATGTGCGAAGCCTTGGGCGAAATGGGCGTTTGGGTGCGTTTGCACTATGTTTACCCCTATCCGCATGTCGATGACGTATTGCCATTGATGGCGGCGGGTAAAATTCTGCCCTATCTGGATATTCCGTTTCAGCACGCTTCACCGAAAGTTTTGAAGGCCATGAAGCGTCCGGGTAATGTTGATAAAGTTCTGGAGCGCGTGAAAAAATGGCGCGAAATGGTGCCGGAATTAACACTGCGTTCGACCTTCATTGTCGGGTTCCCCGGCGAGACAGAAGAAGATTTTGAAATCCTGCTCGACTTCTTGCGCGAAGCCCAGCTGGACCGCGTTGGCGCATTCAAGTACGAAGCCGTTCAGGGCGCACCGGCCAATGATATTGACGGGGCTGTTCCGGAGGAAGTGAAGCAAGACCGCTATGACCGCTTCATGGAAGTGCAGCAGGAAATCTCTGCCGCGCGCCTGCAGGCGAAAATTGGTCGCACCCTCAAAATCATTATCGATGAAGTCGATGGTGAGGGCGGGGCCGATGGCCGTTCCATGGCCGATGCGCCGGAAATTGACGGCAAAGTCTATTTGCGCGACGTGCCAGCGGATGTTCAGCAGGGCGATATTATCGATGCCCTGGTCGAAGACGCTGATGAATATGACCTTTATGCCGTTGTTGTCGGGAAATAATAGATTAAGGGGGCAATTGCCCCCTTAAATCTGCCCCAATCTTTGCTATGCTGACCGGGTCATTTATAAATTTGGATCGGTTGGCCATCATGATTATCACCCGTAAATCGCTGTTTTCGACCATGCTGCTGTGTACGGCCCTTTTGTCCTTGTCCGCATGTAAGGAAAAGGCCGCTGAGAAGGCCGCTGAACCTGCGCCCGTTGCGGCGGCAAAACCAGTTGAAGCTGTTATTGTCGCCGTTCCCCTGCCACCGGAAATGATGGTCGCGGGTCAACCGATTGATCCTTTGTGCTTTCAAGCCAAAATGGAAGACAGCGCAGAAAATGCCCTGCAGAACGTCAGCCTGACCGCGTGCCGTGGTGATGAAATCGTTTTGGATCAAGGCGCGACGCTGATCCCTGATGCCAAAGGGTTCATCAGCTATCGCTACGGCTATAACGGTGGGGGTGGTGCTGATACACGCATCGATTCCTTCGCGGGCTATTACTATCTGGGCCAAAAAGACGGATTGATGGTTGTTTTGAGCATCATGAATGGTGGCGGGTCTGGAACCTTTACCAATATTGCCACCTATCGCCGCACCGGTGACACCATGTCGATGATCAAAAGCTACGCCGCCGGGGATCGTTGCAATGGCGGTATTGCCGGGGCGAAGATTGTAAATGGCGTTTTGACCTATGGCGTGAACCTGACGCCGATGGATATTCTGGCGGAAACGGGTATGAAATCGCAGTATCAGTTCAATTTGTCCGAGGATGTCGAATCGAGTGCTTCCAGCTGTTTTGGGGTGGGTGCGTATGAAGACGGTGTTTTAGCGGGAATCGTCTTGAGTTCCACCGCCGCCCTGGCCCCGCCAACGGGCAGTAATAAGTACCAGCCTTGCTATAACGCCATGCAGCGCGATTATATTAAGCAGGGGATGCAAACCCTGATAGGGCGCGATTTCACTCGTTTTTCTCATGCTTTTCAAGGGCGCTGTATCCGCCGCTAGATTTTATTAGACATATTTTCTTGACTTTGTGCAGGGCGATGTGGTCTATACGGCCTTGCATAATGGTTTCGGGTCTCATGATGCAAAATTTGACCCACAGATCTCGGCGACTTTTCCCAATAATACGTGGAATGGAGTTTCCGGCATCAACCGCCTGCAAACTCCATAAACGCGCTGGAATGTCCGGCGCGTGAGAGCGTGTCTTTATTTGAGAAAAGAGTCCCTAATGACAACACTTTTTGCATCCTTCAACCTGCCTGACCAAATGAACAAAGCCTTGGTTCGTATGAACTATTCCGAGGCCACCCCGATTCAGGCGCAAGCCATTCCCTTCGCCATGCAAGGCCGCGATATTCTGGGTTCCGCCCAGACAGGCACCGGCAAAACCGCTGCTTTCTCCATCCCGATGATTGCGAAACTGATGGAAGACCCACAAGCGATGGCGCTTGTGCTGGCCCCAACCCGCGAACTGGCTGCCCAGACACTGGATGTGGTTCATAAACTGACATCGAACAACCGCGACATCCGCACCGCCCTGTTGATCGGCGGCGAACCAATGGGCAAGCAATTCGCCCAATTGCGCGAACAGCCACGGGTTATCGTCGGCACACCGGGCCGTATTAACGACCATTTGCGCCGTAACCCGAACATGCTGAAAAAAGTCGTTTATGTCGCACTGGATGAAGCTGACCGTATGCTCGATATGGGCTTTTCTGAACAGATCGACGAAGTTTTCGCGACCATTCCAAAAGAACGCCAAATGGTGATGTTCTCCGCGACCTTCCCGGAATCGATCGTTAAATTCTCCCGCAGCTACCTGAACAACCCGGAACGCATCAGCGTCAACCCGGAAAGCGTATCTGTTCCGAAAATCAAACACGAAGTAAAACGCACCACAGACGGTAATAAATACACCGATTTGCTGGCCGAACTCGAAGCCCGCGATGGTTCCGTGATCATCTTCGTTAAAACCCAGCACGGCACAGACCGTCTGGCGAAACGTCTGGAACATGATGGTCATGAATCGGTTGCGATCCATGGCGGCCTGCGCCAGAACCAACGTGACCGTGCGGTCAGCGCTTTCCGCGCGAAACGCTACCGCGTCATGGTTGCCACCGACGTGGCAGCCCGTGGTCTAGATATTCCACACATTGAACACGTTATTAACTATGACCTGCCACAAGTGGCCGAAGACTACATTCACCGTATTGGCCGTACAGGCCGTGCCGGTGCAGAAGGCAACGCCATGTGCTTCGTCCTGCCATCCGATGGCGGGAAATGGAATGCCATTAACCGCATTCTGAACCCCGGTGAAGCACCAATGCGCAGCGAACGCGGCGACCGCGATCAGGGCCGTCCAAACCGTGGTGGTTTCAAATCAGGTGGTTTCAAATCCGGTGGCTATAAAGGCCGCAGCAATGATGATTTCCGTTCCGGCAAACCAGCCTGGGGTGAGAAAAAATCATTCGGTGGCCCACGTGGCGGCGGCGATTTCAAGAGCGATCGTCCATCCTACAGCAATGACCGCCCACGCGGTGATTTCAAAGGCGACCGTCCATCCTATAACAACGACCGTCCGCGCAACGACTTCAAGAGCGACCGCCCAGCTTTTGGCGATCGTAACGGAAACCGTTCGGATGCACGTCCATCGCAAGATCGTTCATTCGATCGTCCACGCGGTGACCGTCCTCAGGGTGATCGTCCGTCCTATAATAACGACCGTCCACGCAATGATCGTCCATCCTTTGACCGTCCTCGTGGCGATCGCCCACAAGGTGAACGTTCCTTCGGTGACCGTGATGGCAACCGCGCTGCGCCAACAGATCGTAACTGGAACAGCAAAGAAGGCCGTCCTGAGTACAAAAAGGCCGAATTCGGTGGCGACCGTGGTGGTTTCCGTTCCGAAGGTCGTCGTGAAGGCGGCTACCAAGGTGGCAACCGTTCAGACAGCCGCCCACAGGGTGACCGTCCGTCCTACAACAATGACCGCGCCCCAGCCCCACGTGGCGAAGGCCGTGGCTTTGAAGGTAAACGCGAATGGAAACGTGATGACCGCGCAGCGGCACCATCCGGTTTCAAAAAGCCAGAAGGTCGCGGTGGTGAATACGTCACCGCCAACAAGCCAAAGAAATCCAAAGTGGTTGCTGAAAAGAAACCATTTAAGTTCAAAGAACACAGCCGTAAAGATGCTCCACGCCCAATGAGCAAACGCGCCGTCTAAGAACTAAACAAAGACATCCAAAAAGCCGGAGCGGTTTACCCCACTCCGGCTTTTTCTTGTTCAAAATCAGGGGGAAAGGATCGGAAGGCTTTAAGGGGGCGATTGCCCCCTTGAAGCCCGTATGCTTGCCCTTGCGCCGCAGGTAATAGGCGAACGCGATGTTAACACCCTGCTGGGCTGTCTTGCGCATAGGGCTGGGCAAAAGGCACGGGGTTTCTAAGGGGGCAATGCCCCCTTAGGTCTTTACTCTGATCCATTACGGGCAATAAAAAACCCGGGGCGCTAAAGGCCCCGGGTTTATGAATGGTTTAGAAGGGTGGAAGGATTAGGCTACGCCCATTTCCTTTTCCTTGTTGACTTTTTTCTTGGCCAGTTCGCGCTCGTTTGGTGACAGATGCTTCTTACGCAGGCGCAAGGATTTCGGTGTCACTTCGACCAGCTCGTCGTCGTTGATATAGGCGATCATGTCTTCCAGGCTCATCTTGCGTGGCGGGACCAGTGTTGTGGCCTCGTCCTTGCCTGATGCACGAACGTTTGTCAGCTGTTTGGCTTTCAGAACGTTAATGTCCAGATCGTTATCACGGCTGTTTTCACCAACGATCATGCCTTGATAGACGCGGTCGCCAGAACCAATGAACATGGTGCCACGGTCTTGCAGGTTGAAGATCGCATAGGCGACGGCATCACCCTTATCGGTGGAGATCAGAGCACCGTAGTGACGGCCCTGCATATCGCCCTTGTATGGGCCGTAGGAGTGGAACAGGCGGTTCATAACGCCTGTGCCGCGTGTATCGGTCAGGAACTGGCCCTGATAGCCGATCAGGCCACGGGACGGGGCTTTGAACGTGATACGGGTCTTGCCGGCACCGGATGGACGCATATCGGTCATTTCAGCCTTACGCTGGGTCATTTTATCAACGACCACGCCGGTATATTCCTCATCCACGTCGCAGAACACTTCTTCGTATGGTTCCAGCGTATTGCCTTCTTCGTCCTTTTTGTACAGAACGCGTGGGCGGGATACGGAGAGTTCGAACCCTTCACGGCGCATGTTTTCAATCAGAACGCCCAATTGCAATTCGCCACGGCCAGCCACTTCAAACGCATCGCGGTTCGCGGATTCGGTCACGCGGATCGCAACGTTTGTTTCGCCTTCGGTGAACAGACGCTCGCGGATCATGGTGGAGGTCAGCTTTTTGCCTTCCGTACCAGCATAAGGTGAATCGTTCACGGTGATGGTGATGGACATTGTCGGCGGATCAACCGGGGTGGATTTCACTGGCTCTGTTACGGACAGATCGCAGATGGTATCGGCCACCGATGTGTTCACCATACCGGCAACACAGATAATGTCGCCTGCTTCAACGATATCCACTGGAACGCGTTGCAGACCTTTATAGGATAGCAATTTGGTCAGGCGGAAGTTTTCAATTTGTTTGCCGTCAAGGTTGATGGCTTTTACAGCCATGTTGATCTTGGCGCGGCCTGATGTAACGCGGCCTGTCAGAACGCGGCCCAGATAGGGGTCACGGTCCAAAAGCGTTGCCAGCATTGTGAATGGTGCGTCTGGGTCCAGGCCCGGTGCTGGAACGTGGGATACAACCAGATCCATCAATGGGGCCAGGCTTTCGCGTGGATCATCAAGGGACAGGGCGGCCCAGCCATCACGGCCCGATGCGTAAACAACCGGGAAGTCCAGCTGTTCGTCATTGGCATCCAGGGACACGAACAGGTCAAAAACCTCATCCAGAACTTCGTCCGGGCGGGCGTCATGACGGTCGATCTTGTTGATGACAACAATCGGGCGCAGGCCTTTTTTCAGGGCTTTGCCCAGAACGAATTTGGTTTGCGGCAGAACGGATTCTGCAGAATCGACCAGCAGCAAAACGCCATCCGCCATGTTCATGATCCGCTCAACTTCACCACCGAAATCGGCGTGGCCGGGGGTGTCGATGACGTTGACGCGGTAATCTTTCCACTGAACGGCGGTACATTTCGCCAGAATGGTAATGCCGCGTTCTTTTTCAAGATCGTTGGAGTCCATCGCGCGTTCAACCATTTGCTGGTTTTCGCGGAAAGTCCCGGATTGTTGCAGGATGGTATCGACCAGGGTTGTTTTGCCATGGTCAACGTGGGCAATAATTGCAATGTTACGAAGGTTCTCGACAGCCATATGGAATACACAATCAATCTAAAAAGGGTTGAAATTTGGGTTTCTAGTACAAGAAACCCCGGTAAATAGCCAGAAAATAGTGATGCAATGCGGTCTAAAGCGTTAGAAATCCACGCATTTGCCATCATTTTCCCAGTCACCATAGCGCGTGGCCTCTGGCCCCTTGCGCCCGCCGAATTCCGGCGGCAATGGTGTCTTCGCACCCGATGGGTTATCGGGGGGTGGAATCTCAACGGTCGCCACTTGGTGGGTGGCTTCTTGATTGGCTTTTGGGTCTGGTTTGGACATGGGGCGTAATATGGAGATTTGTGGTCCCTTTGAAAAGAAAAAATTCGTTTTCTTTTCAATTCCTTGACATTGTAATGCGCATTATGGGAATTTGACGTATGGAAAATGTCATGACGCTGGATGATGTACGGGAATCGGGTGGGGTGGTGGTGGATTGCGTCGCGGACCCATTAGACCTGCGCCCGGCCCATGACCATATTCTGGCCCGGGTTGAGGCTGTCAGCCGTAACTTAAGATCAGGCCAGCCTGTCGTCATACTGCTTGGCGAATACCACATGCGCCCGGTGACGAAGCTATTGCAGGCCATGCTGCTGGACACCCTGTCACAGGATCCAAATTCCAAAATTGCCTGCGGTCTTGAATATCCCCATGATGGTTTTGGCACCTTGCTGGAATCCTCTGGGTTTAAAGTTACCCCGGCAGATTATCCTGCCCTCATACGAAATGATTTCGATGGGCAGCGGGGGTTGACGCTATCACTGGCTGCCCTGACCTTGGAAAACGCACCTGTCACCAGCGACACGTTTTTTAATTTCTGCCGCGACAAGGCGCTTTCCACGCGCTTCAACGATGCGGCGATGAATTATGACACGATGACGCTGAATGACCATGACCCGTTAACCCGCGCCATTATTGAACAATGTGCACCACGCGGGATTCCCACAGATATAATTCCGGCGGCATCAAATATGGGTTTGGCCTTGCGTAATGTCGTGATGGTGCAAAACACCATGAAGCATATTCAAGATTCTGGCGCCACAATCTATGTCCATCATTGCGGGGCCGACCATGTCTATGGTTTTCGTGGTGATGGGTGTGCATCTCAGCACAGCCTAGCTGCAATTTTTGAAGATGCTGGGGTGGCTACTATTCCCGTCCTCACTTGTTACGGTGAAGATGTGTCAGCACTCCCGCAGGGGGCCAAGCCGTTTTTCGCGCGAAGCGTGACGCTTGTTAATTTAAGCGATGAAAGTTTTAACGCCAGTTCTGCAGACGAAGCCGGCTTTATTCAAAAAGTTGCCGCCCATTCGGGGGTGCAGTTCAGTGTCTTTGAAAAGAACACCCTGGCGCATAAGGATGTTATCAATACCCTGGTCCAGCAGGGTCCGGCATGGCTGGCGGAGCTAAATTGCTGATTTAAAATATAAAAACCCGGTTCATGGCGGGTTTTGCTTTTATCTCCGCGTCCTTTTAAGATCACCCCCGATATATCGCCGCACAGCAAAGGACCATCATGGAAATCTTGAAACCTTATCGCGCGCGCATTGACGCGCTGGATGATAAAATCGTCGATCTGCTGGTGGAACGCATCGGCATTATCCGTGAAGTTGGGCATTTAAAGGCCGAACACGGCATCCCCGCCACGTTGCAGGACCGCGTCGATCAGGTGCGTGAACGCAATGCCGACCGCGCTGCGTCCAAGGGCGTTGACCCTGAAATTGTCCGTACGCTTTATGCGACATTGATTGCCTATAGTTGCGAATTGGAAGAACAGATTAAACGTGGGGAAGCAGCGTAAGAATGAATCAGGCGGATCTATACGGCGACGATGTATCCCATGATGACAGCCTGCTGGCGCGTCAGGTGGCTTTGACGTTACTGGAAACAGTGTTGTCACGGAAAGTCCCGTTGGATCAGGCGCTGGATGACAGCCGCGATTTGCCGATGCTCTCGCCGCGTGATCGTGGCTTTGTGCGTATGGTGGTTTCCACAACCTTGCGCCGTCTGGGCCAGATTGATGATCTGATTTATCAAGCCGGGGATCGCCGCCCGTTGCCGCAACCACTGCTTTTGCACCATTTGTTGCGCATGGGTGTGGCACAAATTCTCTTTATGAATGTGCCGGATCATGCCGCTGTGAATACAGCCGTTGAAATTGCAGAATTGCGCGGCATGCAGCGGCAGAAGGGTTTTGTGAATGCCATTCTGCGCCGGATCACGCGCGAGGGGCAGGAATGGCTGTCGCGTCAGGATGAATCGCGCCTTAATATTCCGGAATGGCTTTTGAAATCCTGGGTCGATGATTATGGGCTTCGCACAGCCGCTGAAATTGGTCTGGCCAATCTGGGGGAGGCGGCCCTCGACATCACGGTAAAAATTCCGGCGGAGCGTGACTACTGGGCGCAAGCCTTGGAGGCAACAATTCTACCAACCGGGTCATTGCGCCGGGAGCCCGGTGGGTCAGTGATTGAGCTGCCCGGTTTTGAGGACGGTGTGTGGTGGGTGCAAGATTCATCTGCTGCCCTGCCTGCAAAATTATTTGGCGATTTGAACGGTGTGCATGTGATTGATCTGTGCGCGGCACCGGGCGGTAAGACCGCGCAGCTGGCGGCGGCGGGGGCGAGTGTTCTGGCGCTCGACCGTTCGGCAAAACGCCTGAAGCGTTTAGAAGAAAATATGATCCGCCTCAATCTAGAAGATCAGGTGAAATGCGAAACGGCGGATGCCGCCGTGTGGCTGCCGCGCGACCCGGTCATGGCGATTTTGCTGGATGCGCCTTGTACCGCCACCGGGACCATTCGCCGTCACCCCGATGTCATGGCCCTGAAAGGGCCGCAGGACCAGAATAATCTGGCTGATCTGCAAGCCCGGATGCTGGATAACGCTGTTTTGATGCTCGCACCGGGTGGAATCCTCATTTATTGCACCTGTTCCCTGCAAAAAGCGGAAGGGGAGCGGCAAATTGAGGCGTTTTTGGCCCGGAACAAGGGTAAAATGGCCCGTAAACCCATTTCTGCTGCTGAAATTGGTGGTTTAGACGGCGCAATTACCCCGGATGGTGATGTTCGGGTCCTGCCCGGCGAGATGGCGGCCTATGGCGGCTCAGATGGGTTCTATATCGCACGACTCGTTCGGGTGTAAATCTCTCTAAATCTTGGTGAAGTTCACTCAATGCGGGGGTGAAATGCCAGAATCTTTCTGTTATGCTCATTCATGGGTGCGTCGTTTGCCCCCATATCAATCGCTCTGGACCGCTCTGGTTCAAACGTTTCCTTTCAAAAGCAATGCCTTAATAAAATCATGCCCCAATCCGTCCGCATCGCACCGTCGATTCTGTCTGCCGATTTTGCCCGTCTGGGTGAGGAGGTACGGGCCATTGATGCCGCCGGGGCCGATTATATTCATATCGACGTCATGGACGGACATTTTGTCCCGAACCTGACCATTGGTTCCAATGTCGTAAAAGCCATCCGCCCGCACAGCGCGAAAGTGTTCGATGTGCATTTGATGATCTCCCCCGCTGATCCCTATCTGGAAGGGTTCGCGAAGGCCGGGGCTGATATCATCACCATCCATCCTGAATCCGGCCCCCATGTTCACAAAAGTTTGCAGACCATTCGCGCGCTGGGCAAAAAGGCTGGCATTGCGCTGAACCCGGCAACACCTGTTGATACGCTCGATCATTTAATGGATCTGGTTGATCTGATTTTGGTGATGACGGTCAATCCCGGTTTTGGCGGACAATCCTATATTCCACTGGAAGATAAAATCCGCGCTGTTCGTGCCCGCATTCAGGCCACAGGCCGCGCCATTGATCTGGAAGTCGATGGCGGCATCAATCCGCAAACGGCCCTGTCCGCGATGGCGGCGGGTGCTGATGTGCTGGTGGCGGGAACGGCTGTGTTTACAGGCGGTGCTGACCGCTATGCTGATAATATTCGCGCGTTACGTGGGCCAATGCTGTTGAATGAAGGGCTGAGTCAATCATGAGTATGCTGATGCGGATCCATGCCCTCAATCATTTGCGGCACAAGGCCACAGCGGCAGCCTATGGCACATCGCTTTATCAATGGACCTTGGGCGGCAGCATTCCAGACCGTCTGGCGGTTATTCCACCAGACCCATGGCCGGGTGATTCAGGGCGCGGGCGTTGGCTGTGCCAGGACGTTTTCTCACTGCACGGTGAACAACTGCCGGTGCGTGATGGTAATTTTGAACCCAAAGGCATTTCCGATGTCTGGATGAACCATATTCACGCCTTTGAATGGTTGCGCGATCTGCGGGCGCTGGGCGGTGATCAGGGCCGTGTGCAGGCCCGCGCCATGGTGACCGCATGGATTGACCGCTATCACAGCTGGCATGAAATGTCGTGGCGTGCTGATTTAACAGGCCGCCGCATCGCTGTGTGGATTTCACAGCATGATTTCTTTGCCGCCAGTGCCGATGAAATTTTTCAAACGAATTACATGGCGTCCTTGCTGCGTCAGGCGCGTCATTTGTCACGTGCTGTACCGGGTACATTAGCGGGCTTACCATTGCTTCATGCCATTCGTGGTCTGGCCTATGCCGGTCTGGCGTTTGAAGGGCGTGAGAACTGGCTGGAACAAGCGCTCGATCTTCTCGATGATCAAACATCAAAACAGATTTTCAGCGATGGCGGACATATCAGCCGCGCGCCAGATCAATTGCTGGAAGTGATGCGTATCTATATCGACATCCGCAGCGCGTTGTTATCGGGGCAATACCCTGTGCCGCATTTCGTGCAGCACGCGATTGATCGTATGGCACAAGCCCTTCGCTTTATGCGCTACAGCGACCGCCATTTTGCATTGTTCAACGGGGCGCAACTCGGCGATCCAGCGATGATTGAAATGGTGCAAATGCTGGCCAATGCCCATGGCCGTGTTTTAAAATCACTGCCCGATAGCGGTTATGAACGCGCCACCGCCGGGCGCAGCTTGCTGATGATGGACGTGGGCCGTGCCCCTGTCTGGCCGCATGATGACCGCGCCCATGCCGCACCGCTGGCCTTTGAATTTTCCTATGGCAAGGAACGCATCTTTGTTTCCTGCGGTTCGCATCCGCTGGATAATGAGTGGAGCCAAGTCCTGCGTGGCACCGCCGCCCATTGCGCCTTGACACTCGATCACCGCGATGCCTGTGAAATCAGAAAAGACGGCCATTTTGGCCGCCGCACCCGCAACGTCGTTGTGGACCGCGAAGAACATGGTGGTGCTTGCCTGATTGATGGTGTGCATGATGGTTTTGTTCCCTTAAACGGTATCTCCCATCGCCGCCGCTTGTATCTGTCCGATCAGGGCCATGATCTGCGCGGCGAGGAAACCCTGACCTGCTCCGTTGGTCTCAGCAAACCCGTCGAAGCCACCATCCGTTTCCATCTGCATCCACGCGTCCAAGTCTCCCTGATCCGTGGCAAGCAAGAAGCGCTCCTGCGTCTGCCCGGCGGCTCCGGCTGGCATTTCTCCCATTCCTGCGGAACGCTGAAACTGGATAACTCGGTTTACTTGGGCGAAGGCTGCCGCCCCCGCAAAACCAAACAACTCGTCCTGACCCTGCCGATGGACAGTGACTATGCCCAGATGAAATGGGCGTTGCAGCGCGAAGGCGTTTAAGCGGTTTTTCCTCAGGGGGGATTCCCCCCTGAAACCCCATTCTTTGCGCCGTAGGCTATAGGCCAGTTTTGCGGGTTGCATGAAGCTCGCTCTAGCCTGCGGCGCTTCGAAAAAATGAATGGGGTTTAAGGGGGCGCGTGCCCCCTTCGCCTTGTTTAATCCCCCATTTTGTTCTTTATTTGTTCTCTTTTTCCTTTATGATGAGGGGGTAACAAGGAGAATCACCATGGCTAAATCACGTGCATCTTTTGTTTGTCAGTCTTGCGGGGCGGTTTCGTCGCGTTGGGGGGGGAAATGTGAGGCCTGTAATGAATGGAATTGCATTGTTGAGGAGGTGACGGAGGCGGTTGCGCCGAAGGGGCTGGGGCCAACGGCCAAGGGTGGTCATGTAATACCGCTGAGTGATTTGAAGGGTGAGGATCATAACCGTCTGCCACGTCTGGTGACGGGGATTGCGGAATTTGACCGGGTGACGGGCGGTGGTTTGGTACCGGGGTCAGCATTGTTGATCGGTGGTGATCCGGGGATTGGGAAATCGACATTATTGCTTCAGGTTGTGTGTGCGCTCAGTTTGCGCAAGGCGCGGTGCTTATATGTATCGGGCGAGGAAGCGGTTGATCAGGTGCGTTTGCGCGCCAGCCGTCTTGGGCTTGTTGATGCGCATGTTGAATTGGCGTCGGCCACGAATGTGCGTGATATTGCAGCCACGCTGGAGGCGGCTTCGCCTGCCGTGCAGTTGGTTGTCATCGATTCCATTCAAACTATGCATATTGATACGGTTGATTCCGCACCGGGCACTGTGACGCAGGTGAGAACAGCGGCGCAGGAGCTGACCCGCATTGCTAAAAAACGCAATATTACCGTGCTGTTTGTGGGGCATGTGACCAAGGATGGACAAATTGCGGGGCCGCGCGTTTTGGAACATATGGTCGATACAGTTTTATATTTTGAAGGTGATCGCAGCCATCAATTCCGCATTTTACGCGCCGTTAAAAACCGTTTTGGCCCCACCGATGAAATTGGTGTTTTTGAAATGGCGCAGGAAGGTCTGGTGCAGGTTGAAAATCCATCCGCACTTTTCCTGGCGCAGCGTCAGCAGGATGTTCCGGGCAGTGCCGTTTTATGTGCATTGGAGGGGACGCGCCCCTTGTTGGTTGAGGTACAGGCCTTGGTCGCCCCCAGCCCCTTTGGGACACCACGCCGCGCGGTGATTGGTTATGATTCCGGGCGTCTATCAATGATCTTGGCGGTGCTGGAGGCGCGGTGCGGTGTGCAGCTGGGGGTCAATGATATTTACCTGAACATTGCCGGTGGTATTCGCATCAATGAACCCGCCGCCGATCTGGCTGTGGCGGCGGCGATTATGAGCGCCTTTAGCGGCTCTCCCGTTCCTGCAGACACGGTGTTTTTTGGTGAGGTCGGTTTGGCCGGGGAGGTTCGCCAAGTGCCGCAACCGGATACACGTTTAAAAGAAGCCGCAAAGCTGGGTTTCAAACGGGCCTGCATGCCGGCCCGCAAGGCGGCCAAGAAGGATGAAGTTCGCAAGGCCGATGTGATGGCGATTACCGAAATCGACCGCTTGCAAACCCTGATCGACCAGATGGTGGATCGTCAGGCCATCCGCGCTGTTTCAGGGTAAGGAGTACAGGGTTTAAGGGGGCAATTTCCCCCTTAAAATCCCCTGTTCTTTTTTCAACCCGGCGGCTAACATATCTTTTCGTGTTCACGCTATCCGGGTTTTATCTTCATGATTTTTGATGCTGTCATTCTGGCTGCTGTAATTCTGTCTTCCATCATTGCTTTCCTGCGCGGCTTTGTGCGCGAGGTTCTGACCATTTTTGGTGTAGTCGGTGGTTTGGCTGCGTCTTATTTCGGTGGGCCTATTCTGGTGCCGTTGATGCGCGGGTGGCTGGGCGTTAAGGAATTGGCCAAGGATGAAAAGCCGGAAGAGCTATTTGGCATGATCCCGATGACCATCGTGGCTGATGTTTGTGCCTATGGTCTGATCTTTATTGTTGTTGTGATTATTCTGTCTGTCCTCAGCCATTTTTTGGCAACGGGCGTGAAGGCGATTGGGCTTGGCCCGGTGGATCGCATTTTGGGTGTGCTGTTCGGTGTTGGCCGCGCGATTTTGCTGATGGCTTTGATCTATCTGCCTGTCTATCTGCTGACGCAGGAAAAAGACCGCGATGAATGGTTCAAGGGCAGCCGCACCCGCGTCTATGTAGAAGGCACCGCCGCATGGATCAATGGCTTCTTGCCAAAAACAGAAGACGGTCAGGATGACAAAGATAAAAAGGCTGAAAAAGATGCCTCCGCTGCTGGCGACGCGTTGAATAAGAAAATGGATGCGCTGGGCCAGCGTTTGGAAGATATGGAAGTATTGAAAAATACCGCCGATAAGGCTGGCGCGGTCATGGATTCCGCGAAGGATGCCCTTCAGGGTCAACAGGGCGCCACAGGTGATGCGCCGAGCGATGTTGAGGGATATAAGCAAGATCAACGCGAAAGCCTCGACCAGCTGATCGAAACAACGCAACCAGAGTAAGGCTATCTATGACACTGCTACCCACACCCGATCAGGGACAATTTTTAGCAGGGCGCGTTGCCTTGGTCACGGGTGCTTCGCGCGGGATTGGCGAGGCTGTTGCCTTGGCCTATGCACGGGCTGGCGCGCATGTGGTTGTGACCGCCCGCAATACAAAGGCACTGGAAGCGCTGGATGATAAAATCAAGGCTGAGGGCGGTACCGCGACATTGCTGCCGCTTGATCTGCTCGATCATGCGAAGATTGATACGCTGGGCCCTGTGCTGGCCGAAAAATTTGGTCGGCTTGATATTTTTGTCGGCAATGCCGGGATGCTGGGTGCGCTCAGCCCGCTTGGTCATGCCAAGGCGAATGATTGGGACCGTGTGATTGGTTTGAACTTAAGTGCCAATTTCCGTCTGATCCGCACGCTCGATCCGCTCTTGCGGGCATCGGATGCGGGCCGGGTCATTCTGGTGACCAGCGGCGCGGCTGAGGGCTTCCGCGCTTACTGGGGCGCTTATGCGGTCAGCAAGGCAGGGTTAGAGGCCTTGGCGCGCAGCTATAAGGCCGAAACAGATAAGACTAATATTAAAGTGAACCTTGTGGACCCAGGGCGCATCCGCACCACCATGCGGGCCGAAGCCTTTCCCGGCGAAGACCCCCAAACATTGCAAACCCCGGATGACATTGTCGCATCGTTTTTAGAGCTGGCATCGCCGTCTTGTACACGCCATGGTGAACGTATCAAGGCGCAAGGTTAGAAATTATAACTAAAACCAAAAATCAGGGAGACCCGTTATGCTGAAATCAATCTTCAATAAAGCCGTTCAATATGCCGAAGACGCTGCTTATGGTTTTGTATTGCCGGGGATGAACGAAAGCACGCGCCTGAAGACCACGCTCTATGGCGGGCTTGGCGCGGCTGTTGGTACGGCTGGTGCCCTGATGGGTGATGGTGCGGCGATGGCAATCGGTACTGCTGTTGTCACCAGCGCTGCTTTCGCCTTTCAGCAACGCGGCATGGCCATTCGCCATGCATTGGAAGCGCAACCGCGCTAGAAGATACCAGAGAACAGTTTAAGGGGTAGTATGAAGGGGGCAATTGCCCCCTTCACCCCATTCTATTTCTTTTTCTAATTCGCGTACGGGTTTTTACTGGTCCGCAGCATCAGGCGGATTGGCACGCCCTGGATATTGAAGTCACGGCGAAGACCATTGATGATGTAGCGTTTATAGGTCTCCGGGAAGTTATCGGGACGGCCAACCCACATGACGAATGTTGGCGGACGGGCTTTTAACTGTGTGATGTAGCGCAGGCGGTTTGGACGGCCAGCGACCAGCGGGGCCGGGGTTTGTTGCTCCATGCGCTTTAACCAGCGGTTCAGCGTTGGTGTTTTAACACGGCTGTTCCAGATTTTATGCGTATCGGTGATGGTGCGCATCAAATTGTCCAAACCCTTTTCCTTCAGGGCGGAGATGGTCACCAATGGCACGTCTTTTAACTGGCCTAAGGATTCTTCGATGCGTTCACGCGCATGAGTCAGGCGTTCTGGCTTATCTTCGGCGGCATCCCATTTATTGATGGCGATAATCATCGCGCGGCCTTCATTGACGATGTGTTCGGCGATGATCAAATCCTGACGTTCGAACATTGTTTCAGCGTCCAGCACCAAAACAACGACCTCCGCCAGACGAATAGCGCGCAGCGTATCATCGACCGACATTTTTTCGATTTTGTCATCAATGCGGGCCTTGCGGCGCATTCCGGCTGTATCAACCAGACGGAATTTGCGGCCCTGCCATTCCCATTTGACGGCAATCGCGTCGCGGGTGATGCCGGCCTCTGGCCCTGTCATAACGCGGTCTTCTTGCACCAAAGCATTCAGCAAGGTTGATTTGCCGACATTCGGGCGACCAACAATCGCGATGCGCAGGGATTTTTCTTCTTCGACCACGGGAATTTCATTCATGGCGAAATCGTAATCTTCGATGCCTTCAATCTCGTCTAGATCCAGATCATCCATGATCATGGTTTGATCGTCGAAATCGTCTTCTTCGACTTCATCGGGGCCAATATGCGGCAAAAGGGCGTGGTAGAGATCTTCCAACCCATAACCATGCGCGGCGGACAGTGGAATAGGATCACCCAGCCCCAGACTATAGGCTTCGGCCAGACCAGCGGCGGCAGAGGAATCGTTTTCACATTTGTTGACGGCCAGCAGCACTGGCATTTCCTGACGGCGCAGGAAATCGGCGAAATGTTTATCCATCGGAGTCAGGCCGGAACGACCATCTACCATAAACAGAACAACGTCGGCTTGTTTCAGGGCCAGTTCTGTCTGGCGGCGCATGCGGGCCAGAATGGAATCATCAAAGGATTCTTCTAAACCGGCCGTGTCGATGACACGGATGGCGCGATCTAAAATCCACCCTTCGGATTCACGCCAGTCACGTGTCACGCCCGGCGTATCATCAATGATCGCGAGTTTTTTGCGGGACAGGCGGTTGAACAGGGTCGATTTTCCGACATTCGGGCGACCGACGATAGCCAGTGTAAACATGGTCTTTGTGTTCTTCTCTTATTGATAGGCGGCTAAAACGCCCTTATCCGATAGCAGATAAAGCGTGTTTCCCGCAACAATCGGGGAAATGGTGATTGGGCCGTGGGCTTCCCATTGACGGATGATGGCCCCGGTATCCGGGTTTGCTTCGATAATCTGACCGTTGCTGCCCGCGGCGATCAAACGACCCCCGGCCAGAATAGGCCCGGTCCAGATGATCGGGTTTTTGCGTTTTTCGGCGTTTTCAAAGCGCGGCAATGCGGTGACCCAACGGATCACGCCTGTATCGCGGCCCATTCCAACCATTTCGTTCTGGCTGGAAATAACAAAGAGGTGGTTGCCAGCAACCCACGGGGTTTCAGACCCGCCAATTTCACGTTGCCAGACGCGTGAACCTGTCCGCTCATCAATCGCAACCAGACGCCCACCATAGGAAATGGCAAAGACCATGCCCTTATCCATGACCGGCAGGCCACGAATATCGGACAAGGCCGCCAGGTTACCAATACGGCGTGAAGAGCTGAGGTTATCAGCCCAGGCCACAGACCCGTTTTCAACGCGCAGCGCAAAAAGCTCGCCAGAGGAGAAGGCTGGAATGACAATTTCACGGTTGGCGGCCGGGCTGGCCGCACCGACCAGACCTGCTGTTTCCGCCAGACCTGCAAATTCCCATAGCAAGGTGCCGTCTTCGATGCTGAACGCCATCAAACGGTTATCGATGGTCACAACAAACAGGCGTTGATCCATGATGGTCGGCGCGGCGCGTGAGGGTGATGGCAATGCCTTGCGCCAGATGATCTTGCCGCTTGGCGGATCGATCACCAGTAATTCATTGAAGCCTGTGGTGACGTAAAGGCGACCTTGTGAATACGCCATGCCGCCGGTGATGACGGGATCATCCTCTTCGCTTTCAGGGGCGATTTCCTGTTCCCACAATTTCTTGCCAGTTTTGCTGTCAAAGGCGCGCAGATTGGATGCGGTATCGATGGTAAAGATGCGGCCATCAACCAGAACGGGTTGCGCGACCAGCGGCAATGTTGCCTGTGCGCCCTTGCCAATGCTGGATGACCAGATTTTTTTCAATTGGCCTTCATTCAACGACATTTGTTGCATGGCGTGGTTCGGGTAACCGCCGTTTTGCGGCCAGAATTCATTGGTCCAGGCTTGCGGGGCGATGAAGCCCTGGGCTTCTAACGCTGCGCTATCGGGTTCCAGATTGCGTTGCAGTTCCAAAATGGAAACGCGCTCCCCCGGCAGTGGTGCTTTATCTTTACCGCTGCTGCCGCAACCCTGCAGTGCCAGTGCGGCGCAGGCCGTCAGGAGCAGAGTGGTTTTAGATTGGAGGAGGCTGTGACGCATGGTCATGGTTTAACCCTTTGGTTCTGTTTCAACGCTGTCTTTTGCAGTTGGTGTTTTTTCGGTTTTCTTTTGTGGGGTGGTGGCGGCAATCTTCATCGCATAAAGATGATCAAGGGCCACGGCACGTTCGCGCAAGGACGGTGCGGTGGCGGCGTTGCTGATGACATCGTTCAGCATCGACAAAGCGCCCTTATAATCCTGCAAACCTTCTGCGGAAATCGTTGCGGCCTGTACCAGCGCGTGCAAACGCCATGCGTTATTTTTTGCCAGTAATGGTTTCAGTTCTGCGGATAATGTCTTGGCGGCTTCCGGGGTTGGTGTGGCGCTCCAATCAAGGCGCACCGCCATCAATGTCGCCAGATCGCGCCACAAACCCGGTGCGCTGCTGTCGGCGGCGACAAGGCGGTAGAGTTTCAGGGCTTCATCATTTTTTCCGGCTTGTGCTTCCAGACCAGCGGCTTGCAATTGTGCCATGGCGCGGTGTTTACCGGACAAGGCTTGTGCGGCGGCGCTCAGGGCTGTTTGCGGGTAGGGGGTTTCAAGCGCGCTGACCAATAGGTTGGTCTGCTGCGTGTTCTTTTTCAGCTCCCACGCGTTCCATGCTGCAAATGCGCCGGTCAGGCCCACCAGCAAAACCAGACCACCAATCAGAAAGGGTCCGTTTTCGCGCCACATTTTCGCGGCGTTTTCGCGTTTGATGGCTTCGTCAATCTCCTGCAGCAGATCGCTCATGATGCTTCCGTATTCTCTTAAAGGGTTGTTTCGCAAGCTATCTTAGCCAATTTTGCGCCGTTGAACAGTCCTATTCCCGTATTCCTTATGTTTGGCGTTACCGCTTCTTTAACCTGTTGTGATACAATGGGTTTATGAGTTTTACGGTCATACACAATCCAGATTTCGGAAAAATTGAAAAAGCGGGTTTTACGCGGTTCCAGTTTCAACGGCTGGACGCGCTGTATTTGCGTGCCCTGCAGAGCAAGGCTTTAACCTGCCGCATGGTCGATTGCGACTTTGAGGAAGGCGTTGCGACTTTCTCCTACGCCAAGGCCGAAGGTCATCCACCTATGTTTCAATTCATCATCCGGCAAGTGGGTCCCCGTCAGGTGATGTATGAGCTGTACCAGCAGGGTAAAGGCCGGGCCTTCAAAAGTGGAATTTTTGAGCGCGTTTATGAACGGCTTGAAGGGGCGATTGAGGCCCTTTTACCCCCACCTTTATAGGCGGGTATAGGCGGGGACTTAGATTGAGGTTGCATAGGCATCATCCTTAGCTCAACTAAGGTGTTAGTCAGACCGCTTCGAGGTCCATGCCCCAAGCTGCGCAAGCGCCATTCTTTTTTCTAGATCGTCTGGCTTATTGGTGTTCCATCCAATTACGTCATTGTGCCGCGTGTGAGGTTTTCCGTTCGGCTCAAATTGTAAGTTGTTCTCGGTGTATGATGTTGCTGCTAGGTCAACCCTACCAAGGATCGGCTTATTTGTTTCTACGTGTTTTTTACCGATGGCCCAAATTTGTGCTTCTGAATTGCGAGTGGTTCGATATGTAGAAAATTTAAGAGTATGGCCTACCTTGAAAATAGCTTGATTCATTCCTTGAAGATATTTGGAATCGAAAACAAACCGTGTGAGCCGTTCACTCCCAAAGACAATTTTTCGAGGGTGCCCACAAGGTTTATCAGTCATTGAGTGGAAATTCTTTTTTTACCCATTCAACCATATCATCACATTCCATCGCATGTTCTTCATCAAATCTTTCTAAATACTGGCTCTTTTTCATCTTGCGCTTAGAATCAAGCAGAACGCAGGATATTTCTTCGTTTTCAATCTCAATCACAAGATATTTCGGACCCTTTGTCCACTCAAAGCTAAATCCGCCAGAGTTTGTTGGAAAAATAGTGGGTTGCTGTATTTCCAGTGGAAAAAGGTCAATGAGGCTTTGTGCAGTACTAAAAGATTCATTTGTTATTGGTAGTGCATCATAACCATCCCACCCTCTTGTTGTTCTTGTGCTGCAAATGTCTAGCAACTCCAGTTGGAGTTGTCCTTTTGCCATCAGAAGGGCTGAACTCGACTGCTGCCTTTTCGCTCTAAATTGGTCAAGGAAAACAACGTCTGTATTGTACCCCTCAAAATGAGTGGCATGAGTTCTTGGTGATATTTTATATTTGTGAAGTGTCTTTAATGGCTCACTCATCTAAACATCTCCTTGCAATTTTCGGTAACAATTGAAAAGAAAACTTTGTCTTTAATAACCTTCAATGCTTCTAATTCAGTTTGTATGTCTTCTTGCGCCATGAAACCTTTGTGCGCATGGATATCAAGAATAATCGAAACACCCCTTCCAGAGGCTTGAGGTGACATTGTTACATCACAGAAGGCCTTATGCTCGGGAAACGCGATAGATATATTAAAAAAGAAGTTTGTAATTGTATTGTCTTTAAGTTGCCCTGGTAAATTTGATGCCAGCCTGAAATAATCCTCTAGGTCAAATTTTAGAAGAGGAATGTTTACTACATTCAGATTTCTTACAGAAAGATTGCTCACCTTAAGGTTTTTGATACCAGATGAGAATTTTCTCCATCCATCCATCGTTTTTTTGATTGCGGACGTACCATCAATATATGGCGCCAATTTATTGTACGAAAATCCGTCGACTCTACAGGTGTGTAGTTCACTTTTATTGGTAGCCCAAAACTGATAACCGAGAATGAATGAGTGGTTTTTAATTAGCTCGGCGCCTTTCTCCCCTAAAGACATTTCGTTCTCGTAGCCCTGAATTGTTTTTATTTCAGGGTAGTGGGCCTTAAAATCGTTGTGAATGGCCTCAAGTTCTGAAACTCGGTCTTTCCCAATATCCTCGTAACCAATTTCAAAGATGGCCTCTTTGATCGGAGCGTTTGGGAATATCTCAAAGTTTTCAATGCTTTTACTCATATAGTGAGTATATGGCCAATTTCTTAAAAAAGGAATGCAGCCTATAGCCCATAAGCAACTTATATGGCGCAACCATAAGAAAGAGGTCTTATTGATACACTTTCAGGTGGGGCGGCTTTTATAAAAATTTCCATAATTATTAAAAATCAAGCATAATATCCTGAGAAGGATGTGATGCCGATGGGAAAGGTCGTTTCAATCGACCGCGCCCGTCTTTTACGACGCAGTGCAGGACGGGCCGGGCAATATGCGGGTGCCGAATCAGGGGATGGCAGTCTGGAAGATGGCTGCCCAGAGGATAGCTTTGGGGATGGTTACGGCCTGTTTCCATCCGAATATCATGGGCTTTGTGATTTATTCGATCTGGCGCGTGAAGCAGGGCTGGTCTTGCGCATGACCATACAGCCCTATGCAGAGGGGTTTTTGTTCCGCGCCTTCTCATCACTCGATCCGTCTTACACCCTGTTTGAAATTCAAAAAATCCGCAATGGGCGCATGTTTGAATATCACGGACGGATTCGCCATCAACTGGTGGCGGTGTCGTTTAATTTTTATCCCTTCATCAATGAAATGCGTGGCGGTGTTGCGGGGCTGGTCCACATTCTGGGGCCACGGCCTCCACGGCTCTGAGGTTTCAATCTTCATAAAAGCACTGGTTTTTCAGGATAAACGCACTACACTGACTGCGCGTTTTGCAATAAAAATTATGGAGAGCCGCATGTCGAAAATCAAAGTTGAAAATCCAGTCGTTGAAATTGATGGCGATGAAATGACCCGCATCATCTGGCAGATGATCCGTGAAAAACTCATTCTCCCTTATCTGGATATCGACCTGAAATATTACGACCTTTCCATTCAAAACCGCGATGCGACCGATGACAAGGTGACTGTCGATTGCGCCAATGCGATCAAGCAATATGGCGTTGGCGTTAAATGCGCGACCATCACACCTGATGAAGCCCGCGTCAAAGAATTCAACTTGAAAAAAATGTGGAAATCGCCAAACGGCACGATCCGCAATATTTTGAACGGCACTGTGTTCCGTGAACCAATCATCTGCAAAAACGTGCCAAAATATATTCCGGGCTGGACCCAGCCGATCGTTATTGGCCGTCATGCGTTTGGTGACCAGTACAAGGCAACCGATTTTAAAGTTCCGGGTCCGGGTAAATTGACCATGACCTATGTGCCTGCCGATGGCAGCGCCACCGTTGAACATGAAGTGTTCGACTTCACAGGTCCGGGCATTGCCATGGGCATGTATAATCTGGATGAGTCGATTGAAGGTTTTGCGCGGTCTTGCTTCGCCTATGCGTTGCAACGCAAATGGCCTTTGTATATGTCCACCAAAAACACGATTTTGAAGGCCTATGACGGCAAGTTTATTGAAATCTTCGCCCGCGTTTATGACGCGGAATTCAAGGCGGAATTCGAGAAGAACAAAATGTGGTACGAACACCGTTTGATCGACGACATGGTGGCTTTCTCCGTCAAATCCAATGGTGGGTTCGTTTGGGCCTGTAAAAACTATGACGGCGATGTGCAGTCCGATGTTGTGGCGCAAGGGTTTGGTTCGCTGGGTCTGATGACGTCTGTCCTGCTGTCCCCGGATGGTAAATGTGTTGAGGCCGAAGCGGCCCACGGCACCGTGACCCGTCACTTCCGCGAACACCAAAAGGGCAACCCGACCTCCACCAACCCGATTGCCTCTATTTTCGCGTGGACACAGGGTCTGAAATATCGCGGCAAGTTCGATAAAAACCAGAAACTCATTGACTTTGCCGAGTCGCTCGAGCAAGTGTGCGTTGCAACGGTAGAGCAGGGTTTCATGACCAAGGATCTGGCCATTCTGGTCGGTGAAAAACAACCCTATCTGACCACCACAGAATTTATGGACAAGGTTGTCGAGAATCTCGAATCCTCGATGAAAAAGGCAGCGTAATTAAGATGAAGGCACGGGTAATGCAGACGAAAACATTGATGACTGGTGTAACGCTTGCTGCGATGACACTGGGGATGGTTCTTTGTGTGTCTGCCGCCCGTGCCGAAATCTTGAAACCGCCACCAAGGGTTCTGGAGCAACGCGGCGGCGAAGATGCTGAAAAGCCAGATAAAAATCCTATAAAATCAGCCTCGCCGCGTTCTGTTGGGAAGCCCGGTGATGTTCCGGTGAAACTCACCTTCTCCAAATTCTATGACCGCGATTATGTCGGCGGGATGCAAACGCATACGGCCAAGTATGAAGATACAATGGTGCAGATTGCCCGTGATTATAAAATGGGCTTTGTTGAGCTGCGCGCTGCCAACCCGTTCCTTGATCCGTGGATCCCGGGTGAGGGGAAAAAGGTTGCCATTCCATCGTTGCACCTTCTGCCACGCGCACCGCGCGAAGGGCTTGTGATTAATCTGGCCGATATGCGCATGTACGCTTACCTGAAACCGGGTCAGGCGCCCAAAACCTATGCGCTGGGAATTGGCCGTGAAGGTCTTTTGACCCCAAGCGGTACGACCTCGATCATCGGCAAGAAGAAAGACCCCGTCTGGCGTCCAACCGCGCGGATGCGCCGTGAAAACCCGCTGCTGCCAGCGGAAGTGCCACCGGGGCCTGATAACCCGCTGGGCGCTTACGCGCTTTATCTGGGGTGGCCGGAATACCGCATTCACAGTACCGATAAGCCGTACAGCATTGGCCGCCGCGCGAGTTCGGGTTGTATTCGTATGTACCCGGATGAGGCGGAAGAAGCCTTTGGCATTTTCCCAACCGGTATTCAGGTGACGGTTGTAAACCAGTCGGTCAAGGTGGGTTGGGTCGGGGATAAGTTATTCCTTGAAGCCACACCGACCATGGAACAGGCCGATAAGATGGAAGTTGATGGCGGCTTGCCCGGTTATGTGTTCCCGGAAGAAGATATGGGCATCATCGTGGCCTCCGCCGGGGAGTTTGCGCAAGATCTTGATTGGCAATTGATCCGTCAGATTATCCGCGAACGCCGTGGTTATCCGGTTGAAATCTTCCGCAAAGGAACGCCATCAGCACCCGTTGCAGAACAAGATGTGGTTTCAGAAAAAACACAAGCGGCAAAGCCCGTTGAAAAGATAGCCGTCAGTGCTGAGCCTGAACAGCCAGCCACGCCGGCGAAGCGCATGACCACACCAAACTAATCTCTATGACAGCGCCGTGAAATAGGTCAGAACCGCGATGCTATACAGCATCGGGATGACCAGTGGCAGCAACAGGAATGTTGTGCTGGTCCGGCCATGGGTAAAGAAGCTGGCCGCGCCGACCAGACAGGCAAGCATCAGGGCAATCATACCGCCGCCCATATATATCAATTTGAAATTATAAATATGCTCATCACCCGGCAGGGCGTCGATCACACCCAGCTGTAACGCGCCCAGCATAATGACCGGGATGCTAAAGAACCCCAAAGCCGTCAGGGTGATAAATTTCAAAATGTGAATCGCAATGCTCATAAACAATCGATACCGCATCTTTGAAGAAATAAAAAGACCGTCTGCGTTAACAGACGGTCTTTAAATGCGTTACACGCGTAAAGGCGGATTATTTGCCTTGACGAGCGTGGAATACTTGGTTGCTTTTCGCAGGAGCTTGGGAAGCGCCAACTGTACGCTCGTGAGCGTATGGAGCTTGGTCAACGCGTGCTGTGTCGTTGCTTGCGCAAGCGGACAAACCGAAAGCTGCAACAGCCAGGGCAATCATCATTACTTTGTTCATGGTAGTTCCTCATAATGCATTAGAGTTGTTAATAGAATGGTCATCGCCCCTTAAGAAGGCAAAACTCACCATCTCTGTATACACAATGCCGGGGGGGTTGAACATCGGGTATTTTGCTTTTTTCTCTTTTTTTTCAAAACCTTTGCCCTATTTTCGCCATGCTTTGCCTGTTATCGCAAATGGGTGGTGTTTTTGCATGCAAGGGTGGGCTAGCGGCCTGTTTTTTCAAAATAATCATTGATGCTAACCACCAAGGCCCCGGCAATCTTGCCGCGATAATCCGGGTTGGACAGCATGGCTGATTCTTGGGCGTTGGACATATAGCCAAGCTCAATCAAAACCGATGGAATATCGGGGGCTTTCAGCACCGCAAACCCGGCAAAGCGGTGCGGGTTTTCAAGGGTGCGAACACCGGAGGCTTTCAGCAGGCTGACCGATTTATTGGCGAAGAATTTCGATTGGTTCATCGTGTCGCGCATCGTCAGGTTAACGAGGATGTTGGCAACATCTTCATCTTCCTCACTCAAATCCAAACCGCTGATCAGATCGGCATGGTTTTCACGTGCCGCCAGTTTTTCGGTTTCGGCGTCCGATGCCTTTTCAGACAGCGTGTAGATGGATGCCCCGCGCACGCCGGAACGGTTGATCGAATCCGCGTGCAGGGAAATGAACAGGTCTGCCTTTTTGTTACGGGCAAAGGCCACGCGCTGTGATAGGCGGATAAAGACATCTTTCTCACGCGTCAACATCACGCGGTAACGGCCTGTGTCTTCCAGTGCCTTTTTTAAATCACGGGCCATGGCCAAGGTGATGTTTTTCTCCATTAAACCGCGACTGCCCAATGCACCGGGGTCTTCACCGCCATGGCCGGGGTCAAGGACGATCAAGGGGCGTTGTGCCACGGGGATGGGGGCTTTTGTATTTGTATTGGCTGTACGCGGCACGGGTTTTTCTGGCGGTGGGGCAATATTATTTTGGGTATTGGCCGCAACCATTTGTGATGCACCGGCCGGGTCATTGACGCGCAAAGACCCATAGGTTTTGGTGCGGCCTTGCGCGAAGGCGGCCCCATCGGCACTGGCAAAATCAATCACGATGCGGTTCGGCTGCCCCTGACCTTGCGGCAGGAAGAAAGCGGAGCGGATCAAAGATGGACGTTCCAGATCAATCACAATCCGGGCAATACCCGGTTGCAGCGGCCCCTGGCGAATTTCACGAATGCTGGTGCCTTTGGGCTTGGCAATATTCCCCACGCGCCAGTTAAAATTGGGAAGGTCCACGACCAGCCGTGTTGGTTCCGTCAGCATAAAGGCACGAAACTGTGCCGCGTCATTCAGCTCCACCACCACACGGGTTTTTTCAGGATGTGCGCCAAGGCGGATCGCCGCAATATCGAGCGCCATCGCAGGCCCCGTCACGGTTAACGCCCCCAAAAGGGAGAACAGCAGAATCAAGCAGGTTTGAATTGTTTTACGCATCACAAGGATAACTATGACACATCATATTTTGCATTTCTACATATTGCGTCTGGATTGAGGCTAGACCGATTCGCCGGAAATCTCATTGATCCGCAATGCACCGATACCATCTGTCATATGATAGATCAGGGTGGGGGCGATGGCTTCAATCTCTTCCCGCAAGGTCCATGGTGGGTTGACCAGCAACATGCCGCACCCGTTCAAAACATCGGGGTCACTTACCGGGCGCAGCATAAAATCAAATGCAACGCAGCGTGGAATGTTCAGGGCTTTGATCTCCTGATGGAACAGGTGAATATCGGCGGGGCTTTTGATGGGGTACCAGAACGCATAAATGCCCGTCGCCCAGCGTGTATAAGCATTGCGCAAGCCCTTCACCATCCGTTCAAATTCATCTGTGACCTCAAAGGGTGGGTCAATGAGGACAACACCGCGCCGCTCATCCGGGGGCAGGAAGGCCTTCAGACAGGTATAGCCGTCCATATTCTCAACCTTCACACGGCTATCCTCGCCCAGTGCTTTTTTCAGCATATGGGCGTCTTCCGGGTGCAGTTCATTCGCTACCATCCGGTCGGCCCCGCGCAGGAGCGTTTTCATGATGAGGGGTGATCCGGGATAGGTGGTCAGTTTCCGCGCATCCGGGTTGGTGTTGCGGATCAGGGTCAGGTAAGCCTCAATCGCCGGTGGCAGGTTTGATATATTCCATAAACTGCCAATGCCTGCCGCAGCTTCCATGGTTTTATGCGCTTGGGGGGATGTCAGGTTGTATTTGCCGGTTCCTGCATGGGTGTCCAGACCGAAAAAGGGCTTATCCTTTTGTTTCAAATAGGCAATGACCCGCATCAAGATAATGTGCTTGAAGACGTCTGCGAAATTTCCGGCGTGGTAGATGTGGCGATAATTCATGTTGTGGGGTGTATCACGGGCTTTCCATATTTTACAGGGCAATTTTAGGCCCGCCGCGAGAATATCATGAAGACGGGGGGCCTTTGAATTATGTTGTGCTCAACCCGGCGGCGTTGTATATCCTTAATTAAGCGACCCGTTGCGGCTTTAGCATTTGACAGAATAGTGATAAAGTTTCGCTAGCTTGTAACGGTAATGAAGGGAAAGCCTGAAGCAGGGTTTTTCGCTCCGGCGCTAAACAGAAATGTTGTTGGCCTGTCTTATAGACAATACCGTTACGACGCCCAATAACCTGCCGGATCACCACAGATATAATAATTTTGGCGCGTCAGCGCCGCCCTCTCCGCCTTAGTCGCTGCGCGGATGCCGGGGGCGGAGCCGTACGCGCTTTTGCAATTCAGGAGATACTTATAATGACAAAGCGCATGCTGATTGACGCGACCCACGACGAAGAAACACGGGTTGCAGTCGTTGACGGAACACGGTTGATGGAATTCGACTACGAAAGCCAAGTCCGTAAACAAATTAAAGGGTCTATTTTTCTTGCCAAGGTCACACGCGTTGAACCATCGCTGCAAGCGGCCTTCGTAAATTTCGGCGGGAACCGTCATGGCTTCTTGCCTTTCGCTGAAATCCACCCCGATTATTACCGCATTCCAATTGCCGACCGTGAAGCCTTGCTGGCTGAACAACGCGCCGAGATGGAAGCCCGTGACGCAGAAGACCGCGCCATGGAAGAAGCCGAAGAACGCGCCGCCGCTGGCCTTGCTGAAGGCGCAGAAGCTGGGGAGCAAGATGAATCCGAAGACGATGAAGAAGATATCGTCGAAGAAATCGGCGGCGAAAAGCCACCGGTTGATGAATCAGACGAAGATTTAGAAGAAACAGCTGACGTTGCCGAAGAAGAATCTGAGGACGAATCCGAAGACGATATAGAAGAAATGGACGAGACCGAAGAGGTCGAAGCCGAAACAGAAATCACCCTCATTCCTTTGTCCGATCTGGAAGAACCTGAAGAAGCTGTTGCGGCTGCCGCACCGGCCTATCCGGAAATGCCTGCCCAAGATGCAGGGCAAGACGGCGAAGAAGATCCGGAAGAATCCATTGGCAACGTTGCGCCAGTATCCG
Source organism: Micavibrio sp. UBA6139 (assembly GCA_002423285.1). Classification (GTDB taxonomy): domain Bacteria; phylum Pseudomonadota; class Alphaproteobacteria; order Micavibrionales; family Micavibrionaceae; genus Micavibrio. The sequence continues at coordinate 35,473 of DIVF01000059.1, read as the reverse complement.
AAGAGGAAGCCGAAGAAAACGAAGTGAACGGCAATACCGAAGCCGGTCATCGTGGCGAATCCCTCAACGGCGAAGACAATCGTGGCCGTGGTGATCGTAACCGTGGTGGTCGTGGTGGCCGTGGCGGTCGCGGTGGTGACCGCAACCGTGGTGGTGGTCGTGGTGGCCGCAGTGGTGGCCGTCATGTCGCTTCCTCCAGTCGCCGTGTCGAAGTTTTAGGTGGTGATGGTGTTGAAGGTGACCGTCCGGTCCGTCCAACCAGCCGCCGTCATTACAAAATTCAAGAAGTTATCAAACGCGGCCAGATTATGCTGGTTCAGGCAAGCAAAGAAGAACGCGGCAATAAAGGTGCTGCGGTCACAACATATTTGTCTTTGCCGGGTCGTTACTGCGTGTTGATGCCAAACTCCCCGCGTGGTGGCGGCGTCAGCCGTAAGATCGCCAATTTCGCGGAACGCAAACGCATGCGTGAAATTCTGTCCGAGCTGAACGTCCCCGAAGGGATGTCGGTGATTATGCGGACCGCCGGTATGTCCCGTACCAAAGTTGAAATTAAGCGCGACTGTGATTACCTGCTGCGCCTGTGGGATGAAATCCGTGAACTGACCCTGCAATCCAATGCACCGGCCATCATCCACGAAGAAGGCAAACTGATCCGCCGCGCGGTGCGTGACCTTTACAGCCGTGACATCGAAGAGATCGTTGTGTCCGGTGAAGAAGGTTACAAGGCCGCCCGTGACTTCATGAAAGTCATGATGCCGTCCCATTCCAAACGCGTGATCCAGTATAAGGACGAACAGATTCCCCTGTTCCACCGTTATCAGGTTGAAAGCCAGATCCGTGAAATGGGCGAACCAAACGTCACGCTGAAATCCGGCGGTTATTTGGTTATCAACCCGACCGAAGCACTTGTTTCCATCGACGTGAACTCTGGCCGCGCAACCCGCGAACGCCACATCGAAGAAACAGCCGTGAAGACAAACATGGAAGCAGCCGAAGAAGTCGCCCGCCAATTGCGCCTGCGCGATCTGGGCGGCTTGGTCGTTATCGACTTTATCGATATGGAAGACCGCCGCAACAATGCGAAGGTTGAACGTAAACTGAAAGAATCTCTGTCCTCTGACCGTGCGCGGATTCAGATGGGCCGGATTTCATCCTTTGGTCTGATGGAAATGTCGCGTCAGCGTCTGAACCCATCCCTGACCGAAGCCCAGTTTGAAAAATGCAAACTCTGCCAAGGCCAAGGTCATACACGCACCGTGGACAACGCCGCAATTCTGGCCATGCGTGGTTTGGAAGAAGAAGGTGTTCGTGCACGCAATGCTGTGATCCAGTTGAGCCTGCCGAGCGAGGTCGCGATTTATGTACTCAACCACAAGCGTTACATGCTGGCCGATATTGAGCGTCGCTATGAATTCCAGGTGACTGTCCGTATCGATGATGTTTTGCTGCCGGGTGCTTATAAAGTGGACCGCATGCGCGTCGAAGTCGATGCGGATGATGAGGACGGCGAAGGTGAAGCCCGTCCACAACGTGCCCAGCCCCGTTCCGAAGAAAACGGCGAGCGCGATAATAACCGTGGCCGTGGCCGCAATGACCGCAACAACAACGACCGGAACCGCAACCGCCCACGCCGCAATGAAAACGGGGCTGAAGAAGGGTCCGAGTCCATCGCAGCACAGGCTGAAGGCGAAGAAACAGGCGAGACAGAAAACAATGTTGTCGCCCGTGACCGCGCCCCTGGCGAAGAAGGTGCTGAAGGCGAACGCAGCCGCCGTCGTGGCCGCCGTGGTGGCCGTGGCCGTAACCGTGGTGATCGCAACCGCGATGGGACACCGCGCGTTGAAGGTGAAGCCGCCGCTGAAGGTGATGCACAAGCAGCACCGGGCAATTTTGCCGAAGGTCACGATGCATCGGATGAGGCAGATGATAATATCGGCAACCGTGCTGATGCAGCACCGGGTGAAGGAACCCCACGTCCTGAAGGACGCCGCGAACGCGGTGGTCGCAGCCGTGGTGGCCGGAATCGTTCAGGCGGTGATCGTACGGATCGTCCGGCCCGTACAGATGCCCCTGCAGAACAAGGTGCCGAACAACCGCGAACAGAACGCCCGGCACGGACAGAGCGTCCACGCCGTGAGGACAGAGCCGTTGCAGCGAGTGGTGAAACCCCATCGGCTGAGCCGCGCAAATCCGCTGTAGAGCCTAAATTCTATGGTCGCCGTTCTGGTGCAGAATCATCGGAAGCTGTTGCCAATGACGCGCCGCGCACAGCAGAAGAAAAACCCTATGCCGTGGTCAGCGAACCTGATGGGCAAAAGAAAAAGGGTTGGTGGAACCGACTGGTTGAATAACCCATTGGTTTTAAAGTGAATTTATGCCCCGCCTGAGAAATCTGGCGGGGCATTTTCATGGGCTGGACCTTGTTATGACATTCTTTACCATAATAACAATATAATGAGATTCTAACGGTTTAAGGTGTCCTGCCGGGGGGCGGACCCAAGTGCATTAAGACCACCCCGGTTGTTCAACACCTTTACGTGTTTGTTCATCTGTGAGCCGGGTGGCCTTTTGCCCCGCAGAATAGAGGTCGTTCGGTTATGACCAGGTGAACATTGTCCCCCTTGGCCGTCGAGGATCCCCCTCGGCGGCCATTTTTTTGCTGCTATTTCCTGCTGGATTGTCGCTCTCGATGCTTTATTCTGGGCGTCAGTTACATGAAATTCTACGCGGAGAAATATGATGAAATTCAGATCTGTTCTGGTGCCTGCTGTTGCGCTGTGTGTGATGTTGCCTGCGGTGGCGGCTGTGGCGGCCACTGAAAAAACTGCACCGGGTCTGGATAATCCATATCTGCCGAAAATTGAAAAGGCGACCACTGATCTGGGTGACAAGCTGGATAAGAACGCGCTGAAACATTTGTATTATGTGCGCGAAGGTTTTGGTGCGACACGCGCCGTGATGTTGGTTCGTCGTGATGTTGATGCCGCCGTAAAAGCGTGCGGTAAGGCAAACCCCGATATGAAGGGCGATCTGGACGCAGAATTTTCCAAATGGACCAGCGAAGTTGATCCAATCGTCAAACAAAACGAAACGATGATTAACCGCGCCATTGCTGAACAAACCTATATCAAGCCAAAGGAAATCAATGATTACCTGAAGCTGATCCAGCAGGCCGGTGAATACGCCAATAAAGAAATCGACAAACAAATCGTCACGACGCCAGAGGCTTGTGCGTCACTGGAAAAATCCATGGACAAAACCCGTACTGCCGTCAGCAAATTGCTGAGCGAGATGAAGCTTTTGGTCTGGCCGTTGTCGGAAAGCGAAAGCGTCACAGGGCGTGATGTTGTCGGTTCCAAAAAAACACTCAGCAAGAACGAATAAGGGCGCTATTGGCGTTTCTTAAGGAATTCATGGCACAATAGGCTTTAAATAACAGGGCGTTTCCCTGTGGAACCGCATGGGAAAGGAAGTCAGGTTATGATGCCCGATCAAGGCCATAGCCCCCCACCGCCGGACGATGATGATCTGCTGCTCTCGCCAGAGAACGCGGCAGAGGATGATGATTCTGAGGAAGATGATGAAGACGAAGAGGGTGACGGCAAGGGCGACCGTGCTGCGCTGGCCCTCGACGTTCCCGAACCCGAACAGGCCATGGCCGCCAATGCCGCCCTTGCCAAGGGTGGCAAAGAAAAGGGCGTAAAGGGCAAAGGAAAAAAGGCCAAGGGTGCGGATAAAGGTGCCATTGATGTGACGCTGGGCGATGACTTGATCGGCCTGGAAGAATCCGGCGAAGCTGAAGAAGACGCGGAGGCCGAAGCTTCAGCAGAAACATCTGCCTATGACAGCGATGAAATCACCGATATCGATGCCGATGATATTGATCCTTTGATGATGATTTTGGGTGGACAGGAAAAGCCATGGGAGAATGAAAAACTCTCCCTCGTCGAACGCATGATGATTCCCGGCTATGAACGCGATCTGGATGCGTTGAAACAAGACGGCGAAGACACTGAAAAACAGCCGCGTAAGAAAACCGTTGCCGCCGCAGCCGGTGTTGCGATTGCCACAGCCATGGCCGCCAATGCCGCCCGCGCGCAAACAGGCGGGGGGCCCGGTCTGGCTGGTGTTGCGCGGGGTCCGCAACGCGCCGCCGAGCAGGAAAAGCCAAAGCCTGAAACGAAAAAGGCCGAAGCCCAGCGGCAGGACATAAAGCGGGAAGAACAAAATAGCCGGGTGCAAAAATCCGATGTCACAGCCGCACAGGCACGTCAGAACGCGGAAGATGTTACCCTGCGCCGCATCTCAACCGGGCTTGCCGCAACGATGGCGGTCAACACCGCGCGCGAAGAATTTGATAAATCCAGTGCGGCTATTACCCGCTCAAACGGTATGGACATGCTCGACTTGCTGGAACAGCAGCAACAGATACAGCAAGACCAAGACGGCCCGCAGGGCATGAACTGGACCCCCGGAACGGGCCCGATCAACCAATTCGTCCAGACTATGAATATGATCTATTCCAGTCTGGAAGCGCAGAATTTATTAACGGTCAGCCCCTATCGTCAGGCCGGATGGGATGAGAAACGCTTGGAACAAAAGGAAAATTCCAAGGATGTCACCATCGCCCCGGCTGCTCCGGAACGCCAAGCCCCGGCGGCAGAGCTGAATTACCAGCGCGAATACCAAATAAATCTTGGACCGGGCGGCATGTGATCGTGTATTATTCCTGCATATAAACAGGTTAATCAATTGGCGTCGGTAAATTGATAGGTGTGCATCATGGCAATAAACGAAAACCAAGATGAAGCTGTAAAAGATCAAGGTGCAAAGACACCGGATCCAAAACCTGCCTTTGTTCTGGCCGCTGAACACGCTTCCCGCGTCGATGCCGAACAAGAGGCCGATGCTGCGCGCGAAAAGGTGGGCTTTGCCCTTGGCACCGATCCCGAAGATAATAAAAAATCAGGCGCAACGGTTGCGGGTCATCCTGATGCGGCAGCCCCGCAAGCAGTTCCCGGCGCGGCCCCGCTTGATCCGGTCCATGGCCTGCCCATGGCATCGGTTGATGATCTGACGATTGATCTGCGCGGCAAGGGTTGGATTCGCTGCGCTGATGGTACACGCATTCGCGATGATGGCCGTTCCATCCATATTCCGGGCCGTAAATTTACCCCCGCGCAAATGGCAATGGTCACCGAACTGGCGGCGCAAAAGGGTTGGACGACGCTCTATGCTTATAACCCCGGCGGTAAAACACTGAACCCGGAAGTAACGCAAAAACTCTCCGCCGCGATTGCGCAAAAGGGCTATGGCATGCAGTGCTGCGTCGATCCAAAGGCGGCAGGCAACATGCGCAGCCATTTGCATGACTCAGAAGAATGCCTGCGCCAGTCCTTGCTGCGCGCCCGGCGTGCGGCGGCACCATCCCCGGCTTAAGATTTTAAAGTGCGCTTTATTACGTGTTGTTCTTGTAACAGAGCCATCATCAACCCCAGCAGAATGATCGCGCCCGCCTGATGGCTGGCGGCTAGATGCAAATTCACCTGCGTCAGCAATGTACCAAACCCCAAGCCTACCTGAACCAGAACCATCGCGGCCAAGGCCGGAACCAGTTTCGATGATCCGCGCATCAACCACGCATAGCCCAAAACGGCAAGCATGGTGCCAACCGCCAACCAGCGGTGAACGAATTGCACCCCGGCGGCACTGGTCAGTGGATTGCCAAAATCGGTTGGGACCAGACCCGCACCCATTTTGGGAAATTCATTATAAATCAGCCCCGCATCCAACCCGGCGACAAACGCGCCCCAGATAATGGTGGTCGAAATGAGGGCCAGAACACCCCAGCCCCATGCGGCGCAGCGTGGCAGGGGCTTTGGATGAACGGGCGCACCGTTGCGCAAATCCAATGCCAACCAGATCAACGCGGCAAACAACACCAACGCCATCCCCAGATGCAGCGCTAGACGGAAATGGCTGACCGATGGACGGTCAATAAGGCCGCTTTGCACCATGAACCAGCCGATAAAACCTTGTAACCCGCCCAGTGCCAGCAGGGCCGCAAATTTCCATCCCGATCCCTTCGGCAGACGGCGGCGCACGACAAACCACAACAGCGGCAGCGCATAAACAAGCCCAATGCTGCGCCCCCATAAACGGTGCAGCCATTCCCAAAAGAAAATCTTTTTGAAATCAGAAAGCTCCATCCAGAAATGCTTGGCTGCAAATTCGGGGGAGTTTTTATACAGTTCAAACTGGTGCAGCCACGCGGCTTCATTCAACGGCGGCAACGCCCCGGAAATTGGTTTCCACTCCGTAATCGATAAGCCCGATTCCGTCAGGCGCGTAATCGCCCCAATCACCGCCATGGCAAAAACCATAAACGCACAAAGGAATAACCAATTCGAAATTGTTCTGTTCTGTGTCATGACAAAAGTCATAGGCCTGAAGGAAAGATTTGTCCAGATTAAGGGGGATAAAAGAATAGGGTCGAAGGGGGCAATGCCCCCTTCAAACTACCCCCTAACTTTTCTTTGTTTCTAGCGCTTTTCTGAGCTGAAAGCGCTTGGTTTGCCTTGGCGGGCCTGTTCTTGGGAGATGACGGCTACTTGGCGGGCGAAAGGCATTGGCTGCATCCAGACACGGCCCGGGCCGGTGCAGTTGACGAGGACGGCCCCGTCATCGCCCAGCAGCATGGAGCTGATTTTGCCGGAACGGGCGAGGTCGATTTTGACATCCTTGGTGCAGGCGACAAGGCAGCCTGTATCGATTTGAATTTCTTCGCCCTCTTCCAGATCATCGGCGTAGATACCGCCGCCGACATTCAAGAAGACAACATCATCGCCCTTGATTTTCTGCATAATGAATTCTTCGCGGCCAAACAGGTTGAAGCCGATTTTAAGTTTTACGTGCGGGACGATATCTGTACCCGCTGGGCCGGCGAGGAAAGCGCTGCGCTGGCAGATGATTTCCTGATCGCATTGGTGCAAATCCACGGCTACGATCTGGCCTGGATGGGGGGCGGCAATGACAAGGTCTTGTTCGATATTGGCGGTGTTTTTGAAATGCTGGGTCAGGAATTTTTCACCGGCAACGGCGCGTTTGATCGCGCTCATGAATTTACCGCCTAAGGATTGTTCTTCGCCATTGCCAAATGCCATTTCAGACGTGATCGCGCGGGTCTTTTTCATCAACGCGCCGTTTTCGCTGATCATTGTTTTTTGCGCGTGCAGGCGCAGGACAACGTAAGGGGTGGGGCTGTTCACCACCTGAAAATCGAAGCCTAATGGCTCAACTGTGCCGCCAAATGCCTTGGAACAGGTTTCGGTTTGGACCATCGCCATCGCATAACACCCTTTTTCTTTAATTCCGCTTCAGATATGTAACATGTTCGGGGTGAAACCGTAAACAAAATTATGAAAAATAACCATGAGTGACATGACGCATAAAACAGATGTTGTGATTATCGGCGCGGGGCCTGTCGGCCTGTTCGCGGTGTTTGAACTGGGCCTGTTGGATATGAAGGCGCATCTTGTTGATATTCTTGATAAACCGGGCGGGCAATGCGCCGAACTGTACCCGGAAAAGCCGATTTACGACATTCCGGCACTGCCGATTGTCACGGGGCAGGGGTTAACCGATGCCCTGATGGAACAAATCAAGCCATTCCACCCGACCTTTCATCTGGGCCAGATGGCTGAAAAGCTGGAAAAAACCGAAGATGGCTGGCGTCTGACCACAGACATGGGCACGGTCATTGATGCCAAGGTTGTGGTCATTGCCGCCGGGGGCGGATCGTTCGTTCCTAAAAAACCGGCCATTCCGGGCCTGGAACCCTATGAAGGGACATCTGTCTTTTACGCGGTGCGTAAGATGGAACAGTTCCGGGATAAAAGCATTGTCATCGCCGGGGGTGGGGATTCCGCGCTCGACTGGACGCTCAATTTGCAACCGATTGCAAAATCCGTGACCCTTGTTCACCGCCGTGATGATTTCCGCGCTGCCCCCGATAGCGTCAATAAAATGCGGGCGCTGGTCGCGGAAGGTAAAGTCGATCTGCAAATTGCCAATATCACCGGCGTGCATGGTGAGGGCGACCAGTTGCACACCATCGCCATGCAATCAAAAGAACAGGGTGATTACACGCTGGAGGCCGACACGTTCCTGGCGTTCTATGGCCTGACCATGAAGCTCGGCCCCATCGCTGATTTCGGTTTGAACCTGCATGAAAACCTGATCCCTGTAGATACCGAAAAATTTGAAACTGCCACACCGGGGATTTTTTCCATCGGCGATATCAACACCTATCCCGGAAAACTTAAACTCATCCTGTCCGGTTTTCATGAAGGGGCCTTGATGGCGCAGCAAGCCTTCCGCTACGTCTATCCCGATAAGAAATTGCGCTTCCAATACACAACGTCCTCAAGCGATTTGCAGACGAAGTTGGGCGTGAAGGAATAAGAAGAATAGGGTCGAAGGGGGCGTTGCCCCCTTCAAACTACCCCTTACTTTTTCTTACATCTTGAGGATGATTGGTGTTGGTGCGGGGCCTTGTTTTAAGGTGCTGCGCGCCAAGGCAATATCATCGGACCCTGTATCCAGAAAATCTAAAAGACGTGCGGCGATGTGGCCCACTGTGCTGTTGCCCATGGGGACTTTCATGGCACCGTGGCGTAGGGTGGCGACATTGTTCAGGGCTTGAACGCTGGTGCGGGCTGTCTCGGTTGTGAAGGGGTTGAGGCCCCGTTTCGTCAGGTCACGAATGATATCGTTGCGCAGATCCGCGTTCAGGCCGATGGTCTCACCGATGCGGGCCATCAGATTATGCTGGAACGGGCCGTTATCGGCCATGCGCACTTCCAGTCTTTTTCCGGTCATCTGGCCAAAGCTGTTGCGCAGAGAGGTCAGTTTCAGCATGTGATACTGCATGCTTTCGCTTAGCATCGCATTGCTGGCAGTGTTCAGGCCGACATTTTGCAGGTCGCGTAAAGATGGGTGCTGACCCGCATCATTGGTGACGCGCATGCTCCCTGTTGCGTCCAGATGCATCATCATCGGTGTATTATACAAATGGCTGGCTTGGCGGCGGATCAGGTCTTCACCGTCTTCGGCGGCACAGATCACCGGGGACAGGCCGCCGCGCCCGTCGCGCTGGCTGAGGCGGATCATGGCAGAAGGGTTAAAATCACATGCTTTGCCATCAAAGAACCCGCCGGTGTTTTCACACAGTGCTGTCAGCACAGGGGTCAGGACCATCAGAGCCTTTGACATTTCATAGGCATGGTCCAGATCAGCGTAAGACAGGCTGAGATGAACGGAGGTCGTCATCAGCGGCTGGCGCGCGCACATTTCTTGACCATTTTGAATAAAATGTTCCAACAGGCCATCGGCGCGTTCAGATGGCAGGCGGGCCGCCATCGCGTCATTCAGGGTGATATGGCCCAGATATCCGGCCTGTCGCACCACAAAGCCTGATTTTTTAACACGGGCGTTGAAATTAGCGCTTAAAGAATCCATTTCCGCGATCATGGCGGCGGCTTCGGTTTGCGCCCCGGTTTTCAGTTCAAAAATGCTGGCCAGCGGTTCATCACTCACCGCAATTCCAGCGGCGGCGAAGTCGGCTTTCAAAACCTCGTGCGTGGCGGGGGAGATAAGCTGCCCCGCCTTGGTCGTGACCAGATATTCAACTTCGGTACCCATGGCGGCGTTTTGGGTGATGGCGTAATCAGTGTAGATGTCTGCGGCGGTAACCAGAGTGCTTTGGTCTTTCGCGATTTTTGCTGTGTTTGGGGTGGTGGTCATGATGCAAGCGCCTTTTTATAAAATGAAACCCGGTCCTTAACGGTTCCGGGCGGCGCAGCGTCTGCTATATATTTGAATGACTTGCAGACGTCATGGGATCGCTTGGAACCTTATTTTGATAAGGCCCGCCACCATAATCCGGCGATCGTGTGCTGCGTTTTCATAGTCCTATACATAACAAAGTTGGGTGTTTTTCGTCAAGATTCTTTTGGTTAACAATGATATGGTCCGGGTGAATATTAAGGGAGTTGAGCGACCGTGAAGCCGTTAGATGTCATCAGCAGTGTTGATTTCGGTTACCGCCTTGTCTGGCGGGAGCGCCGCTATCTGCTGCGTCTGGCGGCGGTTCCGTTGCTGGTCAAGGCGATTTGCCTGCTGATCCTGTCCGGTTTGGGATGGGAACAGAATTATTTGCGCATGGGTCTGGTTATGTTGCCGTCCTTCTTTACCGAAGGGTGGATGCTGGCCCATGTCACACGGCTGATCTTCTTTGATCAACGCTGGCCCTTCCGCAGCAGCGGCGATCGCAAGCAGGATGAAGCTGTTTTGCTCGATCGTGCCTATGGCGTGATGCTGGGCACGATGTTCTATGTGGTGATTAAATTCCTGCTGGCCGGGGTTATTGCCTTGCTGGCGGCGTTTCAGGTCATGGCACAGGCTGACCTGGCGGCGATGTCGCAACAAACGGCCCCTGCTGAGCCGAGCTTCCTCGCCTTTTTGGCGGCAGTCAGCTTCTTGGTGATTACGGCTTGGGGATTCCGTTTTATGTTCTTATACATCCCGGCCGCCGCCGGGATCACCGGTGATATTATCATCCGCACCAAACAGGGCATGTTGATGTCGTTGCAGATGATGGGAATCTGGCTGGTCTCCACTGTGCCGTTCTTGTTGGTGCTGGGGATGGTCGGGTCTGCGTTGTTGAGCGGTACACCGACAGAAGGCGGTGCGCCGGTTTCGCTGGGGGCTGCCTGGACCTTGGTGCAAACGGTGGTCAGCACATTGATGGCCATGGTCTGCACGGCTGCGATTGCGGCAGCGCTGCGGAATATGATTGAAAAACCACGCCCATCGCGCTAAATCACCGACATCATGGAAACGTATCACATCACCGTTATCAACGCCGATGGCACTGAAGAGCAGCTGGAAATTCCGGTTGGCTGGCAGGTCATGGAAGCGTTGCGCGATTACGGTTACCCCGTAAAGGCCGAATGCGGCGGGGCGTGTTGTTGCGCCACCTGTCACGTTTATGTCGATCCCGCATGGTTGTCCCGCATTCCGCAAATGAGCGATGATGAAGAAGCCATGCTCGATTCTGCGCTGGCATTGCAGGATAATTCCCGCCTGTCGTGTCAGCTGGTCATGCGCGCTGATCTGGACGGGTTGCGCCTGACCGTGGCGCCAAACGGCGTTTAAGCCGGGCAGTACAAATCGTGAAGCAGGGCAATCAGCTTCTTAACGCGCGGATCGCCAATCCGGTAATAGATAAATTGCCCCTCTTTTCGCCCTGTAATCAGGCCTTGTTCCCGCAATTGCCCCAAATATTGTGAAATCTGCGATTGGCTGGCCTTGGCAGGTGTTTCCGCCCGAATCCTTTCCACGATCTCCCCGGCAGACATTTCGCGGTGCTCGATCAGGGCGCATAAAATGGACAGGCGCAGGGGGTGGGACATGATTTTCATCATGTCGAGGGCCTGAGCCATGCCTTGGGCGCGGCGGCTTTCTGGGGTCGCTATTTTCTTTTTCATGACAGCACTTGTTTTTATATTAAAATAATTTAATTTATTATATCATAACATAGTACACAGAAGGAGATCAAATCATGACAAAAAATTATCAGCAGATTACACAAGATATCACGGCCTATACGGGTGAGCTGCGCAAGGTTATTCCTGAAACGATGGAAGGGTTTTATGCCTTGTCAAAGGCCGCTAGTAAAAGCGGTGTTCTCGATGAAAAGACAAAAGAATTGATTGCCTTGGCGATTGGTGTTTCCACACGCTGTGATGGCTGCATTGGTTTTCACGCCAAGGCGCTGGTCCGCTTGCAAGCAACGCGTGAAGAAATTGCCGAAACTCTGGGGATGAGCGTTTATATGGGCGGTGGACCATCGCTGATGTATGCGGCGGATGCCTTGCGGGCTTATGATGAGTTTAAGGCAAAAACAGTTTAAAGGAGGCTATCATGCAAAAAACGACAGCAGAAACAATAAAGGGCCCATGGCCATCAGGAGCCGTGTTGCTGGATGTGCGTACCGCCATGGAGCATGATGAATGCCGTGTGCAGTCCGACCATCTTCATATACCGCTGGATCAGTTGGACCCGGATGGGTTGGCGGCGCAGCTGCCGGGCGGAAAGACAACCCCGGTTGTAATTTTATGCAAGGCCGGGATGCGGGCGCAAAAAGCGGCGGAGCGGCTGGATGGGGCAGGGTTTTCAAATGTGACCGTGGTTGATGGCGGGCTAGATGCGTGTGAGCGTTGTGGTGTGGCCGTTCATAAGGGCCGCGACGGGGCGCGCGACAGATTATCCTTAGAGCGTCAGGTGCGTATTGCGGCAGGCCTTTTGGTGGTCACTGGCGCGTTGCTGAGTATTTGGGTTGATATTGCGTTTTTGGGGCTCAGTATTGCGGTTGGGTGCGGCTTGGTTTTTGCAGGCATCACCAATCGTTGCGGACTGGCATTGCTGCTGACGCGCGCCCCGTGGAATAAGTCTGATTAGGGTCGAGTTATTGCAGCGTGAATTCCTGCGCGTAGATTTTTGTTTCGCGCGGCAGGATCAGCTTTTGGGACGCGACATAGATGGAATGTAATTTTCCATCCAGATTATGCGACCAGAAATCGAGGAATTTGTTCAGTTCGGGGAATCTTGGCGCGATGTCGTATTCTTGCCAGATATAGGATTGCAGCAATTCCGGGTAGTCGGGCAAATGATAGACGATCTCCGCCGTGGTCAGGCGGTAATTATCGACGAATTGACGTCTTAAATTCACATCACTCATGCCGCACACGCTCCCGTGTCATTGATATGCAGGAATTCTTTCCCGTTTTATCAGTGTCACACAGGGGTATTTACAAAAGATTAACGGCCCAAAGGGCCCCTGATCCATCCGCCTGTGTATGCAAAGCCACGGAAAGCTTGAATTTTGGGCGCAGAGGTTCTATATGTTTGGCACTCACCGGGCGGGAGTGCTAACAACACCCTGCTATTCGGATGAAATATTAACAAAAACAACTCGTTATTGGAGATTCGACTATGAAATTCCGTCCTTTGCATGATCGCGTGATGCTGCGTCGCGTTGAACAAGAAGAAAAAACCAAAGGGGGTATCATTATCCCTGATACCGCCAAGGAAAAACCAATGGAAGGCGAAGTAATCGCTGTTGGTTCCGGTGTTCGTGATGAAACCGGCAAAATCGTTCCTTTGGATGTGAAGGCAGGCGACCGCGTTCTGTTCTCCAAATGGTCCGGTACTGAAGTCAACATGGACGGCGAAGAATTCCTGGTCGTGAAAGAAAGCGACATCATGGGCGTTCTGGCTGCCTAATCCTTCTACGAACAACAATTTTTATAAAAAGAGAGAAATCAAATGTCTGCAAAAGATGTAAAATTCCGTGGCGAAGCCCGCGACAAAATGCTGCGCGGCGTGAATATCCTCGCTGATGCTGTGAAAGTCACACTGGGTCCAAAAGGCCGTTTGGTTGTGATTGATAAATCCTTTGGCGCACCACAAGTGACCAAGGACGGCGTGACCGTTGCAAAATCCATCGAGCTGAAGGACAAGCACGAAAACATGGGTGCGCAATTGGTTCGTGAAGTTGCCAGCAAACAAAACGACATCGCTGGTGATGGCACAACAACCGCAACCGTTCTGGCCCAAGCCATCGTTCGCGAAGGCGTTAAGGCCGTTGCCGCCGGTATGAACCCGATGGATCTGCGTCGCGGTATCGACAAGGCAGTGACCATCGTTGTTGCTGATCTGGTATCCCGTGCAAAGGCTGTTAAAACCAATTCTGAAATTCAGCAAGTTGGTTTGATTTCCTCTAACGGTGACGTTGAAATTTCCGAATACATTGCCAAGGCAATGGACAAAGTCGGTCAAGAAGGCGTTATCACAGTTGAAGAAGCCAAATCCCTGGAAACAGAACTGGATATCGTTGAAGGTATGCAGTTTGACCGTGGTTATTTGTCCCCGTACTTCATCACCAATGCGGACAAAATGGTTGCCGAACTGGAAAACCCGTACATCCTGCTGGTTGAGAAAAAAGTATCCAACCTGCAATCGATGCTGCCGGTTCTGGAAGCCGTTGTTCAATCCGGTCGTCCATTGCTGATCGTTGCTGAAGACGTTGAAGGCGAAGCTTTGGCAACGCTGGTCGTTAACAAGCTGCGTGGCGGTTTGAAAGTGGCTGCTGTGAAGGCCCCTGGTTTCGGTGATCGCCGCAAGGCAATGCTGGAAGACATGGCCATCGTCACAAAAGGTCAGGTTATTTCCGAAGATATCGGCATTAAACTGGAAACAGTAACGCTGGAAATGCTGGGTCAGGCAAAACGCATTCGTATCACCAAAGACGACACCACCATCATTGATGGTGCTGGCGAAAAAGTTGAGATCGAATCCCGTTGCGCACAGATCCGTTCGCAAATTGCTGAAACATCCTCTGACTACGACAAAGAAAAACTGCAAGAACGTCTGGCGAAACTCGCTGGTGGTGTTGCTGTGATCCGCGTTGGTGGTGCATCGGAAGTTGAAGTGAAAGAACGCAAAGACCGCGTTGATGATGCGATGCACGCGACACGCGCTGCTGTTCAAGAAGGCATTATCGCTGGCGGCGGCGTTGCCCTGCTGTATGCGACCAAGGCTTTAGAAGGCTTGAAAGTCGATAACCGCGATCAGGAAGTTGGTGTGGACATTATCCGCCGCGCTATCCAATCGCCAATCCGCCAGATTGTTGAAAACGCTGGTATGGAAGGTTCGGTTATCGTTGGTCACCTGCTCGAAAAAGGCGACACCAACCATGGCTACAACGCCCAGAGCAACGAATATGTCGATATGGTTAAAACCGGCATTGTTGACCCTGTGAAAGTCGTTCGTACGGCGTTGCAGGATGCGGCGTCTGTTGCAGGCCTGATGATCGTGACCGAAGCGATGGTGACGGATGCTCCAGACGACAGCAAACCTGCTATGGGCGGTGCTGGCGGTATGGGCGGCATGGGTGATATGGGCGGCATGGGCTTCTAAGCCTTCCCCCCATCCATTACAGAATTTGAAAGGGCCGGTTGATCCGGCCCTTTCTTTTACGCATAATATGGTTATGTCTGAAAAACGTGCTGCCCCGAAAAAGATGCCTAAAAAGCCATCATCACCGAAACAGGACCGCCTGATCGGTTATGTTGTTTTGGGCTGCGGTGTGTTGGCCGTTTTGGCTGTCGGGGCTTTGGCATTGCAGCGTTACCGTCCGGCTGCAGAGCCCGTGGTCGCAGTGCAGGAAGACGAGACCCCCGCCGTTGTCGCGGCACCGCTTTCCCATCAAAAACCCATTGAGCGTCAAGGCGTGGTGAAGGAGGGGCGTGCCAAGCGTGTCTCCGCCGATAAGATCGAAGGCGTGTGGGAATCAAAATTTCTGGATTATTACAGCCTGTTCCATATTCAAAACGGTACCTACCAGATTATCGTCATGCGCAGTGTCGAAGGAAAGCCCCGTTACTTTGCACGTGGACACTATACGGTTGATGGCGCCTATCTGACCCTGACCCCGGATAAGACGCTCGGCAATCCGCAAGATGAAGATGCCGCCAATCGTTATTTGCCGTTGACCAATCGGCCCTTCACGGTGGAGCTGCGCGTGGATGATCAACAACAATCATGGTTTTCTGGCCCGGTTGACCCGCAATTCCCAAGCCGTAACCCGACCTATCCGTTGATCCAGTATAGCGGTGAAGCGGGGATCCTTTGGACGCGTAAAGCAGAATAGAAACCGTTCCCCATGCCTGAATTACCCGAAGTCGAAACGGTTTGCCGTGGTCTTGATCCTGTGATGCGGGGGCAGAAAATTCTGCGCGCAGAAATCCGCCGCAAGGATTTGCGCAAACCCTTTCCACCGCGCCTGAAATCGGCGCTGGAGGGGGCCACCATCCAGCATGTTTCGCGCCGCGCGAAATATATTCTCATCACGCTGGATACCGGAAAAATTCTCGTCATGCATCTGGGGATGAGCGGGCGCGTGCAGATCGAAGGTGAGGGCTATACACCCAAAACCCACGATCATTTTATGCTTCACCTCAAAAACAAACGCGTCATCGTTTTGAATGATGCGCGGCGTTTTGGCATTGTCCTGCTGGTTGATGCTGCGACCATGGATGATCATCCGGTTTTTGTAGCACTGGGGCCGGAGCCGCTTTCCAATGATTTCAGCGGCCCCTATCTGGTCGAGCGGCTGCGTGGGAAGAAGGTCGCCATTAAAACGGCCTTGATGGACCCGCGGGTCGTGGTCGGGGTTGGGAATATCTATGCCAGCGAATCTTTGTTCCTGGCCGGGATCAGCCCCGAACGCGAAGCAGGATCCATTTCCGGCGACCGGGCCGAAAAATTGGTTCAGGCCATTCGCAAGGTTTTGAAAAAGGCGATTGAGAAGGGCGGCTCGACGTT
This sequence comes from Micavibrio sp. UBA6139, assembly GCA_002423285.1. Lineage (GTDB taxonomy): Bacteria > Pseudomonadota > Alphaproteobacteria > Micavibrionales > Micavibrionaceae > Micavibrio. Next base: position 19,021 of record DIVF01000059.1, on the reverse strand, counting down.
GAAGGATCACCGCCAAGCCAGCGGGGAGCTGGGGTATTTCCAGCATCATTTTACCGTGTATGACAAAGTGGGCGAGGCTTGCCCGGGCTGCAGCTGTGATATAGTGAAGACCGGAGGCATTCGCCGGATTGTACAGGGCGGGCGGTCCAGTTTTTATTGCGCGGAAAAGCAAAAATGAATTATTTCAAATGGTTATTCCGAACCCTGTTGATCGCCGCTGTCCTTTCAGGGGCGGGAATCGGTGCTGCTTTGGCCGCAGAAACAAGGTTTTTCAGTGAGTTAAATGATATCCCGGTTATGCCGGGATTGTATGAGCTGTCCGATGAAACGGTCGTGTTTGATAAGCCGGAAGGGCGAATCGTTCAGTCCTCCGCCGTGGCTGAAAAACTACAAGCCGCTGAAATTGTTAACTTTTATCTCGATATTTTGCCCCGTTTAGGGTGGGTGCGCCAGCACGGCGGGCCGGGTGCGGCCAGTTTCACCCGTCAGGGCGAAAAACTGGTGCTGTTGCTGGAGTTGCGGGCCGGTTTGAATATCGTTCATTTCAACCTGTCGCCGAATCCATAATCACCCAAAATTATACCGGATTCACTTGACACAAAGGCCAAAACGCCGTTATTACTCACCCGTCCCACGGATAAACCCTGTCGCCTGAGCGGCTGGACCGGCCCCATGTGAAGGGCGACGGGAACAGATTTTTGAACAACCCTTTTGGTAAGAGATAAAGAGAGCAGTCCATGCCCACAAACGATTCGGCAAAAAAACGCGTCCGCCGCAACGAAGCCCGCGCAGTCATTAACGGCGCACGCCGTAACGAAATGCGCACTTTTGTGAAAAAAGTGGAACTGGCGTTGCAAGCTGGCGATTCGGCTGCTGCTGCGTTGGCATTGAAAGTTGTTCAGCCGAAACTGGCTCGTGGTGCTGCAAAAGGCGTCATCGACAAAAACACCGCAGCGCGTAAATTCTCGCGTCTGAACGCACGCGTTAAGGCGCTGCTGAAAGCCTAATTCCAAAACTGGAATTGAAGACGAAAACAAAAGCGCATCAGTTGGATGCGCTTTTTTTCTGCGCAAGGGGTGGGCTGTGGATTTGTGCATAAGTCGATTCTGCAGAAGCCCTTTGAGAACCCCAAGATTTTTTCTGCAAGCATTTTTTTGCATCAATTGAAAATATTTTTTTCTGAAGTGCGACATGCAAAAAGATCAATAGCCATCGATACTTTTTAAAATCAATAGCAGAAAATGATTCTTTTTTTCTTGTTCTTATTTTGATCCCATTGCATGCTCCTTAAAATACGATTAACGTCCGCTCTACCGAATGACCCGGGGCTGTGAATAAAAACAAAAAGCCCCGACGTTGTAACGGCAGTGTGTGTAAAGGAAGTTTGTAGAAACGATACAGCCCGTTCTTGTTTACGGGATCGTTTCTGGGAGATCTTCAAAGAAATCCGTTACCGGATGTGAAGGCTAAAAATAGGCCCACAGCCATGACCGGATTAAGGGAAGCCAGTTGGAATGTTTTTGAATGCGGTGTGTTCTTTAGATGTTTCGCGGTTTTGAGTTTTTTCGCTGATTGATAAATACGAGAACGCCCAAGGCAAATGTCCAGATTATGGATTTTGCGCTGAGATTTCTGTTACCTCAATTCGGTCCCGATTGAAGATCCTGCGGCGCCCCTAAAGGCCGGACCATCATGTTTGAAAGTTTATTTAAGTGGGAGAATACCGAACTATGACTGAATCCGGGGGAAAACAGAAAATGGTGTCCAAGGAACAAGCAGCGGAGCAAGTGAATTTCGCGACTGAATCCTACGTTCCAACGCCAGAAATTAAGGCCTTGTGGACCTCCATCCATGACAACATGCGTAATGAGTTCGGTGAAGCCGTCTTCCGCAGCTGGCTGAAGCCGATGATTCTGCAGGCCAGCTATCATGGCACATTGGAAGTTTCGGTTCCGACACGCTTTATGCGCGACTGGATTCAATCCCACTATTCCGCCCGCATTCTGGAGCTGTGCACTGAAAAGAACCCGGATATTCGTCGCCTTGAAATCGTTGTCGTCCAGGCAGCGATGCGCGAAGCCGAAGAAGAGCGCAAAGTAGAATCGGCCAAGGCTGCAAAAGCCCTGCCGCTGAAATCAAACGAAAACACTTCCGGTGAAGATGCTTTTGATCTGTCCTCTCCGTTCGATCCACGTTTCACCTTTGACAGCTTCATCGTTGGCAAGCCAAACGCGCTGGCCCATGCTGCGGCACGCCGCATCGTTGAAAGCGGTAATGTGCCGTTCAACCCGCTGTTCCTTTATGGCGGCGTTGGTTTGGGCAAGACCCATTTGATGCATGCAATCGGTTGGGCGATGAAACAACAGGCCCCTGAAAAGAAGGTCATGTATTTATCCGCTGAAAAATTCATGTACCAGTTTGTTCGCGCGATCCGTTCGCAAGACACAATGGCCTTCAAAGAAGCCTTCCGCTCTGTTGATGTTTTGATGATTGATGATATCCAGTTCATCAGCGGCAAGGAATCAACACAGGAAGAATTCTTCCATACCTTCAACGCGCTTGTTGATCAGAACAAACAGATCGTGATTTCCGCTGATAAGGCTCCATCAGACCTGACTGGTCTGGAAGAGCGTCTGCGTTCGCGTCTGGCCTGGGGTCTGGTTGCAGATATTCAGCCAAGCACCTATGAACTACGTCTTGGTATCTTGCAATCCAAACGCGGCATGTTGGGTGCGGAAATTCCGGATGCTGTTTTGGAATTCCTGGCACTGAAAGTCTGTTCCAACATTCGTGAGCTGGAAGGGGCCTTGAACCGCATCGTTGCCCATGCCGATGTAACAAAATCTGTCATTACGCTGGAATCGACACAGGATGTTTTGTCAGACCTGTTGCGTGCTCATGATCGCCGCATCACGATTGACGAAATTCAGCGCAAAGTGGCTGAGCATTACAATATCCGCTTGCCGGATATGCATTCTGCCCGTCGTGCGCGTAACGTGGCACGTCCACGTCAGGTGGCGATGTATCTGGCGAAGCAATTGACCTCACGCTCCTTGCCGGAAATCGGCCGCAAATTCGGTGGTCGCGATCACACCACCGTGATGCACGCTGTCCGCAAGGTCGAAGAGTTGATGCGTGATGATGCCCAGATCGCACAGGATGTTGAAATCTGCCGCCGCGCCCTGACGGGCTGATATTGGCGGGTTGATTACTACAACCTGAAAGTACAAATTTTTTCAAAAAGCGGAGCCTTCAGGTTCCGCTTTTTGCTAATATACCGCAGAAATCCACGGTTTTTTTCCAAAGTCCTGATTCAAGATGTTCATGATTATTAAGGATGATCCAGTATCATAATTCATCTGGTTTTGATTCGCTGCGACAGCGGGGGCCAGATCGGTTGTTGGAGTGTAAGGTGTTGGCACAGGAAAAAACGGGACCTCAAAAAGCGGCGAAAAAGCCCGCACCCCGAAAAGCATTGCCGCAAAAGGCATTAGATGACGTAACACCGGCGCGGACGCTGTCCATCGCCTATATCGCCGCGCTTGGTTTTATCGCCATCTTGACCATTGCCAGCCACATCATCACCGCCCATATCACCAATAAACAAAAAGAGGGCGCAGACATTGCCTTCAAAATCGGCGCGCAACGTGCGGGCATTCATGAAATTATTCAAAGCGCAGATAAATATTATACGCTCGGTGATCCGCTTGATCTTGGTTTTCTTAAACAAGCGATTGCGAAGATGGAGCAGGGTCAGCGTTACCTGACCGACACGATTCGTCAGAATGATCTGTTCGGGCATCCGGTCAGTGCCGAGTTGCAGAAAATTTATTTCCAGCAACCCTATGCGCTGGATGAAAAAACAACATGGTTCCTGACCTGGGCGAAGGAGCTGGCAACATTGCCGAAATCAGAACAGGCGCGTCGCACCATTGCCGCTGATTACGTTATGAACAAGCTGCCTTCAACGCTGGCCACGGGGCTTGATCTGGCTTTGCAAAATTACCAGACAGAGGCATTGGCAAAGACCGATCGTTATTATGCCATGCAATATTATGGCGCGTTATTTGTGCTGCTGGTGCTGGTCTTGGAGGCAGTCTTTATTTTCCGTCCCCTCGTCGCGCGGGTGGAAGGGTATCACCAGATGCTGCTGCGTTATGCGCTGGAAGATTATTTGACGGGTCTGAACAATCGCCGTGCCTTTATGAAACGCGCTACGACTGAACTGCGCCGCGCGCAGCGTGAGGGCAGTGAGGTTGTTGTTGTCCTCTCTGATCTGGATAAATTTAAATCCGTGAACGACACCTATGGCCACAAGGTCGGTGATCTGGTCTTGCAACATTACGCGGAACAATTACAAACGCTGCTGCGCTCCGGTGACATTATTGGCCGCATCGGCGGCGAAGAGTTTGCGATTCTTCTGCCGCGCACCAGTGCCGAGATGGGATTCCAGACCATTGATCGCCTGCGTGAAAAAATCGCCCGCCTGCCATGCCCGTATGTTGATGCGGATGGCAAGCCGCAAGTATTACCATATTCATCCAGTTTCGGGATGGTCGCTGTTTGTAACAGTGCCGAAGGCATTGATGCCCTGCTGGCCCGGGCGGATGAGGGGCTGTATGAGGCCAAGGCCAGAGGGCGTAATTGCGTGGTTCAGGTCCCCGGCAACGCAGAAAGCGCCGCGCCCGCGAATCAGCCCGCGACATTGGGCCAGATCGAAGCCCAAATCGGCCTTCAGGGCTGATTTTCATACAGAAAACGGTGGATTTACGGGGGTTTTTCGCTTGAAAGGCCCTTGGCCTTTGGATGATGTCTGTTATAGTCCGATTCCCAACAGAAAAACATTATTCGAATTCAGGTGAAACGCCATGAAACTGAGCATTGACCGCGCTGCTCTTCTTCGCTCCTTAAGCCACGTGCAAAGCGCCGTGGAACGTCGCAATACCATTCCAATTTTGTCGAATGTATTGCTGCGCGCGGATGAAGGGACTTTGACCCTGACCACCACCGATATGGATCTGGAGATCACAGAATCGGTTGCCGCTGAGGTAAAAACACCGGGCGCTGTTACGGCCCCTGCACACACGCTGCATGAAATCGTTCGGAAACTGGCTGATGATGCGGCTGTTGAATTGGCGCTGGACCCTTCGGGCAACGTCATGACCGTCAAGGCTGGCCGTTCCAACTTTCGCCTGTCCTGCTTGCCAGTGGCAGACTTCCCGGAAATTGGCAATGCCGATATGCCGTCTAATTTCTCGATGCCTGCGGCTGAACTGCGCGCATTGATCGACCGCACCAAGTTTGCAATGTCCACGGAAGAAACACGCTACTACCTGAACGGTATTTACATCCATGCCGGTTCCAATGGTGGTGTGAATGTTTTGCGCGCTGTGGCGACCGATGGTCACCGTCTGGCCCGTTTTGAAATGCCGCTGCCTGTAGGCGCAGAAGCCATGCCGGGCGTGATTATTCCACGCAAGACGGTTGGTGAGATGCGGAAACTGCTGGATGAGGCGGTTGACACCATTCAAGTCAGCCTGTCGCAAAGCAAAATCCGTTTTGCCTTTGATCATATCGTTTTGACCTCGAAACTGATCGACGGGACCTTCCCGAACTACGAACAGGTGATCCCGGCCAATAACGACAAGATCGTTGAAGTGAACCCGAAATTGTTCTCCAACGCGATTGACCGTGTTTCGACCATTTCCGATGGTAAATCCCGTGCGGTGAAAATCTCACTGAACGGCAAAACCATGACCTTGTCCGCCAATTCCCCGGATTCGGGTTCGGCGACAGAAGATCTGGAAATCAACGGCAAGGACAACATCGAAATTGGCTTCAACGCCAAATACCTGATGGACATCACCAGCCAGATTTCCGGCGATGGTTGCCGTTTGACACTGGCCGATGCCGCGTCACCAACGATTATTCAAGATACATCGGATCCATCCGCGCTTTATGTTTTGATGCCGCTGCGCGTGTAATTGGTGGTTTAAAAAATTTGATAAAAAGGCACAGAGAAATCTGTGCCTTTTTTGTTCTAAATACGGGTATTCACATGCGGTTTTGTGCTTAAATACAATCATGGCTTGGATCAAATCATTACAGCTTCATCATTTTCGTAATTACGCCGCGGCGGATCTCACTGATCTGCCGTGCGGCCCTGTTGTGTTGTGTGGCGCCAATGGTGCGGGCAAGACCAACGTGCTGGAAGCTGTTTCATTTTTATCCCCCGGTCGTGGGCTTCGCACCGCGCGAATTGTGGAGCTACAAAACCGTGATACGGAATTAACCGCCGCGCCGTGGTCTGTTTCCGCCTTGATTGAAAGTGCCTATGGTCCGGTGCGTATTGGCACGGGCCGCGATGGTCAGGATGATAAACGCGTGGTGCGCGTGAACGGTGATGCGGCCAAGGGTGGCCAATCGGCGATGACCGAATATCTTTCTGTTTTATGGCTGACGCCGCAGATGGACCGTTTGTTTCAAGATGCCTCCTCCGCCCGTCGCAAATTTTTAGACCGCATGGTTTTCGCTTTTGACCCCGGCCATTCCGGGCGCATGACCCGCTATGAAAACGCCATGCGCCAACGCGCAAGGCTGTTGCAAGAAGCTGGCCCCGGCGGCACCGACCCGGCGTGGTTATCGGCATTGGAAGCCACCATGGCTGAAACCGGTGTGGCGATTGCCGCAGCCCGCCAGGATTTTGTCCGTAAACTGCAACAAGGCGTTGAACGCACCCCTGCCGATATCCAGGCCCATTTCCCAAAGGCGCGCCTGTCTGTGCGCGGCACAGTCGAAGAGTTGGTGCGCCGTGTTCCGGCCTTGGAAGTGGAAGATATGCTCCGCTATCAATTGCAAGAAAGCCGCGGCCTTGATTCCAAAACGGGTGGGGCCGCCACGGGTCCGCATAAAAGCGATTTGCAAGTGATCTATGATTTGAAAAACATGCCGGCGGATCAATGTTCAACGGGTGAGCAAAAGGCCTTGCTGATTGGCATCGTTCTGGCCCATGGCCGGATGATTGCGGCGGAGCGCGGGGCTGCGCCTGTCTTGCTGCTTGATGAAGTGGCCGCACATCTGGATGAAAACCGCCGTGCCGTTTTGTACCGGATTCTGCTGGACCTCAAAACCCAGGTGTTTATGACCGGGACAGATGAAAACCTCTTTTCACCATTGACAGGTGTGGGCCGATTCCTCACCGTGGATAGTGGTCATTTAAAAGCAACAACACAGGGTATCGCAGCATGACGGGTCTTTTTGGCATTCTTTCCTGGGTCTGGCTTTCCGCCGGGTCTGCGGTGACGGCGGCGATCATGCCGATTTTGCATGAAAAAATCCGTGCGGAACGCCTTTCCATGCTGTTCTGGCTGCGGATTGTCATGCTGCTGATTGCTCTGCCTGTTCTGTTCTTTGTTGGCTGGCCGACGCAGCCGATCTTTTATGTGGCGACCTTTGTCACCGCCTTTATCTGGGCCTATGCCGATCTTTCCAGTTTCCGGGCCACGGAAGAATTCGGGGCGGGGGCGATTACGCGCCTGATCCCCTTAAACGTTCTTGTCACCTTCGTGATGTGGACGGTGATTGATCCCAATATCCTCGATACTTATCTGGCCACACCGTGGAAAAGCCTTGGTATTCTGGCGGCGACCTGCGGCGCGGTTTATTTCGCCATGGGCATGCAGAAATCACCTGTATCGCGTCATGCCATCCGTGCCTTGGGCCCGGTCATTTTGATGTCTGGTATGGGCGTTGTCTTTGCCAAGATTGCGCTGGATTCAACGGATATCCATAGCGGCGTCTTTGGCTATATGGTTGTGCAGGCCTTCTTCATGATCCTGATCTTTGGTGCGTTGGAAGCGGTCTGGCATCCGGTGCCGCGTGCGGTGTTTGCGGGCCGCGTGGCCATTCAAACCGGGTTCTTGATGGGTTTGAACTCCGTTGTTCACCTGATTTTCAAAAGCTATGGCTACCAGCTGGTCGATAACCCGGCCTATATCAGCGTCCTTATTCTGACCACGCCTTTGTGGGTTTTGCTCTATTACCGTATCGTAAAAAAGCAAAATGTCGGCAATGTGAAAGCCGGTTTATGGGTGGTGGTCTGTGCTGCGGCGCTGGTCTGGTTTGTGGCCAGCTAACCATCTGATTTAGAATAATAATTTAAGGCTAAAAAGGCCCCCGGACAGCACTTTTTACGGTGCGTTTCCGGGGGCTTTGTGCTATAAAAATGACGGCTTTAAGCCCCCGATAAAACAATGAAAAACAATCAGGAATTTATAAAATGACACAGCCCGCCCCAACAGGACCGGCCTCCGAGAACAATGCCGAATATGGCGCCGATTCGATCAAGGTCCTGCGTGGACTTGATGCGGTTCGCAAGCGTCCGGGCATGTATATCGGCGACACCGACGATGGTTCAGGTCTGCACCACATGGTCTATGAAGTTGTCGATAACGGTATCGATGAGGCCCTGGCTGGTCATGCCGACATGCTGGAAGTTGTCATCAACGCCAATGGTTCGGTGACGGTGCGTGATAATGGCCGTGGTATTCCGGTTGATATTCACAAGGAAGAAGGCGTTTCCGCCGCAGAAGTCATCATGACCCAACTGCACGCGGGCGGTAAGTTCGACCAGAACTCTTATAAAGTTTCCGGTGGTCTGCATGGTGTGGGTGTTTCCGTTGTGAACGCCCTGTCCGAATATCTTGACCTGCGCATCTGGCGTGATGGCAAGGAATGGATCATGCGTTTCCGCCACGGTGAGGCCGAAGCGCCACTGAAAGTCGTTGGTGAATTGCAACCGGGCCGCCGTAACGGCACCGAAGTAACCTTTATGCCATCGTCACAAACCTTCACCATGACGGAATTTGATTTTGACACGCTGGAAGATCGCCTGCGCGAACTGGCGTTCCTGAATTCTGGTGTGCGTATCAATCTGCGTGATGACCGCCCGGCGGAACCACGCGTTACAGAATTTTTCTATGAAGGCGGGATTGAAAGCTTTGTTGAATATCTTGACCGCAACAAAGTATCGCTGCTGAAAAAACCGATCTATATGAAGGCCGAAGAAAACAACATCACCGTCGAAGTTTCGATGGAATGGACTGATGCCTATCACGAAACAATGCAGTGCTTCACCAACAACATCCCGCAGCGGGATGGTGGTACGCACTTGCAAGGTTTCCGGAACGTCCTCACCCGCATCTTGATGAAATATGCGGAAGAGGAAGGTTTGATGAAGAAAAACAAAGACCTGAAAATCACCGGCGATGATATGCGCGAAGGTTTGACGTGCGTCTTGTCGGTGAAGGCCCCTGATCCGAAATTCTCCTCGCAAACAAAAGATAAACTCGTTTCTTCCGAAGTCCGCCCTGTGGTGGAATCGGTGGTTGCTGAATATCTGGGCATTTGGCTGGGTGAAAACCCGGTCGAAGCGAAGAAGGTTGTGGCCAAGATGGCCGAAGCCGCCTCCGCCCGTGAAGCGGCCCGCCGCGCGCGGGATTTGACTCGCCGCAAGGGGGTCATGGATATTTCAACCCTGCCAGGGAAACTGGCAGATTGTCAGGAACGTGATCCGGCCTTGTCTGAAATCTTCATTGTCGAGGGTGACTCGGCGGGTGGTTCGGCGAAACAGGCACGTTCGCGTAAAAGTCAGGCGATTATGCCCCTGCGCGGTAAAATCCTGAACGTGGAGCGCGCACGGTTTGACAAGATTTTGTCCAGTAACGAATTGGGCACGCTGATTACGGCATTGGGAACGGGCATCGGTAAGGAAGATTTCAATATCGATAAAATCCGCTACCACAAAATCATTATCATGACCGATGCTGACGTCGACGGTTCGCATATTCGTACGCTGCTGTTGACCTTCTTCTATCGCCACATGCCGGAAGTTTTCCAACGCGGCTATATGTACATTGCTCAGCCACCTTTGTTTAAGGTGAAGCGCGGCAATTCGAACGAACGTTATTTGAAAAACGAACAGGCATTGGAAGATTACCTGATCGATGAAACGCTTGATGATCTGATGCTGAGCACAGGCAAGGGTGCTGCACGGTCCGGCAATGATTTGCTGGAAATGCTGGCGCGTTGCCGTGGTGTTCGCGGTGCAATCAATACGCTGACCCAACGTGTCGGTAACAAAAACATCGTTGAACAAGGTGCAATCGCCGGGGCTTTTGATGAAAAGGCACTGAGTGATGTCGCTTTGGCAGAAAAGATTGCCGCTTCTTTGAAAGAGCGCATGAATAAATCCGCGCTGCCGGGTGAAAAAGTCTGGTTGGTGGAGTTCACCCCCGTATCGGGTTACATGATCACACGCACCATGCGCGGCGTGACGGAACGCTTCCGCATTGCGCCGGATCAAATCATGAGCGCCGATGCCCGCCGTTTGGAAGGGGCTCATGAATGGCTGTCTGAGAATTTCGAAGCCGAAGCCGAACTGGTCAGCAAAGATGGAACAAAAGTGATCGCCCGTGCCAACGGACCGATGGCGCTGTTCCAAGCGGTTCAGGATTACGGTCGTCGCGGCTTGCAAATTCAACGCTATAAAGGTCTGGGGGAGATGAACCCTGAACAATTGTGGGAAACCACTTTGGACCCGGCTGTTCGCACGCTTCTGCAGGTCACAATCAAGGACGCCGAAAAAGCGAACGAGATTTTTGCGACCCTGATGGGCGATGTTGTGGAACCACGCCGCGAGTTCATTCAGAACAATGCGCTGAAGGTTTCCAATCTCGACGTTTAATCTGCCACATTTGAGTCTGTAATCATTATGTCTTTGACTGAAAAACTCTCTGTCCTGACGGGTGCGGCGTTTGTCGCCGAAGGTTTTACTGCTGATGTCGGGGCGGTGCGCATGTCCGACCGCCCTGATTTGGCGCAGTTCCAGTGCAACGGTGCGATGGCGGCAGCCAAACAGGCCAAGAAAAACCCGCGTGCGGTGGCGGAAGCCGTTGTCGGTCACCTTCAACAAAACCCAATTTTCGCAAAGATTGAAATCGCGGGTCCGGGTTTTATCAACCTGACGCTGACTGATAATGCGCTGAATGAACATTTGGGCGCGATGGCAACCGATACGCGCTGCGGCATTGCGCCGCTGGTATCGGGGCAAACCATGATCCTTGATTACGGCGGGCCCAATGTCGCCAAGGCGATGCATGTCGGGCATTTGCGCACCAGTATCATTGGTGAAGCGTTGCGCCGCATGGCGGGTTTTTGTGGCTACACCGCCATTGGCGATGTCCATATGGGCGATTGGGGCACGCAGATCGGCATGGTTATCAGCGAATTTCAAATTCGCCACCCGGAATGGGTTTATTTCGATGAAAGTGTGACATCCGGTTATCCATCCGAAGCCCCCTTTGCCATCGCTGATCTTGAAGAAGTTTACCCCTTCGCTGCGCAAGCGTGTAAGGATGATGAAGCGCGTAAAGAGTTGGCGTTGATCGCAACGGTTGAACTGCAAAATGGCCGCCCCGGTTACCGCGCCTTATGGCAGCACATCGTGAATGTATCGATTGCCAGCATGAAGGCGAATTTTGATTCCCTGAATGTACATTTTGACTGGTGGAAGGGTGAATCATCAGTCCATGATCTGATCGCACCGATGGTTGATGATTTGTTGGCGCGCGGTTTTGCGGTGAAGGATGACGGCGCGACGGTTATTCCCGTGGCCCGTGAAGACGACCAGAAAGAATTCCCACCATTGATGCTGTATAAACGCGATGGCGCGGTGATGTATGGCACGACCGATCTGGCGACGATTGTGGAGCGGATGCAATCAAACCCGTCCAAAATCGTTTATATCGTCGATCAACGCCAAAGCCTGCATTTTGAACAGGTCTTCCGCGCGGCCTATAAAACCGGTATTGCCCCGGACAGTGTTGAGCTGATTCATGCCGGAAATGGCACGATGAACGGTTCTGATGGAAAACCCTTTAAAACCCGCGCTGGCGGTGTGCTGCGTTTGGAAGATTTGATTGAATCGGCCACACAAAAAGCAGCCGAGCGGATGAAGGAAGCCAATCTGGCGCAGGATGCCAGTGCCGACGAACTCGCCAAAACCGCCCATATGGTTGGCGTTGCCGCGCTGAAATTCGCTGATCTGCAAAACCAGCGTCAATCGGATTACATTTTTGATCTGGACCGTATGACTTCATTTGAGGGCAAAACCGGACCCTACATGCTGTATCAGGCGGTGCGGATCAAATCATTGCTGCGCAAAGCCGCCGCGCAAGGCGCGTTGCCGGGTGATAAAATTGTTCTGGGTGATGCGGATCGTCCGCTGGCCTTGTTGCTGACGGAGCTGCCTGATGTTGTTGCCTTGGCCATGCGTCATTACACACCGCACGTGTTGTGCGATTACGTTTACCGTTTGGCAAACGCGTTCAGTTCCTTCTACGGCAATTGCCACATTCTGTCTGAGCAGGATCAAATGCTGCGCGCCAGCCGCTTGCGCCTGTGCGCGATGGTTTTGGCGCAGCTGATCTTGGTTTTGGATCTTCTTGGGATTGACGTGCCGGAGCGGATGTAACCGTCTTCCTAGCCGCGTGGATGCAGGACGTAATAGAAATAATGGCTGTCACTGCTGTCGCAAGGTGCCGAGCCCTTGCAGAAGCATCCTGCTGGGCGTGCGTCGGGCTCATCTGCGGTCGATGTCCATGAAATACGGGTATTGGCGGGCAGGGTGTAATCACCGGTAAACTTTGTTGCCTCGTTTAAGGTCCCACCCGAAACCCATGTGACGCTGCGCGTGGTCATTTCATTGATCAATGTGCAAACGCTCATCTTCACGGGCAGCATCATGACCAGATCACGTTGCGATGGGTCCAAGGTTTCTGATGCCAGGCCAACCTGATTGGTGCCAAAGAAATAAGGTTCGTTGTTATTGGCCCCTGTTGGAGCCCGTTGCCAAGTCAGACCCGTGCCATCGGCCATGAAAATCCGGCATTTTTTCAGTGGATCACAGTCGGGGTTTTCGTATCCGGTCTCAGTGTCATTTTCAAAGCTGATATCACCTTCAGAATTGCCCTTGGCAATCACGCCTTCAACGGCGCGGGAGACTTTTTGGCCATAGGCAATGATGTCACTGGCGGCGAGGGAGGCCTTGCGGTTGGAGATATTTTCTCCGCCCTGTTGAATACCCTTTGAAAATGTAAATGCCAACGCGGCGAACAACATCACCGCCATCAGGATCATGAAGAATGCATTTCCTGATTGGGCTACAGATGTCACAGGCTTATTTTGCATCATCATCCTTTTGTACCTTGCCGAGCAAAGCCTTGCGGGTTGCTTCACCGGCCTGTTTCAACAATTTTTCTGTTTCCGGATCAAGGGCTGGTTTGGCTGCAACGGGGGTGGTCTGTTGTACGGCGGCTTGTTGTGCGGCTTCGGCCTGTACGATTTCTTCCCAGCTAAGCGGACGGGTGACAGGTGCTGCTGTTTGCTGTGTGCTGATGATCGGGGCTGTTGGGGCCTGTGGTGCGACCGTATCAGCTTGCTCGTCACCTTTCTTGAAGAACGCCATCGGGTTTCCGCCTGAAGAGGCAGGTGAGGTCGTTTGTGGTGATGACACGGGCGGTGTAGCGCGAACAGGCACAGCCACGGACTCGTTTGCGCCTTGTGCATTCGGGCGGGCGGTGAAGATTGGCGGGATTGGCGCGGCCATATCACCCGCAGGGGCTGCGGAAAGCTGCGCTGCTGGTTTTTGAACCTGTGCCGGGGCGGATGTATCACCGGAGGATGCGGTTTGGCTGACCAGTGGGTTGCTGAGCGCGAAGACATTGGCGATCGCAACCATGGCGGATTCTGATCCGTTCATGTTGGCGGCGCGGCCTTCACGGTAGCCTTCATCGAGGGCGCGAATTTCCGGCGGTGTTTCGGTGCGGATATCAGCCTTCATCGCAGTCCATGTTTTATGAACCATCAAATCGCGCAGTTTTGTAATATGCGGCGCAGCCGACAGCAATTGTTCATCAGGCGGCGGCAGAGCCACATAACGTGTCACACGCATTGCCTTGGCGAAGCCGGGGTTGGAATAGAAAATCTGCGTATCCACAACCATGGAGCCGAACGCGATTACCGCCTGACCTTCACGGAAGCCCTTCAACCCGTCATAGCTGGCCCGTGCCCGAATCTGCACACCGGCCTGTTTGGTATCATAATAAGAACCACTCTGACGGTCGCCGGAAAGCTGGAAGCCTGATGCCTCCATAACGATCGACGAACCAACGGTCTTTTCAAAGAATTCTTTCGTCTGGGTTGGATCTTCCAGCTTGCCGAAAATCTTGATGTTACAGTTCGCGGTGATGGATCGGGCTTCTTCCTTGACGCGCTTTTCGAGCGCGGGCAAATCCTGCGCTGAATAGATCAGGCAGAACCCGAGCGAACGGGCCTGCGCGGCCATAACAGCCATCCCGGCGGCCGTATAGTAACCGACCTCGTCAAACACGCACATAAACGGGGTGGAGGATGATGTGGGTTTGTTTTCAATGACGGTTGCGGATTCCCCTTCAACCGTGGACCCCAGTGTCGAACCCATCATCCCTTTAATGGTTGCCGCGACGATCTTACCGAGGTTAGCAGTTTCATCAGCGGATTTTTCGAGGGCTGGAATCAGAACGATCAAAATACGGCGGTTCAAAACCACATCGACCATTTCAACGTCGGCGGCTTGCGAATCAAAGATGTAACCGTAATCATCGCCCAGCGATTGCAAGGAACGCGTAAACTGCATCGCCAGATAACCGTGCTGCTGGCGCGGTGTTGTTGTATCAATCATTGGCTGATCGGGACCGGCTGGCTTTTCACGGCCCTGATCGTCGAAAGCTGCGTCGTTATAACCGGGCAGGGTGTCCAGATAACCCTTGATCGACATACGGATTTTTTCCGGCACAACCTGATCGCGCGATAATTTAATGACGTTGTTCAGGTTCAGATATTCCCGGATCATACTGACCGAGGTCGGAATGTCCTGGTTATCGCGTTTCCATGTCAGCGCAGGCATAAGAGAGCCAATTAGCGACACGGCACGTTCTTTCCACATCGCGTTATCGCCTTCTGCTTCCGGCATCAAGCTGACCAGCATGTTGGTCAGGTAAGATGCAGAACCGGAGGAAAACGGGTTCATCGTGTTGGACGGCGCGCGGCGGTCAGAGTTCCCGGTCATGTAGTTCAAGACCAGCAAATCATCATCGCGGCCAAAGCGTTTCACCAGCGAGGAGAGCGAAGACCACAAATCCGTATCGGCCTTACCGTCAATATAAACAAAGCCCGAACCCCATGACAGGGCGTTGGTGACCATTGATTTAAGGCCTTCTGTTTTCCCCGAACCAGTCGTGCCGAGATACAAACAATGTGTCCGTGCATCGTTGTTGGTAAACCAGACTTCTTCATTGGTTTTTTCGACGTTGCCGAGATAGAGAATCCCCTCGCCTTTGCCGCTGCGTCCGCCGCCCTTATTGTTTTTATCTGGGTATTTGGAACCCATCGGCAATTTAAAAGCCAGGCTGCGGTCAGCCTTGGTCATACGCCAGAAATAAAACAGAAAAATACAAAGGACAAGGTCGGCCCAATGCGTGACGCTATCGACCAGAAAAATCCCGCATGCGGCCATGGTGAACATGGCAAATGAATTGCTGGGGTGCCGTAGCCATTCGGCGATACGCGCCTCGAGCGGCCGCGTGTCACGCAGAATGTCGGTGTGTTTACGTTCGTACTTACGGGTATCTAAAGCCATCTGGCAGCATCATCCTTAGAAGCGGTCTTTTAGTCTTTAGCGGTTTTTCAAAAAGTCATCAGCGGAAACGGCAACGCCTGCGCTTTGCGGGCTGCTTGCGGTGCTTGTTCCAGCGGCCGGGCTGGCTGCGGACAGGGCTGTGACTTGTCTTGGCCCCATGTTCAGCAATACTGCGCCAAGCCCGACAATCAGCAACAGGGCAATCACGCCACCAATCAGGCCCTTGCCGTTGCTTGGCTGCGTGGCGTGTGCCTTGGCGCGACGTGTGCGCACGGGAACCGGCAAATGTGTCGGGTTATAGGGTTCACCGTCATTTGCGGCGGGTTTCATCTGGCCGTGGGCTTGTTCCATGGCGCGTGTGACACACATCAGGGCCGCGACAGCGCGGCCACGGCTGGCGAATTTTGCGATTTCATTGACATCGCCGCGTGGTGTTTTAAGGGCGAGAATAAAGGTCGCATTTTCTGCTTCGCGCACCTCCAGGGCCGATGCCTTCGCATGGACCAGGTCCAAACGCCAGACAATCGGTGTGATCGCATCGGGCAGGGACAGGATCAACGTGCCGTCAACGACGCTGGCGCTGGCGGTATAATTGCCGGTGATGTTTTCAATCATGCGTTTCATGGAATGCTCTCTCGTTTAAGCTCTTTTAGGTTGTTTGATGCCACTGGCGGATGGTTTTTTCACGCCGCGCTTTTTGCTGCCCTTGTAATCCAATTGCGGGATTGGGCGGGCGCGGTCTGATTGCATATAGGTCACGATGGTGTCGATGGCGGCTTCGACCTTTGGCCGCGGAATCGGGCGCTGGGTCATTTTTTCAATCTTGTAATGCGCCATGGCCCCGAAGGCTTCCATGTGGAACGCTTGACGGCCTAGATTGTTCAGCGGATACCAAAGGGTGCGGTCAAAGGCGCGCAGCCAGACAAATTGTGCCGGGGCCAGAACGCCGCCCTCTTCACGCGCCGTGGCCAAGGCCCGCAGCATCGCGGTGGAGTGGAATGCATGCTGGTTGGCGCGGCGCAGGACAAGGGATGAGAGTTCCTTGTTCTTCAAAACGGCGCGGGCATCGCTCAGCAATTTGCGATCTTTGTTCAGGCTTAATCCTTTTTCAAATGACCAGCACTCCGCAATACGCCCGATCATGGAATCTGCTTCCTTACGCTTCCGCGAGGCCTTCAGGCAGAAACAGGCCAAAAGAATTTGTTTATGGGGTGGAAGTTTTTCCCAACCCGCCCAGCGTGGCCCCAATTGCTGTGCAAAGGCGAGATATGATGCTTGGCGATCAACATTGCCATCTGGAATAGGAATGCTGTGATAGGCCAACCATTCTTCAGGCCCGAGGGCTTCTGCAAATAGCGGCAGTTCAGCAGGAACCGGTGCGCCCGGTGCGCGCGGTGGCTGCTTGGACGGATTGAATTTCACGAACGGTGCAATGACCGGGAAGTTTTTTGCCTGCGCGTTAATCAGTGAATCCAGATTCATCTTGCGGCGGTTATTGGTCCCCGGACCATACTGAAGACACCACAGGCCAATAATCCCGAGAATAAGCGCGATTGGGAATTTAATCGGTGCCATTGCCAATGTTGCAATGACGGCCATAGTTTCATCATTCAGTTCTTTTTCCGGGATCAGCGGAATGGCATCGAGCCAAGTGTCATAATGAACCGGCATGCCCTTATAGGTGACGGTGTAATCCTCATCAAGGACCAGCGACCAGACCCACATCTCGCTCCACCGCACCCAGCGGATTGCGCTTTTGACTTTGAATTCGTTGTAGTACCAGAACAGGGCAAAGAGTGCGACGAAGACGCAGCCCAAAATGAACCAGCCCACCGCATTTTCACTGCCTGTATTTGCTTTTTGATCAGCCACGGACCCCAGCCCCAGATAAGAACGACTTTAAAACAGATAAACCTTAGAAAGACCCGATTGTCTGATGCATGAAACCGGGCGGCCCGGTTTACCAGAGTCAGGGGGAACTGAAAAAAGGAAAACGCCGCCGACACATATCCCCTGTCCGCGGGTTTATACAAACCTCAGCCCTTTTCAAAGAATACCAGAAAAATCAGGGTGATACCAAGGGGTTCGGCAAGAAAACCTCCGCTGTGCTTTGATCACGCACGGTCATAATATAGGAATATATTCTTGACCAAGCTGCATGTTCATGATATGTTCTGATCAGGTTATGGTTTGGCCAGAACGGCGCAGGGCCCTAAGGCGCAATGATTGACAGGAAAGGCATTCAAAATGCTTAAGAATTTGGGATTATCAATCGGGGGTGGCCCGCAACGCTTTACCGCTCCTTTGGACAGTATTTTGCCAGCGGCGGTGTTCGATGTGGATGCGACCTTGGCGGAGAGTTATCCCGGATCGGGACAGGTCTGGTTCAATCTTGTCGGCACACCGGCGGGTGGTTCGCCCCAAACGGCCTTTGATTATACAAGGGGTATTGCCAACAGCGCCGCCGCAGATGATCCATCCTTTACCGGCGCATCCGGCGATGTGGATGCGTATTGGTCGTTGGATGGCGGGGATTCATTTCGCGGTATCGCCAGCATCTATGAATATACCGGACGGTTGAGCACAACAGCGACAGGCCCTGATTTTACTGTTGTTGCCGCACTTCGCTTTCAAAGCAACGAACTCGATCAACGCATTTTTACAACACAAAGCAACGCGGCCTTTTCACGCGGGATCAGTGTTGGCATCAATCCGGATAACAAATTATATCTCAGCCAATATGGTGATAACGCCGCCGTTCAGGTGGCGCATGACAGCGCGTTGACGCCCGGTGTTGATTATCTGTGCATTGTGTCTTGTGAAAAGGCGACCCATAAGGCGCGCTTTTGGCTCAACACCCGCACGGGGACAGAGCTCAGCTTTACCATGAATGCCACGTCTTATGATTCTCTGGCCTATTCCTCTATTGGCGCACGCAGCTCGGGGACGGCTGAATTTCTGGCGTCCGGCACCCGGCTTTACCATGTTTCCCTGCTGGATGGTGCCATCGGTAATGCTGAGGCGGCGCAGATCTTCAACCACCTGAATGCCCGTCATAACCGGGTGTATGGCTAGCTGACAGGCCGTGGTGGATGGCAGAAAACCGCGAGATGGGGGTGATTTTGCACAAAATGACACCCCCGTCATAAAGACAGTTGATCTTCCCCCCCAACTTGAATATAAAATCCCCCATCCCAAAGGGGCCGGCATAGCACAGTGGTAGTGCAGCGGTTTTGTAAACCGAAGGTCGGGAGTTCAAATCTCTCTGCCGGCACCATTTTTCAA
>DIVF01000003.1 GCA_002423285.1 Micavibrio sp. UBA6139 | reverse complement strand
CTGCGCAGTGTTGCGCTGGGTGTTCAAGCCATTCTTAACGGTGATGCGAATATTGTTATCGCCGGTGGTCAGGAAAGCATGAGCCTTTCCCCGCACACCATGCATTTGCGTTCGGGTACCAAAATGGGCAACACCGAAATGGTCGATACCATGATCCGCGATGGTCTGTGGGATGCGTTCAACGGTTACCATATGGGCATCACCGCAGAAAACATTGCCGAGCGTTACCAGATCACCCGCCAGATGCAGGATAATTTTGCGGCAGACTCTCAGCAAAAGGCTGAAAAAGCGATTGCTGGCGGCAAATTCAAATCCGAAATCGTTCCTGTTACCGTCAAGGTCAAAAAGGAAGAGGTCACAATTGAAAAAGACGAATTCCCACGTTCGGGTGTGACAGCAGAATCTTTGGCTGGGATGCGCCCTGCGTTTAAGGCCGATGGTACAGTCACAGCCGCCAACGCATCCGGTATTAACGATGGTGCAGCCGCGGTTGTTTTGATGCGGGCCAGCGAAGCGAAAAAACGTGGCCTGCAAGTTTTGGGAACTGTCCGGTCTTGGGCGACAGCGGGTGTTGATCCGGCTGTTATGGGCACAGGCCCGATTCCGGCATCGCGCAAGGCGTTAGAAAAAGCGGGTTGGTCGGTGAGTGATCTCGACCTCGTTGAATCAAACGAAGCTTTCGCCGCGCAATCGTGCTGTGTGATGAAAGAGCTGGGTCTGGACCCGGAAAAGGTCAATGTGAATGGTGGTGCGATTGCGCTCGGCCATCCAATTGGTGCTTCGGGCACACGCGTTCTCGTAACATTGCTGCATGAAATGTCCCGCCGCGATGTGGCGAAGGGGCTGGTGACATTGTGCATTGGTGGCGGTATGGGCATTGCGATGTGCATCGAACGTGACGCATCGACAACTGATTTGAAAAAAGTAGCGTAAGGGTTGTAAGAAATATGACTGCAAAAATTGCGATTGTAACGGGTGGCACACGCGGTATTGGCCTGTCCATCGGACGCCGATTGGCGAATGACGGTTTTCAGGTCGTTGCCCTGTATAACGGTAACGAAGAAGCCGCGAAGGCATGTGAAAACGATATTGGTGCCAAAACGTTCCGCGTCGATGTAACCGATTTCGAAGCCTGCCAGAGCGTTTGCGCCGAAATTGAAAAAACACTGGGGCCGATTACGGTGCTGGTTAACAATGCCGGCATCACCAAGGACGGCGTTTTGCACAAAATGGGCAAGGATACATGGGACAGTGTCATCGACACCAACCTGACATCTTGCTTCAATATGTGCCGTGCCGTGATGATGGCAATGCGCGAACGTTCCTATGGCCGCATCGTCAATATCAGCTCAATCAACGGGCAAAAGGGTCAATTCGGTCAAACCAACTATGCCGCCGCCAAGGCGGGGATGATTGGTTTTACCAAGGCACTGGCACTGGAATGCGCGAATAAGGGCGTGACAGTCAACGCCGTTTGCCCCGGTTATATTGCTACCGACATGACCGCACAAATCAAACCGGAAGTTCTGGATTCAATCGTCAAGCAGATCCCCGTGGGCCGTATGGGCACACCGGAAGAAATTGCAGAAACAGTTGCATTCTTATCATCTGAAAAGGCGGCCTTCATCACCGGTTCGACCATTACGGTCAACGGTGGCCAATACATGACCTAGGAAAGGTTACGACTATGAGCACGCAGGAAAATGCCATTCTCGAACGCCGCTATGTTCCAAAGGGAACATTGATCGTCCGCGAAGGTGAAACGGGGAACAGCGCGTTTCTGGTTCAATCCGGTCTTGTGAAGGTCTATGTCGCACATGAAGACCGTCATATCGAACTGGCCCAGATGGGGCCGGGGCAGATTTTTGGCGAAATGGCCCTGGTGTTTGATGAAAAACGCAGCGCCACGGTTGAGGCGGTTGAAGATACGAACCTGATCGTCATCACCCGCCAGACCCTGGAAGATAAACTGCGTAAAAGCGACCCGACGGTCCGTGCTATCGTCCCGATGTTGATGAAACGGATTATTCAGACCAATAACGCGCTGCTCAGCCGCCATGCGGATGTTAAGACTTTGCTGGACGTCGTTAAGAATATTTATGACATCATTCATGCGTCCTTGCCGCGCGTTCAGCAACAAAGTTTCCAAAATGCCGTTTTGCCAAAGCTGGACGAATTTATGCAGGCCGTTCAAACCTTTGAAGCACGCTATTCCGACAAATAATCGGCAAATTAGGGGTGCTGTTGCATGATCTAGCCTTGCAACGCCTTTGAATCGCCATAGATTTCTCCCTATAACGAGTGTGGTTCTTTCCATTTAAAGATTCGCGCCGCCCCGGTGCGCTGTTTGAGGTTTTGTCGTGAAAAAATACGTATTCATTCTGGTCGGTGGTGTTGCTGTTGTGGTGGGGGCTGCTGTGGCTTTGCCCCACATGATCGATTGGAATAAATACAAACCGCAAATCCAAAAAGGGATCGAAGACGCCACCGGATATCAGGTGGAATTCGGCGGCAAGATCGATCTGGCCGTGTTGCCATTTCCGCATGTCGTCATTGAGAATTTGGCAGTACGCGTTCCGGGTCAGCCACCATCTGATTTGATCACCCTGAAGAAAGCGGAAGTGAGCGTTGCGCTGGCCCCGTTATTCAGTGGTGAAGTGAGCGTCAACAGCGTCAACCTCGTTGAACCTGTCATCACGCTTGGCGTGGATCGCGAGGGTCGCCAGTCATGGATGACCGATCGCTTGAAAACAATGACCGAAGCCAAACCGGAAGGCGCTGCATCCGCGCAAGGTGGGGCTTCTGAATCAGCCGGGTCCAGCAAATTCGCCCTGAAAAAATTACAAATTGAAAACGGAACTGTGCGTTATAATGACGCCCGCACCGGTAAAGAAACTGTCCTCGAAAAAATTAACACCGTCCTCAGCGCTGACAGCCTGTCTGGTCCGTTCAAGGCCAAGGGCGATATCACATGGAACAACCAAAAGGTTGATGTCGATGTGCAATCAGGTCGTATGGATAAGGCCGCCAAAACAGTTGCCGTTCAGGCCGATATCCGCATTGCCAATGCCCAAGTGAATTATAGCGGTATCGTCGGCACAGCCGGTGGATTGGACCTGCAGGGTGAAACCAAGATTGTCACCGGAAACCTGTCTTCAACCCTGACCGGTTTGACGGGCAAGGCATCAACATTGCCGCCATTGCCCCTGAACATCCAAGGTCTTCTGACCGCAAAGGGTGATAAGGCCGAAGTCAAAACATTGAAGCTCGCCCTTGGCGATTTACAAGCCAGTGGTGCGATTGGTGTGACAAATATTCCGGCCAAGGACGGCCCGATGGTTCTGGCGGTTAATCTGGATAGTTCGTCGCAACTGGATATTGAAAGCTTCCTGCCGGTGAAATCGGTCAAAACTGTCAAAGGGGCCGCCGATAAGGATGTTCCCAAAACGGGGGTCATGAAGACATTGCTGCCTGATACCATCAGCCTGCCCGTGGCAGCAGATGTAAAGGCCGATCTGAAACTGGCCGGTGTGACCTATAAGGGTGCATCCTTCGGTGACGTTAAAATCAATCTGGAGAAAAAGGGCAGCACCATCACCATGACTGAATCCATCGGTCAAATGCCCGGTGGTGGTCAGATGTCTGGTAAATCACGCCTGACATTTGCGTCTGGTTCGCAAGGGACCGGTTCTGGTGTTGTGTATTCCGACCCAACATTGACCTTTGATATGAAGGGTAATTCTACAGCGCCGGGTAAATTGCTGTCCGCGTTCCTGCCGGAATCCACAATCAAATCCATGCAGCCAATGTTTAAAGACCCTGTGACACTGGCGGCGGCCGGGAATATCCGTTCCAACCGCGTTGCGGTGGATAGCGGTTCCTTCGCGCTGGGTTCGACTTCTCTGGTGCTGGGTACTTCATCCTATACCCTCGACCAAACAGGGAAAGATGATGTGGTTTTGAGCGTGACGGGTCGTGATATCAATATCGATCATTTCATGGGCGCAAAAACTGCCGCGCCAACAGCACAGGATAAGGTTCAAACCGCTGCCCCTGCGCAAGCCGCAAAACCAGCCGTTGCCTTGCAAGACACGCTGAAAAAATTGAACCTGCCTGTTGATCTGACCCTTAAGGCGGACCTGACCAATGTTACGATGCAGGGCACGACTTATGGTGCGCTGAATATTGATGGCAGTTTGAAGGGCGATGCGCTTGATATTAAAAAGGCAGCCCTGACCGATGCGTCAGGTGATGTCATGCAAGCTTCTGGCACAATCAAATCGGTCAGCAAGCTGACCGGGGTTGATCTGGTGGTTGGTGGTAAAACGAATGATGCGGTGGCGTTCTTGTCATCGTTCAAGGTTGATACATCGAAATTCCCGAAAGATTTCGGGCCGCTTGATCTGTCTGTTGATCTGGCCGGTGAAACACCGGAAAGTCTGGCGTTTGCGGCACGTGCCAAGGCACTGGGCGGGGAAGGGCAAGCCAATGGTATGCTCATCAAGGCTTTGTCGGATAAACCAGCCGTTGATAAATTATCATTGCGCGTAACGCACCCGAACTTTGAACAATTGATGCGCAAATTCAATCCGGGTTACAAGGCCGGGGTTGGCATCAAGAAGGACATGGATGTTTTCGCCAACATCAACATGGAATCCGATGGCTATAGCCTGTCCGGCTTAAAAGCTAATATCGGTAACATGAACATGACGGGCGATGTTCGTGCCAACACCAACGGCAGCAAGCCAGATGTGAAGGCGACCTTGAATGCCGACACCATCCCGCTTGATATTCTGTCGGGTAAAGACAAAACGGCAAAGACCTCGGCAACCGCACCAAAGGCAACACCAAATGCATCCACCGGCGGTGATGTGCGTTGGTCACGCAATGCCATTAATACCAATTGGATGCGTGCCTTTAACCTTGATCTGACCGTCAATGCAAAATCTGTTGAATACGGCAACTGGGTTTTAAACAACACGGCACTGGCCGTGACATTGAAGGATGGCACGCTTAATATTTCTAAAATGGATGCTGCCGTTTATGGCGGGACCATGGGGCTGACCGCGCAGGTTCGCTCTTCTGCTCAGGAACGTTCTCCGATCAGCCTTGATGTGAAAACCAGCTTCAAGGATGTTGCCCTTGAACCACTGGCATCATCCTTCAGCGGTGCTAGAGTGATTAAGGCGCGCGGCGATGTTTCCTTGGATATCGAAGCAAAATCCTCTGGTATTTCCCCGGCGGCGCTTGTATCTGCTCTCAGCGGTCAAGGTCAGTTGTACGGAAAAAACGTCATCCTGGAAGGGTTCGACCTGGCGGCGATGTCTCGTTCACTGGTCTCTACCACAAAGGTCATGGATAACATTGCTGGTCTAGCCAGTGCCTCCATGTCCGGTGGTGAAACATCCTTCACCAAAATGAGCGGTCCCTTCACGATCAGCGAGGGCGTTATCAGCTTTGATAATTTCCTGATGGAAGGGCCAACGGCCAATATCACCAACAAGGGCCAAATCAGCCTGCCACGTTGGGTCATTGATATGAACAGCAGTATCGATCTGGCCACGCCGGAAGACGCGCCAAATCTGGATATCCGTTTCCAAGGGCCATTGGATAACCCCGGCAATACGTTTGCTGGCAACGCCATGCAGTCCTATATCCAGACACGGGTGAACCAGAAACTGCAAAAAGTTCTGACGGATAAGCTCGGTGATAAAAACCCTGAACTGAACAACCTGTTGCAAGGCGTTCTGGGTGGTGGCAAGGCCGCAACCCCAACGCCTACACCGACCCCAGCAGCACCTGCGGCAACAACACCAGCCACTGATGCGGCCCCGGCAACAACCACGCCAGCAGCAGAACCAGCTGCCGCGCCAGTTGAACCTGAACTGACACCGGAAGAAAAGGTGATAAAGGGTATTGAGTCAGGGAATACAGAAGATGCGCTGAAGGGCGTTCTGGAAGGATTTATGGGTGGTCGTTAAGACGCCGCTTCATATCGCGAAGAACATATAAGCGAAGGGCGCTTGAGAGGTTAATCTCTCCGCGCCCTTCGTCTATTTCTGAGATAATGGTGCTGGCGGATTTACCGTGATGTTTTGCGATGTTCTTCAAGGCATCCCAGAATTCTTCCTCCAGCGAGATGCTGGTGGCGTGGCCTGCGATGCGGACGGAACGCTTTTTCATCAATCGGGTTGCCTTTAATCCTTAGGCTTTACCATGTCTTCCGGTTTGATCCAGTCCTTGAACTGATCGGCGGTCAAAAGCCCGAGGTCAATCCCGGCTTGCATCAAGGTTGTGCCTTCCTTATGCGCCTTTTTGGCAATTTTGGCGGCATTGTCATAGCCGATATGTGGGTTTAGCGCGGTGACCAGCATCAGGCTTTCATGCAGCAATTTTGCAATCCGGTCTGTGTTGGCTTCGATGCCGATAACGCAGTTATCTGTAAAGCTGTTGCAGGCATCAGCCAGCAGGCGGATGGATTGCAAGACGTTATAGATGATAACCGGCTTGAACACGTTCAACTCGAAATGACCGTTGCTGCATCCAACGGTGACGGTCACATGGTTGCCCATGATCTGTGCGCACACCATGGTCATGGCTTCGGATTGGGTCGGGTTGACCTTGCCCGGCATAATGGAGGAGCCGGGTTCGTTTTCAGGCAGGCTGATTTCACCAATCCCGCAACGCGGGCCAGAGCCCAACAGGCGAACATCGTTCGCAATCTTCATCAAGGATGCAGAAAGAACATTCAGCGAGCCTGAGATTTCCGCCATCGCATCATGGCTGGCCAAGGCTTCGAATTTGTTTTCGGCTGTAATGAAATCCAGACCCGTAATATCAGAAACGCGGTCTGCAAATTTTTCAGCGAAACCAATTTTGCAGTTAATGCCTGTTCCAACGGCTGTACCACCCTGTGCCAATTGCATCAGGCGGGGCAGGGATGAGTTTACGCGGGCGATGCCGAATTCAATTTGCTTGGCATAGCCTGAGAATTCCTGGCCCAGTGTCATCGGTGTCGCATCTTGCAAATGGGTACGGCCAATTTTGACGATATCCATGAAGGCTTTGGCTTTTGTATCCAAAGCCGCGTGCAAATGCTCCAGCGCAGGCAGCAATTCATGGTGAATCTGCTCAACGGCGGCAATGTGCATGACGGTTGGGAACGTATCGTTCGATGATTGACCCATATTTACATGGTCGTTCGGGTGAACCGGTTTTTTACTGCCGATCTGACCGCCCAGAATTTCGATGGCGCGGTTCGAAATCACTTCGTTGGCATTCATATTGGTCTGTGTGCCGGAACCGGTTTGCCAGACGACCAGCGGGAATTCATTGCTCATCGTGCCATCGATGATTTCATCGGCGGCCTGAACGATGGCTTGCCCGATTTTGTGATCGAGGATACCCAGTTCCATGTTGGCGAGGGCGGCTGCCTTTTTCTGCACACCCAAGGCGCGGACCAGCGGCTTTGGCATTCTTTCATCGCCGATTTTGAAGTTCTGGATGGAACGCTGTGTCTGCGCACCCCAGTAACGATCGCCGGGAACGCTGATTTCGCCGAAGGAATCTGTTTCGATGCGGGGCTGTGAAGAATCCTGTGTCATGGGTTTTTGTATCGCACTCATTTTATTTCTCGTTTCATGGAATGATCCCATGGGTTTAGCACAGTTGCCGGGGCGGGGGCAATGCACTGTATGCCCCTATATCCTGTTGTTTTATAAGGATAAGTTTTGAATTTTTGAGATGTCGGGGTGACATGGACGCTCATTTGTATTTACGATATATACATATTGTAATCATCGCCGCTGCCAACTGGGATAAATCGCGACATGAAAAATAGTTTAAGCACGGAACAGGCCGCCTCCTGCTATCGCGGGATTGATGAATGGACCGACACGCAAGTTCTGGTCGCCATCCTCGCCGCGCAGGAAAAAAGCATCAAAAGCATTTATGATGTCATCCCGGTAATGGCACAGGCCGCATCGCAAAGTGCGCAGCGTTTGAAGGATGCCGCCCTTGGTGGTCGCATTATTTATATCGGGGCCGGAACGCCTGCGCGCCTTGCCATGCAGGACGGAACAGAATTGCCACCAACATTTGGCTGGCCATCCAACCGTCTGGCTTATGTCATGGCCGGTGGTGATAGCGCGATGACCCGCGCTGTGGAAGGTGCAGAAGATGATGTTCAGGCCGCAGAGGACGCGATCAAGGCATTGAATATTACCGCGCATGATGTGTGTATTGCGATTTCCGCCAGTGGTTCAACGCCGTTCACTGTGGCGGCCTGTAACGCGGCGCGTGCTGCCGGGGCGCTAACCATTGGCATTTCCAGCAATAACGGATCAAAACTGCTGACATCGGCTGAATTCGGTATCTTCACCGATAGCGGGCCGGAACCTGTGGCGGGTTCCACGCGCATGAACGCGGGAACGGCGCAAAGCGTCGCCCTGAAAATGATATCCACCTTGATGATGATCCGTCTGGGTCATGTTTATGATGGGTACATGGTTGATGTTGAACAAACCAACGCGAAATTAAAAATCCGCGCCGAATTGATGGTCCAAGACATCACCGGGTGCAGCCCGACAGAAGCAAAGGATGCCCTGCAATCGGCCAATGGCAGTGTGAAATTGGCATCGCTGATCGCAACGGGCGGCATGAGCGCGGATGAGGGGCGGAATTTGCTGGCGCGGAGCGATAATAATCTGCGCACCGCCCTGCGGACTCTTCGTCCGTAATAAGTGTAATACTTATTGGTGAATTGTAATTTCTGTGGCGCAGTCAGATTTTAAAATCTGAACAACCCCTTCATTCAGTGCAACAACATCATCGCAAACTTCGGTGCTGTCGGCCTTCATTGGCGATCCGTCAGATGTCGGGAAGTTCATCCCCTTTACCGTGGACAGGTTTTTCACCATGGCGGTCAGGCCATCCGGGGCGATGGTGACGCTTTGCACATCATTAATCAGTGTTGCGCCCTTGGCAGCGTTATAGGTGCGTTCCCCGTTTGCAACCAGATCAGGTTTGGTAATCAAAACCGGTTTTGATTCCATGCGAGGCTGGTTTGGCACGATCAATGCTGTCTTGCTGACATAGGTTAAATTCGGGTGGATGCGCTGTTCATATTGTTTCAAAAAATCCGGCAGCGGTTTTTTAAAAATTCCGGCCAGTTCAGCATAATATTTCTCCACACTGTTTTTGGACAGCGTCTTTGGCGCCTGTGCATAGGCAGCGGAAAGGGTCACGCAGGACAAAATTGCGGCTGCGCAAAGGGCCATATTTACGGTCATGATGTCTGCTCCTTTTTAACACTGGTCAGGGGGATGGGCGCGTCGGTTTGATTGGATGAAATCCCAAGGGCTGTGTCAACGGGCACGGGCCCCACAAGCGTCACATGGCCGATTTTCTGGGCGGAATGCTGGGCGATTTTGCCATAAAGATGTACAGCGGCATTCGGCATTTCGATGTATTTGTTGAGTTGCGCGGCTTCATCCCCGGCCAGCGGAATCATGATGGCATCGGAATGCCGCCCCGGTGCGCCGACTTGCATGCCGCAAATGGTGCGCACCTGTTGTTCGAATTGTGAACACAGGCAAGCCTCCATCGTCCAATGACCGGAATCATGCGGGTGCGGTGAGATTTTATTGACCAGCAAACGTCCATCGGACGTAACAAAAAACTCCACACATAAAACGCCGATAACATCCAAGGCTTCGGCGATGAACTGGGTCAGTGTGTCGGCCTTTTTGGAAAGTTGTGCCGGGATAGATGCGGGGATTGTGCTTTTGATTAAAACATTATGGTCGTTCCGTTCATTTAGGATCGGACCATAACTGGCCGTTTGTCCCAACGGGTCGCGGGCAATGATGGTGGAAATTTCGCAGGAATAGGTGACTTTTTCTTCTAAAATCAACTGCGTGGCATTCATGTCGCGCCACGCGGTCTTGGCATCTTGCGACACCACAAAATCCATTTGTTTATCGGCCGTTACGCCGGGAAGTGCATTTTTTAAAACAGCCCGTTCGATCTGCAAATCTTCCATCGCCTTGGCAATATCATTGGCGCGGTTGATTGCGGCCCAGCGTGTGGTGGGAACGCCAACTTCATTCAGAAAGTGTTTCTGGCGAACACGGTTTTGTGTAATGCCAAGGACGCGGTCATCAGGATAGACTGGCTTGAATTTTTGCAAGTAGCGCAGTGTTTCCAGTGGGATGGAGTCATCTTCATAAGTAATGACATCAACGCAACTGGCAAATTCCTTCAACAGCGCATGATTGCTGTTATCACCAACAAAGGTGAAGGGGACGATTTGCGCGGCGGGGGAATTTTCATCATTGGTCAGAATGCAAACGCGAATACCAAGACGGGCCGCTGCAAGTGCGGTCATGCGGCTGAGATGTCCGCCGCCCAGTATTCCGATTGTCTTTGGTGTGAATCCCATGCCGGGGCCGGGTTAAGCTATGATGTCAGGCAGGAGCTGGCTCTCAATTTTCTGAATTGTGTCCTTGAGGACCAGCTTCCTTTTCTTCAGGCGCTGCAATTGCAGAAAATCCACCGGCTGATGGGTCACCAGCCGGTCAATAACATCGTCAAGATCCTGGTGCTCGCGCTGAAGCTCGATCAGCTTTTCGCGCAGAGTTTCAATATCGTCCATGGGTTACGGAATCCCTTGTTGAGGAATCAATAATAACAAACAATTCCTTGTTTGATAAGACAAAATTGTCAGGGCAGGGTGCATAAACAGGGAATTGACCGCGAGGATGGCCTGTATCATACTCATCCAAACTCAACTTTCTATCCATCTGAACTATCAGGACAAATTAGCCATGACCAGCAAACGTATCGGGATTCTGACAAGCGGCGGAGATTGCGCCGGATTAAACGCTGTTATTCGCTCTGTTGTGCATTCTGCGCACCATCAGGGATGGGAAGTGATCGGCATTTTGGATGGTACGGCTGGTCTGCTGCAAAGCCCGCCGGAATATCGCGTTCTGACCCCGAATGAATTTGATGGAACATTGCTTCGCCAGGGCGGCACGATTTTGGGCACGACCAACAAGGGCAACCCGTTTTCCTTCCCCATGGCGGATGGTTCATTAAAGGATCGTTCCGGTGAGATTGTTGACGGGTTCAAAGCCTTGAAGCTGGATGCTGTCATTGGTATTGGCGGCGATGGCAGCTTTGCCATTCTGTCCAAGCTGGCCAAGCAGGGCGGCATTAAAATGGTCGGTATTCCAAAAACAATTGATAACGATATTGGCATGACCGAAACATCGGTCGGGTTTGATACAGCCGTTGCCGTTGCCACCGAAGCACTGGACCGTTTGCAACCAACCGCGGCCAGCCATGACCGCGTGATGATTTTAGAAGTCATGGGCCGTGACGCCGGGCATATTGCCGTGGCTGCCGGTATTGCGGGCGGGGCAGATGTTATCCTGATCCCGGAAGTAAAATATTCAATCGAAAGCATCGCGAAAAAGATTAAGGCTGTTAAGGATTCTGGCCGTAACTTTGGTCTGGTCGTTGTGTCTGAAGCCATTAAAACATTGGACGGCGCGAAGTTTGAGGTGGAATACACCGATGGCCAGAAACGCTATGGCGGCATTGCCAACTATATCGGCGCGAAACTGGCTGAAGCGACCGGTGTTGAAACCCGCGTCACCGTTTTGGGCCACGTTCAGCGCGGCAGCCAGCCAACCTATAATGACCGCTTGTTGGCCTCTGCCTTTGGTGTGAAGGCAGTACAATTGATCAAAGAGGGGAAATTTGGCCGCATGGTTGCATGGCAAAATCGTCAGGTTGTTGATGTCGCGATCGAAGATGCAATTGCCGCCTATCAACAGGTGGATCTGGATAGCACATTGGTTCACACGGCAAGAGCCCTTGGTATTTCATTCGGAGATTAATCCATCATGATGTATGTGCAGCAATCCCTGACCCCGGATGAAGAATTGATCCATGTTGGGCATTTTCACTGGTTCTATAGCTTCATGGCGATTATGAGCATCGTCAACGGCGTCATTGGTTGCCTGTTGGTGTTGTTCTGTTCTGTTTATTTTCTCGATCATTACTGGTCTGCCTTCGCGAAAGAACCGTATGAATTCGCCAGTGAAAACCTGTTGGGTAAGGTCCGCGAGCTTCATCCCGGTATTCGCCTGTTTGCTTTCTTTATCTTCATTATGGGCTTGCTGCGTTTCGCGCAGATGATGGTTATTCAGGCCTCGACCGAAATTGCCGTCACCACCAACCGTTTGATTTATAAACGTGGCCTTGTGGCCCGTTATGTGGGTGAGATGAGTATCGATCGGATCGAAGGCGTCAACGTCTTGCAAACCGTCATGGGTCGTATTTTTGGCTATGGTCGTTTGATGGTGCGCGGTATGGGCGTGGGCGAGGTGATCTTGCCGCCAATCGCCAACCCGATCCTGTTCCGCAAGGCGATTGAAAAAGCCAGAACCAGCTAAGAGATTACTTCGGTCCAGCGTTGTTGGACAAGGCGCGGCGGTCAATGCCGGCTTGAATCCTGCCTGACCATTCCTTGTGCAGGTCATGATGCTTTGGATTCATTACATGTGTAAAGAATGGATCGCTCAGTTTGATATCGTTGGGCTGGATCAAATAATTGCCTTTCATTCCCGGGATCACACCCAGTTTTTCGGTCAGCTCATCAATCATTTCTGTCGTCTTGCTGAAATCAGTGACGATGCGGTCTTTTGCGCGTCTGGTTGAGGTGTCAAAGATGTCTTTTAGGAACATCCCTGACAAGGAAAGGGCCGCAGGTTCAAAATAACCCAACCCAATTGAACAAAGGCTGGTCGTCGCCAGAAGGCCCATGATTCCGCCGCTGATAAGCTTATTCTGGCGGGACGGGTTAATGTATTTATCCATGATCTTATAAACATGCACGCCATGATCCATGGCCCGTTGTTCATAGCTGGATATGCCGGGGGTGACGGCGATCATGCCGTAATAGCGTTCGAATATTTTGCGCATCAAACGCGGCATAAAATCCGGATCAAAATCTTTTACGGTCGCGGCATGGAAGGCGATTAGATAGACCGCTTCATTTTCTGTGCGAATGTCGGGTTCGTTGTTGATAACGTCTTCAACGGTTTTGTATCCAGTTTCTCTCCACCGTGTGATGGCGTTCAGACAGGCAAAGGAGAACGCATCGGCTTCAATCATGCGGGTTTGAATATGGTTATAAAAAGGATTGTAGGGAAGGGGGCCATGAAGTTTCATCGCATGGTTCTGGTATGCATGGCGCATTTCATGGGCCAGTGTTTCGGCACTCGCGCCCGTATGAACGACAATCTCACTATATGTCGTTTGGCCTAAAACGCCCGGTGGCAGGTCGTCGGTGACGAAAAGGGGGCCTCTCAGCTCGTCTTTGTAGTAACGCACGATGTCGCGGCCAATGGGGGATTTTGCCAGATCGTTGAAGGCCTTGGTCAGGGACGGGTGGTCATATCCTTCCGGGTCATGATTTGCGAATCGGCGATATAAGTCTGTTATCCCTGCCATGTCTCGATCAACCCTTGGTGAGTCTGTTTTTGTTCAGCGGCCTAATCTGACAGTAAAGCGGGTTCAGGGTCAATAAAGCCATATTTATCTTTTTTATTTCAAATGGATGGGTGGTTTTTTTTGTAGGGGGCATATAGTCATTTTCCAAAACCCCTGTTAAAAGAAGGGCAAATGACAGGCAATCCTAAACAACTCTTAACTGTTTGGCGGGACAATGGTTTTTAGATTACTATGGGGTCAGAAAACATGCGTCCCTCCTTATTCTCTCGCGTATCGAAAACACTCCTGATCACAGCTGCTGCGGTTGCACTCGCATGCGGGGTGTCCGATCATGCCTCCGCCC
This sequence comes from Micavibrio sp. UBA6139, assembly GCA_002423285.1. Lineage (GTDB taxonomy): Bacteria > Pseudomonadota > Alphaproteobacteria > Micavibrionales > Micavibrionaceae > Micavibrio. The sequence goes on along the minus strand of DIVF01000003.1, from coordinate 34,874 downwards.
AAAAAGGCAATTACATTGAAAGCGTTGGCGCAAAATCTTCAGCTTTCTTCTCGCTGAATCTTGGCGCGCTGACGGGCCGCGACAATCAAATCATTATGGCTTCTATACGCAGTGCGTTGGATGCGGGGCAGGTGGATGCAAAACTGCCAACGGGACAGGTTAATGTCCTGTCCTTCCGCGATACACCAGCCATGCTCAGTGTTTATGCCGAACATGATGGCCGGACATTGTGGGTGGATACACGCAATGATAATCAGGAAAAGGCCGCTGTGATTCTGAAAACATTGCAGAATGCGTGGACCCATGGGCTCAATCCGGATCAATACCATGTGAAGGAAATTGCCGCGTTACTGGGCACGCAAGCGCCACTCGAAAAGGCCCAGCTTGAGCTTTTGCTCAGCGATGCTTTGATCCGTTATGGCCACGATATGACCGGCATGCGCTTACCCGCAAACGCTATTCGCCAAGACCCGCAATCTTGGCGCAAGCCCGTGGCCGGGTATGATGCATTGAAATCTGTTTCCGGCACGGAAAATATTCAGGCCGCGCTCGATTCATTCGCGCCCACAGACGCATTTTATAACCGCCTGCGTCAGGAATTGATGACACTGGCCGAAAGTCCTGACCGCGCTTTGGAACAATCAATGCCGATTTCTTTTTCGGGCGCAATTTTGCGTCCCGGTGAATTCCACCGCGACGTGGTAAAGCTGCGCGCCCGCATGGGGCAGGACCATGATCCGGCCTATGGGTCTGATCGCAAATATGATGATCGCCTGTCTGCGGCGGTGATGAAATTCCAACGTGAAAACGGCCTGTCTGCGGACGGGGTGATTGGTCCGCAAACGCTGGCCATGCTGAACCGCAGCATAACCGAAAAAATGGAGCAGATTGTTGCCAACATGGAACGTCTGCGCTGGTTGGATGCGGAAAAGCCAAACCGTTATATCCTTGTGAATATTCCATCTGCCACGCTGTGGGCGGTTGAAAACGGCGAAGTGGCCTTGCAAATGCCGGTCATCGTTGGCCGTCCTGAACGCCAGACCAAAAGTTTTGTAACCCATATCAGCGGTGTGCGTTTCAACCCGAAATGGACCGTGCCGCCCACCATCAAGAATGAAGACTTCCTGCCAAAGCTGATGGAAGACCCCGCCTATCTGCAGAATAAGGGAATTGAGGTATCGCAGCTGGTTGATGGCCAGCGTGTCACACTGGATTCCACCGCCATTGACTGGTCGACGGTTACACGCAGCGATTTGAAAAACCTGCGCATGGTCCAAGGGTCGGGGGATGATAATGCGCTGGGCCGTATTCGCGTCCTGATGGAAAACCCCTACGATATTTACTTGCACGACACCAACAGCCCCAATCTGTTCAGCAAGCAGATGCGGGCGCTCAGTTCCGGTTGTATCCGTCTGGCCGATCCGGAAGGGGTGGCGAAGTTTATCCTGAAGGGAAATGCCAACTGGTCCGATGGGCGGATGCAAAACATCATCGCCAGTGGCCGGACTACGGAAGTCGCCGCCACGGAAGGCATCCCTGTCTATATCCTGTACCAGACTATCTGGCAGGATAAGGATGGGGCGCTGGTTTATGGTCCTGATACTTATAAACAGGATCGCCGCCTGATAGAGGCGATGAAGGGCCTGAAAGCGTATCAGATTTCGGAAAATGGTGGTGTTAAATATGCCAGCCTGAATGCGGAATCACCGGTTCGTTAACCCTTAATTCATCTTTCATATTGCTTGAAACCCGCAGAAACCCTACAATTAGGGCTGTGGGGTTTACTCCTTCCTAGAATCTCTCTAGAAATTCCCTTCTGAAAATAAGATGTCGAAACAACTCGAGGCCTAAAACCAATGCTTTTCGACGAGAGCAAGACCAATAGTAACTCACTCGACCTGCCTACCATTCAGGCACCACTCAACCGCCGCGGCTTTTTGAAGTTCGGAATGGTTGCACTGGGGACGGGGATTGCTTCCACCATCGCAACACCGGCCTTGGCCACGATGAAGATGCCGACAATCGGTTCCTACCGCGTCAATTTCATCAATTCCCATACGGGCGAGAGCTTCAACGGCGTTTACCGCGTTGGCAATAAATACCTCCCCGATGCCTTCGACCAGATCAACCGCGTTATGCGCGACTTCCGTACCGGCGAAGAATATCCAATCGACCCACGCACCATCGACATCATCTTCATGCTGCAAAACAAAACCGGCACCCGCAAGCAGATGGAAGTCCTGTCCGGTTACCGTTCCCCGAAAACCAATACAATGCTTCGTCATAATAGCGGCGGTGTTGCCAGAAACTCCCTGCACATGGTCGGCCAGGCCATTGACCTCCGCCTGCCGGAATACTCCACCAGCCGCTTGCGCGATGTTGCGATCAATTTGCGCGCCGGGGGTGTCGGATATTACCCACGCAGCAACTTCGTCCACGTTGACAGCGGCAAGGTTCGCCACTGGTAAGTGTATAAGGTTCCAAGGATTGATAAGGGGCGGTGCTTTTAAAGTCACCGCCCCTTATACTTTGGCCCATGGAAAACTGGCGTGATCACGGCATTGTCTTGTCTGTCCGCCCGCACGGCGAAAGCGGTGCGGTCATTGCCCTGCTGACTGAGGAATATGGGCGGCATAATGGCTATATTCGCGGGGTCAATTCATCAAAGCTGCGCGGGGTCATTGAACCGGGTAATCTGGTCAGCGCCAGTTGGTCTTCGCGCATGTCTGATCAACTTGGTGCGTTTGTCATTGAACCCGAACGCGCGATTACGGGTCCGTTGATGGGTGACCCGTTGCGCTTGGCGGCGCTGATTTCCGCTTGCAGCCTGTGTGACGCAGCGTTGCCGGAACGGGAGAAGCACCCCGGACTGTTTCATGGTTTGCTGGCCTTGCTCGATACGTTGGACGGAGAAGCGTGGGGGGCGGCTTATATCATCTGGGAAATGGCGTTTATGCGTGAACTGGGTTTTGGTCTGGATTTGCAAAAATGCGCCGGGGGCGGGGATGTTTCGACACTGGCCTATATCAGCCCGAAATCGGGCCGCGCCGTCAGTCTGGCGCAGGCCGAACCTTATAAAGATAAATTGCTGCCGCTGCCCGATTTCTTGAAACCGGGGGGCAGTTCTATGGATATGGGCGAAGTCCTGACAGGCTTAAAAATGACCGGGCATTTTCTGGAACACTGGGTTTTCGCCCAAAGCACCCACGGCACCCCCGAACCACGCCTGCGGTTTCAGGCACGGGTCGAGGCTGCCCTTATCAATTCTGGGCCAAATTCCGCATAAAAACCTTTGGAAAACGCCTGGTTCGGTGGGGTGGGCTATGGTTTTTTGGCTTTAAAGGCTTTAAGTTTCCCGCATGTCCCGTAAAAAAACGCCCGGCCCGCAGGCCGAATCCATTATTGTCGATCAACCCCTGACCCAGATCTTGTCTGAGCGGTATTTGTCCTATGCCCTCTCGACGATCATGGCGCGGTCGCTGCCTGATGTGCGCGACGGCTTGAAACCTGTGCATCGCCGTTTGCTTCACGCGATGGATCAATTGAAATTAAACCCTGACCAGCACCCGAAAAAATGCGCGCGTGTGGTCGGTGATGTCATCGGTAAATTCCACCCCCATGGTGACCAATCTGTTTATGACGCGTTGGTGCGCCTGGCGCAGGACTTCGCGGTTCGTTATCCGCTGGTCGATGGTCAGGGGAACTTTGGTAACATCGACGGCGATAATGCGGCGGCGATGCGTTATACCGAAGCCCGTCTGACCAAAACAGCCGTTTATCTGTTAGAAGGTATCGGCGAAAACGCCGTTGATTTCCGCCCGACCTATGACGGTGAGGGTGAAGAGCCTATCGTTATGCCCGCCAACTTCCCGAACCTGCTGGCGAACGGCGCATCGGGGATTGCGGTTGGTATGGCCACCAATATTCCACCGCACAACGTATCTGAACTATGCGATGCGATGTTGCTGATGTTGGATGATGACAAGGTCGAAGTAGGCGATTTGATGAAAGTCGTCAAAGGCCCTGATTTCCCAACCGGCGGTATTCTGGTTGAACCAAAAGAAAATATTATTGAGGCCTATAAAACAGGCCGTGGTTCTTTCCGTCTGCGCGCACGTTGGCAGCAAGAAGATGTCAAGAACGGTGGCTATCAGATCATCGTTACAGAAATCCCGTATCAGGTCCAAAAATCACGCCTGATCGAAAAACTGGCCGAACTGATCAATGCAAAAAAGGTTCCATTGCTGGATGATGTCCGCGATGAATCTGCAGAAGACATCCGCCTTGTACTGGTGCCAAAGAGCCGTAATGTCGATCCGGCCCTGTTGATGGAAACATTGTTCCGCAACTGCGATCTTGAAACCCGCTTCAGCTTGAACATGAACGTGCTGGACCGTGGTGTTGCACCACGTGTCATGAACCTGAAAGAAGTTCTTCAGGCCTGGCTGGTCCACCGTCAGGAAGTTCTGGTTCGCCGTTCAAATTACCGTCTGGGTCAGGTCAATCACCGGATCGAGGTTCTGGGCGGCTATATGATAGCCTATCTGAACATTGATCAGGTGATCCACATCATTCGGACACAGGACGAGCCAAAACCAAAACTGATGAAGGCTTTTGGTCTGACTGATGTTCAGGCCGAAGCCATCTTGAACATGCGTCTTCGTTCCTTGCGCAAGCTGGAAGAGATTGAAATCAAGAAGGAGCATGACTCGCTGGCCAAAGAACGCGATGCGTTGGAATCCTTGCTGAAATCCGAAGCACGCCAATGGACCGCGATTAAAAAGCAAGTCATTGCCTTGCAGGAAGATTACGGCGCGAAAACAAAATTGGGTAAACGCCGTACCGAAATTGGTAAAGCACCGTCCTTGGCTGCCATTGAAAACATGGCCGAAGCCCTGACCGTGATGGAACAGGAACCAATCACATTGGTCTTGTCTGCCAAAGGTTGGATCAAGGCCATGAAGGGCCATGAACACAACGACAAAGAATTCACCTATAAGGACGGCGATAAAGGCCGCTTCGTGGTTGAGGGGCAAACAACGGATAAGTTTATCCTGTTCGCCACCAATGGCCGTTTCTACACAATCTCTGGCGATAAATTACCGCCGGGCCGTGGGTTCGGTGAACCGCTGCGTTTGATGATTGATCTGCCGAATGATGCTGATGTTCTTTATGTCATGGTTTATGACCCTGACCTGAAATTCCTGCTGGCGAGCGACGAGGGACATGGCTTTATCGTTCCATCTTCCGAAGTTCTGGCGCAAACTAAAAACGGCAAGCAAGTATTGAACGTCGGCACAGGCGGCGAGGCGACAATTTGCAAGGTCGTTGACCCAAGCCATGATTACATCGCAACCATTGGCACCAACCGCAAAATGCTGGTCTTCAAATTGAAAGAAGTACCGGAAATGACCAAGGGCAAGGGCGTGATCCTGCAAAAGATCAAGGACGGCACATTGGCCGATGCCAAGACCTTCAAAATGAAAGAAGGCCTGACCTATTTCTCCGCCGGAAAAGAAAACAAGGTCGGCGATATCAAGCCATGGATCGGCGAACGCGCACAGGCCGGAAAACTCCCGCCAAACGGGTTCCCGAAATCACCGAAGTTTGATTAAGACTAGAGATGGGGTTCTTAAGGGGGCAATTGCCCCCTTAAGAACCCCGGTTTTTTGCTTCTGCTGCTGCAATATCAAGCAGGAGATTGTCCAGATGGCGGGGGGTGAATGGGCTTTTTATATCTGGACGACTTTCTATCTTGCTTCGCAAATACAGGCACTTTTCTACAAATTTTTTGTACTCTGTGTCATGTTCTTTTTTTATCAAAGTTTTAGGAGTTTCGGATCGCGTTAATATTTTTCCTATCGCTTTTTTTGCGCGAGAATCATAAATAAAATAAAGATTAGGGAAGTGGAAGTGCAGATATTTAGAGGCGAGAGATCTTTTTTCTAGGCCGGTGAAGCTATCATCTGACAATAATTCTGTTAGTTTTCTATGAATTTCAATTATTTTATCTGCGTTTTTATCATTTATTCTTTTGAAGGATTTTAATGGTTCAAGGGTTTTATCAATACCCGCTTTTTTTATGCGGGGGGCAACTTTCTTCGTATAAAAATCATTTCCGGAATGAATCCCTTTCTCTTTTCTGCGCTCAATTGCAGCGGCATAAGCGCGGCCAATTAACCAAAACTTTGCAATGATTTCTTGTTCATCTGTGTGCTTTGGATGTTTTTTGCACAGATCATAAAGAGTCCGGTTTCCAATATCCCAAGGTCGGGGGGCAGCTGCCTTTTTTAGCCTTTGGGGCGTTATTTTAGCCATTGTGCTTTTATCCCTATGGGAAGTAAACATCACCAGGGGTGCGTTTATATTCGGATGGTGATTGTTCTGCGGCGCGTTTCAGGATTTCGCGGGCTTCGTCGGCTGCTTCTGGGACGCCGATATCACGCGCGGCGGCGTCGCCTTCACGGTGGATCATTTCTTCGATGTCTTCGCGTTCCAGAACAATACTGATGCGGCGGTTCTTCGCATCCAGCGGTTTATCTTTCACGTAGTTATCTGTATCGGCCTTGCCCATGACGTTGGAGAGGCGCGATTCAGGAATGCCTGTATCCTTCAACACGCGGCGTGTCGCGTTGGCACGGTCGGCGGAAAGTTCCCAGTTGGTATAATTCGCACCGGCCTTATAGGGGGCGGCATCGGTGTGTCCGCGCACGGAAATATTATTGGGCATCTTTTTGATGGCGGTGGTGGCCAAGGTAATCAGACGTTTTGTCTTGTCATACATCTGGGCGCTGCCGCTTGGGAACATCGGTTCGCCTTCCTGGTCGATGATTTGAATTTCCAACCCTTCCGGGGTGACTTCAACCATCATGTGCTTTTTCAGCTCAGCCAGTTCCGGTGTGTTTGCGATTTCTTTTTCGAGGGCCTTTTTGGCATCTTCGAAGCGTTCTGTTTCGCGGCGGCGCAGCTCTTCCTCCAATTGCTTGGTGGTGCTTTTCTTGGTGTCTCCGATTTCCTTGCCCTTGTTGGTGGCACCGCTGTTCTGGGGCAGGCGGATTTCCTGCATGGTGCTGCTCATCGAGCCTTCAGTGGAGACCGTTGTCCCACCCAGAACACCGCCAGAACCGCTTTTCCCATCACTGATCATCGGGTGAGTAGGGTCAAAGAAGTTTGCAATCGCATCGCGCTGTTCAGATGTGGTGACGTTCAACAGCCACAGTAAAAGGAAGAACGCCATCATCGCCGTCACGAAGTCAGCATAGGCAACTTTCCATGCACCACCATGATGGCCACCAGCAACCTTTTTGATTTTCTTGATAATGATAATGGGCTGGACGTCGCCCTGTTTTCCACCTTTTCCCTTGGCCATGCTGGCTTACCCCGGTGCTGGTAATTCGTTCAGCTTTTCTTCCAGTTCAAGGAAGTTTGGCTGAACGTTGTGGGGCAGGAATTTCCGTGCGAATTCAACCGCGACTTGCGGGGCGGCACCGTTCAAGAACGCAAGAACCGCAACCTTCATGCAGCGATAATATAAAAGTTCAGACGCGCCATAAGTTGCAAGCGCACTGGCGGTTGGGCCAACGAAACCATAGGCCAAAAACACACCCAGGAACGTACCAACAAGCGCACCACCAATCATCTTACCCAGAACTTCTGGGGGTTCGGTGATAGAACCCATCGTTTTAATAATACCCAAAACCGCAGCGACAATCCCCAGCGCCGGAATACCGTCAGCCATGGTTTGAACAGCATGGGAGGAGTGCATTTTTTCATGGGTCAGCGTTTCCAGTTCCTCATCCATCAATGCTTCGATTTCATGGGGATTTTCGTTGCCCAAGGAAATGATGCGCAAATAATCGCACAGGAACATGGTTGCGTGGTGGTTGTGGGCAAAGCCGGGGAATTGTTTGAACAATTCGCTTTCTTCCGGGTGTTCAATATGTTGTTCCAGCGCCAGCCAGCCCTTACTGCGCGCCAGTTTAAAAACCATATAAAGGACACTGAGCAGCTCGAGGTAATCAGCCTTGTTGTGCTTTTCACCCTTCACCAGACATTTCAGATTGCCCAGCGTTTCCTTTACGGCATAGCCGGGGTTTGCCACCATGAACGCGCCGATAGCGGCCCCCAAAATGATCAAACATTCATAGGGAAGGGCAAGGATGATCGGCGCCATCTTCCCACCGGCCCACATATAGCCACCAAAGACGCAGACGACGACGATGAGCAAGCCAAGTAATTTCATCTAAAACACTCTTTGTTGGGGGCGATCAATGGGCGCATAAAAGAGGAGACCGCTCCTTTATTTATCGCCTTTTTTCAAAACAATATCAAGGCTGAAGCCTTTTTCAGGACTTCTTCTTTTGGTTGTCGTATTCCGGTTTTGGTGTGGCCTTACCGAACAGATAACCTTGTCCGTATTGTACACCCAGATCTTGCATGCGTTCGGACTGTGCTTCTTGTTCGATCATTTCCGCAATCACATCAATGTTAAGGTCGCGGCACATCTGGGTCAGGTTTTTCACCATAATGGCATCGCGTTCAGAGGTGAGGATCTTGCGTGTGTAGCTGCCGTCTATTTTAACATAATCGACGTGCAGGCGGTGAAGATATTGGAAGGAGGCCGAGCCAGCACCAAAATCATCAAGGCACACCTTGTATCCGTCACCCTGCAAGATGCTGATGAAATGATTGACCATTTCCAGATCGGTGACGGTTGTGGATTCCGTAATCTCGAACATCAGGCGTTCAGATAATTCCTTATTCATCGACAATTTCGCGTGCAGGGTTTTAAAAAACTGCTCGTTTTGGATCGATTGCCCTGACAAATTGACCGCAAATTTGGTTCTGCGCCCTTGGGATTTATAAAGCAGGTAGTTGATCGCTCGCTCGCACACGGCAATATCAAAATCCGCAGCCATGCCGATATCTTCGCCGAAAATGATCCATTCCTGCGTTGATTGATTGTCCTTGAACCGGGACAGCATTTCGAAATGTTTTACTTCGCCCGTTTCAAGGCTGACGATGGGTTGGAAGTGCAGGTCGAAATTCAATTGTTCAACCATGGTTTTAAACTGAACAATTTTTTGCGCGTTGGTGCTGACGTAATTTTTGAAACCGCCATTCAGGCTTTCAATCGTCATCGACGTGCCTTTGCGCTCGAATTCGTTGATCGTGTAGATCAGCGCCTTGGTGGTATCACGTTCGCTTAAGGATGAAAGGTCAGCGGAAACCGTTTTACTTTCCACAACAAATTCTTCGCCCTCCGGGTCGGTTTCACGGGACAGGCGAACGATTTCTTCTTTCAAGGATTCGGCGTTCACGGTGCTGTCATGGATAATACTATAGCGGCCTTCTTTAATCTCGGCGGCGGCCTGACCATCTGCGGATTTGGAATTGAGCAAATGTGTGATCGAGTCAGAAAATTTTTGCCATTTTTCATCACCCAGACGCTGTTTGATATCGGCAATATTGTCAATATCGAGAAGGGTTAGGTCGAGGTCTTGGCCTAAGGACCGTGCCATGTCCAACGCTTCGCGTGCGGCGTACAGGAAGGTGTCTTTGTCCAGCAGGGCGTGTTCTTCCACCGCGCGAACTTCTTGCGCGTATTTCCCCATCAACACGTTGGTAAAACCAATGGTCAGATAAAACTTTGGATCACTGGGCATGATGATGCCGGTGACAATTGCCTGACGCCCGCCGCCAATCGATTCAGCCAGTTTGATGAGATAGGGGCCGCACCGTTTTCCCATCTTTGCCTTGTTGCGCATTTCGGCAACCGTCGCGCGGTCTTCCTTGGCGAAAAGTTCCAGCCATTGCTGGCCTTTGATATTTGTTTCGTTCACGCCGGTCAGGCTGCGGGCCGCACCGAGTGAGTAGGAAATCGCACCATCCGGCTCGACCTCAATAAAGAGATCAGCAGACGCGAAAGAGAAAGCGAGAAAACGATCCCGCTGCTGTTTCAGCTTGTCATCGGACATGTGAGAAGAATCACCCTGTAAAAAATGCTACAGGATGAGTCTGCCACCGGAATATTTACGAATTGGTAAAGGGGGTTAGCGATCTTTCCGTAACAGTTTGGCCGCATCCATCGCCATATAGGTCAAAATGCCGTCCGCGCCAGCCCGTTTGAAGGACATCAGCGTTTCCAGAACCACCTTATTATAGTCCAAAGCCCCGTTTTCTGCGGCCCAGCGCAGCATGGCGTATTCGCCGCTGACGTTATAGGCAAAGGTCGGGACGCGGAATTCTGTTTTAACGCGGTGGACGATATCCAAATAAGGCAGACCCGGCTTTACCATGACCATATCCGCACCCTCAGCCAGGTCCAGCGCCACTTCGCGCATGGCTTCGTCGCTGTTGGCGGGGTCCATTTGATAGGTTTTCTTGTCGCCCTTCAGCAATCCGCCGGATTGAACCGCATCACGGAACGGGCCGTAATAAGCGGACGCATATTTCGCGGCATAGGACATGATTTTCACATCCTGAAAACCATGGGCGTCCAGCATGTCGCGGATCGCACCAATGCGGCCATCCATCATGTCAGACGGGGCGATGATGTCGGCACCGGCTTGGGCCTGCACCAAGGCCTGCTTGCACAAAACCTCAATGGATTCATCGTTTACAATGCGGCCCTGTTCATCCAGCAAGCCATCATGGCCGTGGCTGGTATAGGGGTCGAGGGCAACATCAGCAACAATACCAATATCCGGCACGGCTTGTTTAATGGCGCGAATGGTCCGGCACATCAAATTATCCGGGTTCCAACCTTCACGGCCATCCTCTGTTTTCAGTTCAAACGGTGTGACCGGGAACAGGGCAATCGCAGGAATGCCGTATTCATGCGCTTCGATCACCGATTTCACGACCAGATCAATTGATTGACGCGCAACACCCGGCATTGTCTTGATCGGGTCGCGGGCGTTTTCCCCCTCCATCACGAACAGGGGCCAGATCAGGTCAGCGGCACTTAAAGTGTTTTCAGCCAACATGCCGCGCAACCACGCATCGGTGCGGTTGCGGCGCGGACGGACGCGGGGGTACATACCGGGCGCAGCCTGTGCCTCAGCCGTTTGGGCTGGAACAGTTTTACGAGCAATAATGCGCAAAGGGTTTGTTTCGGTCATGACACTGCGTCCTGTATGGTTATAATGATGTCCTGATTTATAAGACTTTACAGGCGAAAGTAAAACAAATGTCGGACCAAAATCATCTGATTATTGAGCATCGCGGACCTATCGGCCTGATCACCCTGAACCGGCCAGAGGCTCTGAATGCGTTGTCACTGGGTATGATCCGCGGAATCCGTGAGGTTTTGGCCCAATGGCGGGATCAGGATGATATCCGCATGATCGTTTTCCAAGGGGCGGGGGATCGAGCCTTTTGCGCCGGTGGGGATGTCAAAAAGGTCTATGAGGCCGGGGTTGGAATGACTGACCCGGCCCATAAAGCCACATTGGCCAAGGTCTATTTCGCCGAAGAATACCGCATGAACCGCGATCTGCACCATTACCCGAAACCTTTAATCGCCTTTATGAACGGCATCACCATGGGCGGCGGGTTTGGTGTGGCGGGGGCATGTGCCATTCGCGTGGCCTCTGAAACCACCGTCTTTGCCATGCCGGAAGTCGGCATCGGTTTATTTCCGGATGTGGGCAGCATGTACACGTTGACACGGTGTCCGCGCCGCACCGGGTATTGGCTGGCCTTGACGGGTGAATCCATTCGCGCGGCGGATATGCTGCCAATGGGGATTGCCACGCATTATATTCGCACCGATCGTTTTGCGCACTGTCTGGAACAAATGGTGGAATTGGGGGATGCATCAATCCTCGATCAATTCTCAAACGCGCCTGACCCGGCAGAGGCAAAAATCTTTCCGCATGAAATGGACATTGATGAATGGTTTGGGGGCGAAGATGTCGAAACCATCCTGCAAAATCTCGACCGGGCAGGGGCCCCGCTGGCGGAACACACCGCCCGTATTATGAGAACCCGGTCGTCAACCAGTGTAAAACTGACGCTGGCCTATCTTCTGAAAATGAAGGGGGCCGATTTCAATACCGTGACCGCCATGGATTACCGTCTGGCGATCCGGTGCATGCTGGGGGATGAGTTTTATGAGGGAATCCGCGCCGCTTTGATTGATAAGGACAGGGCTCCAAAATGGAACCCGGCCACACTGGAAGAGGTCAAAAATGACGTTATTGAAAATTACTTTGCGGATGACCTGCCCAACCTCGATCAGGCGTTATAAGAAAATTAACTTGTGTCTGTGACGATCTAAACTATGATCTTTATTAGGACTTTTCCTGATGGAAGATGACCCGCCCTTATCCATATCGGAGTTTATCAATTGACCACGCCATATTATGAAGCAATCCAGCTGACAGAACGCTTGCACCGTTACTTCCTTGACGTGCTGAAGGTCGAACTGGACCGTAACGGCATTCAGGACATCAACAACGTCCAGTCAATGATCCTGTACAACATCGGTGATGATGAACTGACCGTTGGTGAATTGACCCTGCGCGGTTATTACCTTGGCTCCAACGTTTCTTACAATGTGAAGAAGATGGTCGAAAACGACTATCTGATTCAAGAACGCTCCGTTCACGATAAACGCTCCATCCGTGTCCGCCTGTCGGATAAGGGGATGAAGCTGTTCAAGCAGATCGAAGCGATGATGAAACGTCACGAAGATAAACTGTCAGGCACAGAACTGACCAATGATCGTCTGACGCAAATGAATCAGACCCTTCATATGATTGAGCGCTTCTGGGCAAGTCAGGCAAACTTTAGCGGTCTGGCTTCTCTCGAAGACGATTTCGAGTAAGGGGGCGTCATGGTGCCTCTCTCACGCGAAAGCGGCATTCCGACCAGTATCGACAGCGCACGTGTCCATTTACCTATAGAAGGGTACACGGCTTGGCCGCAATTATTGCGGCTGGTCGCGGCGGCATCTGTTATTACCGTTTTGATGATTTCATTTATTCTAACCCTGTTCGGGCCAACCGCCGTTGCTATCAATGTTCAAGCCCTGATTATCGGTCTGGTCTGTGTGGTGGTTTTTGAAATGGTGCTTGTTCGCCGTTTGATTATTCCCATGAACGGCGATTACGGCCGTTTCCGCATTTCAGACGGGCGGGTCGATTTATATCCGCTGACCACGATGGGTTTGAGCGTCACAACACGTCCGCAATCTATTCCAATGCAGGATTTTGATGGTATTGCCGTTCAAACCATGGCCGTCAAAGGCAGTGAAACAAAATTCATGGTGACATTAATGCATCCCCAACGCGCGAATATGGTGCGCGTGCGGTCCTTTACCGCACGGATCGATGCGGAAAAATTCGCCCGCGCTCTGGCGGACGAAGTATCCTTAAAAGTTATTCCTGCGACTTATTAAATTTTAGAACGCTGCGTGGCCCGTCATCGCACGACCCAAAATCAGGGCGTGAATGTCATGTGTGCCTTCGTACGTGTTGACGGCTTCCAGATTCATCACATGGCGGATAACGCCATATTCATCCGAAATACCGTTGCCACCCAGCATGTCACGCGCCGTGCGCGCAATATCCAATGCCTTGCCGCAGTTATTGCGTTTCAGGATGGAAATGATTTCCGGTGCTGCGCGCCCTTGATCACGAAGGCTTCCTAAACGGTGTGCGCCAAGAAGCCCCAGCGTAATTTCCGTCTGCATATCTGCCAGCTTCTTCTGGATCAGTTGCGTGGCGGCCAGTGGCTTGCCAAACAAAATCCTGTCCATCGTATATTGGCGTGCCGTGTGCCAGCAGAATTCCGCCGCACCCATCGCACCCCAGCTGATGCCGTAGCGTGCAGAGTTCAAGCAGGTAAACGGACCCGTCAAACCCTTCACATTTAAAATCATGTCATCGGTGACGGGCACTTCATCCATCATGATGCCGCCGGTAATAGAGGCGCGAAGGGAGAATTTCCCTTCAATCTTTGGCGCTTCCAGACCCTTCATGCCTTTTTCAAGGATGATACCGACAATCTCGCCGTCATCATTTTTTGCCCAGATGACAAAAACATCGGCGACGGGCGAATTTGTAATCCATTGCTTGGAACCGGATAGCACATAGCCGCTGCCCTTTTTCTTCAGGCGCGTAATCATGCCCCCCGGATCGGAGCCGCCATCGGGTTCGGTCAGGCCGAAACAGCCTATCCATTCGCCGCTGGCCAGTTTTGGCAGGTATTTGTTTTTCTGGTCTTCGGACCCGAACATATAAATCGGATACATGACGAGGGAAGATTGTACCGACATCGCAGAACGATAACCGGAATCAACGCGTTCAATCTCACGCGCGACAAGGCCATAGGCGACTTGTGATACGCCCGCGCAACCATAGCCTTCAATCATCGGGCCGAGCAGGCCCAGCTCACCCATTTCGCGCATGATCGCGACATCGAATTTTTCGTGGCGGTTGGCTTCCAACACGCGCGGGGCGAGTTTGGATTGGGCATAATCACGGGCGGTGTCACGCACCATGCGTTCTTCTTCGGTCAATAATTCTTCGATCAGCAGGGGGTCTTCCCAGTGAAAAGAGGGGCGCGCTGCTTTTTCTTTTAATTTTGCTTGTGCTGACATATTTCCTGTTCCCTATGTTTGTGGGTAATATAATGTGAATCAAGGTGATGGACAATGACAGACAACCCATTTCGAAACCGCGAAGTCCTTTTTGAGATTTACCCGATCGGTAATCTTGTGAAGGTAACAGCCATGGATGTCAAAACCATGACCGAAATCATGATTCAGGGGCCAAAATCTGCGCCGGAAACGACTTTAAAGGCCAATGCCCTGAAAAGACTGGAATATGTCATGAAGAAAAAGGGCTTGATGTAGACTCTAATTTGCACCCTTGATCTGATCCCCTTCAGAACCCTATATATTGGGTATGGATCAGAAACAAAAAATCGCTATTTCTGCCGATCATGCCGGGTTTGCCTTAAAGGCCGCCCTGAAGGACCATTTCGCCGACCGGGTGGAGTGGCTGGATCTTGGCACGGATTCAGAAAGCTCCGTCAACTACGCCGATTTTGGTAAGGCGATGGGTTTGGCGATTGAACGCGGCGATGCGCCGCGCGGTGTCATCATCTGCGGGTCCGGCATTGGTATTTCCATTGCCGCCAACCGGAATTTAGCTGTGCGGGCGGCGCTATGCACCGATGCCACGATGGCGCGTCTGGCGCGGATGCATAATGATGCAAATGTTTTGGCACTGGGTGCGCGTATCGTCGGCCTGCAAGTCGCCATCGATTGCGTCGAAGCCTTCCTGACCACAGAATTCGAAGGCGGCCGCCACGCCATCCGCGTGCAGTCCTTGGGGGAATGCTAAGCACTAACTTATTTGTCATCCCCGGCTTGACCGGGGATCCAGGGGAATAAAACTTGAACGGCTATTTTGTTTACATCATGGCCAGCGAAAGAAACGGAACAATATATGTCGGCGTTACATCCGACCTGCCAAAGCGCGTAGGGCAGCATAAAGAAGGTGCAGTTGAAGGGTTTACGAAAGATTACGAAGTTTCGCTTCTTGTGTATTACGAAGCGCATGATGATGTAAACGAAGCCATCAAGCGAGAGAAACAACTGAAACACTGGAACAGGGTTTGGAAATTGGAATTGATTGAAAAAGCCAACCCGCAGTGGAAAGATTTATATGCTGAAATTTGTGCTTAACGGCACTGGATCCCCGGTCAAGCCGGGGATGACAAAGGAGATAGATTGATGAACAACGCGGCAAAGAAACAGGAAAACCAAATGGTAGATAGCAATTTTTACAGCGGCGCATTGGCTGACCGCGATCCTGAAATCTATGCGGCTGTTCGCAAAGAATTAGGCCGCCAGCAGGATTCAATTGAACTGATCGCCAGTGAAAACATCGTCTCCCGCGCCGTGATGGAAGCGCAAGGGTCGATCATGACCAACAAATACGCCGAAGGTTATCCGGGAAAGCGTTATTACGGTGGTTGTGAATTTGTCGATATTGCAGAAGAACTGGCGATTGAACGCGCCTGCAAACTGTTTAACTGCCTTTATGCCAACGTCCAGCCGCATTCGGGGTCGCAGGCTAATCAGGCCGTTTACTTCGCGCTGCTGAATCCTGGTGATAAAGTTTTGGGCATGCGCCTTGACCATGGTGGGCATTTGACCCACGGCATGAAGTTGAACCAATCCGGTAAATGGTTTGATTTTGCATCCTATGGCGTATCCAGCGAAGATCAGCGCATTGATTTTGACGAGGTGCGTAAACTGGCCCTCGAACATAAACCGAAAATGATTGTTTGCGGCGCCTCTGCTTACTCCCGTGCGATTGACTGGGCAGAATTCCGCAAGATTGCTGATGAAGTTGGCGCGTATCTGTTTGTCGATATGGCTCATTATGCCGGTCTGATTGCGGCGGGTGAATACCCAAGCCCCATCAATCACGCCCATGTTGTCACCACAACAACCCATAAAACCCTGCGCGGCCCGCGCGGCGGGATGATCTTGTCGAATGATGAGGAAATCGGAAAGCTGCTGAATAAGGCCGTATTCCCCGGTATTCAGGGTGGCCCGTTGATGCATGTGATTGCGGCGAAGGCTGTAGCGTTCGGCGAAGCCTTGCAACCGGAATTCAAAGCGTACGCGAAACAGATCATCGCCAATGCGAGAACGCTGGCCGATACGCTTGTATCCAATGGTTATGACATCGTATCGGGTGGCACAGACAGCCATGTGATGCTGGTCGATCTGCGCCCGAAAAAACTGACCGGAAACGTGGCTGAAAAAGCCTTGGACCGGGCAGGGCTGACCTGTAACAAAAACGGTATTCCGTTTGATCCGGAAAAGCCGATGGTGACATCGGGTATCCGCCTTGGTACACCGGCGGGCACCACGCGCGGGTTTAAAGAAGCCGAGTTTAAAGCGATTGCGGAGCTGATTTCCTGCGTTCTGGATGGCCTTGCTGCCAACGGGGCGGATGGAAATGCTGCAATCGAACAGGATGTTCGTAAACAAGTGGAGGCGCTGTGTGCGCGCTTCCCGATTTATCCGGGGTACTAATTCATGCGTTGCCCGTTTTGTAACAGCGAAGATACGCAAGTAAAGGATTCCCGCCCGACGGATGATAATTCATCCATCCGCCGCCGCCGGAACTGTTCCGAATGCGGCGCGCGTTTCACCACGTTTGAACGCGTTCAGCTGCGTGACATGGTTGTTATCAAGAACGATGAGCGTCGCCAGCCCTTTGACCGCGACAAGGTGATGCGTTCAATGCAAATTGCCCTGCGGAAACGCCCGGTTCAGGGTGAGCAGATTGAAATTTCAGCCAATGGCATCGTGCGTCAATTGGAAACAATGGGCGAAAGTGAAATTCCGTCATTCAAGATTGGTGAGCTGGTCATGCGCGCCTTGGCGCATCTGGATGTTGTGGCCTATATCCGCTACGCCTCTGTTTACAAGGATTTTTGCAACCCGCAGGACTTTGATGAATTCCTGAAGGAAGTCAAAGAACTGCAAAGCCAGAAAAATCAGGCGGCGGAGTAGGGAGCGGATTTTGAGTTATATTTTAAAGGGGCCAAAACTCGCGATCCGCGCCATGGCAATGGCGCGTTGCGATGTGTCGTAGCTTTCGTTTTTCATGCGCATGATATCGTGCGGATTTTCTCCAAACATTTCCGTTTCAATTTCGGACCGTTGATATTGATCACCCAGTTTTGCTTTGTAGTAATCAGGGCGGCGGGAATTTTGGAACAGGCGGTGGCTTGGATCTTTGCCCGCAAATAATCCTTCGGTCTTTTCAAAACGAGAAAGCAGGTCAATCGCTTCGTTCAGCGTATAGCGCATGGCATCATGCTCCATCCTGACCAGACGCCCATCGCCATCATCGGATAAGACAGCATGGGTGATGGAGAAGGTGCCGTCCTGCTGGCGGTCGGCGGTATAATAATGCGGGTGGCCACCGGATGAGTTTAAGTCCGCCGTTTCAATCAGGTTGATATCATCGGGTTGGATGGTTTTGCTGAACAGTTTTTGGGCCAAGGCCTTCAGGTTTATCATGATCTTATTCCAGCGGTTATTTTTGCGGGTTGTGCCCTTATAACTACAGTGTTATGGTAAAAATATTCCTAAGACAACGCTCTGGAATTATCAACACTTTATCTGTAATGTCCGCGCCATGACCGATATTCAAAAAGAAACAAAACCCCAAGGTTCCAAGATCGCCCGATCATCCGCCGCCCGCTTGGCTGCGGTTCAGGCTGTTTATCAGGTCTTGGGCAATAATCAGTCTGCGGAATCCGTCATTAGTGAATATCGTCTCCATCGGCTCGGAAAACCAGTGGACGGGCAGGAATTTGTGACGCCTGACGGTGTTTTGTTCGAAATGGTCGTGCGCGGGGTCTATGACCGCATGAACGCCCTTGAAGACATGATTATAGCTGCGCTGCAAAAAAGCAATAAAACCAAGCCTTCTGAGCCCTTACTGATGGCCATATTGCTGTGTGGCGCGTTTGAGCTTTTGGACAATCAAGAGGTCGATGCCCCTGTGATTCTCTCCGACTATCTAAACGTCACCCATGCGTTCTATGAACAGGGTGAATCGCGTCTGGTAAATGCAATTCTTGATTCAATTAAGGCGGTTATTCGTCATAACTAATTGAAATATCATACATTTTAGCTTCGCAAATGCTGTGGATTTAGTTAAAATCCAATATGTCCATAACGGTATATTAGGGAATTGAGCCTAATATTGATCATAGGGGACAGGCCAATCTGTCAATTCTGATCGTTGGGGCATTTCGCGTATAATGAAAACAGTTTTAATAGCAATCGTAGCACTTATCCTGCTTGGCGGCGGTGGCGCAGGGGCATATTTCTACTTCATGCAACCAGCTGAAGCCGCGACAGGGGCTTCAGGTGAGCATGAAAAGGCTGAAAAATCAGCCAAAAAGAAAGATGCCCACGCGGTCAGTTCTTTCGTACAGCTGGATCCGCTGATCCTTCCAATCATCAATAAAGACGGTGTTACACAGGTTGTCAGCCTGGTGATCGTCATTGAAACACCGGATGAAGCAGGCAAGGCGCAAGTCACGCACATGTCACCGCGTTTGAAAGATGCGTTTATTCAGGACATGTATGGTGCCTTGAGCCAGGAAGCCATGATGCGCGACGGCATCATTCAAGTGGGCGCATTAAAGAACCGCCTGCATAAAGTCAGCACCCATGTGATGGGCGAGGGAGTTGTTAACAACGTTCTGTTACAGGTTGTTCAGCAGCGCCCGATGTAATTTTCACGCCATTTTCCGCACAAATCCTTGATTAAGCCCGGTTTTTCCGGGCTTTTTTGCACCTGCGTCTTGTGCGCTGCGCCATTTTCGACACCTTGCGTATTCAAACTTTTTTATGCACTTTCAGCCCTCTATCAAGTTTTTACCCAAATAAAACCGATAAAAAAGTACCGAAAGGGTCCTGAAGAAAATGTCTGAAATAGTGAACATTTACTACTTGGTCGTATGTTGTGGCGTTCTCGCCCTGATATACGGCGCCTATGCCACGCGCAAGGTGATGAGCACCAGCGCAGGGAATGAACGCATGCAGCAAATTGCTGCCGCGATTCAAGAAGGCGCTGCTGCCTATCTGAACCGTCAATACCGCACCATCGGCATCGTTGGTGTTGTTGTGACGGTTGTGTTGTATGCATTGCTCGGCTGGCACGTTGCTGGCGGGTTTGTGATTGGTGCGGTTTTATCCGCGCTGGCCGGTTACATCGGCATGAACGTTTCTGTTCGCGCCAACGTCCGGACCGCACAAGCCGCAATGGAAAGCCTGTCCAAGGCCCTGAACGTATCCTTCCTCGCCGGTGCGATCACCGGGATGCTGGTTGTCGGTCTGGGTTTGCTGGGCGTGATGCTGTATTTCATTTTCCTTGATACACAAGGTCATGATCTGCGCTTCATCCTGGAAGGTCTGGTTGGCCTTGGTTTCGGTGCTTCGCTGATTTCCATCTTCGCCCGTCTGGGTGGTGGTATCTTCACAAAGGGTGCTGACGTCGGTGCTGACTTGGTCGGTAAAGTCGAAGCCGGCATTCCTGAGGATGATCCCCGTAACCCTGCTGTTATTGCTGATAACGTTGGTGACAACGTGGGCGATTGCGCCGGTATGGCTGCGGATCTGTTTGAAACCTATGCCGTTACCATCGTTGCCACGATGTTGATCGCGTATAGCGTCTTCACACCGGAAGTATCCAAAATCATGATGCTCCTGCCGTTGGTGATTTGTGCTGTTTGCATTATCTCATCCATCGCGGGTACGTTCTTCGTCCGCCTGAAAAAGGGCAGCACGAACATCATGGGTGCCTTGTACCGTGGTTTGGCTTACAGTGGCGTGATCTCCGTTCTTTTGATCGGCGGCGTGTTTCTGAAGACAACCTTCCTGCCTGCTGAAATGAAGCTGGCCGATGGTTCCATCCTGGACGTCATGGACTTGTTCTGGTGCGTTCTGGTTGGTCTTGGTGTGACAGGCCTGTTGGTCTGGATTACTGAGTACTATACCTCGACCGCTTTCCGTCCAGTTCGCTCGGTTGCGAAATCATCGGAAACAGGTCACGGGACCAACGTCATTCAGGGTCTGGCTGTTTCCATGGAAGCAACCGCTCTGCCAGTCGTTGTCATCTGTGCCGGTATCTTCATTGCGTTCCACTTTGCAGGCCTGTACGGGATTGCAATTGCGGCAACAACAATGCTGTCACTGGCCGGTATGATCGTTGCACTGGACGCCTATGGTCCGGTCACCGACAACGCCGGTGGTATTGCTGAAATGTCCAACCTGCCGAAAGAAGTCCGCGTCACAACGGATGCTCTGGATGCGGTCGGTAACACGACAAAGGCTGTCACCAAGGGTTATGCCATTGGTTCAGCTGCGCTGGCTTCGCTGGTGCTGTTTGCCGGTTACACGGAAGAGATCAAGCATTACTTCCCGGTTGATAAATTCCCTGAATTCAAGGACATCACTTTTGCTCTGCAAAATCCGTATGTCGTGATCGGGTTGTTTGTCGGTGGTTTGCTGCCGTACCTGTTCGGCGCGATGTCGATGACTGCTGTTGGCCGTGCGGCTGGTAGCGTTGTTGTCGAAGTTCGCCGTCAGTTCCGCGAGATCAAAGGCATCATGGAAGGCACAGGCAAGCCAGAATACGGCACAGCCGTTGACTTGCTGACCAAGGCCGCAATCAAGGAAATGATGATCCCATCATTGCTGCCGATTGTTGTTCCTGTGATCCTGTTTGGTGTTGTTTACCTGATCAGCGGTCATGACCTGTTGTCTGCGTTCCATGCTTTGGGCGCGATGCTGATGGGCACGATCGTTACGGGCTTGTTCGTTGCTATCTCTATGACCTCCGGTGGTGGTGCATGGGATAACGCGAAAAAGTTCATTGAAGAGGGTAACCACGGCGGCAAGGGCTCCGAAGCCCACAAGGCCGCTGTTACAGGCGACACCGTTGGCGATCCTTACAAGGATACCGCTGGTCCAGCCGTTAACCCGCTGATCAAAATCACCAACATCGTGGCTATTCTGCTGGTTGCGATTGTTGCAAAAATGATCGCCGGCTAAGCTCGATTTGCTAGAAAATACGAAAAAGCCCCTCAACCGAGGGGCTTTTTTTCTTCTCCCTCTCCCATGGGGAGAGGGTCGGGGTGAGGGGCTGCCAGACATTAAACACCCTCACCCCAGCCCTCTCCCCATGGGAGAGGGGGCGAAAGGAATGGCGGTTTTCAACGTTTTTTATTGCTATTTTGCCCCCAATGATGATCTTTAGCGCCATGACACACCCGCACCGCATCACAATTGAAACTCTTGGCGCCCGTGGCGATGGCATTGGCCATTTGGAAGACGGGCGACGGGTCTTTGTGCCTGGAGCCCTGCCGGGGGAGGTTATTACCTTCATTCCGGGGGAAAAGCGTGACGATGGGATCAGTGCAGAACTTGATGTCATCAATACGCCGTCCCCCGACCGCATAGCCCCGGCATGCCGCCATTTTGAACGCTGTGGTGGGTGCGTGTTGCAGCACATGAGTGCTGAATCCTACGCGGCCCTGAAAATGGGACAGGTGCGCGCCGCGCTTGAGCGCGAAAATATCAAGATCGAAAATATCGAAGGGCCATTCATCAGCGCCCCAGCCACACGCCGCCGTGCTACCATGGCCGCGTTTCAGGGGCAGGACAAAATGGTTCTGGGGTTCAACGAAGCCCGCAGCAACACCATCGTTGATCTGGAAGAATGTCCCGTTTTGATTCCGCGCCTTTCTGCTCTTATTCCGGGCTTGCGCGAAGTCATCAGTAAAGTCCTGACACAGGGGCAGGGCATGGATGTCAGCATGGTTGAATCCGGCGGTGCCGTTGATATCGTCCTGCGTCCTTGGACCAAGAAGAAATCAGAATCCTTGTTGCCGATGTTTATGTTGGAACGTCTGTCGGCCTTCGCTCAAAAAGAAAATATTGCGCGTCTGTCTTGGCAGAACAGCAGCACCGATGAAACTGATTTAACCCCGATTGCATGGCGTGAACCCTTCATCCTGAATTTCTCAGGCGTTGAAGTCGTGCCGCCACCGGGTGCTTTCTTGCAAGCAACGGCAGAGGGCGAGGCGACTTTGGTGCGTCTGGTTCTTGATGCACTTGGTGCGGGTAAGAAGAAACCGAAGCTGGTGGCTGATCTCTATGCGGGTTGCGGTACGTTTACCTTTGCGATAGCTCAGGAGAAATACCGGGTTCACGCGGTTGAGGGTTTTGCCCCCGCGATGGCGGCATTGAAAAATTCAACACGCGGTTTTGCAATCACCACGGAAAAACGTGATCTGATGCACGACCCGCTGATGCCAAAAGAAATGAAAGATTACGATGCCGTCATCATGGACCCGCCGCGCGTGGGCGCAGGCGAACAGGCGAAAAAGCTGGCGCGGTCCGAAGTGCCATTGGTGATCAGTGTTTCCTGCGGCCTGACCAGTTTCGTCAAAGATGCCGCAACTCTGATTGCGGGCGGTTATGTTTTCGAAAAGCTGAGCGTCGTTGACCAGTTCCTGTGGTCCCCGCATGTCGAAATGGTCGGCGTGTTCAGGCGACCAAAACGTCAATACTAAGATTTAAGAAGCGATAGCGGAATTACATCCCGCCGGTTGGCGATGCGCCGCGCATGGTGTCGCTGTTAAAGCGGCCAAGGTTGCCGAAGAATTGCTGCATGACGGTGACTTCATTGCCTGATGTCGGGGTCTTGCGGCGTTCAAACGGAATGCTTTCGCGGTCGCCGCCGACATCCTTGATGGTGTCCATGATGCCTTCTTGGTTAAAGCTGACCAGAATAATCCGCTCATCCGTTACCTTTGGGTCCAGAACACCTTTTTTGGATGTGACCTGGCCGATGTAATACCATTGGTTTTCATCGAAGGCATCCTGAGTGGTGGGCGAACCGAGGGCGCGCAGCACGTCACTTTTCGTGCTGGTGCCGGGTTGCAGCGTGACCAGCTGGTGGTCCTTGATCATATTGCCACGGTTGGCAACGGTAGGGGCGCAGGCCGATGTGGCCAGCAGCGCGGCAAGGATCAGTGCCAGATGCGAATTTTTCATGGTCATTTTACCTGTCAGTCGATATATAAAACCTTGTCATTCATAGGATTACGCAGGTTAAAAAGCAATGCTGACCTTTTTTCGCAAGAAAAACAGCCCCGTACAGGTGGCCGCTGAAGGGTTATATGCCGCCCTGATCGCCCAGTCGCGCCAACCGGCCTTTTATACGGTCTGGGGTGTGCCCGACACCGTCGATGGGCGGTTTGACTCCGTTTTGATGCATTGCTTCATCGTTATGCACCGTTTGGGCCATGGGGATAAGGATTCCCGCGCTTTGTCACAGGCTCTGTACGATACGATGTTTGTTGAAATGGACCGCGCTGTGCGCGAAATGGGTGTGGGGGATTTGAGCGTAAAACGCCATGTCCGCCGCATGATGAAGGCCTTTAATGGCCGGGTTGCGGCGTATGAGGCTGGCTTGGCCGATAATGCGCTGCTCCATGATGCCTTGCGCCGGAATCTCTATGGAACCGTGCCGGATGTGGCGCAGGAGGCCTTGAACCGCGTTGGGGCTTATCTGCTGACCAGCCTTGAGCGGGTGATGGGCATGGATATGAATGAACTGGTCGCCGGACGCATTGTCTGGGCTGACTTACCAGAAACACCTGTAGAACTGAGAAAGGCCGCATCATGAGCCGCAAAAAAGCAGCCGATGACGATTTTGGATGGATTTACCTGATTGATCAGGGCGAAATCGGCCAAAACCCGTTCCGCAAGGCCATTACCGCTGGCGACGCTGATTTAAAGGCGATTGCAGCCCGTCTGGCGATTCCAGCCGTGCAGTCCCTGTCTGCGGAAATGACGCTCCAGCGCGCACCCGGCAACAAATCAGTGATCCATGTCGAAGGCATGCTGAAGGCCGATGTCGTTCAAAGCTGCATCATCAGCCAAGCCCCGGTAAAAGGCCATATCGAGGAAGAATTCGAAGGCTGGTACGCGGATTCGGAAGTTGTGTCTCTGGCCAAGGCCAAACATGAACGGGCTGGTAAGATGAATGATACCGAAATCCCGATCATGGACGAACGGGAAGACCCGGAACCGATTATCAACGGCAAGATCGACCTTGGCGATCTGGTTGCCCAGTATTTATCCCTGTCTTTAAACCCCTATCCGCGTGCGCACGGCGTGGCGTGGGACAAGGAATCGGTGGATCACGGCCACGACGCCCAGCCCTCAACCCCATTACGGAAAAACCCGTTTGAGGCCCTAAAGGACTGGAAAGGCGGGGAACCCGATAAAGAAGGGTAAATCCTTAGGGAAAATGTAAAACTGGGGCGAATTTTGCTTGCAACAGGGGGTATTTTCCGTTAATTACCAGTCCTCTTAATTCCGAAAAGGTTAATTACTATGGCAGTTCCAAAGAAACGCACCAGTTCCTCCAAGCGCGATATGCGCCGTTCGCACCTCGCTTTGACGACCACCAACTGGGTTGAAGATGGCACATCTGGTGAGCCAAAGCGCACCCACCACATCGACCTGAAAACCGGCATGTACAGAGGCCGTCAGGTTCTGCCTCCGCGCGACTAAGATCGAAAGATCATTCGTGACGGATAAACCGGATTTTGATCAACGGGGGGTTTGTTCTCCCCGTTTTTCGTGCCTATAATCCGGGCATTCGCGTATGTCGCTCTAACCAAACAGGGTTTTCACTTTGGCCTATCATCAAACCATTGCGCTCGATGTCATGGGCGGCGATTTCGGACCGGATGTTGTCATTCCCGGTGCGGCGTTGGCGTTACAGGATTTACCCGGTGTGCATTTCCTGTTGTTTGGTGATGAACGTCGTATTCGCCCCATTCTGGCGCGCTATCCCCAACTCGCATCATCCTCCACCATTCGCCATACCGAAAAGATGGTTGCGAATGATGAGAAGCCATCACAGGCGCTGCGCTCTGGTAAAGATTCCAGCATGCGTCTGGCGATTGAAGCGGTGAAGGCAGGCGAGGCGGACAGCATCGTTTCCGGTGGCAATACGGGCGCGTTGATGGCGATGTCGAAACTGATTTTAAAAAGCCTTCCCGGCATCAACCGTCCGGCGCTTGCTGGCGTGTTTCCGACCACGCGCGGTAAAAGCGTTGTTCTCGATCTGGGCGCAAACATTTTATGTGATGCAGAAATCCTGATTCAATTTGCACTACTGGGCGCGGTTTATGCGCGCGTGGTGATGGGCGTTGGTAATCCTTCCATCGGTCTTTTGAATGTGGGGTCCGAAGAAATGAAGGGCCATGATCAATTGCGTGCCGCAGCCGCTGTTTTGAACAGCGTTGAATTGCCGGGCCGCTATCATGGCTTTGTTGAGGGCAACGATATTGCCCTTGGCACCACAGACGTTATCGTCACTGATGGCTTCACAGGTAACGTTGCGTTGAAAGTCGCCGAAGGCGTCAGCAAGATGATGGGCGAATTCGTCAAGAAAGCCTTCAAGTCCACATTGATTTCAAAAATCGGCGGCTTGCTGTCTTATTCGGCGATGAAGAACACCAAGAAACTGATGGACCCACGTTTTTATAATGGCGGCATGTTCCTTGGCCTTGATGGGATCTGCGTGAAAAGTCATGGCGGCATGGATGAGGTTGGATTTGCCAACGCGATCCGCGTGGCGGCGAACCTCGTTGAAAACGGGTTCAACAAACGCGTCGCCGTTGAAATTGAACAATTGATGAGTCAGGAATCCTTTATCTCATCCCTTAGCGCACAAGCGAATTCGTAAGAGAGCCAAAGATGTCATTGCGTACTGTTATTCTGTCTTGCGGCGCATACTTGCCGGAACGCGCCGTCACCAATTTTGATCTCGAAAAAATCATGGACACCAGCGATGAATGGATTGTTCAGCGCACCGGTATTCGCCAGCGTCACATCGCGGCAGAGGGCGAAACAACCGCTGACATGTCTATTGCAGCCGCCGGACGCGCCTTAAAGGCATCGGGCCTGTCTGGGTCCGATATTGATGGTGTTATTGTTGCTACATCCACCCCCGATACAACATTCCCGTCTGTGGCCGTAAAGGTTCAGGCAGCTCTTGGCATTAAAAACGGCCCGTCATTCGATGTTCAGGCGGTGTGTGCAGGGTTTGTTTATGCGCTGAGCGTGGCCGATAGCTTGATCCGCACGGGTGCGGCGAAACGCATTTTGCTGGTGGGGGCGGATAAGATGTCCTCCATCCTCAACTGGGAAGACCGCACGACATCCGTTCTGTTTGGTGACGGGGCGGGGGCTGTTGTTCTGGAAGGTATTGAGGGCGCAGGGACCATTGAGGACCGTGGCATTATCTCCACCCATCTGCATGCCAATGGCAATTTGAAAGATATTTTATGCGTGAATGGCGGGGTTAGCTCGACCGGGACCGCAGGCCACATCATGATGGAAGGCAAGGAAGTCTTCCGGCATGCGGTTGCTGAACTGGCCAATGTTGTGACAGAAGTTTTGGAACATAATAAGATCACCCCGGATCAACTGGACTGGATCGTGCCGCATCAGGCGAATATCCGTATTTTGGAATCAACGGCCAAAAAACTCGGTATGTCGATGGATAAGGTCATTGTCACGGTGGATCGTCACGGCAATACATCTGCTGCCTCCATTCCGCTGGCGCTGGCCGAGGCGGTCGAATCGGGGCGCGTTAAGCGCGGTGATTTGATGCTGATCGAAGCCCTTGGCGGGGGCCTTGTCTGGGGCGCCGCATTAGCCAGATTCTAGGTTTTGGATGAAATGGGGCCAGAATATTGGCTCAAATCCGGTCTTTTCATGACGAAAACCTAAATTTAAGAAAATCCTGTTACCCTTTGAATTGAATCACTTTTTTGTTACTTTTTGATGAAGTCCCGTTGACGGGGTGAATTTCAAAGGGTAGGCTTTTTATATTCCTTTTTAGACGCGAGGCACCAATGACCAATCGCACAATCACGCGAGCCGATCTGGCAGAAGCAGTATACGAACAGGTTGGCCTGTCCCGTAACGAATCTTCTGATCTTGTTGAACTGGTACTGGAGGAAATCTCCAAAAGCCTGATCGAAAACAAGAACGTAAAGATTTCATCCTTTGGCAGTTTCTCCATCCGTGAGAAGGGCGAGCGCATTGGCCGCAACCCGAAAACGGGCGTTGAGGTGCCAATTCTGCCGCGTAAGGTTCTGGTCTTCCGCGCATCCCACGTCCTGAAGGACCGGATCAACAAGGGCGTTTAAGACGTTCAAAGACAAACAGCGTAAACCCAATAACAATAAAAAACGGAACCCGGATCATGACCGTATTGAAGACAAAGCAGAATGCTGAGCTGGAAGAACAGGTTGATGAAGTCTTAACAACGGCAGATGATGCTGTTGCCCACAAAAAGGCCCCCGGTGCGTTCCGCACAATCAGCGAAGTCGCTGATGAGCTTGGCGTGCAACAGCACGTCCTGCGTTTTTGGGAAACAAAGTTCACGCAAGTGAAGCCATTGAAGCGCGGCGGTGGCCGTCGTTACTACCGCCCAGAAGACGTGGCTTTGCTGAAGAAAATCCATACGCTGCTGTACACAGAAGGTTACACCATCAAGGGCGTTCAGAAGCTTCTGAAGACCTTGGGTAAGGCTCAATTGCTGGCGGGTGAAACAACCACACCGGCCGCAAAACGTACCGTGGCCGCAAACGAAGTGGCCGCACCACGCGCCGCCACAGCGAATGTTTCCCCAGCGCAGCCTGTTGGCCCATTGCCGCTGAACGACAAGCAACGATCCATCCTGCAAGCGATGCTGGGTGATCTGCGTGACTTGCGCGACATGATCGGCACAAAATAATAGTCCTCCTTGTCATCCCCGGCTTGACCGGGGATCCAGGGCTAAGAGCTATTATGGAGTCTTCCTCTCTGGATCCCCGGTCAAGCCGGGGATGACAATAGGGGGGGGCAGTAAAAAAATTGATTTACCGCTCCAATAACGCATCATTTGCCTTTCGGGCAAAGGGGCGGTATAGAATTCACATCATTGTCGGGGTGTGGCGCAGTCCGGTAGCGCACTTGCCTGGGGGGCAAGGGGTCGCAGGTTCAAGTCCTGTCACCCCGACCATTTGAAGAACAGATAGATATAGAATGAAAAAAGGCTCCGTTTGATTGGAGCCTTTTTTCATGGTGGTGTTTTCACGCCTATCGCAGCGCCATATTCTTTGTCTGCACGTTACAGCTGGGGTCGCGTGTGGCAGAAACATTTGTACTGCGCAGTTGCCACGATGTTTCATTCGGGGAGCCATCTTTGTTCAGGCCGCGGGCCATGTAATTCATGTGCTGGCGCATCATCAGCGGGATCGTGGAGTGTTGAAGATTTTCTAAGAAATCTGCTGCAGTGAGGCGTTTGGCACCTGCTTCATATTCCTTGTAATAGCCTTCCTGATAGACGTTTCTCAGCTGCTCCGATAGTGGGTGATCTTTTATCATGCGTTGCTTCATGACGGGATTTGCGGTCAGGAATAAATGAGATGTAACACGGTAATTGTCCGCTGTGCAGGCGGAGAATAGAACAGATTTCTGGTTCACAAAAGTTTGTCCAATTTTATTTGGAATTGTGAGTTCTTCTTGTGTCGCCAAAATCAATTCTGGTTCAGCGGAAACGGCTGGTCCTGCCAGAATGGCTGCCAAAGACAGTGATGCTGCTGCGAAGCTGCGGGTGATTTTGTTCATTTTAGTTATCCTGTTACTTGGTTAGAGTTTTGCGCCACGTTCTTTTTTGCAATATTCCATCGGCGTTGATGTGATATCGTATTTGAACATAAGCCATTTCAACGGCGCGCCTTCACCAGCGTTTTGTTGATTATATGTGGTTGCTGCTATTTTCATGTCCTGCAGGACAGTTGGCGGCAGACTGATTTGCGGGGTCATGCGCTGTATGAATTCTTGTGCGGGCAGGGCATTGGTTGCCTTGATGAAGGCGTCTTGGGTTGCGGACAGGAATGCCTTTGAAGCAAAGGGTGATACGTGATCGGCATCTTGTGGCATCGCCGCAGCGTAGATATCGCCATAGACCATGTAGTTATCAGATGTGCAGGCCGTGACGGAGGCAGGGTAGCGTTCAACGAAGACAACGCCATTTGCGTTCGGGACGTTCATATCTTCCCATGTCGCGCGTTTTGATTTGGTGTCTTTAGCCCAGTTGATGATTTTTGCGTTGTCTTGCGGGGTGGCAGAGGCAGGCCCGGCCATAAAGGCGCTGGCGGCGATAGCAGCAGCAGTGAAGGCGCAAATGCATTTGTTCATTTGTTTGATTCCTTGGCTTTGATTTTCGCTTTATTTATTGGTTGGGGTCAAGTTCTTAAGGCGGCTGTTGATGCAGGGCTTAAAGGGTTCGTCTGATGTTACGAATGCGCGCAGCAGCCAGTTCAACCCCGTGTTGTTTGCTTGGTTGAAGGCATGGCTGGCGGCTTCCAGACGTTGGAATAGTTTTGGCGGCAGGCTTATCGGATAATTGCTGCCGACATTAAAGATCGCAGCAGAATGCGCGCGTGATGCAGACATAAAGGCACTGTGCATGGTTTTCAGATAAGCATCAATCTTGGCTGGCGTATTATAACGTACATCGCTTGGCTTTGACTGGGCGAAGACATAGGTCAAAACGAAATGGTCGTCAGAGGTGCAGGCAACAACTTTTTGTGCTTCGCGCTTTACAATCAAATGGCCTGATCGGTCGGGGACGGACATATCGCGGTCAGTTGCGATCATGAAGTCATTCGCTGGGCGGACATTATCTTGCTCAGTCGCGGCGGCCATCGGGGCCAGAACGGAAGAACCCAGGGACATGGCCAAGGCAATTGCGGCAGTTACGCGCGTCGATTTAAGCATCTGTGAAACCTCAGTTTATAATTATTGCGCGGACAATATCATTAACCCTACGTTGCGGGCAAGAATTATTTCGGAAAATAAAAATCACCGGGAAATCAGTTAAGATTCCCCGGTGATCCGCAGAAATGCTTGGTTTTACCCTGTATAGGCCGGGTGGGGCTTTACGCGACCGCCAGACCTTTATTCAGATCCTCAATCAAATCCTCGGCCGTTTCGATGCCGACGGAGATACGAATAACCCCCGGACCGCAGCCAGCCGCGATTTTCTGTTCATCATTCATCTGGGCATGGGTGGTTGAGGCCGGGTGGATGATCAGGCTGCGCGTGTCACCGATATTGGCAAGGTGCTGGAAGATTTTAACGCTTTCCACCAATTTGACCCCTGCCGCATGACCGCCAACCAGATCAAAGGTAAATAAGCCGCTGGCCCAGCCATTGCGCATGTACTTTTCTGCCAATGGCTTGAACGGGGAGTTTGGTAATCCGGCATAGCTAACTGATTTCACCGCCTTGTGCTTGGACAGGAACTCCGCAACCTTTTGCGCGTTCTCGCAATGCTGGCGCATGCGCAGCGGTAATGTTTCCATCCCCATCAAGGTAAGGTAAGCGTTCATCGGTTGCTGGTTCATCCCCATATCGCGCAAACCGATGGCATGGTTGTGCATGGCGAACGGGCAGGCGGCAAAGTCACGGGCAAAGACAGTCCCGCGATAGCCGGAACATTCCGTGGTCAGGGATGGGAATTTTGCGGCGTTTTTCATCCAGTCAAATGAGCCGCCATCAACAACCGCACCGCCCATGGAATTGCCATGACCTGTGAAGTATTTGGTGGTCGAATGAACGATAATATTTGCACCATATTCAAACGGACGGCACAGATACGGCGTTGCCACCGTGTTATCAACGATCAACGGGATACCGGCATCTTCAGCGATGCGGGCATAGGCTTCGATGTCTGCAATGACGCCTTCCGGGTTCGACAGGCTTTCAATGAAGATGACGCGGGTGCGGTCGGTGATCTGGCGTTTGAAATCATCCGGCCTTGTCGGATCAGTAAATAAGCATTTCCAACCGAAGGAGCGTTGGAATGTATCGCGGAACTGACCCGCCGTGCCGCCATACAGTTTCGATGTTGCGATGAACTCATCACCCGGCGTCATCAGGGCACTGAAGGCCAGCAGGTTGGTGGCCAGACCAGACGCAGTACAGGTTGCGCCAACGCCACCTTCAAATGCGGATAGCTTTGCTTCCAAGGCGGCCACGGTCGGGTTGGTCAGGCGGGAATAGATAAAGCCGCTATCTTTCAGGGCAAACAAATCAGCGGCATGTTGGGTGCTTTTGAAGACGAAGGACGATGACTGGTGAATGGCAGGGCTGCTGGCCCCGGTTGTTGGGTCTGGCGGGGTTCCGGCATGAACGGCCAGAGTTTCAAAATTGATCTTGTTCGGCATGTCTTTCATATCCTGTTCTTCCATTCGATTCTTACGCTGGGGTGAAAGGTATAAGTGAAGCGGGGTGGCATCAAGGCGCAGCGCACAACGGCGCTATTCTTGTTAATTTATATAATTATATCAATGTGTTATTCATCGTTTTCATTGTGGTATTATTATACCGCATTTCTAGGTCACTGTTATTTATACGATTTCTTGTGATTTTTGATTGACTCTCTGCGCCCGTTCCGCGATAACCACGTTGCTTTCCAAAAAAGCGCGCCAAAAGGCGAAGATTTGTGGATGTTCCGGCCATGGCCGTATAGGCCGCAAATAGGATGAAAAACTAACAAGGTTGATTGTAATGAAAACATATTCTGCAAAACCAAGCGACGTGACGAAGAAATGGATTCTGATCGACGCGGAAGATCTGGTTCTGGGCCGTCTGGCCAGCATCATCGCCATGCGTCTGCGCGGCAAACACAAACCAATGTTCACAGCACACATGGACACCGGCGATAACGTCATCGTTATCAACGCTGAAAAAGTGGCTCTGACAGGCCGTAACAAGGCTGCGGACTCCATTTTCTACTGGCACACCGGCCACCCAGGCGGGATCAAGGGCCGTAGCAAAGGCGAAATCCTGAAAGGGAAATACCCTGAGCGCGTTATCCAGAAAGCTGTTGAGCGTATGCTGCCGGAAGGCACCATGGGCCGCACATGCCTCGGCAATTTGCGCGTTTACAAAGGCGCATCCCATCCACACGAAGCACAACAGCCAGAAACACTGGACGTTGCTGCAATGAACCGCAAGAACAAGAGGGTATAATTATCATGGCATCTAAAGAAAACTCTTCGGTCAGCGATCTGAAAGATCTGAAAGCCGTCATGACAAACGCCCCGGTGAATAACGCTGCTGACCTGTCCACAGGTTCTGCTGCTGAACCACGCGTTGCGAAAATTGATGCTCAAGGTCGTGCTTATGGCACAGGCCGCCGTAAAGATGCTGTTGCTCGCGTTTGGGTTAAACCAGGCAAGGGTCAGGTTATCGTTAACGGTCGTGATCAATCCGTATACTTCGCACGTCAAACACAACGTCTGGTCCTGAACCAGCCATTCCTGATCGTGGGCCGCGTCAATCACTTTGACGTATGGTGCACGGTAACAGGTGGTGGTCTGTCCGGTCAGGCGGGTGCGGTTCGTCACGGTATCTCGCGCGCTCTGGAAAACTTTGATCCAGCCCTGCGTCCAGCTTTGAAAGCTGCCGGCATGATGACCCGTGACTCACGCGTCGTCGAACGGAAAAAAGTCGGCCTGCACAAAGCACGTCGTACCAAGCAGTGGGCGAAGCGTTAATCGTCAGCTTCATATATTTCAAAAAGGTCCCGCTTGTCGGGGCCTTTTTTTATGCGATAATCAGGGCATGTCACAAGCAAAGCGAATATATCTGGATACTGAATTCCACCAGCGCGTCATTCGCGGCATTCCCTCATTGGAACTCATCAGCATCGCTCTGGTGGAAGAGGGTGGACGCTCCCTCTATCTGGCCAGCAAGGAATTTAATCTGGCGGCGGCCAAGCGGAATCCATGGCTGCGCCAAAACGTCCTGCCTAAATTGCCGCCACAGCAAAACTGGAAGACCCGCCGGGACATCCGTGATGCCGTGCTGAATTTTCTGGGGCCGGACGATGTGCAGATGGTCTATTGGGTCATTCCCCATGACATCGTGTTGTTTGAACAATTGATCGCCAGCACCGTGACCACCATTCCAAAAAACATTGAACGTACATCCTATAATCTGGCCCAGCACTGGGCTGACCTCGAAAAACCCGCCATCCTGCCAGAAGTGGATACCACGCAGGAACATTCCGCACTCTATGATGCTTATTGGTTGCGCGATGTTGATATCGCCTTGCGCCAATATGCACAGTCAAAACCAAAGCCTGCGTAAAAAGGATTTCTATTATGCCGTTGATCCGCCCGTTTAAAGAAACATCCCCTGTGATCGACAGCGAAGCCTTCATTGCCGAAAATGCCGTCATCATTGGCGCGGTTGAAATCGGCGCGGATAGCAGCATCTGGTATGGTTGTACGCTGCGCGGGGATGTCAACAATATCCGCATTGGCCAGCGTACCAATATTCAAGACCACACCCTGATCCACGTATCCTCAACCGGGCAGGGGACGTATATCGGGGATGATGTCACGGTCGGACATTCGGCGGTGCTTCATGCCTGTACCATCGGCGACATGGCCTTTATCGGCATGCAGGCCTGCGTCATGGATGATGCCGTTGTCGAAGACCGCGCGATGATCGCCGCCGGTGCCCTCGTAACCCCCGGAAAACGCGTGCCCTCTGGCCAATTATGGGGTGGCAGCCCGGCGCGTTACATGCGGGATTTGACTGTGGAAGAGCTAAAATTCCTGGAGTTTTCCGCAGTGCGGTATGTTAAACTCTCCAAAGCATACAAATAACCCTAATCCCTTCAATTGCTTGGCAAAAGCGCCCAACACTCATCTTTTCTTAAGATTCTCAGTGATAGAATTAAATTACATAAAATTCTATCCATCTGTCCGGATAAGAATTTTGGAGTAACCGAAGATCATGAAACCGAACGGTTTTTCTCTTATTGAGGCTTGTATTGCACTGATCGTTATCGGATTGGTGATGGCGCCGCTTATTGCTGAATACAATGATCACATGCGCAAGGTCGAAAGTGATATCACCGCGGCCAATACCTTCGCCGTTAAGTCGGCACTTGAGGCGTATTACATTAAGAATGATCGTTATCCATGCCCTGCTTCATTGAATAAAAAAATGGGGGAGGACGGTTACGGTGACGAGGCAACAACATCAGCGACCAGCTGTATTCCGTCTGCATTGACGGTCGGTAATTGTTGGCAGGGTGTATGTTTGTACGAAGATCTTACGACGCCATTGCTTCCTGTAGGTAATAGGCTCGTCGTTCATGGCGGGGTTCCATTTGCAGCCCTGCAGATGAATGAAGATCGCACATATGACGGTT
>DIVF01000021.1 GCA_002423285.1 Micavibrio sp. UBA6139 | reverse complement strand
ACTTTTGCAACAGGTCTAATGAAGAACAGGCTGTTTTGTCCTTGAAGGACATATTCAAACAGGCGTTGCAACTGCGCGGATTCTCCAATGAAACCGTTCAAAACCTGACCGTGGATGTCGAAAAGGCATCCCTGACAATTTCAGCAGCGGAAGCTCATTCCGGTGCCTTCCATATGCTTGCCGATGGCCAACCCTTCTACCGCATGGTTTTTTCATCCGGGACAACGATGTTCCGGCCAACCCAGGCTTTGGATGCCGTGATGCTGCTGGTACAAATTTACGGTGCCAATGGCGGGTCCAGCATGCAAATGGGTAATCCGGTCACCATGACCCATGATTTCCGGGGTGACCTGTTGACCAAGGCCACTGAGCTAGCCCATATTACGCATCTGGCCGCGACTTACATCGTAAAGCCTGCGCCTAAAAGCCCTAATCCGCCATCCCCGTAAGAGTATAAATCTATGAAGACAGTCAAAATCGGTCAGATCGAAGTCGCCAACAACAAACCGTTTGTTTTGTTCGGTGGTTTGAACGTCCTTGAAAACGAATTGATCACGATGAAGGCGGTAGAGTTTTATAAAAACATCACCGACAAGCTGGGCATTCCGTATGTCTTCAAGGCCAGCTTTGATAAAGCCAACCGCTCCAGCATTCACAGCTATCGCGGCGCGGGTCTGGATGAGGGGATGCGTATCTTCCGTAAGGTTAAGGAAGAATTCAACGTGCCAATCATCACCGATGTTCATGAAATCGACCAATGCCAGCCTGTGGCCGATGTCGTCGATGTCATTCAATTACCAGCGTTTCTGGCCCGCCAGACCGATCTGGTCGAAGCCATGGCGAAAACCGGCGCGGTCATCAACGTGAAGAAACCGCAATTCCTGTCGCCGTATCAAATGAAAAACATCGTCGATAAATTCGCGGAATGTGGCAATGAAAAGGTGATCATCTGCGAACGCGGTCACTGCTTTGGTTACGATAATCTGGTCGTTGATCCGATGGCGTTCGGCGTGATGAAAGAATCCACCGGTGGCACACCAATTATCTGCGACACCGTTCACGCCTCTCAAATGCGCTTACCCGGCAGCGAAGCATCGGGCGGCCGCCGCGCCCTTGTGCCTGACCTGACTCGTGCCGTTCTGGCCATTGGTCTGGCGGGGATTTTCATCGAAGCCTACGAAGACCCGAACAAAGCCAAATGCGACGGTCCTTCGGCCTTACCATTTGATAAACTTGAACAATTCCTGTCCCAAGCCAAGGCCATTGACGACCTCGTCAAATCCATGGATCTGGTCAACATTCAATAATTTCACCCAACAAAGGAGCTACCAATTATGTCCGCCATTATCGACATCACCGCCCGCCAAATTCTCGACAGCCGTGGAAACCCAACCGTAGAAGTTGACGTGCAACTGGAATCCGGTGCGCGTGGTCGTGCGGGTGTGCCGTCTGGTGCATCGACGGGCGCACACGAAGCGGTTGAGCTGCGCGATGGTGACAAATCATACTATGGCGGCAAAAGCGTTTTGAACGCGGTTGAATTTGTAAACGGCGAATTGTTCGAAGCCCTGTGTGGTCTGGATGCCGAAGATCAAATGCATATCGATTATTCGATGATTGCATTGGACGGCACCGAAAATAAAGGCCGTTTCGGCGCTAACGCGATCCTCGGTATCTCACTGGCTGTTGCAAAGGCGATGGCGGATGAGCTGGATGTTCCGTTGTACCGTTACCTTGGCGGCACGTTTGCGCATCAATTGCCGGTGCCAATGATGAACATCATCAATGGTGGCCAGCATGCGGATAACCCGATTGATATTCAAGAATTCATGATTATGCCGGTTGGCGCGCCATCGTTCAGCGAAGCGGTGCGTTGTGGTTCCGAAATTTTCCATGCCCTGAAAAAAGAACTGTCCAAGGCCGGTTTCAACACCAATGTCGGTGATGAGGGCGGTTTCGCCCCAGCTGTAAAATCTGCTGATGAAGCCCTTGGGTTCATCATGAAATCCATCGAAGCTGCTGGTTACAAACCGGGCGATGATGTCATGCTGGCGCTCGATTGCGCGTCCACCGAATTCTATAAGGGCGGCAAGTATGTGATGGAGGGTGAGGGCAAAACGCTTGATTCCGATGGCATCATTAAATTCTACGAACAGCTTTGCGCGAAATATCCAATTGCTTCCATCGAAGATGGCATGTCTGAAGATGACTGGGAAGGTTGGGCAAATCTGAATGCTGCCTTGGGTGAAAAAATCCAGTTGGTTGGTGATGATTTGTTTGTGACAAACCCGGAACGTCTGGCGCGCGGCATTGCTGAAAAATCTGCCAACGGCATTCTGGTCAAGGTTAACCAGATCGGGACGCTGACCGAAACATTGCAAGCGATCGAAATGGCACAGAAGGCATCTTACGGCGTTATCCTGTCGCACCGTTCGGGCGAGACAGAAGATTCCACCATTGCCGATCTGGCCGTGGCCACAAACGCCGGTCAAATCAAGACCGGTTCGCTGTCCCGTTCCGACCGTACGGCAAAATACAACCAGCTGCTGCGTATTGAAGAAGCGCTTGGTTTTAACGCTGTTTACGCAGGTCGCGGCATTTTGCGCGCGCAACCAACCGCCGTTAAAAAGACAAAGGCTGCATAAGCCATTAAATTCACCAACAAAAAAGCCCGTCATCATTGTGACGGGCTTTTTTGTTTTTAGTTTTTGTCTGGTGATTAGCCAATTCTGAAGTCGCGAACCTTGAATGTGCCGCGATCATTATTGAGTTCCACGCGCAGGCGATCCTGACGGCTATCCGGGATGTTTTGTGCGCCGGGATATTCAACCAGCACTTCCAGACCGTGTTGTTCTGCTTCTGCGCAAATTTCTTCCAGAACCGTATCGACATCACATGTCATGCGGTTTGGGTTGAGAATTGTTTGGCCGCTAAATCTGCCGAAAATCTGCGTTAGGGATTGAATGTTTTTGTCCATAGTGTCCTCGCTATCATTCTTGTTTCTTATTGCGGAAAACTAGGGGGATGGGGTTCGCATTGCAAGGGCGGCCTATGGTGCGGTGCGATTTGTGAGTCGTTTGAATCGCTTAGGCGAAGAGTGACCATCTAATTGATTCGGTTCTAAAAATCCGATTGATTACCGGAATCAGATATGATTCAATGAACGAATGAAGAGACTCATCGAACAGCGTTATGTGGTAAGGCAGAACATTCTGACCATTATTGGTCTATGTCTATGCGCTTATTTCACATATCACGTTGTCATGGGTGAGCGCAGCAAGTTCCGCTATGGCTCCTTGGAGCAATCCATCACGCGCACAACGGCCGAATACGAACAAACCCGTGTGAAGCGTGAACAACTGGAAGCGCGCGTTATCAAACTGCGCCCCGGTTCGATTGATCCTGATTTGCTGGAAGAACGCGCCCGCGTTGTATTGGGTTTTGCCCGTGACGACGAACACGTCGTTATTCTGCCGAATTAAAAGGGAATGTACCTTAAGGGCCATAAATATTTCAAATAGTGGGGTTTACAGCAGACCCAACGGATTTTCCGGGTCAATCCCATCCATAAACGGCTTTTTACGGTCCACATGGGTCGTCTGGTAAACAAGGCCGATCCAGGTCGCAATCGCCGAACGCGCACTGTCGGTCCATGTGTTTTCCAACTGGGCTGCAATATCGTGTTCAGGGAATTCCAATTCCATCTGGCCGTTTAAAATCGCTTGTTTGTAATCGGCGGCGATGGTCTTGGCGGCATCGCTGAAATAATTATCGGGGAAGGGTGGATAATCGCTGCGCGTGCCGCTGATAAACCGCGCCACTTCACGGCGGTATTCTTTCAGCAAGCTGAACATGTCGTATTCCGGGTGCCCCTGAAAACAGATCAAGCGGAACCCATCGGCGGATGTCGCCATGTGTACGCCAACATCGGGGCTTTCGACCAGAACGCGCATTCCAGCCTTTTCAAACTGGCTGCGGCTGATTTCGCTGTTGCGGGAATGGGGGACATCGAAGGATGTATTCATGCCGCGTAAAATGGGGTGGCTGGAATCTAAAACCTTGTGCCGGAACACACCCCAGCGTTTATCTTCACGCCATTGCGGCGGTTCGCCGTAAAGATAGGTGAGGGCCGCGTGGCTGGACAGGCATGAACATAATGTCGATGTGACATTATCATTCGCCCATTCCAGAATGTCCTTTAATGGTTCCCAGTATTGATCGTTTTTGCGGTCCTGTACGCCGTGTTCGGCATTGGCCCCGGTGATGACCAGCGCATCCAAACCATCGGCTTTAATCTGGTCGATGGTTTCGTAATGTGTGTCCAGATAGGCTTGCGTTTCCGCGCTGCGCGGGATGACGGGCAGGGTAAAGGGGTGGATGTGGATTTGCACAATCGCGTTGCTTTCCCCGATCAGGCGGAAAAACTGGCGCTCAGTCGCTTCCAAGGCCGCATCCGGCATCATGTTCAAAAACCCGATATGGAGTTCACGGATTTCCTGCGCGGAAACACGTTCCGGTTCCAGAACGATCCGGCCTTCATGCTTCAGGCGGGTGAAGGTGGGCAAGCGCGAGTTGCGGACGAGCGGCATCAATTTCTCCTTTCAATCTGTTTTAAACCTGACGGAATACTTATGTGAACACAAGAACATTTTGCACCGCAGCAAATCGGCCAATTCTTCTGGAATCCATGGGGGAAAAGGTGTATCAAAGGCCAGCGTTTTCAACCGACTTTTAAAGGCAGACAATGGCTTCTCAAAAAGATTCCAAGGTACAGAAACTCAAGGATTTATCCAATTCTGCGCCCAAACCAACCGTAGAAGAACTGAAGAAACTCTACCGGGACATGCTGCTGATCCGCCGCTTTGAAGAAAAAGCCGGGCAGCTTTACGGCATGGGCCTGATTGGGGGCTTCTGCCATTTGTATATCGGTCAGGAAGCCGTCGTCACCGGCATTCAATCCATGCAACTGCCGCAAGATTCCGTCATCACGACCTATCGTGACCACGGCCATATGCTGGCCTGCGGGATGGAAGCAAAGGGCGTTATGGCCGAACTGACTGGTCGCCGTGGCGGTTATTCCCAAGGCAAGGGCGGTTCCATGCACATGTTTAGCCGCGAAAAGAATTTCTTCGGTGGTCACGGTATCGTTGGCGCGTCGGCATCGCTTGGTTCCGGTTTGGCGTTTGCGCATAAATACAACAATGATGGCGGTGTTGCTGTCACCTATATGGGTGACGGTTCCGCCAATCAGGGCCAGCTTTATGAAGCCATGAACATGGCAGCCCTTTGGAAATTGCCCGTTCTGTTCGTCATCGAAAATAACGGCTACGCGATGGGGACCAGCAACGCACGCCATGCTGCGGGTGATCTCTATCGTCGCGGCGAACCCTACGGCATTCCGGGGGAACGTGTTGATGGTATGAATGTTTTGACCGTACAGGCCGCAGCCCGCCAAGCTCTCGATTACGTTCGTTCCGGCAACGGCCCATATTTGATGGAAATCATGACCTATCGCTACCGTGGTCACTCCATGTCCGATCCTGCTAAATACCGCAGCAAGGAAGAGGTTGAAGATTACAAAACCAACCGCGATCCAATCGAAGGCATCGTAAAAATCCTGATGGCAGAAGGTGTGGCTGAGGCTGACCTGAAACCGATTGAAAAAGAGGTCAAGGAAATCGTAACAGAAGCCGCCGAATTCGCGCAACAATCGCCGGAACCGGATGCTGCTGAACTTTGGACTGATATCTTGGTTGAAGTATAAGCCATGACCATAACCAGAACCGATACCAACCAACGCCTCAGCCAGTGCGTGAAACACGGACCGACAATTTATATTGCCGGTCAGGTTCCACTGCAAACGCGTGGTCAATCAATTACCGAACAAACGACGGAAGTTTTGCAGTCGCTTGAAAAATACCTTTTGTCTTCGGGCAGCGATAAAGACCACATGCTCTATGCAACGGTCTGGCTGTCTGACCTAAAGGATTTTGCCGAGTTCAACGCCGTTTGGGATGCGTGGGTGCCGGAAGGCAAAGCCCCGGCGCGTGCCTGTGTCGAAGCAAAACTCGTTGCCCCTGATTTTAATGTCGAAGTGGCCCTTGTTGCCGCTGTGAAGGAGTAAAACCATGACAACTCAAATCCTGATGCCCGCCCTCAGCCCGACCATGACCGAAGGCAAACTGGCCCGCTGGACCAAAAAAGAAGGCGACATGGTAAAGCCCGGCGATGTCATCGCCGAAATTGAAACCGATAAAGCCACCATGGAAGTCGAAGCCGTCGATGAAGGCAAAATCGGCAAATTCCTGATTGCGGAAGGCACTGAAAATGTTGCCGTTAACACACCAATCGCCTTGCTGTTGGAAGAGGGCGAAGACGCCAGTGCCGCAAACGCACCTGTCGCCACACCAAGTATCGCCTGCATCCCATCGACACCGGATGCGCCGGGCGTTGTTGCCACGGCCAATGCCGAACAACATGCCGGGAAGCACATTGAAAACCGCGATATTTTATACGCGCAAGGCGTGGTCATTGAACCACCACCTTTCGATGAAGCATCCTTTACCGCCACAGAAACAATGACGGTGCGTGAAGCATTGCGCGCCGGTATGTCCGAAGAAATGCGCCGTGATAAGGCCGTTTATCTGATGGGTGAGGAAGTCGCGCAATATCAGGGCGCTTATAAAATTTCCCAAGGGATGCTGGATGAATTCGGCCCGGACCGCGTGATTGATACACCAATTACCGAACACGGTTTTGCCGGTCTGGCCGTTGGTTCTGCGTTTAAAGGTTTAAAGCCAATCGTTGAATTCATGACGATGAACTTCGCGATGCAGGCGATTGACCACATCATCAACTCTGCCGCCAAAACATTGTATATGGCGGGTGGTCAGCTCGGTTGCCCGATCGTATTCCGTGGCCCAAACGGTGCTGCGGCCCGCGTTGGTGCCCAGCATTCTCAGGAATATTCATCCTGGTACGGCCATATTCCGGGTCTGAAGGTTGTTGCGCCATGGTCTGGTGCGGATGCAAAGGGTCTGATGAAGGCCGCGATCCGTGATCCGAACCCTGTTGTCGTTCTCGAAAACGAAATCCTCTACGGGCAAAGTTTTGAAGTGCCAACGGATGAAGATTTTGTCATTCCAATCGGTCGCGCCAAAATTGAACGCGCCGGGACAGATGTTACAATTGTTGCCTTCTCCATCATGGTCGGTAAAGCACTGGAAGCCGCCGAAAAACTGGCAGAACAGGGCATCAGTGCCGAAGTTATCAATCTGCGTACCATCCGCCCACTCGATCGTTACACCATCATTGAATCGGTCAAAAAAACCAACCGCATCGTCAGCGTTGAAGAAGGTTGGGCATTTGCCGGTATCGGTGCCGAAATCGCCGCCCTTATCAACGAACACGCATTCGATTATCTGGATGCTCCGGTCCGCCGTGTTTGCGGTGCCGATGTTCCGATGCCATATGCCGCAGGCCTTGAAAAATTGGCCTTGCCTCAGATCGATGAAATCGTTCATGTCGTGAAACAGGTTTGCTACAAATAAGATAGAGAAGAAAACGATGCCTATTCAAATCACAATGCCTGCGCTGTCCCCAACCATGACCGAAGGGAAACTGGCCCGTTGGACAAAGAAGGAAGGCGACAAGGTAAAGGCGGGTGACGTTATTGCCGAAATCGAAACCGATAAAGCAACGATGGAAGTCGAAGCCGTTGATGAAGGAATCATCGGTAAGATTCTGGTTGCTGAGGGCACAGAAGGTGTTGCGGTCAATACACCGATTGCTGTGTTGCTTGAGGAGGGTGAAACGGCGGGTGATATTAAGGCAGCAGCCCCCTCATCCCAACCTTCTCCCCGCGGGGGAGAAGGGGCCAGTCCCGTTAAGGAGGAAAAACCTGTGCAACAACAAGCCGCCATTGAAAAAGGGACCCGCGTTTTTGCATCACCACTGGCCCGCCGTATGGCTGCTGAAAAAGGCATCAACCTTTCCACCGTCAAGGGCACCGGCCCGCATGGCCGCATCGTCAAAGACGACCTACAAAAAGCACCTCAATCTTCTCCCTCGCCCCAACGGGGAGAGGGCCGGGGTGAGGGGGCCGTACGGAGCAGCGGTCCAGACGCCAAACAACTGGCCGATATGCTGGGCATGGGTTACACCGAAATTCCAAATAACAGCATCAAAAAGATTGTTGCCAGCCGCTTGCTGGAATCCAAACAAACTGTTCCGCATTTCTATCTGACCATTGATTGCCAAATCGATGATCTGTTGGCAGCACGTGAAAAACTAAACGCAGACGGGAAGGGTGTTTATAAACTCTCGGTCAATGATTTCGTGGTCAAAGCTTCGGCAATGGCATTGATGGCACACCCCGCCGCCAACGTCGCATGGACCGATAACGCCATTTTGCAATATGACAGCGCCGATATTTCCGTGGCCGTTGCCACACCAAACGGCCTGATCACCCCGATTGTAAAGGCCGCACATACAAAGGGCCTGCGCCAGATTTCAGAAGAAGTGAAGGATTTGGCGGGCCGTGCACGTGAAGGCAAATTGAAACCCGTTGAGTTCCAGGGCGGGACGTTCTCCGTTTCCAACCTCGGCATGTACGGGATCAAGGATTTCGGCGCGATCATCAACCCACCACAAGCCTGTATTCTGGCCGTTGGCGCGGGCATTCAACAACCTGTCGTGAAAAATGGTCAATTGGCTGTTGGCACGGTCATGTCCGTGACATTGTCCGTTGATCACCGCGCGGTTGATGGGGCGGTTGGTGCAGAATATCTGCAGCACTTCAA
The DNA here is from genome assembly GCA_002423285.1 of Micavibrio sp. UBA6139. Classification (GTDB taxonomy): domain Bacteria; phylum Pseudomonadota; class Alphaproteobacteria; order Micavibrionales; family Micavibrionaceae; genus Micavibrio. The sequence goes on along the minus strand of DIVF01000021.1, from coordinate 44,741 downwards.
ACGCTTCATCGAAAACCCTGTATCAATGCTGGTGTAATGGATCATGGCAAAGCGTATTGAGGTTTCCGGCATTCTTGCTTCGGGCAAATCCACGCTTTGCGATGCGTTCGCGCAGTATGGTTTTCCCATCGCGCGTGAAGATGTTTCCGGCAACCCATATTTCCTGAAGGCGCAGCAAGACCCGGCGCGATATGAACCGCTGCTGCAAAAATTCATCCTGAAGCAACGCTTTGAAGAAGTGGCCAAGGCCAAACAATCAGATTCTGAATTGCCCTTCGTTGTTGATTACTGTTTGGCCGTGGATAAGGCCTATGCCGATTTCTATTTGTCCGAAACATCGCCGAAAGACATGGCCCGCACACACCGCGCCATCAATAAAATGTATAAAACCTACGGCGATCCAGACCTCGTCATTCATTTACGCTGTGATACGGATGAATTGCTGCGCCGGATCAAACTGCGAGGCCGTGATTTTGAACAGGGCCACAGCGCAGAATTTCTAAACGCGCTCGGCAACCGCATCGAAGATTATTTCCAAACGCTCAAGGCCCAAGCCCGCAGCCCGATCATGGAAATTGACACGACAAGCAGCGTTCTAAAACTGAATGCTAAAATGATCCAAAAAATTATGGATTACTGCGCATGAACGATCAATTCGATCTCTTCACCCACCCCTATACAATTCTGGAGCATCATCTGGATACGTTCGGGCATGTGAACAACGCGACCTATTTGCAAATTCTGGAAGAAGCCCGCTGGGAATTCATCACTGCGCGTGGTTTTGGGATGAAGAAAATCAAGGAAACGGGCCTTGGCCCAACTATCCTTGAATGCAATATCAAATTCATGAAGGAATTGTGCCTGCGCCAGAACATCGTCATTGAAACCCAAACGCAATCCTATGACCGCAAAATTGGTTTGCTGAAACAGGTCATGAAAAACGAAGACGGTGAAGTGTGCGCCGAAGCAATTTTTACCATCGGCCTGTTCGATACAAGGGAACGCAAACTGGTCCTGCCGACACCGGAATGGCTCTATGCGGTTGGCGCACCGGTCGCGTTATAAAAACCCCATTTTCCCGTGACGTTATCTGTGGACATTAACCCATTTAAGGGTGAGGGCGGCGCGATGAGTGGTTAGAGTTATCTCCCGTAAGCCTACACATAAAAAGAGCTTGGGGAGCGTAACGATGCGGATTGAACTGGTCGGCGGATTGGGTATTGGGAAATCAACCCTGTGTAAGGCCCTCGACAAAATTGGCTTCAATTGCATTTACGAAAACCTGAACACCAATCCCTTTTTGGCGGATTGCTTCAAAGACCCCGAAAATTTCCGTTTTCCGTCGCAAATGTGGTTTGCGCTGTCGAAATTTCATGAAATCAAAAAATTCGAACGCGCTGATAAGATCAACGTACTGGATCAGGCCGTTTTGAACGTCCGTGCCTATACCAATATGCTGTTCCGCGATGAAGACCCGGAAGCCCTGCACATCATCAACCAGTGTTTCGACCATCTGGAAGGGAAACTGGGCAAACCAGACCTGCTGATTAACCTGAAATGTTCCCCGGCGGAACAGCTGCGCCGCATCCGTGGCCGCAACCGTGACCACGAAAAATCGGTTGAGCTGGATTACATCACCGGCCTGCAACAGGAAATGAATATCCTGATTAACCATGCCAAGGCCGATGGCTATGCGGTCCTTGATATTGATACGGAAAAGGTCTTTTTCCCCGATAACATCGAATACGCCGAAACATTCGCCCGTCAGGTTGCCGATATGTTCAAACTGGACCTGTCCAACGTGCTGGAACAGGGTCGCCCGGTTCAATACGGCCTGCCAGTCGGGGAAGCGTCATGCGCGTAGAAATCATTGGCGGGATGGGGGTCGGCAAGACGACCCTGTGCAATACCCTGACTGGGCTGGGCTTTCGTTGCATCAACGAAAATCTGGGCCAGAACCAATATCTGGACCTGGCCTATCAAAACCCGGATTCCTATGGCCTGTATTCCCAACTGACATTCTATTTGGGGAATTTTTTCACCTTCAAGGAAAACACCGTGGCCGATGATATTGCAGTCTTTGACTATTCGGTTGTTACCGACCGCGCCTATGCGACGATGTTTTTGAACGAAACTGAACGCAAACTCGCCCTGCAAGCCATTGATTGCCTTGAGGAAAAAGAAGGTCGTGCCGAGCTTTATTTATACCTGACCTGCACCCCGGAAGTGCAGCTCCAGCGCGTCCGTTCCCGCAACCGCGACCATGAAAAGGCCGTCAGCCTAGAGTTCATCGCGGGTCTGGATTCGCACCTGCGCCATTACGCCGCCCAAGCTGCGGAGCAGGGCGCCCGCATCATCACCATCGACACCGAAGCGGTAGACCTGATGAGCGATACAGCCTATGTGCGTGAATTGGGGGATAAAATCTGGAATATCTCTGGCCTGAAACAGGAACAGAGGGAACCTTTCCAGCCCGCCCTTGAATTACACGCCGCTGAGTAAATATAACATTTCCCCGATTGAACAGACCCGCAACCATCCGGTATAGTGCGGACGCATTATTATGAATTGGAGCTATCCCTTGAAAAACATCGCCTTGATTACCCTGACAATTTTGTCAGTTTTATCCTTGTCCGCGTGCGTTACAAAACCGGGGAATGGTCCGCACCATTGCCCACCGGGCCACGCTAAAAAGGGTTGGTGCTAATTATGGCTGATCATGTGTTTGACCTTGTTGTCATTGGTGGTGGTCCGGGCGGTTATGTCGCGGCGATCCGCGCGGCCCAGCTGGGCATGAAAACCGCAGTGGTGGAGGCCAACCATCTGGGCGGTATCTGCCTGAACTGGGGATGCATCCCGACCAAGGCGCTTTTGCGGTCCAGCGAGATCCATCATTTACTGCAACACGCAGACCAATTTGGATTTAAAGTCAGCGGTGTAGAGTTTGATCTTAAGAAAATAGTTGAACGATCCCGCGGCGTCGCAAAGCAGCTTTCCGGCGGCATCGGCCACCTGTTAAAGAAGAACAAAGTCACCGTATTTGACGGCTGGGGCAAACTCGCCGGGTCCGGCAAAGTGACGGTCGAAAAAGACGGCAAGGTTAATGACACCCTGACCGCGAAACATATCATCATCGCCACAGGGGCCCGCGCCCGCGTTATTCCGGGCATGGAACCGGACGGCAAGCTGGTCTGGACCTACCGCGAAGCGATGGTCCCAACCGAAATGCCAAAATCATTGCTGGTTGTTGGGTCAGGTGCGATCGGCATTGAATTTGCCAGCTTTTACAAGAACATGGGCGCTGACGTTACAGTGGTTGAAGTCATGGACCGCGTCATGCCGGTCGAAGACGAAGAAATCTCCGCCATGGCCCGCAAGGCTTTTGAAAAGCAAGGGATGAAGATCATCACCGGGGCGAAGGTCACGAAGCTCGATAAGGGCTCAAACAACGTGAAGGTCAGCGTTGAAGTCGCTGGTAAAGTTGAACAAATTACCGTTGACCGTGTCATTATGGCCGTTGGCATTGTTGCCAACACCGAAAACCTCGGCCTTGATAAAACCAAGGTGAAACTGGAACGTGGCCAGATCGTCACCGACGAATATCTGAAGACCGCAGAACCAAACGTCTATGCCATCGGCGATGTCGCCGGGGCACCATGGCTGGCGCACAAAGCATCCCATGAGGGCGTGATCTGCGTTGAGAAAATCGCCGGACAAAAAGATGTCCACCCGATGAAAAAGCTCAACATTCCGGGCTGCACCTACTGCATGCCGCAAGTGGCCTCCGTCGGTTTGACCGAAAAAGCCGCCAAGGAGCAGGGTTACGACGTCAAAATTGGCCGTTTCCCATTTATCGGTAACGGCAAGGCCATTGCCTTGGGCGAACCCGAAGGCATGGTCAAAACCGTCTTTGACGCGAAAACCGGAGAACTGCTCGGCGCGCACATGATCGGGGCCGAAGTCACTGAAATGATTCAAGGTTATGTCGTTGGCAAAACCATGGAAGCCACAGAACTCGACTTCATGCACACCATCTTCCCACATCCAACCTTGTCGGAAATGATGCATGAATCGGTCCTGTCAGCTTATGGTAAGGCCATTCACTTCTAGTGTTATTTGCGAACATCTTGACCGGTGTGCTATTGGATAATTGCCATAGCATATTTATAAACCGTAAAACCAAAAGGGGCCTATTATGCTCTCATCCAATTCCGAACGAAGCAGACGCCGTATCTCTGATTATTTTGAAGCTCTGCATGGTGGCTTGCCGCCGGTTGACGCTCAAAAGCCGGCTCCCAAACCGGATGAGTCAGCAAAAAATACTGACCAGACACCAAAGCCAAAACAGCCCTGAATCCTTGGTGAACGCGCCGCATTTCCTGATATAAAAAGCAGGCCTCATGACCTACGATCCGAAACTTCTCGATAAGGCCAAGCGCCACCCCGAAAAGCAAAAGAACCCGGACCGCCCGATGGGCAAGAAACCGGACTGGATCCGCGTGCGCGCGCCGCAGGGTAAGGTTTTTAAAGAAACCTTGGACACTGTTCGTTCCTTGAAACTGACGACCGTGTGCGAAGAAGCCGGTTGCCCGAATATTGGCGAATGCTGGGAAAAGAAACATTCGACCTTCATGATCATGGGCGAGGTTTGCACCCGGGCCTGTTCCTTCTGTAACGTCGCGACCGGGAAGCCTAAGGAACTGGACCAGTACGAGCCGCTGCGCGTTGGCGTGGCCGTTCATGAAATGGGCTTGAAACACGTTGTTGTGACCTCCGTTGACCGGGATGATCTGGCCGATAGCGGCGCACAGCATTTTGTGAAAACCATCGGCGCCATCCGCTTCAAATCACCGGAAACAACCATTGAAATCTTGCCCGGCGATTTCCGCGGCGATATGGACGCAATTGACGCAGTGATCCGCGCAAAACCTGATGTTTTCAACCATAACCTTGAAACCGTGCCGCGTTTGTACCCGACCATTCGTCCGGGCGCGCGTTATTTCCGGTCCTTGCGTCTGTTGCAACGGGTCAAGGATGTTGACCCATCCATTTTCACCAAATCCGGCCTGATGGTTGGTTTGGGTGAAACCAAAGAAGAGATCGCGCAAGTCATGGATGACATGCGCGCCGCCGATATTGATTTCATCACCATCGGCCAGTACCTGCAACCAACGGCAAAACATGCCCCGGTGATGCATTTCTGGACCCCGGAAGAGTTCGAAGGGCTGGAGCGCATGGCCCGTGCCAAGGGTTTCCTGATGGTGTCTGCCACACCGCTGACCCGGTCCAGCTATCACGCCGGCGAAGATTTCGCCCGGTTGCGTGAAGCACGGAACGAAAAACTGGCCGCAAAAACGGTCGTTGCAGCAGAATAAAAAAACCGGGGCAATGACCCCGGTTTTTTTATTATCTTCTTTTAAGCCTGTTTGAATTGCAGCCCCAGTTTCTTGGCAACCCCGATGGCATAGGCGGGATCAGCCTTGTGGAAATGGTTCAACTGACGCTGAGCAATATCCTCCGGCACGCCTTTCATCGCGGCGGCAATGTTTGAAAACAGGCGATCTTTTTCACCGTCATCGAACAGGCGGAACAGATCACCGGGCTGGGTATAGTCATCATTGCCGTCGCGGTGGTTATAACGATCGGCATCACCATCAATGCGCAGCGGTGGTTCTTTCAGTTCAGGTGAGTCATAGGGGCCGCCAAAACTATTGGGTTCATAATTTGGACCTGCGCCATTATTGCCATCAAACCGCATGGCCCCGTCACGGTGCATGGTGTGATAAGGGCAGACTGGCTTGTTCACCGGCAGGGATTCATAGTTCACACCCAAACGGTAACGATGCGCATCGGCATAAGAGAAAATGCGGAATTGCAGCATCTTGTCCGGTGAATGACCAATACCCGGCGGGACGTTGGCGGGGGAGAAGCTGGCCTGTTCCACTTCGGCGAAGTAGTTTTCCGGGTTTGCGTTCAATTCCAGCTCACCCACCTCAATCAACGGATAATCGCCGTGTGGCCAAACCTTGGTCAGGTCAAACGGGTTCCAGCGATAGGTTTCCGCTTCTTTTTCGCTCATGATCTGAACAAAGACACTCCATTTGGGGAAATCGCCCTGTTCGATGGTGTTAAACAAATCTTCCTGATGCGTTTCGCGGTTCTCACCGATCCATTTGGCGGATTCATCATTGCTAATGTTTTCAATCCCTTGTTTGGTTTTGAAATGCCATTTGACCCAGTAACGCTCACCCGCTTCGTTCCATAAGCTCAAAGTGTGAGAGCTGAACCCATGCATGTGGCGGAAGGATTTTGGGATACCACGGTCAGAGAATAAAATCGTCACCTGATGCAGGCTTTCCGGGGACAGGGACCATAAATCCCACATCGCGGTGTTGCTGCGCAGGTTCGTTTTCGGGTCACGTTTTTGCGTATGAATAAAATCAGAGAATTTATAGGGGTCACGGACAAAAAACACCGGGGTGTTATTGCCGACCAGATCAAAATTCCCTTCTTCCGTATAGAATTTTAGGGCAAAGCCGCGCACGTCACGCTCCGCATCCGCCGCACCGCGTTCCCCGGCGACTGTTGAAAACCGCAGCAGGGTTTTGGTTTTCTTGCCCTTGCCGTTCAAAAACGCCGCGCGGGTATATTTTGCAATATCCGGGTTGGTGACGGTGAACGTGCCATAGGCCGCAGAGCCCTTCGCATGAACCACCCGTTCCGGGATGCGTTCGCGGTTGAAATGGGCGTGTTTTTCAAAAAGCTGCCAATCTTGAATCAAAAGCGGGCCGCGCGGCCCGGCGGTAATGGCGTTCTGATTATCAACAACAGGAATACCGCTGGCGGTGGTCAAAGTGGGTTTTTTCGTCATGATTTTGAAATACCTGATATTTTGAAAGGATTGATGGTCGAATAGAAAAAGAATATGGTGCTGTCCCTTGTAAGTACAATGGGAATTCCCGGTATGCAGATCGGCAAAACCGATTGAGTTTTACAGATTAAATTATTGAAGAATTGAAATGCCAACCCACGCCGAACGCCGCATATTGCCTTATACGCCCGCCCAGATGTTTCATCTGGTTGCGGCTGTTGATAAATACCCGCAATTTCTGCCCTGGTGCATCGCCAGCCGGATCACCAAGCGTGAGGGGGCGGTTTTCTATGCTGATCTGATTATTGGCTATAAAATGGTGCGGGAGAGTTTTTCATCCCGGGTGACACTGAATGAACCGTATCAGGTTCAGGTTGAATATATGAAGGGGCCAATGCGTCACCTGAACAACCGCTGGATTTTTGAAGAAAACCCGGATGGAAGCTGCACGATCGATTTTTTCGTTGATTTCGAATTCAAAAATCCGATGATCCAGAAATTGCTGGAAGTGTTCTTCCATGAAGCGGTAAAGCGTATGGTCGGGGCCTTTGAAACCCGGGCGGAGCAGCTTTACGGACCTAAAACTTAAGTGAAGGTCATTCTCGGGCGGCGCGGTTTTGGGGCTGGCCAGATCAGCCTGGCCTTCGCGTCATAAACCTTCTGGCGGTCATTCAGCGGCATATATTCACGGATATCGAATTGATTTGGCGTGAAAAACGGATTTTCAACGTAGCTGACCTGCAATTTATGCTGTTTATAGATCACATTCAGGTCATTAAACGTATCACGCAGTGAATTGACCCGTTGAATCTGTACTTCAGTCAGCGGAACAGCTTGTTTTTCCTGCAAAATCCGGGTTAGTTCCTCTTGAACCTGTTCACTGGAATACAGCTTTTTGACCCCGACATAGCGCAGCGCCGATTCATCCATGTATTGCGGGATAGGGATCAGAATTGCGCCATCCGGGGTATCTTGAACCTCACACTCCAGCTTCATCATCGTGAAGGCATAGGCGTTATGGGCGATGCAGATCTTGGCGGCCTCACGTTCGTTCTTCACAGGCAGAACTGTCCCATAACCAAGCGGGGTGAATAATCGGGCATGGGGAACGGTTTTGGTGGTCGTCATGGGCGGCACGCTATTAGATTCCCTAAAGGTGAGCAATGATTTCGAGCGGTGCATTGCAACAATTACTTGACAGATTCATGCAAAGGCTGCTTTTATAATCCCCATGAACGCCGTCATGCACAGCATCATTATGATTATTAGCCGCGGCAGAAGCTAAGACCTTCTGCCAAGCCAAGCGGCTGCTGCGTTCTGCGCATCCCAAAAATCCCGAAATGACCGATTTTTGCCCCTTGAAGGATGCAAGCCACCATGACGACTCAACTCTCCGCCGTTTTCACCGCCACCGCCCCGGAACGCCAACAGGCTGAACCACTCAAGGCCCCCGTGCATCACCCCTATGCCGCCGGGGATTTTATGGTTCGTCCGGTTTTTGGAGCGCAAGGGTTGGAATGCCACCCGGATCATGAGCTTTTATCTGTGGTCATGGTCGATAATGGGGTCGTGACCCCGGTTGACTGCGTTCCCATGAAGGATTTTAAGGGCCAAAGCGTTGAAACAGCATCAAAAAAGCTGACCCACGCCTTTACCCGCGCCCTGAACCGCATGAACGTCACCTTCGCCGAAGCCCAAAACGGCCACATGGCCGGATGGAGCATCAAAGCCCGCTGCGCGGATCAGAAAGTTCACACCTTAGAATTTATCCGGGAAAGTTTCGGGGTGGAACGCGTTCGCGAAGTTCTGCTCAGCCGCGCCCGCGAACATGCCCACCATGATCTTAAACTACAGACCGGACCAGATTACTGGGCCTTCTGCATCCGGGCACTTCGTCCATTTTAAGAAAAGAGAATAGGGTCAAAGGGGGGAAATGCCCCCTTTAAATCCCCTTACGCTTGCTTTTCGCCGTTGAAATGCGGGTAGCGGTAGGATTTTTCAACCTTGTTGCCGTCTAAAGTCTTGAAATCAGTGGTGATACTGCGATCGAGGCGCATTTCATCGACGCCGGACAGGTGTAAAATGCCGATGGGGTTATGGGGCAGATACGGTTCAACGAAAATCTGACGTTTTTCATCCCAAAGTGGTTTGAATTCGCATAGCCAATGTACATGTGCTGGCAGAACTTCGCGTTGGAAGCCCTTGATATAACATAAAACCCCGAGGCTTAATTGCTCCGCCGTGAAGATCTTCCCACGGATCAAAGCCTGCTTTAGCAAGGCTTGCCAGCCGGTCCAATGCGGTGCATCGCGGTGCAGGGCAAACGCACCGGCCAAAAGGACATGGTAAGGCATCAAATCCTTGGCCATTTGCATACCGAACGCTTTTTTGGCGTTGGAAAAATAGAACCCACGGATTTTCCAAGGCCAAGACCCCAGCCATTTGACCCGGACCTGACGCGGATAGGCGCGGTCAACTTGGCCCGTCAGGGTCACTTTATGGCGTTTGGCCCCTTCGATAAACATTTCAACGGCGGACCAGTCCTGAACCCAGGTATCGCTGTCCATCCAGAAATAGATGTCATAGCCGGGAAAGTATTCCGGGATGTGTGGGCGGGCAACGCAGGCCTTCAAATATTCCCGGCCACGAATTTTCCAGTCCGGCAGGGGGCATGGCCATTGGGCGTCTTTCACTGTGTGACAGGCCTGACGCAGGGATTCGACCTGTTCCGGGGTCATTCCGGCATTCAGGATGCAGATATCCATCCCCTGACTTTGCGGGAAGCGGCGGATGGAATGAATCCATTCCAGAAGCATGGGGTAGTAGTTTTTGTCCCCGCCGGAGATAAAGCAGATTTTGGTCATTAAAGCCCTTTCAGGGTCGTAAGGGCAAGGGTCAGGGCGGCAGTGACAGTTTGTTCCCGCACCAAATCCCGGTCACCGGAAAAATGGTGTTCTTGAACCTCAACCGGGCCATCACGCAGGCCATAGCCGATATAGACGAGACCAACAGGTTTTCCCTCCATCCCACCATCTGGCCCGGCAATTCCGGTGATGGAGATAGCAAGATCGGCCCAGCTACGGTCCAGTGCCCCATGCGCCATGGCGACGGCGCATTCCGGGCTCACTGCGCCGTGCTTTTCCAGAATTTCACGTGAAACATTTAATAATTCTTCTTTAGATTCATAGGAGTAAGTAACGAAACCTCTATCAAAAACTGAAGAAGAACCGGGCCGGGCGGTGATTGCCGCTGCGACCATTCCGCCGGTGCAGGACTCGGCTGTGGCTATCATCATGCCGCGGTTTTTGAGTTCAATACTGATTTGTTCGACAAGGCCCTTAAAATCCGACATAGCGTACCCCGATCAGGCAAAGAGCCGCCATAATCCCGGCGGCCACGTCATCCAGCATGACCCCGTAAGCACCGGGGACTTTCTGGTCAAAGAAGGAGACCGGCCACGGTTTCAGGGCATCAAAGACCCGGAACAGGATAAAAGCCAAAACCAGATGGACGGGGTTGGCCAACGCCGGAAGCAGGGCAATCCACATTCCCACCACTTCATCGACCACAATGACTTGTGGGTCGGTATCTTCGCCGGAGGCCTTCAAAACCTGTTTGGTGGCCCAAATGCCAACCGGGAATAACAGGGCGGCCATGACAGCCAGAATAACTGGCCCCCCCAGAACAAGGATAATAATCCCAAAGGGCATCGCCCCAAGGCTGCCCCAACTTCCCGGTGCCGGGCGCAGTAACCCGCACCCGAACCATGTCGCAATCAGGGTTTCGGGGGCGGTAAAGCGCAGCTTGGGAATTGGCTTCATGGCTTTCATGCCGGGGATTGTAGGGTGGGAATCTGGATGGTGACAAGGGCTTGCGCAGCAATGCCTTCACCCCGTCCGGTGAAGCCCAGTTTTTCGGTCGTTGTCGCCTTGATCGAGATGCGATCGGTTGAAACACCCGTGACGCGTGCAATGACCGCCTGCATGGCTTCACGGTGCGGGCCAATCTTTGGTTCCTCACACATAAAAGTTAAATCAATCAAGGTAATTACAGCATTTTTCTCATGTAATAGCTTAACGGCGTGGGCCAGAAAAATTGTGCTGTCTGCACCCTTCCATTGCGGGTCAGACGGGGGGAAATGCTGACCAATATCTCCGGCGGCAATGGTGCCGAGCATGGCATCGGTAATGGCGTGCAAACCGACATCGGCATCGGAATGCCCGGACAGGTTCCGGTCAAAGGGAATATCGACCCCGCCCAGACGGATCGGGCCGGGTTTGGCCGGGTCAAAGGCGTGAACATCAAAGCCAAGGGCAGTGCGGGTTTCGGGGGTGTTCATGATTTCTCTCGCTAGCGCCAAATCGTCGGCGGTGGTGATTTTGAAATTGCGGCGGTTGCCGGGGACCAAAGTGACCTCATGACCCATGGCCCCAACCATACCGGAATCATCGGTGAAGTCGTCCCGGTTTTGGAAGGTGTTGTGGGCCGTGCGCAGGATGCCCGCCCGGAAGCCTTGCGGGGTTTGAATCGCCCAAAGACCGTTGCGATCAATAATATCGGCCTCCCGTCGTAAAGTATCGGCCACCGGGCATGCCAGCGTGGCCGCGCCGGAGTTATTCACAGCTTTCACCAAGGCCTGAATTTCGTCTTTTGTCACCAGTGGACGAGCGCCATCATGGATGAGAATGATTTCATCATCTTTTAGATTAGAAAAAGACTGCAATCCATTATAAACACTATGTTTTCTTGATGCTCCAGATACGGCAGGGGAGGGCAAATTAAAGCGGGTGAGTGTTCCTTGAACCAAATCTGCATGCGATGGATCGCAAACGAGCCGGACTTGGTTTAGATTTTCACATGACAAAAACGCCTTAATCGATTGTTCTAAAACAGTAAAATCGCCAATTTTCTGGTACTGTTTCGGCAAGGGCCCGCCAAGGCGTGTTCCAGCCCCCCCGGCCACAATCAGGACCGAAAAGCGGGGCGTTTTATCAGCACTTGCAAGGCTTTCCATAGTCATCTATCTTGCCATCCGTTCCAGCTGACTAGATACTTCTGCCGATTGATAAAGTAAACCCCCCGGATGGATTGGACCCCTTGCGTATCGCCAGACCCCGACCACTCAGCATCAGAAGTCTGATCCCGTCCTTCCTGTGGCGCTTTATTCCGCGCCTGCCCGGACGGGTCCGCCAGCGTTTGGCCCGTGCCCTGACGCTGGGGCTGGTCTTGGCCGCCGTTTTGTCGGGGATTTTGACCTATGCGGCCCTGACGGAAGCGCCGCCCTTTGGTAAGGACCCGGATACGGTTTTATGGCTGTTGATTGCCGATCTGGTTATTCTGCTGGTTCTGGTCATGTTGATCGCTTCGCGCATGGTGGCGTTGTGGAGTGGGCGGCGGAAGGGACAGGCGGGGTCAAAGCTACATGTCCGGCTGGTCCTGATTTTTGGTCTGCTGGCCGCAGCCCCGGCCATTATCATGACGATTTTCTCGGCCACGTTCTTTCATTACGGCCTGCAAAGCTGGTTCAGTGAACGGATCAGGAACACAATTCACCAATCCGAAGCGTTCGCCGAAGCGTACATGGCGGAGCACCAACAGGTCATCCGCGCCGATATTCTGGCCATGGCCAATGACCTTGACCGCTCAGCCGAGTCTCTGACCGATAACCAGAAGGGGTTCGAAAAATTCCTGCAAACCCAGTCTTTCCTTCGGAATTTTTCCGAAGCCATTATCTTTAATGGCGAAGGTAAGGCAGTCCTTTCGACGGGTTTGGCCTTCTCCATGGCCTTTGACACCCTGCCTGATACGGCCCTGGAAGAGGCACGTACAGGGGAGGTTGTCATGTTGACCAAGGCGGGGGATGAACGCATTCGCGCCCTCGTCAAATTGACCAGCTTTTCGGACGCCTATCTGTTCGTTGGCCGGATGGTGGACCCGATGGTCCAGTCCCGTCTGGATGCCACGATGAAGTCGGTTGAGGAATATGAGCTGCTGGAATCCCAGCGGGCCGATTTGCAGGTCATGATGATTATGATCTTTGTGGTTGTCGCCCTGCTTTTGGTGCTGGCGGCAATCTGGTTTGGTCTGGTGCTGGCACGGCAGCTGGCAAGTCCGATTTCGGGGCTGATTACTGCCGCCGACCGGGTTCGGGCGGGGGATTTGACCGCGCGGGTCCCGGAAGGCAAGTCGATTGACGAATTTGACGTGCTGGCCAAGGCGTTCAACCGCATGACCCTGCAGATCAAGGACCAGCGGGAAGAGCTGATTACCGCCAACCGCCAGCTTGACCAGCGCCGCCGCTTCACCGAAACGGTTCTGGCCGGGGTATCATCCGGGGTGGTGGGTTTGGATAAGGATGGCAAGATTACGCTGGTGAATACTTCGACCGCCCAGTTGTTGCAGTCGGAAGCCAGAGCGCTGATCGGTCAGCAGATCACCGATATCTTGCCGGAACTGAAGACTTTGCTGGAACAGGCCGTGCAGAAACCGGGCCGCATGACTCAGGCCGAAATCCCGTACCAGCCCAAGGATGGCGGGGCGCGGCGCACCCTTTTCGTCCGGATCGCCATCGAATTGATCGGCGAGCAGGATATGGGCGCGGTTTTGACGTTTGATGATATTACCGAGCTGCAATCCGCCCAGCGCAAATCCGCCTGGGCTGATGTGGCCCGCCGGATCGCGCATGAGATTAAAAACCCGCTGACTCCGATCCAGCTTTCGGCGGAGCGTTTGAAGCGTAAGTACTTGAAACAAATCCATGATGACCCGGAAACATTTGAACAATGCACCGACACCATTATTCACCATGTCGGTGATATTGGCCGGATGGTCAATGAGTTCTCATCCTTTGCCCGGATGCCCGAAGCGGTCATGAAACAGGAAAATCTGGCCACCATCATCCGCGATATGCAGGTGTTCCAGCAGCAAGCCCACCCGGACATGCAAATCACCCTGGCCGGGATCATTGATAAAACCGTCCCCCTGTTCGCCCATGTTGACGCACAACAGGTGCGCCAAGCCCTGACCAATGTTTTGCAAAACGCCATCGATGCGATAAATGACCCGATGGGGAAAATCCGCCTGACCGTCATGATGGATCAAGGGAATGCCAATATTGTGATTGTGGTCAATGATAACGGTCCCGGCCTGCCAAAGGGCGTGGACCCCGACCGCCTGACAGAACCCTACGTCACCCACCGGGAAAAGGGCACGGGGCTTGGTTTGGCGATTGTTAAAAAGATCATGGACGATCACAAAGGAAAGGTTATTCTGGGCCTGCCGGACTGGGTCCGGGAATATCCGGGTTGGGTTGATTTGGGGGGGGCGACTGTTATTCTTGTTTTCCCGCTGGACCGCGCCGAAGCCGTTGCTGTTTAAAAAGTGAAGTTGTTGATATGGCCACAGACATTCTGATTGTTGATGATGAAGATGACATCCGCCGTCTGATCCAGGGAATTCTGGAGGATGAAGGCTATGCCACGCGTCAGGCCGCGACGGCGGAGCAAGCCTACCAACGGATTGAAGAACGTGTTCCGTCCCTCGCCATCCTCGACATTTGGTTGCAGCAGGGCGATGAAGACGGCCTGAAGATTTTACAAAAGATCAAGTCAGAGCATCCATTGACGCCTGTTCTGATGATCAGCGGTCACGGCACAATTGAAACGGCCGTGAACGCTATCAAGCTCGGTGCTTATGATTTCATTGAAAAACCATTCAAGACAGATCGTCTGCTCCTGATGATTTCGCGCGCGCTTGAAAACGCGCAGTTGAAACGCGAAAACCAGCAACTACGCCAGCGCAGCGATAGCCCAACAGACTTAAGCGGTTCATCGGCGGCGATTGCCAATTTGAAACAAGTTTTAGAACGTGTTGGCCCCACTAATAGCCGCGTCCTGATTACCGGGGAACCGGGGACAGGGAAAGACTTGGCTGCGCGTGTCATCCATAAAATGTCCACCCGCGCCACGGCCCCGTTTTTATCGTTGAACTGCGCCACTTTACTGCCGGAACGCCTTGAAATTGAGCTTTTTGGCTCGGTGGACGGTATTGGCGGTGAACCGGAAAAGATCGGCGTTCTTGAACAGGCCAATGGCGGCACGTTGTTGCTGGATGAAGTTTCCGATATGCCATTGGAAACACAGGGCAAGATTGTGCGCGTCCTGCAGGAACAAAAATTCACCCGCGTTGGCGGTAAAGATCCGGTGCAGGTTGATGTGCGTATTCTTGCCTCCACCAACCGCGATTTGTTACAGGCCATTCATGACGGACATTTCCGTCAGGATTTGTATTACCGTTTGAGCGTCGTGCCGCTGCGCATGCCATCACTGGCGGAACGCGCCGATGACATTGCCATGCTGGCCGATTATTTCCTGAACCAATATGCAACCAATAACGGTGTACCGCGCCGGGCATTATCGGGCGGTGCGCTGGCCGCGATGCAGGCCTATAATTGGCCGGGAAATGTGCGCCAATTGCGCAACACAATTGAATGGATCATGATTATGAATGCGCCCTCAACAGATGAGGTTCGCGCCGACCAATTACCCCCGGAAATCACCGGAAATCTGCCAGAAAAGGGCGCTGCGGCGACCTTGGGGCAGGGGTTGGTTTTGATGCCTTTGCGTGATGCGCGGGAGCAATTTGAACGTGATTATCTTGAAGCGCAAATCAAACGCTTCCGTGGCAATATTTCAAAGACATCGCAGTTTGTCGGGATGGAGCGTTCAGCCCTGCACCGCAAATTAAAATCACTCGGCATTGCTGTCTCCGACAGGTTGGGCGATAGCGATTCTGACCCGATCGAAAAAACAGCTTAAAAAGAAATATCAGAAAGAAGTCATCCCGTTATGCCACGCTATGCCTATGTGAATGGAACTTACGTCGCCCATGATGAAGCATGCGTGCATATCGAAGATCGTGGTTTTCAATTTGCCGACAGCGTTTATGAAGTTGTTGCGTGCATCAATGGCAAGCTGGCCGATGAGCAGGGTCATTTGGACCGTTTGCAGCGTTCGCTGTCTGAACTCTCCATGGATATGCCGGTCACGCGCAATTCACTGAAATTCATTATTCGTGAGATTTTACGCAGAAATCGTCTTAAAAACGCGAATATTTACATTCAAGTGACCCGTGGCGTTGCCAAACGTGACTTCCCGTTTCCGGCGAATTATACGCCGTCTTCATTGGTTCTGACCGCGCGTTCATTCCAGTTTGATAACAATGCAAAAGTGAAAAAGGGCGCAACAGCCATCACCGTTCCAGACCTCCGTTGGAAACGTCGCGATATTAAAACCACTGGATTGCTGGCACAGGTTCTGGCGAAACAAGAAGCCAATGACGCCGGGGCCTATGACGCGTGGCTGGTGGATGATGAGGGTTACATCACCGAAGGTTCATCCAGTAATGCATGGATCGTAACGCAGGACGGCGTTTTGGTCACACGCAATGCAACCCCATCGATCCTGCGCGGTGTCACACGCACCGCCCTTGAAAAAATATGCGCTGATTTAAAGATCAAAATTCAGGAACGGGCGTTTACGGTTCAGGAAGCCTATGACGCGCAGGAAGCCTTTAATAGCAGTGCTGTAGCACTTATCGTGCCAATCACCAATCTGGACGGCCATATCATTGGCACAGGGGAACCGGGGCCGGTGACGCAGAAATTATATGATGAATACCGCCTGTATGCCGATGGTCGGCGCGGTGAATTTGTGAAATGGAACGCGGATTTAGAAGATGACATCGTTGCCTGAGGCTGTATTTTTTGACTGGGACGGGACGTTGGTTGAATCCCTGAAATTCATTTTTTCGGCACACAATCATGTGCGGATGCATTTCGGTTTCCCGGAATGGACGTTTGATGAATACAAAGACAACATGAAATATTCATCTGTTGAGTTGTACCCGAAAGTCTATGGTGCGAATTCCGCCGCCGCGATGGATGTTCTGGCCAAGTTCATGGAAAGCAACCATCTGCAAAATCTGGTGACGATGGATGGTGCGGATGCGCTGCTCGATGCCCTGCATCAGGCCAATGTGCCAATGGGTGTTGTCAGTAATAAACGTCAGGCATTTTTAGTGCGTGAAGTCACCCATCTGGGCTGGGATAAATACTTCAAGGCGATTGTCGGGGCCGGGGTGGCCGCACGCGACAAGCCGGAAGGGGACCCGTTGGTTCTGGCGTTGAGCAATGCTGGATTAAAGCCGGGGCCGCATGTTCTTTATGTCGGCGATACGGAAACAGATTTACTGTGTGCCGGGGCGGCGGGTTGCAAAACCGCGTTTTTGTACCACAGCCAACCCAATAACCCCCTTATTCAAAAGCATAATCCCGAAATGGTCGCGAAAAATTGCGAAGAACTTGCTGTCGCCCTTTTCCTGCCCGCAAATCAACATAAATTGATCCTCTAATATACCGAATGAGCGGTAAGCGGGGGTTGCTCTTGCCCCCCTTTTTCTTTATTAAAAGGTCAGCTTAAGTTCATAAAAACATAAGTACAAAAACAAACAAAAAAATAGGATAAAAAAATGGCCGAAAAAAATCAGAATGTTCAGGACGTATTCCTGAATAAAATTCGTAAAGAAAAAATGACTGTGACTGTATTTTTGGTCAACGGTGTGAAACTTCAGGGTGTTGTAACTTGGTTTGACAATTTCAGTATGCTGCTGCGCCGCGATGCACACGTCCAGCTGGTATATAAACATGCTATTTCCACGATCATGCCTGCAGGGCCATTATCCCTGTATGAAGGCGAAGAAAAACTGGACGCCTAAGAGTCCCATAAAAAATATATGAACACTCCTTTTCAAGGTCAGGACGGTGAAGTTGGAACAGCAATTGTTCTGCATCCCGTCCTGCCTGTTTCTGCATCGACCGTCACCGGCAATCGTATCATCGAAGATGTTTTAGAAGAGGCGGCGGGGTTAGCGCGCGCCATCTGGCTGGAAGTCATTGATTGTCGTGCCATCAAGGTGACACGCCCCATGCCTGGCACGCTGTTTGGTAAGGGAAATGTTGAGCTTGTCGCCAAGCTGGTTGAAGAATTGGAACCGACAGTTGTTATTGTCGATCACCCCTTAACCCCGATCCAGCAACGCAATCTTGAAAAAGAATGGAACGCCAAAGTATTGGACCGCACCGGTCTGATCCTTGAGATTTTTGGTGCGCGCGCACAAACCAGCGAAGGTAAGATTCAAGTCGAACTGGCCGCACTGGAATACCAGCAATCGCGTCTGGTCCGGTCATGGACTCACCTTGAACGCCAGCGCGGTGGTGCGGGTTTCATGGGTGGTCCGGGGGAAACCCAGATCGAGATGGATCGCCGGATGATCCGCGACAAGATCACCCGCCTGAAACGCGAACTGGAACAGGTGCGTAAAACGCGTGATTTGCAACGGAGGGGGCGTGAGAAAACGCCGTTCCCGATCGTGGCACTGGTCGGTTATACCAATGCCGGAAAATCGACTTTATTCAATCACATCACGGGTTCAGGCGTGTTTGCCAAGGATTTGCTGTTCGCAACGCTTGATCCAACCATGCGCCAGTTGAAATTGCCCAACGCGCAGCAGGTTATTCTGGCCGATACGGTTGGTTTTATTTCCAACCTGCCAACGCACCTTGTCGCCGCGTTCCGCGCGACTTTGGAACAGGTCAAATTCGCCGATGTCATCTTGCATGTGCGCGATATCAGCACGCATGACACCATGGCCCAGCGTCAGGACGTTATCTCTGTTCTGACCGATCTTGAGATCGATTATGAAACCGACCCACGGATTATTGAGATTCTCAATAAAATCGATGCTCTGCCGCCGGAAATTCAAGGCGATGTGCGCCGTGATGCGAAGTTTGAAGATCGCAAAGTGGCCTTGTCGGCTTTGACAGGTGTGGGTGTTGATACGCTGTTATCAATGATTACGGACATTGTCGGTCAGAACAGATTGACTGTGACTTACGTTATCCCGCCCGAAGACGGCGAAGCGTTAGCATGGCTTTATAACCGCGCTAACATATTGACACGCAAGGATAAAGACAACGCCATCACCCTGACCCTAGACATTGACCCGGCCGATCGTGGCCGTTTTGAAGACAGGTTTTCATACCATGCCAAAAACGTCAAAGAGCCCAAAATTGAAGAACACATTCATGCAGAATAACGTCGATGCCAATAAAGTTGCGCAGATCCTGAAGGATGTAGCGTTGCAATATATCCTGCCGCGTTTTCAAAACCTGCAGGCCGGGGACATTCAAACCAAAAGCCACGCGAATGATTTCGTCACAATCGCCGATATCGAAACCGAAGAGGCGTTGTGCAAAATTCTGCCCGCAACATTCCCCGGTTCTTTGGTGATTGGTGAGGAAGGGGTGTCATCCGGCAAAGTGACCACGTCCGCACTGAGTGATCCAACCCAAATGATCTTCGTGGTTGATCCGGTGGATGGAACATTTAATTTTAAAAACGGTAATCCGCAATTTGCGGTGATGATGTCGCTGGTCATTGGCGGTGAAACCAAGATGGGGTGGATTTATGATGTCATGAACGACACCCATTACATCACCGAAAAGGGCAAGGGAACCACGAAAAACGGGCAAAAAGTGGCCATCCGCGCCCCGCGCAGCGTGGAGGATGAAAATGCTGTTGGCTACATGGAATCGCGTTACTTCCCAAAGGAAATGCAGGATTTTCTGGCCGCTAAAGGCGTGCAGCGTTTCAAATCATTGCACTGTGCCGCGCATGAATATTTGAACATTGCATCAGGCCATGCCGATTTTGCAATCTTCAGCCACATGAAACCATGGGATCATCTGGCCGGGGTTTTGATGGTTCAAGAAGCGGGCGGTATCGTTACAAAATTTGACGGATCACCGTATAAGATCACCGATGAGCATGGCGGCATTGTTGTTGCCACGCATGCCGATGTGATGAATCAGGTACAGGAACACTTCATTCGCCCGGTACGAAATATAATGGCGGCGATCAAGACGCATAAGCCTGAGTGATCATATAAAAATTAGAACTATTTCTCATCTCCCTCTCCCCAGCGGGGAGAGGGTCGGGGTGAGGGTGCCGCTTACAGCCCACCATCAAACACCCTCACCCCAGCCCTCTCCCTTGAGGGAGAGGGGGTTATTTTTCTTTCAGTTTCTGTTTGTTCCACAGGGCTTCCATTTCGGCCAGTGGGGTGTCTTCAAGGCGGCGGCCATCGGCTTTGATTTCAGCTTCTAAGCCCTTGAAACGGCGTTCAAATTTTGCGTTTGTATCGCGCAGGGATTCTTCGCAATCCACCCCCAGCATCCGACCAAAATTCACCACGCAGAACATCATGTCGCCGATCTCGTCATGAATTTCATTCATGTTTTTATTGCCGATTGCAACGCGTGTTTCTTCAATTTCTTCTTCTAATTTTGTCAGAACATCGGTGGCGTTATCCCATTCAAACCCAACACGTCCGGCGCGCTTTTGAATCTTTTGTGCGCGCATGATGGCAGGTAGTGCCAGCGGTACATCATCTAAAATACTGTCTTTTACTTTTCCGCTTTTTAATTTCTCCGCATCTTTTTGCGCGTCCCATAACACATTCACATCGGAGGGTGTTTGCGCGTCATGATCGCCAAAGACATGCGGGTGGCGTGAAATCATCTTTGCTGTAATGTCGCTGGCAACATCATTAAAATTGAACAGGCCTTGTTCTTCCGCCATGCGGGCGTGATAAACAACTTGCAGCAAAAGATCACCAAGTTCTTCACGCAGACCCTTCATATCGTTCTGGCGAATGGCATCGGCCACCTCATACGCTTCTTCAATGGTGTAGGGGGCAATCGTTTCAAAGGTCTGGACAATATCCCACGGGCACCCGTTATCGGGGCTGCGCAGACGGGCCATAACGTCGATCAGGTCTTGGATAGCGGCGGGTGAGGTGGCTTCTTTGTTGTGTGAATTTTGCATGGGTGCTGTGTGGCTTCTGTAGTGGTCAAACGGGTTCATTCAGGGGCAGTATAGGGGGTGTATGGGATTTATAAAACACAGCAAAAGCGACAATAAATCCAGATATTTCAAGCAATTCACGCATTCTTAACATGCATTTGCTAATTTTATGACAACGGCAGGGTGAGGCATATGGTCGAGGAACTGGTTTACAACAATTTATTCAATGAATTCAAAGGCGAAAATGCCGATGAGGTGATCCGGTCGGTCTATGAACAGACGCGGCTGGGGCGCGATTTTAGCTATGGTGATTGGTGGAAATACCAGCAGGATATGTGGAAACACCGCTATCAGATCGACATTCCAGAACCGCATGTGCGCGGTGCTTGCCGTAAATTGCTGGATACGCTGGTGACCGTTGGTGCCTTGGAGGTGGGGCCAAAACCAGCCGCCAAAAAGAGCAGAGGATTTGAACCAGGATAAGCATGGCTTTATTTGTCATTGATCCGCGCGAGCGCATGGCCAACAAACTCCTGTTGCAGGGGTCGGCAAGCATGGACGAAGTTTTGTTCGCGTCGTTCGGTGCATGGCCGCCAGCAGGTCTGAAAATCATTGGTGAGAATAACCAGCGCGTGAATTTCATGAGCGTCTGGCAGATGAGCAATCATCTGAATACCGGCAGCGCAGAAAAAGACAAAGTAACGCTAACCGGAAAATTGAAAGATTTATTCTCTGTTGCGGGTCGTGCAACGCTGGCCAATGAGCGCATTATTGGTGTCAATAAACTCTCTACAGTCTATCTGGACCGCTTCTTATCGCTGGCAAAGGGTAATTTATGGGCTGCGATCACTGGCAATGCGGATACGGTCCGCACAACGATCGCCCATGAATCTGCGCATTTGCTGCAGGGGGATCATTACTGGCGTGCGAAGGAGGTCTTTGGTCATGCGAATTCACAGAAAATATGGACCGATCAAACCAATGCCAGCAGCAATATAATTGCCAAGGAAGCCTTTGATTCTCATACAAAAACACCCGGAATTTTGATGCGTCTGTTCAATAAGGTTTCAGGCAGTCTGGGGTCATCGTATTACCAGCAAGGCATCGAGATTCAAGCGCGTATACACGAAGTCGTATCGGATGGGTATCAACGCTGGGGCACGATGCCGGGCAACCGGGCGGAGCTTTATGCGGCGTTGGAGAATGCAGGACTGAAGGTGCCGGAAAAGTTCCTGAATGAAATTCAAAAATCGCCGATGGCGGAAGATATTGAGATTTTATTCCAAAGCAAAAAAGCCGCTGGTAATTCCAGCCTAGCGGCCGCAGATATCAATTTCACAGCCAATCTGTTGACCGATGAAGGTCAGGATAAATTCTGGGATCAAACGATGCCGGCACTCTATGCGGATCTGATTGAAATGTATGGTGATGGTCCGGGACGTGAACGCTTTGATCTGGGGACAAACCCACGCCGTGAAATGCGTGAAAGTGCTGACTTCATCGCAGCCCAAAAACAATTCAAAACCACACCAAAACAAACCCAGCCAGCATAAGAAAAACAATGACTTGAAGGATGGCCGAAAGCCTGAGGGGTTGGGTTTTGCCTTGCCCTGATAATGTGATAATGTATATTATGGAAACTATTCAATAGGGTGCAGAAACAGATCAAAAAAGCCTTCAAACAGCGCAGTTATTCAGGCGTTTCAGCGTCGTTTGGCCCATGCGGATTGTAGCATGTTCAATCCTAGCTCATTTGCACAAAATGATCTTTGCGGTATCATTGAAGAGTCATTTCTTTTTATTCCTCTTCATCACATTGCCAACGCGGATTTCAGATCATCATGACAGAGACAAACACGGCTCCAAAACCTGCGCGTCCATCCGCACCGGCCCATAGCATTCTGGCGTCCATGTTGATGCCTGATGAAAAGATTGTTCATCAGGTCTCGATCAGTTCCGGTATCTACTGGAAAGGATTAACGATGCTGGTTGTGGCCATTCTGGTGATGCTGAAGGCGTTTGTGCTGGGTTGTTTCTTGTTACTTGTCGCCGGGATCATTTTGCTGGTCGCGCACATGACAAAATACTTTCTGCTGCTGGCGGCCACGGATAAGCGTATTCTCGTGCGCAGCGGTATTATCAATCTGGACGTCATCCAGATGCGTTACAGCAAGATTGAAAGCGTTGAGTTGGCATGGACAATCATGGGTCAATTATTGGGCTATGCCAGCGTGGTTATCTCCGGCACCGGCCAGCGTGTAACCATCATTCCATACGTGGCTGACGCCATTAAATTCCGCGAAAAAATGACCCAAATCCTGTTGGATAAGGATGAAATGCTGGAACATGCGGCCAGTTCAGATTAGTTAAAGTTCAAAGGTAATCCCGTCATAGGCTGGCGCGTAGCCCTTTGGCAAGTCGCGCACCAAAGTCTGATAATCCATCGATGGCGGCATATGCGTGATAAACACTTGTTCAGCGCCAATGATCTGGTTGTAATCAATCACCTTTTGCAGCGTTGCATGGACCAAATTCTGTTCCATTTTATATGCGGCCGCATCGACAATCCATGTTTTCACACCGATGAGCGTTTCCAATGCGGGCTGGCCCAGATCAACCATGTCTGTTGAATATGCCAGATCGCCAACGCGCACGCCCAGCGTCGTACAGGTTCCATGATCCTGTTCAAATGGGATGATTGTGATATCGCCAATTTTGAATTCATTGTTCAGTTGTGCCGCGTGCAGCACGTTTGGTTCGCAGACCTTGGGGTAGATTTTATTGCGTTCGATAAACAGATACGCGAAACGTTCTTGCAATTCATCCATCGTTGATTGATCGCCATAAATCGGAATTGTCTTGTTGTGACGCAGCCGGAATACGCGCAGTTCTTCAATACCGTGAACATGGTCTGCATGCGCATGGGTATAAAATACCGCGTCAACCTTGGTTAAGCCTTCACGGTTGGCCTGTTCGCGCAAATCCGGGCCACTATCAATCAGCAGCGTTGTTTCAGCACTGCGGAGGACGGCAGATGCGCGTGTGCGGTAATTGCGTTTTTCTTTTGGATCGCATGCGCCCCAGTGATTACCAATGGTTGGCGTACCCATAGAATTGCCGCAGCCAAGAACTGTAAATGTTAATTTCGATTTGCCAGTCATGAATTAAACAACCTGTGCGCGGTCGAACAAACGCAGGAAATTATCGCGCGATAGTTTCGCCATATCGGCATCACTGATGCCGCGTATTTTTGCAATCGCACCGGCCGTATAACGCACAAAAGCCGGCTCGTTAATCTTTCCGCGGAATGGTTCCGGCGCCAGATATGGCGCATCGGTTTCAATCAAAATGCGGTCTGCCGGAACGATATTGGCAAAATGCTTTAAATCAGCGGCTTTTGGGAATGTCACCATGCCCGAAAACGAAATATGAAAGCCAAAATCAAGCGCATCTTCGCCCATTTTCAGGCTGGAACTGAAGCAGTGAAGCAAGCCCTTTAACTTGGTCCCTTCCCCCTCTTCCCGGATGATGCGCATGGTGTCGGCATCGGCGTCACGGGCATGAACGATCAAGGGAAGATCGGTTTCAATGCAGGCGCGAATGTGTTTGCGGAAGGATGTTTGTTGATCCTTCACATCGGAATGTTTGTAGAAATAATCAAGACCACTTTCACCAATACCAATGATTTTTGGATCGGATTGCGCCATGCGCACAAGATCGCCCTGTGTCACGGATGCTTCCAATGGGTCGCTGGCTTCGTGCGGGTGCGTGCCAATGGTGCACCAGACGTTTTTGTGGGCCTTGGCCACGGCCAGAACGTCCGGGAACTCATCGCTGATCCGGCAGCAAATCGTCAGCATAGCCTCAACACCCACCGCATTAGCGCGGTCAACGATGTCAGATGGCGTGCCGATATTCGACAAGCGGGCATGGTTCAGATGGCAGTGTGAATCAATATAGGTCAATTTACTTCTCTCAACTTCCGGATTTCAAAAACACCAGGGCGGACCCGGCAAAAATCAACAACCCACCGAATGCGATATTCCACGACATCTGCAAATCCTTGAACAATATCCATGTGAACAGGCACACAAAGATCGGGTAGGAAATTTCAAGGATCGCGGCATAGGTAACGCTTTTCTGCGCAATCGCTGCATAGATCAAATATTGCCCCATCAGCAGGGAAAATGCCTGAACCGCCAGAAACAACAATAACATTTTGTTGTTTAAAATAATATCAAGGCTGGGACGGAACGATTCCGTTTTAATCAATGCCGTAACATAGATGGGCAGAGTCACCACTGCCACAAAACCGAGGATAAACGGTGTGCTAATCCCGGCACGAACGACCTGTCCCGACATGGTATAGGCCAATCCCCAAAATATAGCGGCACTCAACGCAAACAACGCCCAGGAGCCGATGATCATGATGGTGTATTACGCAACCTTTCCTTCTTCTGTTTCAACAATACGCGGGAAGACGCCCTGTGGTGCGGGCAACGCCACACCAGATTTCAGGGCAAATTTAGCATCAAGCGCGGTGAAGTCACGCTCATTGGCTGGAACAGCCAGCTGGTCCAGAATTTTGGCGGCGCTGTCCGGCATAACTGGTTGAACAATCAAACCAAGGCAACGAATGGTTTCAGCCAGAACGTATAAAACCGTTTCCATGCGCGCCATATCGGTTTTTTTCAAACCCCATGGGGCCTGGGCATCGATATAGGCATTGGCGGCATTGACGACAGACCAGATTTCTTCCAAGGCCTTGTGGAAACGCTGGCGGTCCAGTTCAAGGCGTGTCGCGGCCAGCATTTTAACCTGCGCCATCGACAAAAGTTCTTTATCTTCCGCCGTGAAATCGCCATGGGCGGGTATTTTTTCACCGCAGTTTTTTGCGATCATCGACAAGGTGCGCTGGGCCAAGTTACCAAGGCCATTGGCAAGGTCGTTGTTGATGCGCAGCAAGGCTTGGCTGTGCGAAAAATCACCGTCATTGCCAAAGGGTACTTCGCGCAGCATGAAATAACGCGATGCATCCATGCCGTAACGGGCGATCAGATCCGCCGGGGCAATAACATTGCCCAATGATTTGGACATTTTTTGGCCCTCAATCGTCCACCAGCCATGCGCGAAGACGCGTTTGGGCGGTTCGATCCCGGCGGCCATCAAAAAGGCTGGCCAGTAAACAGTGTGGAAACGCAAAATGTCTTTGCCGACCATGTGCAGATCAGCCGGCCAGTATTTCTTATACTCATCCGTTTCATCAGCGTAACCAACAGCGGTCAGGTAATTAGTCAGCGCGTCAATCCACACATACATGACATGGCCCGGCGCATTTGGCACCGGAACACCCCAGTCAAAATTGGTGCGGGAGATGGAAAGATCACGAAGTCCTGATTTCACGAAGGACAACACTTCGTTACGGCGCGTTTCCGGCATGATGGCTTCCGGGTTTTGTTCGTAAAACGCCAGCAAACGGTCTTGCCACGCGGACAGGCGGAAGAAATAGCTTTCTTCCTCAACCCACGCGCATTCCGCGCCCGATGGCGCAATTTTCTTGCCGTCTGGTGTTGTGGTCAGTTCGTCTTCGCCGTAATAGGCTTCATCGCGCACCGCGTACCAGCCGCTATATTTATCCAAGTAAATCTCACCGGCATCGACCAGCGTATTCCACAATTTGGCGCAGGCCTTTTTGTGACGTTCTTCGGTGGTGCGGATAAAATCATCGTTGGAATAATTCATGGTTTTGACGAGATCACGGAAGTTTTGTGACACGTCATCGGTAAATTGTTGCGGCGAGATTCCAGCCTTGTCGGCGGCTTGTTTAACCTTCAGTCCGTGTTCATCCGTGCCAGTCAGGAATTTGACATCAAAACCGTCCAGCCGTTTGAAACGGGCCAGCACATCACAGGCCACCGTTGTGTAGACATGCCCCAGATGCGGCTTGTCATTCACATAGTAGATTGGTGTTGTGATGTAATACGGTTTTTTTGTCATGCTACTGCACCTTTTAGAATAGAAAACGCGCCGAGGACGGTTTGCCGACGGTCAAGACTGCCATGTTTTGCGGTCAGGAAATGCGTATGGAGGTTGTCACAGATTTTAGACCAGTGTTCAAGCGTATAGTCATTGAGGAGCGCCGGATAAGGCCCGGAATTCAACGGTTCTGGCAGTTTGGTGAGGCCGCGTGCCTTGCAACGTGTGATTTGCTCAACCGTCCATAACAGGACCTCTTGGAAACCCTGCAATCCGTTATCCTGCCCCTTGGCATTCAAAACCTCACCCATCATATGGACATCGGTCCAGTTGATGGCGGGCCAGGTGGTCAAAAGGCTGGTCAGCTGGTCGAGGGATTTTAAAGCCCCGCTTTCGGATAAGCGCAGCGCCGTACCGATGCTGCCCTCGGCAATGTTATAAAGCGCGTCCAGATGACCTGTTTGCGGCGCGGCGCGTTTCATCAACGATGAAAAATCATCGCGGTTCAGCTGCGAAAATTCAATGACGCGGCAACGTGATTTGATGGTTGGGATCAGCAGACCAGCCTTATGCGCGATTAAAATCAGCAAGCTGTTCGGCGGTGGCTCTTCTAAAACTTTCAGCAGCGCGTTCTGGCTGCTGCGCGTCATGGTTTCGGCATCATCGACAATGACCATCCGCCACCCACCCATAAACGGGGTCAGATGCAGGAACGGGCCAACACTGCGGACCTGCTCCACATCAAGGCTTTCCTTCATGATCCCGGTTTTTTCATCGGGTTTACGGGCCAAGGTCAACAGGTCAGGGTGACCGGAGGAGCTGACCAGACGAGGCCCCTGTCCTTCCGGATCAAACCGCAAATCGGCTGGAACGGGGGCAGGTTCGGGCGTACCGAACAGGGATGGCCCGGTATCTTCCGCCGGTTTTTGCGATAGCAGGAATTTGGCAAGGCGAAACGCCATGGTGGATTTGCCGATCCCCGAAGGACCAGAAAAAATCATGGCATGAGGCATCTTGCCCGACATCGCCAATTCGACCAGTTGTTTTTCAATCTCGCGGTGACCAGTGATGTCATTGGCCATGCGTGGTTCGGGCAAGCCTTCTTCAACGGCACCAGCGTAGCTGGAAATATCGCCGTTATCATCGACCAGATCGTCGTCTTCATCATCAAACAGCATGGGCTTTGACCACTTCCGCCATGATGTGCTCAATTGCGTCGGTGACTTCATCCAACGTGCCATTCGCATTTACAACATGGCAACGCCCCGGTTCGCGTGCAGCAATGGCTAGATAGCCATCGCGCAGGCGTTGATGGAATGACGGGCCGAGGAGTTCGTATTTATCTTCACTGGATTCATCACGGGCCAGACGTTTGCCAGCACGGGCCAACCCCTCTTCCACCTCAACATCTAAAATGAAGGTCACATCGGGTTTGAAATCACCCAGTGTCAGCGTATTCAATTTTTCAATCACATCGCGGTCAACGCCATGGCCATAGGATTGATAGGCGCGGGTTGAATCCGTGAAGCGGTCAGAAATCACAATCTTACCCGCCGCCAATGCCGGTTTAATCAGCGTTTCCACATGCATGACCCGCGCCGCGAACAGCAACAGGCATTCAGTCAGTGGAGTCCAATCCCCGCCATCACGCTGCACCAGCAGATTGCGGATTTTTTCCGCCTCTGGCGTGCCGCCGGGTTCACGGGTAACGATCACCGCGTGTCCCTGTTTTTCAAGAAAGCCGGCAAGGCGGCGGATCTGGGTGCTTTTCCCCGATCCTTCGCCGCCCTCCAACGTGATGAAGAGGCCGGTTGGGGACATATTACTGTTCTGCCCCGGCCGGTACAGTTGTGATGGCTGTGGATGCCGCTGTCGTCGCATTTGTTGCTGCGTTCATTGCGGAATCAAGCGTGCGCGATGCATGACCGCCCAGCATGATTTTTGCCTTTTGCAGAGTGCCTGCAAAAAGACCGAGCTTCGCAACATCCGCCGCCGCATAGAGCGGGTATTCAACAACACCAACGCGCGGAACATCAATTTTCAGCGTTCCAACCTGATCACCCTTTTTCACGGGCGCCATCAGCGGACCATTGTAAGACACGGTCACTTTCATGTCGTTCTTCACGGCCTTTGGCACGGTCACAACAACGTCCTTATCAATCGTCAGGGCAACCTGACCTGCTTGGCCCATTGTCACTTCGGCGTGATCAACGATATCACCAGCAGCAAACAGTTTTACGTTTTCAAAGCTACGCAAAGCCCATTCGATGATGCGGGAGGATTCCTGTGCGCGCGCCTTTTCATCTGGCAGGCCGTTCAAAACGACAACGACGCGGCGGCCATCCTTCACGGCAGAACCAATCAAGCCATAACCGGCCCCTGCTTCTTCAGCATGGCCTGTTTTCAAGCCATCAGCGCCGATATCACGGAAAATCAGCGGGTTGCGGTTCATCTGGTGAATATTGTGCCAGGTGAATTCTTTTTCAGCGTAGTATTTATAAAATTCCGGGAAGTTACGGATTGTGCTCATCGCCAGAATGGCCAGATCATGCGCCGTTGAATAATGTTCCGGATCAGGCCAGCCGCTGGCATTCACAAAATGTGTATTGAGCATACCAAGTTCCTTGGCCTTGGCATTGGTCAGATCGGCGAAGTCGGCTTCTGTACCGGCAATCCCTTCGGCCATAACGACGGTGGCGTCGTTACCGGATTGAATGACGATACCGCGGATCAAATCTTCAACAGCAATTGCGCTGCCCAGTTCGACAAACATTTTGGACCCCTGCATCCGCCATGCTTTTTCACTGACTGGCAGTTTTGTATCCAGTGTCAGCTTACCACTTTTGATCGCATCGAACGCCATGTAGATGGTCATGGTTTTGCTCATCGATGATGTCGGCATACGGTTGTCGCCGTTTTTGTTCATCAGGATCGTGCCAGTATCAAAATCAATCACAAACGCTTCACGGGCGATTGTTGGTCCAGCACCTTCGGTGGCGGTTGTTGTGGTTGTCGCCGCCTCTTGCGCGAGGGGGCTCAACGGAGCGGCAAGCAGCGCGAAAAGGAACGCAAAGGCAGGAAGAGCGATACGGGTCATGATTTGATTCCGGAAATTAAGACAGGGGTTTACGAACACCGCCTATGAAACAGTGTCTGGCATCAAAAATCAACGTCTGAAGGGTAAAAAATCAGGTCAATCTACGACAATAATCGCATTTCCATTGCCCATATTCACCACCCTGTTCAAGATACGGTCTGCCTCGGCAACATTGCCGATCGGACCGACCCGGACCCGGTAAAAACGGGTGCCCCGAACGGTGGTTTCATGGATGGATGTGGATGCCACCTGATTGAGCGTCTGGCTCAGACGGCTGGCATTGTCATACTGCGTAAATGACCCCGCCTGGACATAGATGCTGGTCGGTCTGACCGCCACTTGCGTCACGATTGGGTCGGGCATAAACCGCCCATCCGCGCTTTCATGACCCGGAATGGGAGTCAAAGGCTCTGATGCGACAGATGGAATGTTGCGCGATTCATAGGATGCGGTTTGGTAGGGATCGTTCGCTGGCGATATAGTTCCAGCAGGTGGCACCCCGCCCCGCTGATTGGCGGCCAATTCATACCCTTTGGTGCTTTCACCGCGTTTGGCGATTTCAGCCAAGCGCAGGCTTTCCTGTGGCAGGACTTCCAGCTTTACCTTGGCCGTTCCTTTCATTTTGAAATCCAGCAGGCTTGCCGCACGTTCAGAAACATCAATGACGCGTCCGCGTGCAAAAGGGCCGCGGTCATTGACGCGCACAATAACAGAACGCCCGTTATCAAGGTTGGTCACACGCACCAAAGACGGCATTTGCAAGGTGCGGTGCGCGGCGGTCAGCTCGCCTGTATCAAAACGCTCTCCACTGGCGGTCTTCTTACCGTGAAAACCGGGGCCATACCATGACGCGATGCCCGTTTCGACAAGATCATAGCTTTCCTTCGGGTAATAGGTTTGCCCTTCGATTTGATAGGGATTGCCGATTTTAAAAACGCCTTGATGGGTTGGCGATGGACCGCTTTGCGGAACACCGGAACTGGTTGTCCCCATTGAGTTTTTTGCAACGTGAGAGGCAAATTCAACCTCTGTACAGCCATTTAAAAACAGCACAGCAATGATCAGGCCGATGATACGGTTCATTGATAAATAATCCTTGAAAAGTTTACTGGTTCAACCCGCCTGGGTGCGGCACGGTTGCCGGTTGCCCTGCGGAAATGGCGTCCGCGAGGCGCGATACAGACAGCGCATATTTATACGAACTGTTGTAACGCATGATCATTTTGAAGTTGTGATAAACCATAAATGTTGGCCCGCTCAAACCATCGGGTGCAATCATCATTGCCTGCATGCTGTTATCTGCTGGCAAAGCTGTGCCATTTGGCATTTTTACGCCAAGGGCCTTCCATTGATCCGGGGTTTTCAATGTTTGATCGGCCAGTTTGTCAGTCAGCAAGGATTTATCAAAACCCGCCGGCAGTTGAACCGCACGGCCCCAACGCTCACCGGTTTTCCAACCATGGGATGAAAGATAATTGGCGGTGGATGCAAACGCATCGGCCACATTGTTCCAAACATCTTTGCGGCCATCGCCATCGCCGTCCCGTGCAAATTTCAAGAAGCTGGACGGCATGAATTGGGTTTGACCAAACGCCCCGGCCCATGAGCCTTTGCGTGTGACGATTTGGGAATAGCCTTCATCAATGATCTTCATCGCAAGAATGGCTTCTTCACGGAAATAAGCACGGCGTTTATCGTTTTTGCCGATTTCTGCCAGTGTAACCAATGCCGGAATAATTTCGTTATTCCCCATTACAGCACCGTAATTTGTTTCCATGCCCCATACGGCGACAATAATGCTGGCCGGGACGCCATATTGTTTTTCAAGTCTGGCAAGTGTTGTTGCGTGTTGCGCCATCAGCTGGCGGCCCTTTGAAATACGGGCGGCGGTGACGGTGCTGTTGTGGTAATCCAGATAGCTTTTGACGCTTTCTGGCTGGAAATATTCCAGTTTCCGCAGGCCCGGAACGGGTTGGATATTGTTCAAAACGCGATCAACGGTTGGTGCAGAGACGCCGCGCGATAAGGCTTCCTGACGGATACTGCTGACGATCTGGTTGAAAGTGGTGTTTGCTTGCGGCGCAGTGGTTTGTGCGGCGGCGCTGTTATAAAGCAACGGTAGCATCAGGCAGCATGTCGCCAGTGCCTTACTGTGATTCCATTTCATTTTTGAACCTTTCATAGCTTCCCTGTTATTTTATAAGCAACAATCCCGGTCAGTTCACGCAAGAACAACTTCGATGCGTAGAGATTATCCAGAATATCAAAGCGTCGCGGCAACAGAAGATAACGGCCCTGACTACGATAGTCCACAGGATATGGAATAAACGCCCACCCCTGTTTTGCAGCAATTGCCATGCTGCGCGGTGTATGAAATGCCGATGTAATCAGCACCCAGCGGCCTTTTGCGGCTTTATCGGCTAAGGCTTTTGACCTTAAAATGTTTTCATAAGTGTTGCGCGATTGATCTTCAAAGATGACATTGCGCATGTCAAAACTCATGCCGCGCAGGAATATGTCAAGATCAACCGCTTCACTGCGTTTTGATCCGGCCAGACGCGATGATCCGCCGCTGAAAATAATTTTTGCATTTGGATAGTCTCGTGCCAAGGCCATGGCGGATAAAACGCGCTCAGCCCCTTCATTAAATTCCGGTCGGCCGCTGCGTTCTGATTTTTGGCTTTCAATGGCACCGCCAAGCACAACAATACCGTCCATATCCTTTGGCATAGGATTTGGAACTGCGTAGCGCGTTTCAATAAAATAAAGTCCGCTATGCCCGATTGGAAAAACTCCGAAGATCAGCAGCAGCGCAAATGAACACCCCAGCATGATTTTGGCTGCCAGCAAGCGTTTGAAGGCAAAAGCCAGCAAACCTGCAGCAAACAGGATGGTTAATAAATTCGCCGGATCTATTAACGTCCAGATGATTTTTGAAAGATAAAAGAACATCTTTAACCTGTTTTCATTTAAACTTATCAAAGTCATAGCATGGATCAGCCGAATTGAAATGACCGATACTGCGCACTTATCACAGATTTTGTATGTCGATGATGAACCAGATCTCCGGATGCTGGCGCAACTGGCCTTGGAATCCATGGGCGGCATGAAGGTCTCCCTGTGTGATTCAGGGGCCGCCGCGCTGCAAGCACTGGCCACTCTAAAACCACAGATTATTCTGCTGGATGTCATGATGCCGGAGATGGACGGCCCTGCCCTGTTACAGGAAATTAAAAAAACGCCGGGGCTTTATAATGGGCCCATCATTTTCCTGACCGGAAAAGCAAATGCGGATGAGATTGTACATTTGAAATCACTGGGTGCGTTCGGCGTCATTCCCAAACCTTTTAACCCGATGACCTTGCATAACGATGTCAAGGCGATGTGGGTGGCGTTTCATGAGCAACAATAAAACGACCTATGAAGCGGCCTACGCGAAATTGCGCACCGCCTATATCACAAGGCTGGAGGGCAACATCACGGACCTGACCAAATGGATCAGGGATGTTTCAGCGACGCCGCTGTCAAAAGAAGAATTACTGAACATGCAATCCCTCGCCCACGGCCTATCCGGTTCCGGGACGACATTCGGGTTCCCGAATGTGACCGATGCCGGGCGAAACGCTGATATTTTCTTGGAGAAAATGATCCGCGCCATTCGTGGTGATGATGATTTTATCAAGGGCGATGAACACCCAGAAATGTTGCCATTATTGCAATCAATACATGATGCGTGCCGTGAGGCCGTGACAAATTACAAGGAACAGGCTGCCCTCGAAATCATCCCCGCGACCCACGAAGAAAAACTGAATTTTGAGGCAAAGAAAAACCTATTCGTCCTGATCGTAGATGATGACATTAATTTGCGAAACATGATTTCCATGAAGCTGGAACAACGTGGTTTTATTGCCGCGGGTGCCGGGTCAGATCAAGAAATGATCGTGTCGATGGAAAAACGCCTGCCCGATCTTATCATCCTTGATTTAAACCTGCCCGATAATAGCGGCCATGAAGTTCTCCGCCGCCTGAAATCAGAACCGGCCCACGCCGCCATCCCTATTTTGATGCTGACCGCGGCGGCGAAAGAAGCCGATGTCGTATCGGCCCTGCATTCCGGCGCGTCGTCCTACATCGTTAAACCCGTTGACATCAACAGGCTGTCCGAACGCGTGGAAAAAATTTCGGCCAATATGCGCCGCACTGTTCTGGTTGCCGATAATGACCAGCTTATTCTGGCGCTGCTGCAAAGTAAATTTAAGGGGCGCGGTTTTAATGTTGTCCTGACCAATAATGGATTATCGACATTTGAACACGCGCAACGGGTCAAGCCTGACCTGATTATTCTGGACATCGCCATGCCCGGAATGGACGGAATTTCCGTCCTGAAAATGATCCGTAATGATAAGAAAACAAAGGATATTCCGGTTATCATCGCCAGCGCCAAAACAACCCCCGCTGACATTGCCGCAGGCATGGCGGCCGGGGCGCAGGATTATGTCCCCAAACCCTTTAACGCCGATGATTTAGTCCATCGCAGCATTGCATTATTGAAGAAGGAAAAAGCCAATGACACATGATCGCGGTCCATCCTTTGATAATGTCTATGACACGTTGCGCGCGAATTATGTGACCCGCTTACATAAATCTGCGGCGTTGCTTGATGCGCTGCTAGAATTAAAAAGAACTGGCCATATTTTTAAAAAAGACGCCGTTGAAGCGCATCGGCTGGCGCACATGCTGGCCGGGTCCGGCGCGACATTCGGGTTTCCGAATATTTCCGAAGTCGCCATTCTGGCCGAAGAATTTTTATCAAAATATCTGAAGGCTGCGCCCGATGGCAGCGTGATGAGCATTGTTGATGCCGAAATATTTGAAAGTCTGATTATGAATCTGCGCACAATCTGCGCCAAGATTTCCGATTTTGAACAGGCGCAGGACAACCTGTCGGGCAAGAAGGCCACCAACACTGTTCATGCCGGGTTTAGTGGCCAGGAACGCGGCCCCGAATACGCCAGTGACAGTTTTCACGTCCTGATTGTTGATGATGACCCCGATTTACCCGCCCTGATGAGCGCAGCCCTCCACGAAAAGAATATTATCGCCACATATAGCCCCGATGGCATGGATGCCTTGAAATCTATCCTGCTGCAAAAGCCGGATTTGATTGTTCTGGACATTATGATGCCGGGTTTAAGTGGGCATGAAGTACTGGCGCGTTTGAAAAAGGATCCATCGATGATGGATATTCCGATCATCATGTTAAGCCAAAGCACCCAAGATCATGATCTGGTCAATTCCATTCGATCCGGTGCGATTGATTACATCCATAAACCATTCCGGCCTGAAGATCTGGTCGGGCGCATTGAGGGTATTTTACAAGCCGCCGGGCGCACCGTGGTCATTGCTGATAATGACCCGATGATCGTTCATTTGTTGAAAAGCAAATTCGAATTTGAAGGATACCGCGTGGTCACCGCCGGTGACGGACAAAAGGCACTGGATCTGATTGCCAAATATAAACCTGATCTGGT
This sequence comes from Micavibrio sp. UBA6139, assembly GCA_002423285.1. Classification (GTDB taxonomy): domain Bacteria; phylum Pseudomonadota; class Alphaproteobacteria; order Micavibrionales; family Micavibrionaceae; genus Micavibrio. Next base: position 9,344 of record DIVF01000021.1, on the reverse strand, counting down.
CCTGTTAGACATTATTATGCCGGCCCTGGACGGCACCGCGGTCATTCACCGTATGCGGCAATTACCCAAAACAAAAGATGTCCCTGTCCTGATTATGAGCACACGGATTGAAAAGGAAGATATCGAAGAAGGATTATCCTCTGGCGCGCAGGACTACATTCCAAAGCCCTTTTCAATGGAAGAACTCTACGCCCGCAGCATGGCACTGATGAAGGCGAACCAGACATAATTATTCCAGCCCCTCAAGGCGGCTTAAAACCTTGTCCCATTCACTGCGGATAATGTCATAGGTGGCGGCTGCGGCGGCCAGATCACCGGATTTGGATTCTTCTTCCATCGCGCTGACATAAAACTGAACCGCTTTTGCACCAATCTGACCAGAGGTTGCGCGGAACGCGTGGGCCGCACGGGCAATCTCACCGGCATCGCTGTTGCGAACACCGCTGGCTAAAGATTCCATCAATTCATTGCCGTTGCTCAGGAAGACGCTAATCAGGGATTTGAATTTATCCCCGGTTAACTGGCGCAGATTATCAATGATTGTTTCATCGATAACGTCAATCCCGTTTTGTGCGGTGCCATTGCTATGGGCATCATGGTTGGTGCGTTCTTGTTCTGTCACTATTTTCCCCGATAACCAGCGGCGCAGGATTAACTCCAATGGCTTTTCTTTAATTGGTTTACTCAAATAATCATTCATGCCAGTGGCCAGGCATTTTTCGCGGTCACCCTGCATGGCGTTTGCCGTCAGGGCAATAATGATGCATTCCTTATGCTGGTTTTCCTGTTCGTAATCACGGATGTTTTGCGTGGCCGCAAACCCATCCATTTCCGGCATCTGGCAATCCATGAAGACGATGTCATATTGATTGTTCTTCATCATGTCCAAGGCGACCCTGCCGTTTTCGGCAATGACAGGAACAATGCCAAAATGCTCAAGGATAGACGTCATAACATCCTGATTGACGATATTATCTTCCGCCAGCAGCGTTTTAACATTGCCAAACACAGGACGCGTTGTTGTATTGCCAACCACCTGACTGCTTTCACTGATCGTGTAGCGCGTGACCAGCGGCATGTCGCGCCCGATTGTTTTTCCCTCAACCAATATACTTAAAATGGCCGTCAGCTCCGTTGGGTGCATCGGTTTGGTCAGATAGCCACCAAACCCGCAATCACGGGCCTTCATTGAATCACCCGATTGGGGCTGAGACGTCGATAAAACTGTCTGCAAATCTTGTAAATTCGGGTCGCTGCGCAAAATGCGCATCATTTCCAGTCCGGTCATGCCCGGCATCTGATAATCGATAATGGCAAAATGGAATGGGTCAGCTGTTTTTCCGGCATCTTTCAAAATATTGATCGCCTGACGCGGATCAGCCGAAATCTGCGCCCGCATTCCGGCGGTGACAAGTTGTTCATAGGTAATGTCACTGGCGATTTTGCTGTCATCGACAATCAAAACACGCAAATCTTGTAAATAATCAGGCCGTCCCGGTAAAATTGGTGCCTGGTCATTGTCTGAATGGACAAGCCGCAATGTAAACCAGAAGACAGAACCGACTTGCTCATCTGCCCCGAGATAATCCTGTGCATTTTTGCTGGAGAATTCAATCGTTCCGCCCATGGCCTCAACCAATTGCCGCGAAATCGCTAAACCCAAACCTGTGCCACCATATTTGCGGGTGGTTGAGCTATCGGCCTGATCGAATTTGCCAAAAATCTTGGCTGTTTGATCTCTGGTAATACCGATCCCTGTATCGCTGATTTTCACTTCAAAGAGGGATTCTTTTTTGCCAGATGATTTCAGGCCAATATCGATCAAAACATGGCCACGTTCAGTGAATTTAATGGCATTGCCGGTTAAATTAAACAGCACCTGACGAATACGCCCCGGGTCACCAATAAAACGGCGTGGTGCCGCCGGGTCATAACGCAGCAGGAACTCAATGCCCTTTTCCCGCGCTTTGACTGACATCAATTCTGACATTTCTTCGCACAGCATCTGGAAATCAAACGGAATAAATTCCAGCTCCATTTTTCCAGCTTCGATTTTTGAAAAGTCCAAAATGTCGTTGATAATCTGCAACAACGCGTCAGCAGAATGGCAGACCGTTTCGGCGAAATGGCGTTGACGCCCATCCAGATTGGTTTCCAGCAACAAATGCGACATACCGATAATGCCGTTCATGGGGGTGCGGATTTCATGGCTCATATTGGCCAGGAATTCCGATTTCATGCGCGTGGCCTCTTCGGCCTTTTCTTGTGCTTCTTTCAATTCGGTAATATCGGTGTGGGCAGCAACGGTCCTGACCACTTTGCCATGTTCATCGCGGTCTTGAATGGCGCGGGTCATGATATAGCGTGTGCTGCCATCCTTGTGGAGGTAACGCTGAATAATGTTGTATTCCGCAATCTTACCTGTCGCGTAATCTTCTAACATTTGCAGGGCTTTATCCCGGTCAGACGGGTTCACCAGACGCTCCCACCCTTCAAGGGTGTTCGGAATTTCATTGTCATCATAACCCAGCATGCTTTTCCAACGGGGTGAGAACCAAACTTTCTTTGTTTCCAAATCAATGTCAGTTACACCGTCACGAGAGGCTTCGAAAACAAGCTCCAGGAATTTTTGCTGCTTTTTCAGGCGGTCTTCCGCGTTTTTGCGCGCGGTAATCTGTTCAGAGAACACCATGATACCGCCGATGCTGGCATCAAGGTCATACCAAGGACGCGCTTCCCAGCGAACCCAGATGACTTCACCATCGCTGCGAACGAATTTTTCTTCTTCGCTGTTTTCAATGGCGCCTTTTAAACAGCGGTCATTAACTTCCTTCCAGTATTTCGGTGATTTTGGCAAAACATCGTAGTGGTTGCGGCCAATAACATCGCGCCCTTGCATACCGTTTTCTTTCAGCCAACGATCGCTGACCGCCACAAAATTGATGTTACGGTCATACATGGCAATCGCCACGGGCGCGTGCTTCACAAATAGCTGTAATTGAGAACGCGACCGTTGCAATGAATCGGCAAAAATACGTGTCTTAATGACCAGATGCGTTGTATAGGCGAACAGGAATGCTGTGAGCAGCCCTGAAATCAGAATGATCAGTGACAGGTCAGAGCGTTGATCCAGCAGGAAGCTGGCCTTAGGGCTGATTGAGAAAATCCATTGCTTACTGCGAATTTCAATCAAACCAGATTTCGTGTATTCCGGGTTGGTGCTATAGCCATTGGAAATATTTGTATAAATCGGGGTTTCGCCCTCATACACCGTAATATAAAAATCGTTCAGGGTATTTTTTTGCAAAAGGTAATTCAGCAAAGTGTGAACTTCAAACCCGGCGGTCAATAACCCCTGAAAAACACCATCAACATAAAGGGGTGAAACGTATAGGAATCCCTGCCCGCCGGTAATCAGTTCCAAAATACCGGTTTCCTGGGGCTTGCGGGTTTGCTTCGCCCTTTGAATGGCAGCGGTACGGCGGGGTTCAGATTCAAGATTAAACCCCAGACTTTTTTCTTCACTTGATGGTGGCGCGATCCATTTAATACGCGAACTATTATCACTAATCGCAAGGCCACCCAAAGTCGGGAAACCTTCCAGATAGTTTGCCGCATCCGCCATCCAGACGTCCTTAGGCGTTCCGCCTTGCGCCTCCCAACGCTGGTCTATGCGGTCAAGTGCCAAATAAATGTCGTTCATATATTGGGTGACGACCTGCTCGACCAACTTCACTTTGCTTTCGATCAGGGACTGCACCTGAAAACTCTGATACGCCAAAACGGCCTGCCACAACGTGAAGGCAACCATCGCCAAGGCAAGAAAGACCGGCACAGGCATCCATTTTGGTAATGTCTTTGAATCGCGCCACGTCGCCAGAACAAGCGCCACCCCGGTCAGGATCAAACACAACCCCGTGTGAATGGCCATCTGTGTTGATGTGCCCCAAAACGCGGCAATTTTCAAATGGCTGATATGCCCGATAAATTCAACCGCACCGATGGACACGATAAAGCTGCCGATCAGCGCAACGGGAATGGCAAAGAAAGCTTCTGTCTTTCGTGCAAAACCAAAATAAACAAGCGCCAACCCAGCCAGCCAAAGGGAGAACGCTGCATTTTGCGCCATGCGTCCGATATGAGTGGTTTTTTGATCATAGGTGAAGGGTTGAATGAACAGCGTATCGATCTTCAAATCGACATCCAAAAGGTATTCAAGGCTGGTCAGGCCCGCGATCACCACGACCACAATCGCGGGAACAATCGTCAGCCATTTATTGACCCGGTCGATGCAGAAAATTGAGATGCCACTGAAAACAAGACACAGCGCCGTATTGAACTGCATGGCCGGGAACGCAACTTCAACCCGGACCAGGGTGGTGCTTTCAACCATCCAGCCCAAAATGACCACCAACCCAAAAAGTGTGATGACAATACCCAGGGTGGCAATGAGGAAATTAAGGACAGGCCTTTGATATAATGACATAAATTATTATACCCCCATCCCCGAATCTGTTCAAAGTCCTTAATGGCTCAAACCCCATTTTTTATGAAAGCCTTCAAAAACTGGCGGATTTCTGTGCGATATTCACACTGGACATGGAATATGACTTGTCCTAGTTTCTACCCCGAAGGATGGGTGGCAGAGCGGTTGAATGCATCGGTCTTGAAAACCGACGAGGGTGCAAGCCCTCCGTGAGTTCGAATCTCACCCCATCCGCCACTGCCATGAAGGTTTTATGACCATGAATGACATCCCTGATGCCGATAAGGCACAAATGAAATTCCACATCAGTGTATTCGCAAAACTGCGCGGTTATTTCCTTGCAGGGGTTCTTGTGACTGCACCGCTCAGCATTACCCTGTATTTAACATGGGGCTTGCTGAATTTTATCGATTCAAAAGTATCATCCGTCATTCCGAATGAGTATTACAGCCAAACGGCGATACCGGGCCTTGGGCTTTTGATTGCGATTTCATTTTTTATTGTCATGGGCTGGTTTGCCAAAAATATTCTCGGACAGTTGGTTATCCAGATATCAGAATATATCCTCGATAAAATGCCAATTATCCGCACGATTTACGCTGCGACCAAACAAGTTTTCCAAACCATTATGGGTTCACAATCAAAGGCATTCCGCGAAGCCGTCATGTTTGAATTCCCGCGCAAGGGAATCTGGGCCATGGGCTTCGTGACAGGATTGTCAGAAGGTGAAATTCAACGCCTGACCGATGATGTTGTTGTAAACGTCTTCTTTCCGACAACCCCAAATCCGACATCCGGATTTTTGCTGTTCATTCCGAAAAAAGACTTGGTGGTACTGAACATGACGGTTGAGGAAGCGATTAAGATGATTGTTTCCGGTGGCATTTTAACCCCACCAGACCGCGTGGAAACAATAAAGCCCTTGGAAAAATAGTGGCGCATATCGTTGTCATTGGTGGCGGCCCCGGCGGGTTGATTGCCGCAGAAACCCTTATTCAATCAGGCCATTCTGTTACCGTTTATGAACGAAAACCGACACTGGGACGCAAATTCCTGATGGCGGGACGCGGCGGGTTGAATATTACCCATAGCGAAGACCTTGAATTATTCCTGACGCGCTACGGCGCAGCCAAAGATTATCTAGAACCCCTGATCCGTGATTTTACGCCAACTGATTTACGCAATTGGTGCGAAGCCTTGGGACAGGAAACCTTCACCGGGACGAGTGGACGCGTATTCCCCAAAGCCCTGAAGGCATCCCCCCTGCTGCGTGCATGGCAAGACCGCATGGAACAATCGGGCGTTCGTTTCATGATGCAGCATGATTGGCGCGGATGGAATGATGATGGATCGCTGGCATTTAGAAATGCAGCGGGTGAAGCCCAAAGCGTTACTGCCGATGCAACCATTTTGGCACTGGGCGGCGCATCGTGGCCGAAGCTGGGGTCGGATGGTGCGTGGGTTGCTGTTCTGGCCCAAGAAAAGGTAAGCATCAGCCCCCTACGCCCGGCGAATTGCGGATTTATAACCGCATGGTCAGGCATTTTCAGTGAGCGTTTTGCCGGAAGCCCTGTCAAACCAGTGACAATCACACATGCTGGCATCACGGTTCAAAGCGAAATCATGATCACCGCAAACGGTGTTGAGGGTGGAGGGATCTATGCGCTGTCTTCCGCCATTCGCGAAGATATTTCCGCCCATGGTTCGGCAACAATCACATTGGATTTACGCCCCGGCATTAGCATTGCAACACTGACAGAGCGTTTACAGGCCCCCCGCGCACGGCAATCGCTATCCACTTACTTACAAAAATCAGGCGGGTTATCTCCGGTCGCGATTGGATTGCTGCGTGAAGCCACCGGGGGGAAAGACATTCCCGATCAATCACCGCGCGCTCTGGCGGCTATGATTAAGGCTTTGCCCCTCACACTCACCGCCCCCTTCCCAATTGATCGCGCCATTTCCAGTGCAGGTGGTGTTGAATGGAGGGCGGTTGATAGTAATTTTATGCTGCGCCAGAAACCGGGCGTTTTTATTGCCGGGGAAATGCTCGACTGGGAAGCGCCAACAGGTGGTTATTTGCTGCAAGCAACCTTTGCCACGGGCATTGCGGCGGCAAAGGGTGTTGAACGCTGGTTAAGCGGCCAATAGAGTCGCGATTTTTCCGGCCACGGCTTTCGCCTGTACACGCAATTCCGGCACAGCCGAGGTTTCAATTAAAAATCCGAATAATGGCGGGCCCAGAACGTAAATCGGGTATTCATCCGACAATTTAAAATCATCCGGATTCAAGAGGCCGTCCTGAACACGGATCATTCCAGCCTCATTCAAACCCTTATACAGCGGATTGCCCATCACCCCGGCCCCAATGAAACCAAGGCAATTGATTACGGCATCGACCTGAAGCGTTTTTGTATCCAAAACGACATCAATGGTTTGATCCTGTGCGATAATATCGCGGACCCCGCCGCGTTCCATCTGTAACTGTCCTGATTTTTTCAAATCACGCAAAACCGCATGACATTGACGCGGCATACGGTGGCGCACCACGTTCCAGTAACCAATATGGCGCAAACAAAAACCACGCAGTTGCGGCGGCATACCGCGCCAGATCTTGTTTGAATGCGGACGCAGCGAGTCAATAATCCGCCGCCAGTCCCACGGTTTTTTCAAACCATGTTTGACGGGCCAGTTATTATGGCGGGATACGCAAATGATCTTGCCTGTGTAACCCGAACGGTGCAGCGACATCACCGCATCGGCACCGCTGAGCCCCGTACCCAAAATGGCAACGCTGCCAAAATTCTTGATGCGTTCTAATGCATCCGGGAAGGTCGGGCCATAGGGGTTTGAGATTAAACGGTCATCATTGGGCATCGGATTGGCACCCGGCCAGCGTGGCTGGCTTGCGCCTGTGGCCAGAACAACGGCATCAACGCTGTGCTCGCCGACTTTTAAGGCACCGGATTCTGATTTTGTAATCGCGCCAACATGCTCATTGATGATTTGCACATCATGGCTATTCTTTTTGGCCCGATCCAATGCGGCATCATAAAAATGTTGAATATATTGCCCATAAAGGCGACGTGGATAGAATACACCCGGTTCACCGCGCCCCACCGGCCCATCCAGCCACGCAACAAAATGCGCCATATCGCCGGGGATTGCGGCCATGCCGCCCGCAGGCACATTGAGGAGATGTTCATCAACAGGTGTTGAATACGCCACACCGCGCGCATGGCGTTTTGCATCGTCAAAAAACAAAACGCGCAGCGGTGACAGGTCATGCCCCATCATCAGATGATACAAAACCATCGTGCCGGAAAAACCGCCGCCGATAATCGCAACAGTTTTCATTATCGATGGTCACACTTCTGGCGGGCGCGAATTTCGTCGGACAGTTTGAAAATGCGCTGGCTGGCGCTGCACTGAAAGATGGCCGGGATGAGCGCATGCAAAACCAACAACACGGCCGCCGTGACCAATGTCGCGGCAACACGCAGGGCAAATGCCATGTGGCGAAGGTAGCTTTCGCGGACTCCCTCCAGATGTTCTTTTGATTTATGCAGCATTTTCCAAAATCCTTTAACGATTCTCTATAAGACTATAGCGAATTCCGTACAGGATTTTAAATACTTCCTCCCCCTTACCAGTTCAAGGAGGATTGGTCCGCCACAAAGGCCACGGCCTTATTGCCCTTTTCGTTATAGGTCAGCTTGTCAAAGCTGATCGAATTGGCCATGGCGATGCCACGGCCATGGATTTCACCGGCCCGCGCAGGATCGATCTTCATATAATTTTTCCAATCGAACCCATCCCCCTGATCAGATACGACGATGTAAACGCCGCCATCCTTTCTGGCCAAGGTTGCTTCTGCGCTGCGGCATTTGAAGACCGGGTTTTCAAGGCGGTGCTGAATTTCAGTGCTCCAGCTGCCTTGGCTGCACAGTTCAGCCTTCATCTGATATCCGATCCCCAGATTGCCATGTTCGATTGCGTTGAACATCAATTCCGCCAGCCCCTTCACAACCCGGTCAGGTTCCGGGAAGCAATTGGCCAGTAATGACGCCAGACATTCGGCCTCTTGCAGGGTTTTGAAGGTGAACTGCGCGTTTTGCAACAATTGCAGCGCAGCCTGATGCCGGGTCATGCGGTCGGTTGGCGGGTAGGCTTGCGGTGCAGGCTGTCCTTGCGCCTGATAGCGCATTTGTTGTTGATCCGGCGGCAGCGATTCCAGAACCGATTTCAGTAATTGGGGGTCACCTAATTTCATGATTATCTCTCCGTAAACGCTGTTTTGATGGAATTGTGAATTGGTTTTAACAGATATGCCATGATGGTCTTGTCACCGGTGATAATATCGGTCATCACCGTCATCCCCGGCAGGATGATGTTTTGTGCTTCATTGGTGCCGACATAGTTTTTATCAAGACGGACACGACCACGGTAGAAACGCTCACCACGCTCGCCCATAAAAGTTGTCGGGGATAAAAACTCCAACTTGCCGGTGATCGCGCCATAGCGGGAAAAATCAAAGGTACTGACCTTTACCTGAACCGGCATGCCGACTTTCAAATGACCGATATGTTGCGGCGGAATACGAACCTCCACCACCAATTGGCTGTCGAGCGGCACAATTTCCATCAAGGCCTGACCGGGTTGAATAACACCGCCCACGGTATTGACGGTCAACCCCTTGACCAGGCCATTGACAGGTGATTGCACATCCAAACGGCCCACGCGGTTGCTCATTTTCTCCAGAACTTCATGATTTTGGGCCAGTAAACCATCGACCTGACCCATTTGTTGATAGGCTTCATCGCGGTATTTGGAATTTATAGTCATTCCAAATAACAAT
>DIVF01000007.1 GCA_002423285.1 Micavibrio sp. UBA6139 | reverse complement strand
GCACCATTTATCAATGGCTCAGCTCACCCCTAAAACTGCAACTGTACTATTCAAATGCTGTTTTTGATGGCTTCACACGCTCAGCAGCACGCATGTAATGTCTTTGAGTTGTACGGCGGACTAACCCAACCTATTTGAGCTTATCTCGACACAATGCTTTCTATTTCCACTGCACCATTCCTTCTCGCTTTCATCCTGACGAGAAGACAACACACATAAAAGTCCCCCTTAGTACCAGAAACCCAAGTGACGCCTTACAGCTTGCCAATATGCTTGGCTATCCTCTTGATTTGCATTTGCTCAGGATCAGACTACATGACTTCCATGAAAACCATCATCCCCCTGTTACTCGTTTCTCTCTTTGTCGGAGGCTGTTCAATCGTGGCAAAAACACCGGAGCCTAGCTGGAAGAGTGTCAGGAAGGACGGAGACATTGAAATCCGAGCCTATGATCCCATGATCGCCGCAGAAGTCACCACAACCGGCGAAAGGGGTGAAGCCATAAATGAGGGCTTTCGCATTCTGGCCGGATATATCTTTGGCGGGAATGCTGGTCAGCAATCCATAGAAATGACTGCACCAGTAACGCAGCAGCCTGAAGTCTCTAAAGGGCGAAGAATTGCTATGACAGCGCCAGTGACACAAGAAGCAGGAGAAAATCAAAATGAATGGAAAGTCAGCTTTATCATGCCTGCTGAATATACGCTTTCATCGCTCCCGAAGCCCAATGATACACGTATAAAATTCATGGAAATTCCGGAATACAAAGCTGCTGTCATTCGCTTCTCCGGGCCCAATACAGATAACAATCTCATGTCTCATAAAACTGAATTAATGACATGGATCAGAGACAACAAAATGAGTACCGATGGTGAACCCGTATATGCATTTTACAACCCGCCGTGGACTCCCCCCTTCATGAAACGCAATGAAGTGATGGTAAAGATTTCTGAGTAACCCGCTAAGATGAGGCATGCCACATTATATTCTTTGCCACCCTGTGTTAAAGGGTCGCCGTAATAAGGCTATAACAAGGTTAGCTGGATTATTTGATCTAAAACGATCCCGCACCATCAAATTGACATAATATAAAATTCGTGGCGCGGGGGGGTGAATCCGACTGCTCCGACAGGCGCTTATGCGTGTTTAAGCGCCTCTTGTCCCCATTGTATTTCAGCAAGCAGAACATAAAATCAAAATATAAATCTGACTGCCGTCTGAAAGAGTCCGCCTCAAATTCAGGCGAATTTGCTTGCGCATCGGTCAAGGTTGGGCGTAATAGTTCGCAGCTGCACAATTTTATATGTTAACTAAATCAAGAGTACCCCTATCATGGATTTAAGCATCACATCCGCTTTGGCCCTTTTTGCGCTGATCGCCCTATCTACCGTCATTTTCTTTACGGCGAAGCGGTTCAAGCTACCCTATACGGTTCTGCTGGTCTTTGTTGGTTTGTTGCTCATCCCCGTTGTCAATCTGCCCTACCTGAAAAATGTTTTTGGTTTTTTAGGTGACATGGTCCTGACACCGGAATTGCTCTTTTATATCTTCCTGCCGATTCTGATTTTTGAATCCGCGTTTAACATGAACATTCGAAAAATATTGGACAGCGTCTGGGTCATCGGCCTGATGTCGGTGGTATCGCTGCTGGTCTCCACTGTGCTGATTGCTATGGCATTATATTTAATTATGCCGCTGATCGGTATTCACATGCCGCTGGCTATCGCCTTTATTTTTGGTGCCCTGATATCCCCGACCGATCCGGTGGCGGCCCTGTCGATCTTCAAGGAATGCGGCGTACCGCGCCGGCTGGCGAATATTTTTGAAGGCGAAAGCCTTGTGAATGATGGCACGGCAATGGCCATCTTCTTCGTCATGCTCAGCATCGCCATGGGCGGCTTCCACGGATCCGAAACGGTCCTTCACGGGCTTGTCCAGTTCAGCATGATGGTCCTTTTGGGGGTTGGTTTTGGCCTGCTGATGGCTGGCATTTTCTCTCGCGCCTTGCGCCTGACCAAATCAAATGAATTTGTAACCGTGACGCTGATGCTTATATCGGCGCATACGGTCTTTATCCTGAGCGAGATGATCAACGAAATGGGTTTTGTCCATATTTCGCCGATCATTGCGACGGCTGTGGCGGCACTGTTCATGGGCAATTACTCACGTCACGTTCTGGCACCGCGTGTTGACGAATACCTGACAAAATTGATTGAACACATGGCTTTCGTTATCAACTCCCTTGTCTTCTTAATGGCGGGATTGTTGTTCGCCAGCGCCGATGTCAATTTGGCTGAACTGTGGTTGCCGATTCTGGTGACGGTTATGGTCGTGGCGACAGCCCGTGTCATCGCGGTTTATTCGGTCACGCTCCCCCTCAACATGACAAAACTGGAAAGGCCGATACCGGCGTCGTGGCAAAAATTACTGGCCTGGGGCAGCCTGCGCGGCGCGTTATCGATCATTATCGTCATGCTGATCCCCAAAGACTTCACCGTTCCGGGATGGACCTATGAACATAGCCCGCAAGATTTGTTGCTGGCCCTCACAATCGGCTGCATTCTGACGACGCTTTTTATCAAGGCCCCGTTGATCAAACCGATCATGAAGAAGCTGAATATTCGCGATAACAACCCGCTGGAAGAGGCGCATGAAGCGGATCTGGCGATCTATTACTTGCTGCAGGAAAAATCACAGCTTGATCATTACAAGACCAAAGGTTTCTTGAGCCAGGAACAATATGATGTCTCTGCCGCCAAGGTTGCCAATAAGCTCAAAGAAGCAGAAACCCAGCGTCAATATCTGATCGAGAAACACGGGATTGCCGTTTTCAAGCAATCCTTGCATCTTGCCATGGTCCATGTTGAGAAAAAGGCCGTGAAACGCCTGTTCATTAACGAAGAGGTCAGCGAGAAAACCTTCCGCAGAATCTACAGTAAGCTGGGCGGCCGCCTTGATAAGATTGAGGAGCTAAAAGAAGACGCGCATCTGATCAACACCTATAAAGACCGCAAGGATATTTTCGAGCACCTCGTCAATTTTGTGCAGATGCCCTTTGACCGTCAACGCGAACTCAGCCATCAGCAAAAACTGGAATATTACCGTGCGCAGATGATCATGGCCCGCAAAGCCATCAAAACAATCGAACAAATGCAAACGGAATTCGATCATCCGGTTTTCCTGCCAGAGGCCTATGATGAGGTGATCTCTCTGTATCGCCGCTACAAGGACCGTTCCGGCACCAAAGCAGAAGATCTGGTCGCATTGTTCAAGGATGAACTTTCACCCTATCTCGAAAACCTTGCCAATCGTTCGCTGGCGGCATCGGGAACGCGCGCCCTTGCCTATCTGCATGAAAACGGACTGGCTGATGAGCATATGCAAGAGAGCATTCGTGAACGTTGGGCCGTGTAGCCAGCCCATTTACGAAACAGCAAAAACTGCATAAACTTATAACAGATGCTGTTTCGGATATAGGCGGATAGACGACATGACAATCTGGGTTGATGCCGATGCCTGCCCCAAGGTGATCAAGGAAATCTTGTTTCGCGTTGCCGATAAACGTGCGATTCAGGTAACACTGGTTGCCAATCAATATTTACAAATCCCGCCATCCGCTTACATCAAGATGATACAGGTCGAAGCCGGGTTTGACGTGGCCGATCACCGGATTGTGGAGCTGTGCGAAGTCAATGATCTGGTGATCACAGCGGATATTCCTTTGGCCTATGCGGTGACGCAAAAAGGAGGCTTTGCCCTGAACCCGCGCGGGGAGCTTTATACGGCTGATAATATCGGCCCCGTATTGCGGATGCGCGATTTGATGGATAGCTTGCGCAGCGGCTTAAGCGAAATCAGCGGCGGCCCCGCAAGTTTTAACCAAAAAGACCGCGAAAATTTTGCCAATCAACTGGATAAATTCCTGACCCGCAGCCGTTAAAACAAATGCATAGATGCCGCGCATGTTTTCAGGCGGAATGATTATTTTTTGATATCGCGGATGGTAAAGGCGGTGACTGCGCCGGTCTGTATATTTACTTTTTTAATGTCATGATGATTGGTGTCCACGACATACAGCACCCCTTGATAGAGGAAAACATCTCCGGGCTCATTCAGCGCCGCGCCCGTCAGGGTCAGCGTGGAAAGATTGCGCGCTTTACGGTCATAGATGCGCAAAGCGTTGTTATAGGTATCCGCCACAATAATTTTCGCCTCATCCGCATATAACCCTTGGGGATGTTGCAACCTTGCCTCCGGATAAACACCGTCGCGATTGCCAAAATCAAACAAGCCTGTGCCGATTAATGTTGTAACCGCATTATCCTTAAAGACGCGCAGCGCAGAACTTTCTGCATCAACGAAGAACAGCGCATCACCAGATCTTGATAGACCACTGGTTTGTGCAATCTCAGCACGTCCCGCAGGACCATCAACAATATCTTCGCGCCCATTCCCGGCGGTGACGGATACGGTATTGTTGAGCGTATCAAGTGTCCAAATTTGATGAATCCCTGCCATGGCAATGGCCAGATGACGCCCATCGCCCATATCTTCTAAATCCCACGGCGATGCAATGGCGGTGGTGGCACCGGGCAAATCAACCCCCTCACGAATGCGCCCCCGAACACCGGTGCCCGCCACCGTTGTCACCTGTCCGGATTTTAGATCAACGCGGCGAATTTTATGGTTGCCCGTATCGGCGATATAAAGGCCAGATTGCGTGTAGACCAACCCACGTGGCTGATTGAATGTAGCCTCATACAATGCGCCGTCACGGTCCCCGCGTGCCCCGGAACCAATCACAAACTGAATTTTCCCATCAAGACCAACCCCCAAGATCCGGTTATGACCGGCATCGGCAATAAACAACATCTGATCGCCCGCGCTTATGCGGGCGGGGAAAGACAGGATTGAGGAATGGTCATCCTGCGCGATTAAACTTTCGAGCGCGACTGGCGCGGGCTGACCCGCTGCGGCCTTTTCAATATCACGGTCCATGGCAGCGCGGTTGCCTTCACCGGTGTAACGGTTCACTTCGCGCCCCGTACTATCCAATAGAATAAGTGTTGGCCAAGCCCCCACCTGATATGATTTCCAGATGCGATAATCAGAATCGTTGATGACCGGATGCTTTAAGCCAAAGCGTTTGGCGGCCGATAAAATGCGGGCATTACCCTTCTCGCCGTCAAACTTGGCCGAATGAACCCCAAGGATCAGCAATTGATCGCCGTATTTTTCTTCCAGATATTCCAGATCAGGAATGACCTGTATGCAATTGATGCAGCCATAGGTCCAAAAATCGAGCAGGACCAGCCGCCCTTGCATATCATCCACCGTTAAGGGCCGCGTCACATTCAACCACCCCCCAGCCCCGCCTGCGGCAAGCAACGAAAACCCGTCCGGTGTTGCGGCACGGGTTGGCATGGCAAAAAATGAAGCAAGAACGATCAAAAGGCATATAAGGCGGCGGGTCATCGCGGAGCAATCCATTTGCTTAATATACCCAGTGATATGGGGAGGATCGAACCCTTCGTCAAGCATCCCCGCCCTGGACTAACCGGGCGGGCGCAATGCCAAAACATCTAAGCTTTTACAATCTTATCGCCGCCAAGGCCCAGGCGTTCACAGATATTACGTGTATCAATAACCAGCGGGCAGTTATCAATCACCATCTGATAATCAACATCATCGTGATCGGTGACGATAAAGGCAGCGTCATATTTTTTTAGGGCAGCAGGACTTAAAAAAATTCCATCACGGCCCTTCAAATGCGGGTGTTCACGCAATTTTGGAATAACCGGGATAAACGGGTCGTGATAATCGACATCCGCACCCATTTGTTCCAGAATTTCAACAATACGAATGGCCGGGCTTTCACGAATGTCATCGACATTCTTTTTATATGCCATCCCCATCAGCAAGATTTTAGAACCATTGATGCTTTTGGAAAAACGCTGGCTCAATGCACTGACCAATGCACCCACCACATGGCGTGGCATGGCCGTATTGATTTCACCGGCGAGCTCAATAAAGCGCGTTGAAATTTCAAATTCCCGCGCCTTCCAGGTCAGATAGAAGGGGTCAATTGGAATGCAGTGCCCTCCCAGACCCGGACCGGGATAAAACGGCATAAAGCCAAATGGTTTTGTCTTGGCCGCGTTAATAACCTCCCAGACATCAATGCCCATAGCGCCGTAAATGACTTTCAATTCATTCACCAACGCAATATTAACCGCCCGGAAAATGTTTTCGGTCAGCTTTACGGCTTCCGCCGTTTGGGTGGAGGATACAGGAATGACTTTAGGAACAATTTTCCCGTAGAGCGAACTGGCCAGACGCAGCGCGGCTTCACCATCACCACCAACGACCTTGGGCACGTTCGCAGCAGAGAAAGATGGATTGCCCGGATCTTCGCGTTCCGGCGAATACGCCATGAAAAAATCAACACCGGAGCGTAACCCGGTTTCTAATTCCAGAATTGGCGTCATGACATCGGATGTCGTGCCCGGATAGGTGGTTGATTCCAGAACGATCAACTGCCCCGGACGCAAAAATTTTGCGATGGTTTTGGTTGTATCAACAACATAGGTCAGATCAGGTTCACGCTGCTTGGTCAGCGGCGTTGGCACGCAGATCAAAATAGCGTCCATTTCAGCCAGACGTTCAAACTCTGCCGTGGCTTCAAATAATTTCGTGTCCAGAATTTCACGAATCTGCGCGGACGGAATGTGTTTGATGGGGGAAACGCCGCTGTTCAGTTGTGTTACACGGGCCTGATCAACATCAAACCCGGCGACGGTGAAACCACTATTGGTCAGGGTCGAGACCAGCGGAACACCAACATACCCAAGCCCAATCACCCCAACATGTGCCTTTGCGTTGGTGAACAAAGCATCCAGCGCATTTATATCCAATGTCGTGGTTGCGGCGGGTTTGGCAGAAGAAGTTTGCATGATTGGCGAAGGCCTCCGGCGATCTGTGTGAAATCATTGTTATGTTAAAATATTAAGACCTTTGGAGTTTACAATTTAATCTTCAAAACTCAATGGTCTTCTTTGATTTTCGCCCTATCTTAAGCCCTCTGTGCAAGCATTCATGCGCCCTTCGGACGATTTCTAAGACGCACAGAACAACGACTTATTATTCAAGCGACCCATTAAGGAGATTTCTATGACTAATCTTATGAAAACAGCCCGCAGCCAAAGCCGTGCTCAAAACCGTCTGGCTTCTGCTCTGCCCCTCGCCAGCATGGGTCTGGCCGCTGTTGCCGGATTTATTATGTTAAGCTCGATGGCGGCGCAAGCTGAAACCAAAACAAAAGACACCTATATCATGCAGCGTGAACTGCCGGGGACCCAAAAGGTCAACTTTGCTGAATTCGACGTGAACCATGATGGTATTTTGTCGCGTTCGGAAATCGGCACAAAACTGTTTTACATCTTTGACACCGACGGCAACGAAGTGATCGATAACTTTGAATATCAACGCCCGATGATCCTATCGATTATTCCGATGGAAAAACAAGAAATCAAAACCATCGATTTTGACGATGACGGGATCGCCGATGCCGCCAGCTATAATAAGGAAGAGTTCTTTGAGCGTTCCATGCTGGCCCGCTTTGATAAAGAAAACACTGGCGTCTCTGCGGAAAGTTTCCTGAACCGGGTTTACTGGCAGTTGGACGATAACAAAGACAAAGTCGTCGATATTCATGAATGGCGCGACGCCTATATTAAGTCGGTGACACCATCCGCCGCCAACCCGAATCGTTACAACCAGTAACCATTTGAGTTTGATAAAATTATCGCAAAAAAGCCCGGGATTCCGGGCTTTTTTCTTGCGCTGCACTATGAAAAATATTAAACCAACATTAAAGTGTTCCACCTATAATCAAGTGGAAATAATCAAAAAGTGAGGGGTCGAAATGAAACGCGAAATGGTGCTGCAAAGCTATCGTGAGACAGGCGCAGAAGCCACACTCACCCGTGAAGCCCCCGGCAAAGCCCCGGTAGAGTTTGAGTTCAGCACCGAATTTTGCGTGCTCGGCAAAGACCACAGCTATCATTTTGGCTATGACTATAATTCCGACACCCGCATTCTGGCGATTGGCGCTAAGGACGATAATCTGGAAGACGCCTTAAAAACCGGAACACTCGTTTCCATGGGCCAGGGCAGCACATTGGATGCCGGTTATAACCGCACCTTGCTAATCGAACGCAGCCAGCTCGGCGGCTTACCGTTGGAAGATTCAATTCGCCTGACCGAAGCGCTCACAAATTATGACGAGCTGGAATCACAACTGGGTGATGCCACACCGGATGCGCCGCGCGCAGCCGCACCGGAACGTCAGGCATCGTTTCAGATGCAGTTTAGAAAACAGTAAAGTTATTATTGCTTCACGGCGACATCAATTGCCGGATCGGATACTTTTGTAAGCTCAATCGGCTTTGCCACAGGCTGTAGCGCGGGCACAATAGCATCCGGCACAATCTCAACGGCGCACGGCAATTTATCACGCGCCATCACCTCGCAACGCGCCCAAGCCTCATCCAACCCGCCCGGAACGACATAGCGTGCAATAATGTTGCCATTGGCATCAGATGAATCATAGCGACGCAGGCCCGCTGTCACTTGACCCATAACCTCACGCATCCGCAAACGATAGACGAGATTTAATAAGCCGCCTTTCTCATCTTGCGGCAACCGTAAGAATGTCGCTGGACCTGTCCAATCGTTTAACGCACCCGGATCAAGGACAGAGAATTGAATATCCTCCTGTCCCTTTTGCAAAACCACATTATGCGCATAGATACTATCGCCAGCATGGCTAAAACTCATCAATTGCGGAATGGGGCGGGCGACTTTCAAGGTCTTCGCATCTTCGCTGCTGGTAGTCATGTAATATTGACCGGGCGGAATCATAGTAACCACATAAAAACCATCCTGCGCCGCGCGTGCGCGAATGGGTTCTGCACCCGGTCTGGTTGGATATAATATTGCCTCCACGAATTTAACTGGCCTGACTCCATCTTCGTCGCGGATAGAAATGGTTCCATCCACTTCACTGGAAAACTGGATCGGAAATTCCATTTCATAAATAACGCTTGGGCGTGGCAAAATCGAATTGCCCGGATTCATCGCCACCATAAACGGGTCCGGCAAGCTTTCCCGGTCCACGCGAATATCCGTGGCAATCGTGGTCGATAGGCGCGACAGCAAAGCATAACCATTTTCATTGGTTGGCTCCTTGCGATAGGAATTGACGCTTTCCACCATCACGTCCGGCAAGATTTCATCCCCGGCGTCGAATTTCATGTTGCCGTTGACATCCAGATACACCAGCGCCGACACCATCCCTTGCGATGCCAGGCGTTCACTGGTGATCAGCGGGAAGCCGCCTTGCGGCGTATCGACCAAGCTGGTGCTGATGTTAAATCCGGCGGCAATATCGCGGTCGGAATCATAGCGCAAGAACGGTGACAGGCGGAACCGTTGGTGCGTGTAATTGGCGCGGAATTCGGCTTCGGAATATGAAGTTTCCGGACGGTGGGTCAGATCAACATCAAAATTGAGATTATTGGTGGGGCTATAATTGATGCTGGCAAAATAACGGTCCATATAGCTGTCTGGCCGCACGATATAAGTTACCCCGGTGCGTGTGGTCAACGCACCGCTCCACCGCGCCAGCGTTGTAAATTCATTGGAAACTTGTTCCGTGGTCGCCCCGGTTGCGTCTTGATAGGTGTCAAGACCGATCGAATTGCTGAACGATATGCGCGAAAACCCCTGGCTGAGGCCAAAGGCAAAAGACTGCGACTGCGTATCATTTGAAAGTTCATTATGCTGGGCGTGGAAACTGATCGCGCCTTGCGTCATGCTCGACCAATTCCAATCACGCTGGGTTGATGCATTCAAACGCAATGTTGTGGCCACATCACCGTCACCGGGTGCAAAGCCGTCACTTTGCACCTGTGCTGCGAAGGCAGTGCGCCAATCATAAATCGTGCGGCGCAAGCCAACCTGCCCGCCTATTTCGCCATTATCTTCTGCGGCCACGTTCGCATCGATAATCGTCCCCGCCCAAATTGCCGTCAAACCCGACCCCAGATAAATTTTCTGTTCGCCGTCTTCATTCCACAGCCGCAATCCCGTATAGGCCAACGCATTGCCAAGGGCGAAATTATATTGACCCGCAGCATGCAACGTATCGGTATCATCGTCTTTGAAATCATTTTTGCGGTAGGTTTTTGAATCCTTCAACGACACCGACACGTCATAGGTATTGACCTGCTGCGCCAGCGTTCTCGTATCCAACGGAATATTCAGTGTTTCACGACGAATTTCGCCCTGATTGCCATAGAAATACACATCGAAATCGTTATCGCCGGAATAAAGTTGAATATTGTCAAACTGGTAACGCCCGGAATCATCCACAGTCAAGGAATCAAGCCGGCTGGCGCCGCGATATAACTCCACATCCCATCCGGGCAAAGCATAGCCGGTAATTTGTGTATTTTGATAACTGATCCCGGATAGCGGATTGCTGCTGACCCGGAACCCCAATTCCTGCCCGGTGCTGCCCATCAACGGCATATTCAGCGTATCAATATCGCCCATCATGTAGGACCGCGCCTTGAGCGGCCCCAATAATTCGCGTTCATCACTGGCCCGCGACAAACGTGCCGTGATAGAATTTAAACCTTCTTCCTTATCCGCGCCTAAAATCATAAAGGCGTCATGTTTCAACGCCTCGCCGGATAAAAATAAATCGCCACGGTGTTGCACAGTTGAATCACCACCCTGACCGGGACGATAATAATTCGTACGCAACGACACATCTGCCACGTTCACATCCAGCCATTTGCGCTCATAATCCTGACGCGGCAAGATCGCAGATTGGACTTGCGTCCGCGTCGATCCCATCCCGGATCGACGCTTGATCTGCGCAACGATGGGTAATGGATATTCGCTTATAATATCGACATATTGTTGGGCAATGTCGTATTTAAATTCCATACCTAACCACGCACCGATGATTTTACCGGCAATAAAGACATCACCGTTCACAACGCGCACATCATTCACGCCCAGCGTGTAAGATTGTCCGCGCGATGATGCAGTCCATGCCTTCACATCCAAATTAAATCGCCAATCTTCGCGCAAAAACCATCCGCTTGCAGTCTGCGCATCTTCGTCAATCGTGATCGGAAAATTCAACGCCGCAATTAAATCAGTCAGCGCTATATAAAAGTCATTCTCGCCCACGATCGCGTACACGTCATAATCCAACATGATATTTTCAGAACGCGGACGAAACTGCATTTCTGTTCCGGGGGCCACTTGCGTCAATTCAGATTGGGCGATTGATTGGATACCGCCGGTTGAGCCTTGATCATTTTGAGCAACCGTTTTCTTCAACTTTAAACGCGTTACGAAATCTTGTGCCAGCAAGCGACGCTTTATATGAGCCGAATCGTTTTGCGATTCGATGACAGCAGAGCGCGAATCAGCATTACTCTCCGCGCCCATTGCGGGGGCGGATATACATAAAGAACACAGAATCAGAGTAAATCTGGAAATTGTCGAAGAAGACATGAAGTGAAAAAGCCGGAATATGTATTTACCTATTTATGATTCTGCGCGAATTTTGGCCAGAATTCAATTCTATTCCTTATATACGGGGTGTTTGATTGTATTTTTAACATTTGTAATTATGTGAATCGGATTTTAAGCAAGATTTAATTAAGTCCGTGTGATAGTATTTGTATAGTCACAACTAGCCCTCAAGGAGCGAGGATCATGAAAAATCTACAGAATGTACGATACGCTATTGCTACCGTTGCCGCCGTTGCCGCCGTTGCCGCATTTGCCCCTAAAGCAGACGCTCAGACACAGGCTTTCTCATCCACCGTTACAGTGCAAAACACGCTGACACTGGCAAAAATCCAAGACTTGAACTTTGGTACGTTGATTGTTGCACGTGGTGCAGCAACAACTTCAACCATTGTATTGGATCCGACGAAAGCTGTTGGTGCGGCATATCTCCCTGCTGATATCACAAGCAACGCGCCATCCTATATTGCCGTCATCAGTGCTGCGGCCGTTTCACCGGCTGAGGTAACCGTTGCTGCTGGTGCTCCTGGTGCCACCATTAACGTAAACATTCCAGCTGTTAGCATTACCGCACCAACAGCAGGTTTGAATGCGTTCGCACTGAGTGCTTGGCAATACTCCTGGAATGCTGGTCCTGCGACCGCAATCGTTCCAGGCACCCCTGCACAAGTTGTTTTTGACCAAACCTTTAACGGTGGTGTGAACAACCTGAAAGTTGGCGCGACACTGGGCACAACAACCGGTGGTACAGCGTATGCTGACGTGGCTCACGTTGGTGCGTTTAACGTAGTATTCAGCTACTAAGCTGGCATACGAACCGAAATTTTTGGAAAAGCCCCGCTTTGTGCGGGGCTTTTTCTTTTACTGAATTATCATGCCAGCCATTGAGAATCGCTGCTGCCAAGCGTAATATCAGTGAACCACACGAATAAACCTTCTGATTCTTGCTAAGGATTTTTTGCGTCATGTTTAAAAAGCCGATTCGTCTTGCCCTGATTCTTGCCGCCTTTGGTGCGTTCGCACTTGGTGTTTTTGCACTGGACAGTTACGCGCAATCATCCGGTGGGCGTGTTGATATTACCCCGCAACGCGTTGTTTTAGGCCCGCGCGACCGCAGCGGCGAAATTACCCTGCTCAATCTGGGTGACGCACCGGGCACGATTCGCGTCAGTGTGCTGAATTATAAACAAGACGAAAACGGCATCTATGAAACGCTGGAGCATCCACTAAATCCAGCCTTTGATCCGGAACAAATCTTGCGCCTCTCCCCGCGCCAATTTACCCTGCCCGCCGGGGGCCGCCAAACGGTGCGCTTTTCCATTCGCAAACCTGCCGATTTACCAGAGGGCGAATATCGTTTTCACATCCAAGCGATTCGCCTGATGGAATCTGGCCCGCCAAAGCCGTTGCCAAAGGGTGAAAAGGGCGCCGGGATGATTCCAAACTTTGGTGCAGCCATCCCGGTGATTATTCGCCACGGCCAAACATCAGCCCAGGCAACGCTCAGCGATTTACAATATGTGGCAATGGATGAAAAAACCGGCAAGGCCGCCATCAAGATGGACATTCACCGCACCGGCAATGCGGGCATTTTGGGCCGTGCCGAAGCCATGTGGATTCCCGTCACCGGCAAGCCCGAAGTCTTGGGCATTGCAAGCAATCTGAATGTTTTTACTGAAGTGAACGTGCGTCACGCCACCATCCAACTGGCCAACCCTGTGAATGGGCCGGGCGAATTCCGCGTGGTCTATATAAACGAAGAAACAAAAGAGCCCTATGCAAATGCCATCTTGCAAAAGCCATAGAAAATTATGGCTGTGCATCGCCGTTCTGGGTTGGGGCATCCTGATGCCAGACTCTGCGGCGGCACAGACGATCACCCAGAACACCCAATTGCGTTTTGGGCGAATCGTTATGCATGACAATGGTGCCCAACGTGATTTGCGCCTGCTGGACAGTGGCGGATATACGGCAGATGCAGGGTATTACATTATCGACCAAGCCCCGCAATTGGGCAGTTACACAATCGAGGACCAAACCCCCAACGCCCTGATGGACATTGTGTTCACCCCGATTGGCAATCTTCAGCCCGGTGGCGGGGGTGCGTTTTTTACCTTGGTTGATTTTTTTACCGTCCCGCCGCTTGTCGTAACCAATGGGGATGGCGACGCCACGTTCCAGGTTGGGGCAACTTTGCGTAGTAGTGGCTTTGGAAACTACTCCAATAACACCTATGACGGTAGTTTTTCAATCTCCGTCTCACCCCACCCGTGATTCCATAACATGACATAACACCCCTTTATCAATACTTGCGGATAAACCGCTGGATTGGTTGACTCTTCTCATTTCCGCGATTGACGCTCGATTCCGTTAAACGTATTGTTAACCATGTGATTCGCATACAAATTTTCGAATCGCGGTCCATTTTTACTAAGTGGGTATCTGTTCATGCCAATCGGCACCCGGCGGTGTTCTAGCCGTCCTCGGGGTTTGAGAGAGAAATTACTAATCGTTTCTGTGTGCAGTATTGCGATACTGGCAACGTCCGCGTGCGGCCTGAATTCCAGTGATAATGTCGGGCCGAACCCGGGACAAAAACAATCTTCTGCTGTTGATCCGCGCACGCTTGCAATTCCCGCGTCACAAGATGGACGCTTCTCCGTTGATACGCCGCAATCTGTTCGTGATGCGGCTGCTGATGCGCGCGCGACAGGTCCATTCAGCACTATAAAACCATTGGAAATTAAACAAGGGGGCTCGCTCGGTTCTCTGGGTTTGAATTTGAAAACAATGCTTGTCGATGATTTGAGAGATCCAAACGCGCGGATCGATCGCCTTGAAGGTGCGGTCATCGCCATGCACGAAGACATGAAAACATTGGCACCCTCCATGCAACGCATGGCGGTGATTGAACAAGATCTGGAAGCGTTGGTCGGTCAACTGGAGGCTGTCTTGCAAGAAGAAGGCGGTCAACCGGCGCCATCACCCTATAACGCAATGCCACCAGCATCAAATGACGGTCCGGTATCCTTGCAAGCAATGCAGGATGCAGACCCCATGGCGCTGAGCGAAGAAGATACCGCCGCGCCGATGGAAACACCAGAACCTGCCGCAACCGCACCAACACCTGCACCCGCACCAACACCTGCACCCGCCCCAACCCCGGCGGCGACACCAGCAAAAACACAATCACCCTCCGGCCTCAGTGTCCTCGATCTGCGCCTTGGTGAACACGCCGGCAAGACACGGCTTGTGTTTGACGTGACGGGCACAACAACTTTCCGTGCCGATCTCGACAACGCCGAAAAAATTCTGATTGTTGAAATTGAAAAGGCTGCATGGAATGCCGCCGCAACAAAAACATTGTCATCACCAATGGTGCAATCTTATTCCACGCAAGCACTGGATGGCGGCAATGGCGTTCGCGTCATTCTGGTGTTGAAGAAAAACGCAACAATCAGCAGCCAGAGTTTGCTGAAGCCTGAAGGCGCACAGACAAACCACCGCATTGTCATCGACCTGACCCATGGTTAATCCCATCTTTAAACAAGTGACATTGATTGGATTCGGTCTGATCGGGTCCTCCCTTGCCCGCGCTTTGCGTGAACATAAATTATGTGAGCGCATTATCTGCGGCGATACATCTGAATCGGTCTGCGCAAAGGTTTTAGAGCTGGGGTTGGCCGATTCGGCGACCACTGATCTGGCCGAATCCGTAAAGGGCAGTGATTGCGTTATTCTAGCCGTACCCGTCGGGGCCTGCGCCGCCGTGGCACAGGGCATTGGCCCGCATCTGCAGGCTGGCTGCATCTTGAGTGATGTCGGATCGGTCAAGCAATCGGTCATAGCCGCCCTGACCCCGCATACGCCCGCTGGCGTGCATCTTGTCCCCGGCCACCCGATTGCCGGGACCGAGCATTCGGGGCCTGAGGCAGGCTTCGCGACCCTGTTCGAGGGGCGCTGGTGCATTTTGACGCCACCCCCCGGAACCGATGCCGGGGCCATTGAGAAAATGAAAACCCTGTGGGAAGCTTGCGGTTCAAAAATTGAAATCATGGATGCCAAGCGCCATGATCTGGTTTTGGCCATTACGTCCCATCTGCCGCATTTGCTCGCCTACACAATCGTTGGCACAGCGGCTGATCTGGAAGAACACACTAAGGATGATGTTATTAAATTTTCCGCCGGTGGTTTCCGCGATTTCACGCGTATTGCTGCATCAAACCCGGTGATGTGGCGCGATGTGTTCCTGCATAACCGCGAAGCAGTTTTAGAAATCGCCCAGCGCTTCACCGAGGATTTAACAGGCTTACAGCGTTCCATTCGCTGGGGTGATGGTGATGCCCTGCAAACCATGTTCACGCGCACCCGCGCCATTCGCCGCCAGATTATTGATGCGAAACAGGCGGGTTAAAAAACCCGCCTGCCTCAAATTTCATTTCAATTAAGGCCGATTTAGCCCGGTGTCGGCCCGGATGGTTTTTTCTGAACCGGGACTGCATCCACAACAACATCATTATTACAATGTTGCGTTTCATGGGCCGTCGGAGATGATTTTTCTGCATCCACAGCATCAGCGTTATCGTTGCTGTTCGCGCCAAGACGCAATGTTGCGTCCTGTGCCGGACCAGACAGCAAGACCTTTGCCCGTGCCTGTGCCGTTTCATGGAAGGATTCGGAGAGCTTTTCCGTAGCCGCCAGAACGCGTTGTTGCGCGGCGACATGTTTGCCACGGTTATCAGTGATCCCCTTCAAGTCCTGTGACAGGCGAAATGCCATTTTTTCGGTTGATTGCGCGATCTGGGCAAGGTGATAGGTGCCTTGTTCCATGCTGCATTCATGCATCCTGCGAGAGGCGTAATAGAGATTTTCTTGCCCCTGCATCAATTCCTGGCTTTTCTTATCGGCGGCGCTGATGCCCTTTTGCAGATCATATTGATCGACCAGCATATTGCCTTGTGCAATCTGGCCTTCCCATTCTGGAACGGAGGACGTCAGATGCTCCTCAACCTTCATCTGCATATTGACGTACTGGCCGATTGATTCCGACAGAACGGTGGCATTTTGCAGGCTGACGGCGCGGGCGGCGATGTGGCCTTCAATGTTACGTGTCAGGGCCTGAGCTGACATCTGCAAGGTTTGCAGTTCATGCATGTCGATTTTTCCATTGGCCTGCGCCGCTGGCAGAATATCCTCTTCAAAGCGCAGCAGCAATTCATTCCCAGCCCCAATCGCCAGCGCCAGATTGCTATAGGCACGAACACGGGCGCGGCCCATCTCGCTCACTTCGCTGATATAGCCCGGGATTTTATCGCGGGCCGATTCCAGATTGTTTACAATGCCGCGAATTTCAAGAATGCCTTTGCGCAAGGAATCGCGGACAGCTTCGGCCTCAGCTTCATAATTGATTTGGCCTGTGGCTTTACCTTTAATTTTTTCAGCCGTTTTACCGATTTTCTCTTTGGTAGTGCGTGCGCCCTTTAACCCCAAGGCAGCAAGCAAACCAAATAATGGCCCAGCCAACACACCAACAGCCACGCCTGTGGCAACTTCGGCTTTATTGTTCTTCAAAGCATCGTAACCACCATGCGCCAAAATAGCGACGCGTTCACTGATCGATCTCAGCTCGAGGTTTGCCATCTGATCACCAGCATTGCGGATATCTGTAATGAAGCTTTCTTCTGTCGAAACACGTTCATTGATACGGCGTGATACGGCCAACACTTCCGACTTTGCTTCTTTGCCGAAACCAACCACGGTATTGATGTCATAAAAATCAGCTGTGGCCATCAACGCATCCATGGCTGCCTTTGCTTCGGCATCTGTATTCGGATCACGGTAATTTGGAATGTCTTTATAGAAGCGTGAACCATCACCATTGGTGAGCACTTCAACCTGCGGCAGGCTGCGAGAATTTTGATCTTGGTTTTTATTGTTGGTCATTATTTGGTCTCCTGCCTCTGGGGCTTAAAATAGACACACCCTGAAAAAATATTACGGAAATCTATACGCCCCTTTACCCCCATGGCGCAACATTTTTATGGGAATTATTTTCTTGCGGAAATTCTGCCCCTTCGATATTCTAGCCGTCGCAGTCTATGTATTTGAATTTATTAAATAATTTATTGGAGATGCCCATGTGCGCCGCCAAAGCAACCTATGTTCTTGCCGTTAAAAGCAAGGAAACCCCGGAAGATTACTATGTGGCCGGGACTTTGGCCGAAATCCGCCAAGCCCATCAGGATATCGTCCAGCCCGTGCGCGGCAACCGCGCCGAAATCAAGTGCCTAGAGGGCGGCATGCAGCTTTATAAGCTAACCGCAGAGCCAGCTTGGCGTCAGGTCAATGACAGCCCATCCCTGACCGCGACCTTCAAGGCCCTGCGCACAGATGGCCTGAAGGCCGTTGGCGTGGATACGGATAAAGTCGCCAATACAGTGAAGGGCATGGCCGACACCGTAAAAACGCAAGCCCCCGGCCTGGGTGGTGATATCCGCAAGGCGGTCAGCGGTGGTTTGATGGATAAAATGAAACTCCTTGGTTCTGCCACATCCCTGTTCGGTGCCGTTGCCGGATCGCTGGAAACATTAAAGGCAGAAGGTAAAGCCGCAATCAGTACCGTGCAAAGCCGCCTGACCGGATTTGAAGGTGATGGCATCATCACGCCGGAGGGGCAGAAACTGGTTCATGCAACTTTCCTCGCCGATCCAGAAAATGCAAAACCACTGGAATTATCGGCGTTAAAAGAAACACGCAAGGCCGCACCACGCGGACCACAACGCTAATCAGCCTTATTAGGACAAGGGACGCAGCATGAAAAATAGCATCACAGCACAGTTTTTAAGTGCAGCCCTTGTTCTGGCCTGTCTGAACATTCCCGCACAAGCCGAAGAAACAGATTCCCCGGCGATTGCCCCCGATCAATCATCCTGTACCCTGCCCAATACCACGGGCAAACTGGCGGCCTGTCTTATGGCCGTTGGGTTAGCCGCTGAAGATGCTGCCAATTCTGATGTTTTGAACGACCAGATTTCGGCCATCGCCGAAGACAACCCACGCCTTTATATTGATATTATTGCCGATCTGGAATCCGTGGCACAAGAGGATGTCCTGTGCCAATCCTTGCCATCCTTGCAGGAAAAACTAGAACGCGCTTTATCAGAAGAAGATCCTGAAACACCGCTTACCGCGGATTACCGCGATCAGGCCGAAGTTGTTTTGAACGCCCGTGCCGATTGCACGCAAAAATATGCGAGAATCATGGAATCGCGGCCGGAAACGAAGGATATGGCAGAAGCCTTTACCGTGTTGAGCCAGTCACAACGTTTGCTATCAAACATTGTCACCCGGATTCCGGTCGCCCCTTAAGACACCTTGCGCCGTTTCGCGTATTCGCCGGTGCCGCGATGCTGAACGCTATCGGTCGGCAGAACGGCATCTGCCGCATGTTCCAGCTTCTCCGCCGCCAGTTCACCATAGAGCTTTTCAAAATCCTGATAGGTTTCATCAAATAATTGCTGGAAGCTATCAATGATGAAATAGGTTGGCTGATAATCATCAACGCGGTAGCTGGTCTGCATCACCCGTTTCAAATTGAAATCAATGCGGTTTGGCGAGGCATCATCAAGGCAGAAGACAGATTCGCCCGGCGAAGACAAAATCCCCGCACCATAAATCCGCAAACCCTTGGGCGTGCGCATCAGGCCAAATTCAACCGTGTACCAGTAAAGACGGGCCAGATTTTTAATCGCGCCAAATTCATGGGCGCGCAGGCCACCCTTGCCATAGGCTTCCAGATAATCCGCAAAAACCGGGTCGGCCAGCAATGGCACATGGCCGAACAAGTCATGGAAGACATCAGGTTCTTGAATATAATCCAACTGGTCGCGGCGGCGGATGAAATTACCCGCCGGGAATTTACGTTCTGCCAACAATTGAAAAAAGGCCAGATCGGGGATCAAACCCGGAACGGCGACCACTTCCCAACCGGTCAGGGCCTTTAATGTTTCACTGAGTTTTTTGAAATCAGGAATTTCTTTATCGCTGATTTTCAAGCGGTCCATATTGGACAGGAATTCATCGCAAGCACGGCCCTTCAAAATTTCCTGCTGACGGTTATAAAGGATATTCCATGTCCCGTGATCTTCCGCCGTGTACCCAGCCCAGTTCTGGTCGATGATATAGGATTCATATTCGCCAATAACGCCGTGGCCCGTCGGGTTGCCGGAAACATAGTCGCTCATGATCTTTAATCCTTATCCTTTACGCCGCGCAGAAATGCGGGCCGTGAATGGGCTCTAAACCTTCTGGTGCGTCGGGCTGCATTTCCGGCGCAGCCAGTTTAAAGGCATCGAGTGCTACGCAGTTTTTTTCAATCATGGTGCAGAGCGGATAGGCCGCTATATCAATCTTGTAACGGCGCAACCCATACATTTGCGGCACAATACAAATATCCGCCGCACTGACTTTATCTCCCAAAGCGAATTTCCCGGTGCGGCGACCTTGACGCAACATGGTTTCAACGGCCGTGATCCCTGCCACAGCCCAACGCGCATACCAATCATTGCAGACCGCATCATCAGCGCCGAAATCATTCCGCAGCGTCTGCATAACTTTCAAATTGGTCAGCGGATGTATGTCACAGGCAATGGCCTGACAGATTTGACGGATATAGCCCTGTTCCTGCGGCGTGCCATGGACAAGTGGCGTTTCCGGCGAAACCTGATCGAGATAATCGACAATCGCCAAGGATTGCCCCAACACAAACCCGTCATGGTTCAGGGCCGGAACACCCATCAATGGGTTGATGGCGCGATATTCATCGCTGCGCTGTTCGCCCTTTAAAATATCAATCGTTATAATTTTATAATTCAGGCGTTTGACGTTCAGGGCAATACGCGCCCGGTATGCGGTCGAGGATCGAAAATAGCTATAAAGCGTCATCATAGCTGCATCACCTGCTGTTCAATGGCACCAAAAATATCATTGCCCGCATCATCGCGCATTTCAATGCGCACAACATCACCAAAGGACAAGAACGGTGTGGTCATAGTTCCTGTTTCAATTTTTTCAATCATGCGCGTTTCGGCGATACAGGCAATGCCCGAAGATGGATCGCGGTTGGAAACGGTCCCTGACCCAATAATCGCACCGGCCATCAGGGGCCGCGTTTTCGCCGCATGGGCAATCAGTTGCGGGAAGTTAAACTGCATATCAACCCCGGCATTGGGGCGACCGACTTCGACGCCGTTGATATGGCTGATCAGGGGCAGATGCAGCTTCCCATCTTTCCATGCAGAACCAAGCGCGTTCGGTGTCACGGCAACAGGTGAAAAGGCGCTCGGCGGTTTGCTTTGGAAAAATCCAAATCCCTTGGCCAGTTCGGCGGGAATTAAATTCCGCAGCGACACATCATTCATCAACATGACAAGGCGGATATAAGATCCGGCATCTTCGGCACTGACCCCCATCGGCACATCACCGACGATAACAGCCACTTCTGCTTCAAAATCGATGCCATAAGCAATATCGCGCACAGCGATGGGATCACGCGGACCCAAAATCGTGTCAGACACCGCCTGATACATCAAAGGATCATGCAAAAATTCCGGCGGCATTTCCGCCCCCCGCGCACGGCGGACCAATTCCACATGGTTTAAGTACGCACTGCCATCGGCAATTTGATAGGCACGGGGCAAGGGTGATTCAAAGGACACCGGATCAAAGGGTTCGATATCCGGTGCCGTGCCCTCCTCCAACGCCTGGGCCAAGGCCCGTAGATCGCCGGAACACTCATCCCAGCGATCCATGGCATCTTGCAGTGTCGGTGCGATATCAGTGGCGGCGGCGCAGGTTTTTAAGTCATTGCTGACCACCATCAACCAACCATCACGCCCGTGTTTTTGTGACCCCAGCTTCATGATTTATGCGGTCGCCTTTTTATCATCGGTCAAAACGCCACGGCGGATTTGATCCAGTTCGATGGATTCGAACAGGGCCTTAAAGTTCCCCTCGCCGAACCCTTCATTGCCCTTGCGCTGAATCAGTTCAAAGAAGATCGGACCAATCGCATCCTTGGTAAAGATCTGCAGCAGCAAACCTTGACCTTCGGTTGGTGCGCCGTCCATCAGGATGCGGAGTTTACGCAGGGCCGCAATGTCTTCGCCGTGGCCGGGAATGCGCTTATCCAGCAATTCATAATAGGTTTCCGGCGTGTCCTGGAACGGCATGCCTGTACCACGCAGGTCAGAGACGGTTTGGTAAATGTCATTGGTACCAAGGGCAATATGCTGGATGCCTTCGCCGTTATAGCGTTTCAGGAATTCAGCAATTTGCGATTTATCATCGGATGATTCATTCAAAGGAATGCGAATCTTGCCGCATGGGCTGGTCATCGCCTTTGATTTCAAACCGGTCAGTTTGCCTTCAATATCGAAGTAACGAATTTCGCGGAAATTGAAAATTTTTTCATAGAATTCAGCCCAGACAACCATATTGCCGCGATGGACGTTATGGGTGACGTGATCGATATAAGTCAAACCAACACCCGGCGGATTTTGCGGTGCGCCCGGAATTGGTGCGAAATCAGCGGCGTAGAAATCGCCATGATCGCCATACTGATCGATGAAATAAATCAGGCTGCCGCCGATACCCTTAATCGCCGGAACATCTACCCCCATGGAACCACCGTGATTTACGGCGGGTTCAGCACCGCGCTTCAACGCATCCGCATAAGATGCCTTGGCATCCTTGACCCGGAAGCCCATGGCGCTGGCGCCTGATGTATGAATGTCTTGGAATTCTTTGGCTTGACCCGTTGTTTCCTTATTTAAAAGGAAATTGATGCCGCCTTGACGGAACAATATGACGTCGCGCTCCTTATGTTTTGCGATCGGCGAAAAACCGAAGGAGAGAAAAAGCAATTCAAGCTTTTGCGGCTCACCCGTATATTCGATGAATTCGAAACCATCGGTGCCCAGTGGGTTTTCAAACAGGTCAGCCATTCTTCTTCTCCCTTGATATTGTTATGCAAGGGAAGGGTAAGCAATCGCACAGGCAAGATCAAACCAAAAGAAACCGCACAACCGCGCGCCACATGTGATATTGAAAATGCGCGCTGCACCACGAAAAATTATTGCGTTGCAAGGTGGTTACATCAAGGTTTCGGTGGGCGGAGGGCACGCCATGCTTCTGTGGTACTTTGGCTCAATTCGCCTTGCTTGCCTTTCAGCTGCGCCAGAACCTCATGAAAATGCGGTGGCACTTCGGTTAGCAATGGTTCTGTCATGGCGCGGGCGAGAAACCCGCCGCGATGCACCCCAAAAGATATGCTTTTTGTAATCGGCCCAAAAACGACCTGCGTGTTCTGGTCCGATAATGTTTCAATCAACTGCAGCGTTTTTGGATCAGGGGTGGTTGCAATTGACTGGTCCAGTTTTTTCGCCAGATATTTTGCATCCTGAATCAGAAAAACACTGGCGCATTCTTTTAACAACGCCAACGCCATTTTACGTTCCGCCGGCGCGATATTATTCAATTTTTCAATCTCGGCTGTTGTTACCTGATACAGTTCATAAACACGATCCTTCATCCCCCAATCCCAGCGAAAAGGCGACAGGGCCGTTTCGCGAATCAAATGGCCGCCCAGGGCACGGTGGCTGTCGATGCCCTTCGCATAGGGTACGCAAAAATCGTCAGATGGCCAACAATCAGCCATCAGAGCAAGCCACATTTCAATCATGCCGTTCATTTTCGAATGATCGTCGCTTCGTTCGCTGTCACGCAGGACGACCTTAAAATTCTTGGCAATATCGCTGGCCTGGCGATGCGCATCCATCAAGGCTTGGCGCGCCATAACATCACGTCCTGCAGTGTCTTGGCGTGTTGTTTGCAGCTCTTGCAATGCTGTGACCGGATAATCACCGCTGACCGCGACATGTCCGGCAATGGTGGGTTGCGGCATGCCATGCAGATCAAAGACAATATCATGTAGCATGGCGAATTTAACGTAGTGCTCCTTACCCAACGTTGCCTTATCGGGCGCAAGAGGCTCATTGGTGCGTGTGGTTTCATACCGAGCCAGATGCTCCAGCGCATCGAAAAACCCTAAACCTGATTTAACAACCCGGACAGCCAGATTGTCGGTCGCCACCGGATAGACAGATGATTCCATCTGCACATCGCGTTCAATGACACGGTGAATATCCCATTGCCCCATATCAACACTGGTGGCTAGCGCCCGGTAATATTCACGCTCTCCCTCGATCACGGACGGGAAGGATTGGGTGCGGAAGGTCACGCCGTAACGGGCTTTTTGAAAATCATGAATCAGTTTTTGACGCAGGGCATCGCTTTGCGCCGCGGCCTGTGCCGGGGACGGCAAAGCAAGGCGCGAATCTTCTGCGGCGCGGCCGCCCGCAGCACCCCGCCAAAAACCCAACCGTAAAAATTCTGGCCGCTTCATCGTGAATAGGACCCTTTACATCAGGCATGAAAACCAAACCAGACATTACATAACCAGATATTATTATGCAAATCAATTCCCCCCCAAACCGCCGCACCCCCTTGCAAAACCGCCCAAAAAGGTAAATTATGACCCAATATCAATCCGTTACCCCCTCAATACACCCCATCCCCTGTCCTTATTATAGAGAGCCCAAGCATGACCGCACTCAAAGGTAAAACCGCCCTGATTACAGGCTCCACCAGTGGCATTGGCCTTGGTGTCGCGAACGCATTGGCGGCGGAAGGGGTCAATGTTGTGTTGAACGGGTTTGGTGATGCCAATGAAATTGAAAAAATTCGTACCGCAATTGAATCAACCCACAATGTGCGCGCCATCTATCACGGCGCGGATATGAGCAAGCGCGAACAGATCCAAGATCTGTGCAAAGTCGCCACCGCAACCTTCGGCAGCGTCGATATTCTGGTCAATAACGCCGGTATTCAATTTGTCTCCCCCATCGATGAATTCCCCGATGATAAATGGGATGCGATTATCGCGATTAACCTCAGCAGCGCATTCCACACGACCAAGGCCCTGTTGCCCGGCATGCGCAAAAGCGGTTGGGGCCGCATCATCAATATCGCCTCTGCCCACGGCTTGATTGCCTCGCCGTTTAAAGGGGCTTATGTCGCCGCCAAGCACGGTATTATCGGCCTGACCAAGACCGTGGCCCTTGAAACGGCCACCGATAACATCACCTGTAACGCCATCTGCCCCGGTTATGTTTTAACACCGCTGGTAGAGGGGCAAATCAAGGATCAGGCCAAGGCCCATAATCTGCCGGAAAGCGAAGTGGTTGAAAAAATCATGCTGGCCCCGCAACCAACCAAGAAATTCATTACTGTTGAGGATATCGGCGCCTTGAGCGTCTTCCTGTGCAGCAACGCAGCGCAGAACATGACCGGTGCGTCCCTGCCGATCGACGGCGCATGGACGGCACGTTAATGAACCAGCACATTCACAATACCATCGACCGCGAAGCAATTATGCGTGAAGAACGCCACGCCAAAAAAATGGTCAAGGCCGGAATGATGGCCGCGTTCAGTGGCGGCATTGGTTTTGCCATTTTCATTTTGCAGCGAATCTTTTCCGGCATGGCCCCCGATGCGGGGATGAACGCGATGATTGATGGCGTCTGCATCATGTTAATGGTCTATGCGGCCGTCATTCTTATGGCTTATCTGTTCTGCCGTTCATGGTTGCTGCGCGCCAATATGGTATTTCTTTATGCCATCTTGCCGTTATGGCTGTTCAAGCTGTTTGGCGACCATATGTAATTCCAATGACCATGCCCCGTTCACACCCCTGCTTTGCGGGCGCAGCATGGATCCCACCTTGTTCAAACGATGCTTTCAGCATAGTTTAACCGCAATAAAGACTGGTATTTTTAAGGAACACCCACCATGCCCGTGCCACACAAACTGATCTCTCAAGCTGAAAAAAAATTACCGGCGAAAGCCAGTGCTGCGGAGAAAAAGTTTTTGGCGGCCTTTGCCGAAAAAATCACCGATGATGATCTGGGTTTGATGGATGCGCAGACATTGATGCGCATGACCGGGACGCATTACGATTTGATGCAGCAACGCAAACCCGGCAAAGCTCTGGTCCGTGTTCACAACCCGATCACCGATGATAAAGACTGGCCGCTCAGCAGCACCGTCATTGATTTTGTTGACGATGATATGGCGTTTCAGATTGATTCGATCACGGCGGAAATCACCCGTTTGGGGCAAACGATTTTCCTGATAACCCATCCATTGTTGCACGTCACACGCGACGCCAAGGGCAAAATTACCGATTGCCTGCCTGAAGCGTCACCCAAGACCTTCCCGCAATCACATATTCACGTGCAGCTGACCCGCATGCTGACACCGCAGCAATGCGCTGAACTACAAGCGAATTTAGAACAGATTGCCAATGATGTTCGCTATTCCACCGGTGACTGGCTGACCATGCGCGAAAAAATCCGCACCTGCGAGTCGAGCCTGAGCCAGGCACCGTCCAGCTATCCCGATGATGCGATCGAAGATTATCAGGCCTTCCTTGAATATCTCTATAAGGACAACTTCACCATCCTTGGTTACCGCGAATATGCGTATGAAAAGGATGCGAAGGGCGTCATGACCGCCAAGGCCGTAAAAAATTCCCATCTGGGTCTTTTGCGCCGTGAGGTAAAGACCGAAATCATGCCGGAAGGCGTCGATGCCCTGCCGCCACATCTGGCAAAACTGTATAAGGACGACTCGCTGGTGCGCGTTTTCAAACTCGCCCGCAAATCATCCGTACACCGCCATGTACCATTGGACGCAGTGATGGTGCGTTTGTTTGATAGAACGGGTAAGGCCCGTGGTGAAGCGGTTTTTGTGGGTCTGTTCACCTCCGTCACCTATTCACGTTCCATCCGCGATATTCCTTACCTCAGCCGTAAGACCAGCATCATTATGAACCGCGCGCATTTTTCCGGCGGCACCCACGGCCACAAGGCCCTGTCGCATATTTTGGAAAAATATCCGCGCGATGAATTGTTCCAGATTGATATCGACACGCTGTATGAATACACCCAGTCGATTATGCGTTTGCAAGAACGCCAGCGCATTGCCCTTTATACTCGCGTTGATACTTTTGGCCGCCATATTTCCTGTCTGGTTTATATCCCGCGCGACCGCTATGACACGCAGCTACGGATGAAAATTCAAACCATCCTTGAAAATGAACTGGATGGGGTCTGTCAGGATTTCTATACAACGCTTGATGATTCGCCGCTGGCACGAGTGATGCTGGTCATTGCCCTCAATCCAAAATCAAAGCCGGAATTCGACCGCGCCGCGATTGAGGTGCAGCTGCAAGAGGCTGGCCGCGCATGGCCGGAACAAATTCATTCCGCCCTTTCAACCAAACTTGATGATGAAAGCGAAGTCGCGCGCCTGACGGCGGAATACGGCAATGCCTTTCCCATGTCCTACCGCGAACAATATGAAGCCAAGCAATGCGTTCACGACATCATCCAGATTGAACGCGCGCGCAGCACCAATGATCTGGCGCGTGACCTGTACCGCCCCGGTGGTGATGCCGGACACCAATTGCGCCTGAAAGTCTTCAAACCGGGCAGCCCGATTGTTCTGTCTGATATTCTGCCGATCCTTGAAAATGTCGGCTTGCGCGTCATTGCCGAATTGCCGTTTGAAATTCGCCCGCAAGGCGGCGAAGCGGTCTGGATTCACGATTTCCAGATGGAAGTTCCAGAAGCCAAAGGCAAAGAACCCATTCCTGTCGTTGCCATCAATGAAAGTTTCGAAGACGCGCTGCTGCGTATCTGGCACGGCGAAGTTGAAAATGACAGCCTGAACCGTTTGCTGGTCACCGCCAGCATGAACTGGCGCGATATTTTGATCTTACGTACCTATG
Source organism: Micavibrio sp. UBA6139 (assembly GCA_002423285.1). Classification (GTDB taxonomy): domain Bacteria; phylum Pseudomonadota; class Alphaproteobacteria; order Micavibrionales; family Micavibrionaceae; genus Micavibrio. The sequence continues at coordinate 2,879 of DIVF01000007.1, read as the reverse complement.
TCCGTTACATGCGTCAGGGAAAATCAGCCTATTCGGTCCAATATATTGAAAAGGCCCTGACCGATTACCCGCACATCGCACGGATGATTGCCGAATTATTCCATGCACGCCTTGACCCGCATACCGACCGTAAAAAAGCCGACACACGGGCCACTAAACTGCTGGCTGATATTGAACTGGCTCTCAACGCCGTATCGGCATTGGATCAGGATAGAATCCTGCGGGCCATCACACAGATGGTTGAATCAACGCTGCGCACAAATTTCTTCCAACGCATGGATGACGGCGCGTATAAGCCGTGCCTGTCGATCAAACTGGATAGCGCCAATGTGCCGGATATTCCGGAACCGCGCCCATTCCGCGAAATCTGGGTTTACTCCCCGCGCATGGAAGGTATCCATCTGCGCGCTGACCGCATTTCACGTGGCGGGATTCGCTGGTCCGACCGAAACGAAGATTTCCGCACCGAAGTTCTGGGCCTGATCAAGGCGCAACAGGTGAAAAACGCGGTCATCGTGCCCATGGGTGCGAAAGGCGGTTTTGTTTTGAAAAAACCACCAACTGAGGGTGGCCGCCCCGCTTTCCAGCAAGAAGGCATTGAATGCTATAAATTGCTGGTCCGTGGCATGTTGGACATCACCGATAACCGTAAGGGCAAAAAGATCGCTCCACCGAAAGATGTTGTGCGCCGCGATTCTGATGATCCGTATCTGGTTGTCGCTGCCGATAAGGGCACGGCCAGCTTCTCTGATATCGCGAACGGCCTGTCCGCCGAATATGATTTCTGGCTGGGCGATGCCTTTGCCTCCGGCGGGTCCGTTGGTTACGACCACAAGAAAATGGGCATTACCGCACGCGGCGCATGGGAATCGGTGAAACGCCATTTCCGTGAACTGGGTACCGATACGCAAGCCGAAGAATTTGATGTCATTGGTGTGGGCGATATGGCCGGGGACGTATTCGGGAACGGCATGTTGCTGTCACCGCATATCCGTCTGGTCGGCGCATTCAACCACATGCATATTTTCTGTGATCCAAACCCGAACCCTGCCACGACATTTAAAGAGCGTGAGCGCCTGTTCACGGAAGTCAAAGGCTGGGATGCCTATGACCTCAAAAAACTGTCCAAAGGCGGAAGAATCTTCCTGCGCAGTGAAAAATCCTTAAGCCTGACCCCGGAAATCATGGCCCGCTTTGGCCTGAGTAAGGATAAAGTCACGCCGAATGAATTGATGCATGCGATGCTGAAGGCCAAAACAGATCTGTTATGGTTTGGCGGCATCGGCACCTATATCAAGGAAACCGGCGAAACCAACGCCGATGTTGGCGATAAATCAAATGATGCCATCCGCATCAACGCCACGGAAATCAACGCCCGTGTGGTTGGCGAAGGCGCAAACCTTGGCGTCACCCAACGCGCCCGGATTGAATTTTCAAAACTGGGTGGACGCATCAACGCCGACTTCATCGACAATTCCGGCGGTGTGAACTCATCAGACGTTGAGGTGAACATTAAAATCCTGATGACCGATGTCATCAATAATGCCGCCAACAAGATGGATACGAAAAAACGCAATGTCCTGCTGGCGAAAATGACGGAAGAGGTAGCGGGCCTCGTCCTGCGCAACTCTTACCAGCAAGCACAAGGTATCAGTCTGATGACTCTGCAGGCCACGGAAACATTCCTGAATGACGCCCAGTTCATCCGTGAACTGGAACGCGATCAGGGCCTGAACCGTGCACTTGAAAACCTGCCAGATGAGACGGAAATCGAACATCGCCGCGTCGCCGGTGAAGGTCTGGTGCGACCAGAACTTTGCATTCTTCAATCATACGCAAAAATTGGCTACACCCGCGAACTTCTGGCCAGCGATATTCCCGGCCAGCCGGAAATGCGCGACTTCCTGCTGAATTACTTCCCGAAACCGCTGCAGGATAAATACAGCGCTGATATCATGGGCCACCAACTGGGCCGTGAAATCGTCGCCATGGCGATCGCCAACAGCATCGTCAACCGCATGGGCCCAACCTTCATCCAGTCGCGCATGGACGCAACGGGTGCGGATTGCGCCAATGTTGTGCGATCATTCCTTGTCGCCCGCGAAGCCTTTGGCCTGCGCCCCTTGTGGGACCGTCTGGAAGAATTAGACGGCAAAGTTCCAGCACAGGTGCAATTGCAAGCGATGCTGGATATTCGTGAAACGGCGGACCGCGCCGTGACATGGTTCCTGACCCGTTTAGGCCGTGCGCCGAAGCTGGGCACCGATATTCCAGCCTTCACCCGTGAAGTTGAAAAACTGCGCGCCAATATTGAAACCATCCTGCCTGCCAATCTGAAGGCACTGGTCCAGCAACGCCGCGAAAACGGTCTGGCGGCGGGCCTACCGAAAGATATCGCGCAAGACGTTGCGATCCTGCCTGTCTTAAGTTCGGCATTTGACATTATTCGTGTGTCGATGGACCGGAAAACTGACATCACCGCAACGGCGCGGACCTATTTTGAAACCGGCGAGTATTTCTATATCGACTGGCTGCGTGAGGGGGCGGAAAATATTCCGGCAACCGATCGTTGGTCGCAGGAATCGCGCAACGGGTTGATTGATCAGCTTTATAGCTGCCAATCATCTCTGGCCATCCGGATCTTAAAGGATCTGGGAACGGCAGCAGGCAAGGACAAGACCGTTGAAGCATGGGTCAATGGCCATAGCGATGAAGCGGCGCATGTCAGCACATTGCTGGGTACGATCCAAGCCTCAGGCGGCCTTGATCTGGCCAAGCTGATGATTGCGGTGCAGCGCCTGCGCCAGATCTCTGGCGCGTAAATATTGCCGGGGCCAGATTTCTGGGGCTTAAAACAATAGACCTGTTGCAAAAGTAGC
>DIVF01000030.1 GCA_002423285.1 Micavibrio sp. UBA6139 | reverse complement strand
CCGGACTTTTGCAACAGGCCTAATGAATATGAGTGGGATGCCTAAAAGGCCTCGGGCGTGTCTATCTTTTGGCAACGGTTTACCTGTCTATTTTGCTGGGCGCCGCGTTTTTACACTTTTTAGTATATATGGCGCCTGTGAATGAGTATTTAATGATTTTGGCACCGGGTGGAGCTATTTAATATACATATTCATGAAATTGCCGCCGTGGGGGTAACTTACCAGAATGCAGGGCTGGATTTTAATCCTCTCTTGCTAACACCCTTCATAAATTCGTATAACGGTCCCGTTGTTGATGGTTCACAATCATTAATGGGTTTAAATTCATGACTGGTTTGGCTGAAAAAAACGCTATGACTTTTGTACCAAAATCGAGCTACGCATATGAAGATCTGATCGCCTGTGGGCATGGGCAGGTCTTTGGTCCGGGCAATGCAAAACTGCCGTTGCCGCCGATGTTGATGTTTGATCGCATCACGGAAATCTCCGCGACAGGCGGGGCCAATGACAAGGGCTTTTTGACAGCCGAATTTGATATCAATCCTGACCTTTGGTTCTTTAAATGCCATTTTGAAGGTGACCCTGTTATGCCGGGTTGCCTGGGGCTTGATTCCCTGTGGCAATTGCTGGGCTTCTATCTGGGTTGGACGGGCGCGCCGGGTTCTGGCCGTGCGCTGGGCTTGGGTGAATTGAAGTTCACCGGTCAGGTTTTGCCGGAAACGAAACTGGTTCAATACCGCATCGACATTAAACGCCTGATCAACCGTAAACTGGTTCTGGGTGTGGCCGATGGGCAGGTGATTGCCGATGGTAAGGTGATCTATGAGGCAACCGATTTGAAGGTTGGCCTGTTCGATAACCCGCGCGCAATGTAATTTCTGAAGGCCGCGTAACACAGGACCGAAAACTCACATGACAGACACAATTCAAAAACGCCGCGTGGTGGTAACTGGCCTTGGGATCATTTCCTGTATCGGGAATGATGTTGATGCCGTTCTTGCCAGTTTAAAGGCGGGTAAATCCGGGATCACATTTTCTCAGGAATATGCAGATTTCGGTTTCCGTTCACAAGTTCACGGCAAGCCGGATATTGATCTGGCCGCAGCCATTGATCGCCGCCTGTACCGCTTTATGGGCGATGCGGCTGGTTACACCCATTTATCAATGGTTCAAGCCGTGGCCGATGCGGGCCTGACCCCGGAAATGGTCAGCAATGAGCGCACAGGTGCCATCGTTGGTTCCGGTGGTCCATCCACCAAGTATCAGGTTGAGGCTGCGCGCATTACACAAGAAACCGGCCCAAAGAAAATAGGCCCGTTTGCTGTACCAAAATGCATGTCATCGACAACATCGGCGACGCTGTGCACGAACTTTAAAATTAAGGGCGTGAACTATTCCATTTCCTCCGCTTGTTCAACATCGGCACATTGCATTGGCAACGCCGCTGAGATGATTCAGTGGGGCAAGCAAGACATCATGTTCGCAGGCGGTGGCGAAGACCTCGACTGGAGCCTGTCGGCCTTGTTTGATGCCATGGGCGCGATGTCGTCCAAATATAACGACACCCCGGAAAAATCTTCACGCGCTTATGATGCGAACCGCGATGGCTTTGTTATTGCTGGCGGCGGCGGGATTTTGGTTCTGGAAGAACTGGAACACGCCAAGGCACGCGGTGCGAAAATCTATGCTGAAATCACCGGGTATGGCGCGACGTCAGACGGTGAAGACATGGTTGCCCCGAACGGGGAAGGGGCGATGCGCTGCATGCGTCAGGCACTCTCCACCGTGAAGACACCTGTGACTTATATCAACACCCACGGCACATCGACTCCTGTGGGCGATATCAAGGAAATTGGTGCAATCCGTGAAGTGTTCACCGGTCGCCCGGAAGGCATTCCCCATATCAGCTCCACCAAATCCATGACCGGCCACTCCCTTGGTGGCACAGGCGTGCAGGAAGCTATTTACAGCCTTTTGATGATGAAGCATGACTTTGTTGCGCCAAGCATCAACATTGAAACAATTGACCCGGATATGGCCGATATGCCGATTGCGCGCGAACGCATCGACAATGTCGAACACCAGACCATCCTTTCCAACAGCTTTGGCTTTGGCGGCACCAACTGCACGCTGGCCCTGTCCCGTTATAAAGATTGAGATTTAAATGACTGACCTGATGAAGAATAAGCGCGGTTTGATTATGGGTGTGGCGAATGACCACTCCATCGCCTGGGGCATTGCCCGGAACTTGCGTAAACACGGTGCTGAACTGGCCTTCACGTATCAGGGCGACGCACTGAAAAAACGCGTTGAACCATTGGCGAAAGAAGCCGGTTCCGATTTCATTCTCGATTGCGATGTCACAGATGAAAAAGCCATTGCTGATGTGTTCAAAGCCATTGAAGAAAAATGGGGCGAGCTGGATTTCGTTGTTCACGCCGTTGCCTATTCCAACAAGGAAGAATTGAAGGGGCGTTATGTTGATACCAGCCTCGAAAACTTCCTGAATACGATGCACATTTCCTGCTATTCCTTCACTTCCGTCATGCGCCATGCCGCACCGTTGATGAAAAAGGGCGGTTCCGCGATTACGCTCAGCTATTACGGCGCGGAAAAAGTCATGCCGAATTACAACGTCATGGGTGTGGCAAAGGCTGCTTTGGAAGCATCCACACGTTATCTGGCGGCGGATCTGGGTCCGGAAGGCATTCGCGTCAACGCCGTTTCGGCGGGCCCAATGCGGACCATCGCTGGTTCGGCGATTGGCAGTGCGCGTGTAACCTATAAATACAATCTGCTGACAGCGCCCTTGCGCCGCGCCGTTGAGTTGGACGAGCTCGGCGGGACAGCCCTTTACCTGCTATCCGATCTGGGTGGGGCTGTAACGGGTGAAACGCATTATGTTGATTGCGGTTTCAATGCGCTGGGTATGCCCCAGAACCTGGATGAGGTTCTGGCTGCTCTCGGCTAATCATCACCGTCTTTAAAAGTCTAAATCCATTTGTGGATTGGGTTGTTCGGGTTTTCGTTCACGCAATTTTGCTGTGAACCCGATGGACGATTCATGCGTTGGATCACCAAGTCCGTGTTTGGAGATCGCCGCAGTAAAACCGATGCTCGCTTTATGATCCGGCTTTTTTTCAGCTGGATCAAAGGTTGCAGAAAAACCAATTGTTGTGTTTTTGTAATCCATGAAGAGTCCCCGTTCTTTTTTTCTAATCGGATCAGTCTAGCGGGTAGAGTTTAACAAAAAATTAAGGGTTTTTTGCGCTGGAAAACCAAGGGGTTAAATAGCAAAAGGCCGGGCCGTTGCAGGGTGCAATGGTCCGGCCTTTTGAATAAGGACAATCTTACTTTTTCAGCAGATCACGAATTTCTTCTAACAGAATTTCCTGACGCGGTGGAGGCGGCGCATCGGCGGCACCGGCATCTTGTTTGCGTTTCAATTTGTTCATCAGCTTGATGATGATGAACATCGCCCACGCAACGATAATGAAGTTCACCAGTGTTTGAATGAACAGACCGTAATTCATGGTGACGGCGGCGGTGCCTTCATGCGCCTTGATCATTTCCCATTTTAATTCGCTGAAATCAACCTTGCCCAAGATCACGCCCAGTGGCGGCATGATAACATCCTTAACCAGCGAGTTGGTGATGCCACCAAACGCCGTCCCGATGACAACACCGACCGCCAGATCGATAACATTGCCACGCATGGCGAAATCGCGGAATTCTGTAATGATCTTCATTTTTTTGTAGGCTCCTTAATGGGTACGGCTAGTGAACTTTTAAAAGGTTTTGCAGGATAACGTCCGGGTTATCGCTGAACACGGCGTCAACGCCCCATGTTTGTAGGGTGCGGGCGCGTTGCGGGTCGTTGATGGTGTAAACCAGAATGGCCTTCTCAAAGTCCATGATTTCATCGATTAAGGATCGTGTGGCCAGCTTATCGCCGATATTGACGGTGGCGGCATCCAGATAATCAACGATTTCACGCCAGTTTTCCGGCATTTCTTCATCGTGGTCAAACAGCACGCCGCGATACCAATCGGGTGCCATATCCTGTGCGATTTCTAAACAGGTGTATTGAAAGCTGGAAATCAGCAGGCGGGAATGGTCATCCCAGATACGCGAGAGAACATCCAGCGCGACTTCCGCCGTTTCGCGTTCGCGGCCCGGTGTTGGTTTGATTTCTAGATTCAGACCCAAGCCTTTTTCAAGGATCACATCCAGCGCATCTTCGAGGGAAGGGATATGCGCGCCAGCAAAGCTTTCGCCGTACCACGCACCCGCATCCAGTTCTTTGATGTATTCCCAGTCATGGTCAGCCATGTTGCCAAAACCATTGCTGGTACGGTCCAGCATGTCATCATGAAAGATGACCGGAATGGAATCGCGGGTCAGCATCACGTCCAGCTCCACCCATTCCACGCCAAGCGCCGCAGCGGTCTTGATGCTGTCTAATGTGTTTTCCGGTGCATAGGCGCAAGCCCCCCGGTGTCCAATAACTTTTGGCAGTTTTAACGCCATCTCTTGCCCCATGATCGCCACAGTGATATGTCGCAATACCGTACCCCTAGACTCAGGGTCTTTTAAAGGCATAAAATTAAAGAAGATGAATTTTATCAAGGGATTATTGGTGTGAACGGCAATAACGTGCCACCCACAGACCAGCAAGATGACACTAGCAGCGATACTTCTTCCGGCGAGGAAGAAGCAGCGCAGGGCAGCGTGTTGGTCGATGGCGCGGTCAGCAAGGGCGATGGCGATGCACGCATGACCAAGAAGCGCATGAATAAAATCATGCGCGCCGCATCCGTTGCTGTTCGCATGATGGCGGATAAGGGTGATGCTCTGATCAAGGCGGTGAGCGGTAATTACAACACCATGGAAAGTGATCTGCGCCAGATGAGCGGTGCGGATTTAAACCGCTACATCTCATCCAACCCATCCCACATGGATAAAACCGGAACCACCTGGGTTCAAAAGGAAATGAAGCAGAGCGGTTACACCAAGCAGCTCGATGTCCTGACCCACGGCACATTGGAAGCCGCACAAAAAGCAGTGAAGGGCGAAATCGCCGATGCCATTCGTGGCAAGTCACTGGTCGAACTTGATCCCGATCAACAATCCTTCGTCTGGGATAAGCTGGCGGAGCTTGGTTTGGTCAGTGGCGAATATGAGAATAATTTCGGAGCATTGAATTCTGTTCTAGGCGATCTGGCCTCGTCATCTCCCGCGATGAAGGATGCCATGACACCAAAAATCGAAAGCGCGGCAACCCTGTCACCCCTACAAATTGCCTTCAAAAGCGCCGTTGAATCGTTGCAGGCCGCCGGTCAGGCAACACTGCAATACACCAAGAAAATCTTGGGCCCCAAACCCCCACAGCATTAAAGAGAATATGGTCGAAGGGGGCATTGCCCCCTTCAAACGCCCCCTTACTTCCTATCTTGCTTCTTCGCCCTCTCCCTATAGGGAGAGGGCCGGGGTGAGGGTGTTTGATGGTGGAATAAAAGTGGCCCCCTCACCCCAACCCTCTCCCCGGTGGAGAGAGGGGGTTAAAGAAAAAGGACCGATGAATTTCATCGGTCCTTTTTCTTTAATTATGTGTCGGAGCGATTAGCCAGTCATGCGGCCATCATCTGCGCTGCGTGGTGCTTTTTCAGCCTGTTGCAGGATTTCGCCTGTTTCTTGGTTGACGCGTTTCATCGACAGTTTGATCTTGCCGCGATCGTCAAAGCCGAGCAGCAATGCCTTAACCAGATCGCCTTCTTTAACAACGTCGGTTGTTTTGGCAACGCGGTGATCAGCCAGTTCGGAGATGTGAACCAGACCGTCTTTACCCGGCATGAAGTTAACGAACGCACCGAAATCGGCTGTTTTCACAACTTTACCGTCATAAACCGCACCAACTTCAGGATCATCAGTGATCCCTTTGATGATCTTGATGGCAGCGTCGATAGATTTCATGTCAATCGCGGAAACCTTGATTGTACCGTCATCATCGATGTCGATTTTCGCGCCAGTTGTTTCAACGATTTCACGAATGACCTTGCCGCCCGTGCCGATGACGTCACGGATTTTTTCTTTCGGAATGGTCAGGGTCGCGATTTGCGGAGCAAATTCGCTGAGTTCTGTACGCGCCTGTGTCATCGCCTTGGACATTTCCTCAAGGATATGCAGACGGCCTTCACGGGCTTGTTTCACGGCAATGGTCATGATTTCTTCGGTGATCGAAGTAATCTTGATGTCCATTTGCAGCGCGGTGATGCCTTTTTGTGTACCGGCAACTTTGAAGTCCATGTCACCCAGGTGATCTTCATCGCCCAGAATGTCAGAGATAACAGCAAAGTCTTTGCCTTCTTTAATCAGGCCCATCGCGATACCAGCAACCGGGCTGGTCAATGGAACACCGGCATCCATCAGTGCCAAGGATGTACCGCAAACAGTCGCCATCGAGGACGAGCCGTTTGATTCAGTAATCTCGGATACGGCGCGGATGGTGTACGGGAAGTCGGTTGCCTTTGGCAGCAATGGGTGGATTGCGCGCCATGCCAGTTTACCGTGACCGATTTCGCGGCGGCCCGGAGGGGACATACGGCCAACTTCACCAACTGAATAAGATGGGAAGTTGTAATGCAGCATGAAACGCTGGCGGTATTCACCAACCAATGTGTCCATGATCTGTTCATCTTGACCGGTACCCAGTGTGGCAACAACCAACGCCTGTGTTTCGCCGCGTGTGAACAGGGCGGAACCGTGTGTGCGTGGCAAAACGCCAACTTCGGAAACGATTGGACGAACGGTTGTAGTGTCACGACCATCGATACGTGCGCCTTCCTTCAGGATGCGGCCACGAACAACATCGGATTCCAGCAGGAAGAAGGCGTTACCAACGGCTTCTTTGCTGATATCTTCGTTGACGAATTCCTCAACAGCCTTTTTGCGGATGACGCCGACTTTTTCCTGACGTGTCAGTTTGACGCGTTCCAGATATGCTTCGCCGAGTTCAGCAGCATATTTGGCTTTCAGGGCTTTGGTCATGGTTGCGATTGGTGCAGGAACTTCTGGCACTGGCCATGGTTCTTTTGCGGCCATTTCAGCCAGACCAATAATGCCGTCGATGGCTGACTGGAATGCTTTCCAACCGAACATAACCGCGCCCAGCATCACTTCTTCGGTCAGTTCTTGTGCTTCTGATTCAACCATCAGAACGCCTTCTTTCGTCCCGGCAACAACCAGGTCGAGGACGGATTCTTCGGATTCTTGAATCGTTGGGTTCAGGACATATTCGCCGTTAACATAGGCAACGCGTGCGCCAGCAACCGGACCCATGAACGGGATACCGGAAATGGTCAGGGCAGCGGAGCAGCCCAGCATTGCAACGATATCAGCCGGTGTTTCCAGATCGTGCGAAACAACAGTCGCAATGATTTGAACTTCGTTCAGGAATGTTTCCGGGAACAAAGGACGAATTGGACGGTCGATCAGACGTGATGTCAGTGTTTCGAATTCGCTTGGGCGCGCTTCGCGTTTGAAGAAGCCACCTGGGATTTTACCAGCGGCATATGCTTTTTCTTGATAGTGAACGGACAAGGGGAAGAAGTCCTGGCCGTCTTTAATACTGCGTGCAGCAACAACGGTACACAGGACGGATGTGCCGCCCATGGTCGCCAGAACGGCACCGTCAGCTTGACGGGCGATCTTGCCTGTCTCCAGCGTGACTTTCTTGCCGCCAAAATCGAATTCTTTACGATAAACGTTAAACATGTAGTTTCCTTCTTTTGTGTAGTGTCGCTCCCGCACCCCCTATGGGCGTGGGTCGACGGTCATAAAACAATGACGCTAAAGACGTGGGGGGAGATGTTCGGTGGACGATTAAAACCAGAATTTTGATCTGGGCTTAACTGTCAACCGGAACGCCGCCTCCGGACCCTAGCGTCAGCTAGGGCTTTAATGCCATTTAACCCTTGGAAAGTCAAAGGAAAAGGCGGGTTTCAGCGGTGTTTTATCCCCGAAACCGTTGGTTTGGGCGATATTGCAGTGCAATTTTCATATTGGGTTGACAGGGGTGGGGTGATCTTTATGATGCCCCAAAATAATAATCAATAATCCATCAGGGAGAGTACCTCTATGTTTCTTAAAACCTTGGCGACAGCCATTGGCTTGTCTGCTGTTTTCAATGTTGCCGTGGCCGCCACAACAGAATTGCCGCCGCCACGCTGCACAGCGGTCATTGATGTTCCGGCCGTGCAGACGCAATGCACATACCGCCTGCCGCATGTACTGGAAATCAAAACACCGAAGGGCACAGCGACATTAAATGGCTCCCTCGACCTGAAGAAGGACATGCAGGGTGCCAAGCATTCTTCTTGCGACGCCTATTTTGCTGAAATGCAGAAAAAACACGGCAAGTGCAAAATCCTGCACTGGTAGTCGTGGGCCAGAAATTCGGGAGTTATAAATAAAGGGGGCGCATGCCCCCTTTATCTTTTTATGGCGATGGGCTGGCTTTGCTGGCCTTTGGCGCAACGGGCCGGGGCGGTGTGCGGCGGACGAGGGCGTTGAATTCTTCGCGGAGCACCACCGGGTCAACAGCCCCTGTATTACGGGGGTTAAACGTATGTTCAGCAAATTTGCGCGCGGCCATTTGTTTGATAGTGCAGTTGTTATGGGTCATTTCCCATCCGGCTTCATGGCACAGCAATGTATAGGTCAACACATCACCCGCATGATGTAAAATATCATCGGCGACAAATTCCATCGTTTCCGGGTGCGCGACCAGATCATCCATCTGGGTCTTTAATTTACCGATTTTGTAATTCAGCGACATGCTTTCCGGCTTCATCGCGGCGGGCAGGGTGGCGACTATGTCCTTTAATTTTGCGATGAAAACATCAGCACCTTTTTCCGGCCCCAAAATCACACGGGCAAGTTCGAGGGCCTGAATTTGTTCGGGCCCTTCCCAGACGGGCAGGACCATCGTGTCGCGTGACAGGCGCTCAGTTGGGAAATCGGACGTAATGCCGTTCCCGCCAACCATCTGAACGGCGGTGGTTGTGGCGTTGACTGCCATATCGGCTGTGCGGTGCTTGGCAATGGCGGTGACCAGGCGCATCCATGTCTTGGCGGATGGATCGTCGTTTTGTGCCATATCAAAGCTATGCGCGGATTCAAAGGCCAAGGCCGACGCCGCCAGCCATTCCACGGCCATTCCGATCAGCTTTTTCTGGTTCATCGGACGGTCGATCAGTTTTTTGCCAAAGGTCTCGCGGTGTTCCATCCAGCAAACAGATTCAAGGAGGGCGCGGTGGGTCACGCCAGCGGCACCAACAGCGTTATGAACGCGGCTATAGCCTAAGGCTTCCATCATCACACGCAGGCCATGCGGCGGCGGGACCAACTCAATGGCGTAAGCATCATTCAGGTTTAATTCCGCCGTGGCCAGCGCACGTGTGCCGAGCTTATCTTTCAGCGCGGCGACTTCGTAAGAGTTTGGTACGGTCCAGTTTTCATCGATATGGCTTGGCACCAGATAAAGCCCCAAACCTTTGCCACCTTCCGGTGCGCCTTCGGGCCGCGCCGTTGCAATGGCAAGGCCGGATGATGCATTGGATGCAAACCATTTCAAACCGTTCAGGCGGAATGACCCATCGGGCATTTGCCGTGCGATGGTTGTTGTCTTGGCAACGTCGCTGCCGCTGTGTTTTTCCGTGGCCCATGTGCCGCCGGTCTTGGCCAAACCGTCCATACGGGTGGATTCATGAAGGTATTTCTTCTTAACCTCATCAGACCCAAATTTATTGACGACATAAGCCACAGCCCCGGTCATCGTTACCGGACAATGGGTGGAGATGTCTGTATGCGACAACAGATAGCCCATGATGAAGGACAGCGTATGCGGTTCCGGGTCTTTCCCTTCAAACGCCAGACCAATCACACCACGGCGGTAAACTTCAATTTGTGCGGCTTCATATTGCGCATTGAAGACAACCTTGTTCACGCGGTCGCCGGGTTTGCCGTTGATGGATAAGGCGGAGATTAATTCCGGCGGTGCGTGGCGGTCGCTATAAGCGGCTTGCTCATCAAGCTCTCCACCAACCCATTGCCCCAGATCGCGCAGGCGCGTTTCCTGACGCTTCAAAAGGTCAGGGGCCACACGCTGCAAAAAGGATTTCAGATTGTCATCCAGATCATAAAAATTCAGGCCACGCGTAACGGGGGGCATATTCTGTAATGCCATTTGAAATATCCCTTCGTAAAATCCTTTTGTATTATTATAGGGTGATTTTGTGGCTTGTGCGCTGAATGGCAAGGGATATGATTGCTGCGGCGCAATATTGCGATGGTGAGGGCAGCACTGCATGAATATTGGATTTATCATCATTATGAGTGGGATGGCTTTGGTCACGAGTTGGCTGGCTTTTATACCTCTCTGGCTGATTGGATTGTTTTTAAACCAGAAGTTTAATGGGAATGCCAAGGTGCAGTGGCGATTTGTCGCTATTTCCACTTTTCTTGTATTTCCAGTTCCGTTGCCGCTTACGGCGACACTCCCCGTTCCAAACGTTGTTCTGCTGACTTTTTATGGTTTGGGCACATTGGGTGATCCATCGGTTATCGTGGAGTTATTCTCCCTTTATGTCTCCCTCTGGTTTTATACCCTGCCGTCTTTTCTTATTACTGGATTACTGATATCTAAATTCGCGAAGAGCATTTTTATGAAAGGCAGAAAAATGAATTATCTCGTCCTGATGCGCCATGGCCAATCCCAATGGAACCTTGAAAACCGCTTTACCGGGTTTCACGATATTGACCTGTCCGATCTGGGCCGCGAAGAGGCTCGCGCCGCCGGGCAACGTCTGAAAGATGCCGGGATCAAGTTCGATCAAGTCTTCACCAGCACCTTGCAACGCGCTTATCACACCGCCGAAATTGCATTGAATGAATGCGGGCAGGGCGATCTGTTTAAAACCGCCATCCGCCACGATGATCTGCGTGAACGCGATTACGGCGATCTGACCGGATTGAACAAAGATGAAACCCGCCAGAAATACGGCGAAGAGCAAGTTCACATCTGGCGTCGTTCCTATGACGTGCAACCACCCGGTGGTGAATCCTTACAAGATGTTGTTGAAAAGCGTGTTCGCCCCTATTACGGCGCGGACATTAAACCGCTGTTGGATCAGGGCAAAAACATTCTGGTCGCTGCACACGGTAATTCCTTGCGTGCATTGTTGATCATCATCGGTGCAGAAACACCAGAAACCATCAACAAGGCCGAAATTCCTACCGGCTCACCACTGGTCTTTGAACTCGACCACGGCAAAATCCTGAAGCGTTATTATTTGAGTGAAGATAAAGCGGCATAGGAATTAAAGGGGTGAAGGGGGGAATCCCCCCTTCAAACTACCCCATTACTTTTACATCTTTGGCGTCAGGATGAATTCCTTGGTGTCTTTTTTCCAGCCACTAATGACATGGCCGTTGGCCAGCAGGTCTTGCTGGGTTTTGAAATCATCAATCGGGCAGGTGGTTGAATTTTCGGCGGCTTTATTAAAGCTGTTGGATAATCTTTTCTTCAAAATCTCGGGCAGGGTTTCGTGCATGTTGTATAGCAACGCGCCGTCATCTGGATCGACGCCGATGCTGGTGATTTGCAGGCCTTCGTTCAGGAATGCGCTCCAGCTGCCGATATTGTGAACTTCCACTTCGGCCAATGCGTGTTCTTTGCCTTCGGACAGGCCATGGTTCAACCATGCATGAACCATTTGGTGCATCAATTTATTGTTTCTGTATTGGGGCAGGACGGATACGCCTTGTAACACGGTGATTGTTTCCGGTGCGCCAATGGGGGTCATATCGGTCATGCCGATATCGGGGTGTGCGGCATTCGGGTTCAGGATGATGGATTGCCCGATCAAATTATCGTTGCAGACAATGCCCAAAACCGTATTGCCCTTGGCCTTGGAAAAATGGCTTTCAAAGAAGGATTTTGGTTTTTGCAGCAGGAAGGCTTTTTCTTCGTCCTTCAATGTCGCAATGGATTCCAGATGCAGGTTGTAGATTTCGGGCAGGTGGCTTTGGTCCAGCGCCTGGATCATGAAGGGCTCTGCCGTGGTCAGCATCTGGCCGTAATGCAAAATGGCGGCGGTGCTAAAGGCTTGCTGGGCGGTTACTTTTTGGGTGTTCTGTGACATTTCGCGGTCTCCGCTGTAAAATAAAGGGACGATAAGGGGAAAGCTGTCCGCCTGGCGTGCCTACAGGGAGTGTCTGGAGATGTATGTTGTGAATGAGGTTAGATAGAACCCAACGCAACGACCAGCCCAGCCCTGTATGACAGGGGGCGGTTCAGTCGTCGTTGTGCCACGGTGGCAAATGTGTTGGTCTTTGTGCTCATGGAAATGATGAAAACATGAATGCGGCTTTGCTGACAAGAATTTTTTTAGCCGGGGTTGTATTTTCACAGGCTGCCATGGCGGCATCCCCCGTTCCTGCGCCCCAATGGTGGCGTCCGGCGGCGGCTGATATCGTGCAATGGGATATTCAGCTTTCCACCCCGCCAGAGGCGCGGGATGTGCCAGAGGGGCTGGATCTCATCATCCTCGACCTGTTCGACACGCCAAAGGCCACGGTGAAGGCACTGCAAAAGCGTGGCATCCGTGTTGTTTGTTACCTGAACGCGGGCGCGTGGGAGGATTGGCGTGATGATGCCGATGATTTTCCCCGCCATTTGCTGGGCGCGAAGTATGAAGGCTGGCACGGCGAAAAATGGCTGGATATCCGCCACCCGGATTTGCGTCCCTTGCTGCTCGCCCGCCTCGATTTGTGCCGGGACAAGGGGTTTGACGGTGTGGATCCCGATAACATCAATGGGTTTGAAAACAAAACCGGCTTCCCGATCATTTCCGCCAAGCAAAGTACGTTCAACCGCTGGCTGGCCGGGGCTGCGCATGAGCGGGGTCTGGCGATTGGCTTGAAGAACACAACAAGACTGGCCCCGGCACTGGTTGCGGATTACGACTGGATTCTCACTGAAAGCTGCGTCGCCGAAAAATGGTGCCAGCAGACAAATCCGTTCCGCAGCATGAATAAACCCGTTCTGGCGATTGAGTACCCCAAGGAAAGCGGGATTGATGTGAAGGCCGCCTGCCGCGACCCGGCGAACAGGGGCATCCGCCTGTTGTTCAAGGGGCTGGCCTTGGGACCGGGGCGGGTAATATGCCCAAAACCATAATGATTGCATTTCCATAATATTATATGATAAATTCCCCAATCATCGCGTTACTAAGTGCGTAAGGGGGAATTGGGTATGCTTCATGATCGGCTGAAAGAGACCTTTGCCAAGGGCTATACCCCGTCCAGTTTGATCGTCGCGCAGGAATTATTTCTTTACACCGAAACCCGCAGCAATTCAGACCATGACCAGCAAGTGGCGCGTATGCTGCGCCAGCATGGTTATCTGCCAACCCATCGTCAGGATAGCGGGGGATTTATTCCCGGGCGCACCGAACAGGAAAAATCGGCGTATCAGATGATTGGGCATTTGATTGAAAGCCTTGAAAACCCCGCACCATCCCCGACATAATTTCGGCAACAAAAAAGGCGGCCATCACAGCCGCCCTTTTCAAATCTTGTCCGTTTACAATTAACGGCGAATACCCAGTTTCTCGATCAGCGCTTTGTAACGAGCGTCGTCTTTTGACTTGATGTAATCGAGGTGCTTGCGGCGCTTCGCAACCATTGCCAACAGGCCACGGCGGCTGCCCAAATCTTTTTTGTGTGCTTGCATGTGCAAGGACAATTCGTTGATACGTTTTGTCAGCAGAGCAACTTGAACATCGGAAGAGCCGGTGTCTTTATCGTTGATTTTGTATGTACCGATCAGGTCGGTTTTCGTTACAGTCGCGGTCATCGTTTTCTCCAGTTTTTTAAAGGTTAAGCACACGCACGGGGTGAATATCGACACCCTCAATTTCCACCAGCGCAACTGGCGTGCCGTTATAAACGGCGAGGGCAGTCTCGGGACCGTTCCCCATCATCACACCGGCCTTTTGCAGACGTTCTGCATCGGGACGAGAGATAAAGGACAACATTTGTCCGTTCTTCAACCGCGCGGCTTCCTGTTGGTTCAAATTCAGTGCCGGGATGCCGTCTAGCACTGTCTCAACCGGAAGCAAGGCTGTTTCAAGGGCGGCACTATGGTCGAGATTCAGCAGGGAATCAAGGGAAATCGCGTTGTGCGGGCCCAGCGGACCAACATCTTCACGGCGCAACTCCGCGATAAATCCAACCGTCCCAAGGGCCAGCGCCATGTCACGGGCGAGGGAGCGAATATAGGTCCCTTTCCCGCAATAAGCCTGAAAAACAGCCCTGTCCGGGGTGTATTCAACCAGATCGAGGGTTTCGATATAGACAATCCGGGGGGCCAGAACGACTTCGCCGCCATCCCGGGCAATGTCATAGGCCCGTTCGCCGTCAACCTTAATGGCCGAAAACTGTGGTGGGGTTTGCATGATTTCGCCGGTGAAGCGGGGCAGAATCGCTTCAATGTCTGCTTGTGTGGGGCGGTGATCGGATGTGGCGATGACGTGGCCTTCCAGATCATCGGTATTGCGTTGTTCACCCCATTGGGCGGTGAAGCGATAGGTTTTTAAATGATCCTGGATATAGGGAATGGTTTTGGTGGCTTCGCCCAGCGCAATCGGCAAAATGCCGCTGGCCAGCGGGTCGAGCGTGCCGCCATGTCCGATTTTTTGAGCGTTCAGATGGCGGCGAACTTTACCCAGTGCCTGAGTTGAGGTCATGCCGACCGGCTTATCCAGCGCGATCCAGCCGTTCACAATATCACCTTTTTTGGAACGTCCCATTATTCAGGCTGGCTTTGCGTGTCGCCGATATTGCGCAAGATGCGGTTAATCTTGTCCGCCTCGTCATAGCTGGTATCGACCAGAAAGCGCACGCGCGGTGTGGTGCGCATTTTCACGCCCTTACCAATGTCGTGCTGGAATGCGTAAGCGGAGTTATTCAGGGCTTCCAGTGTTTCTTCCAACCGCAACCCGCCCAGTGTCATGACATAGCCCGTGGCATAGCGCAGATCGGGGCTGACTGTGACCTGAGAAATGGTGACGGTATTGGCGACTTCGAACAGCAACGCATCATCAAATGCGCCACGGCGCAGTGTTTCCGACATGATGTGACGGAGTTCTTCACCAACGCGCAGCATACGCTGTGATGGGGCTGAGGTTTTCTGGCGAGCCATTATCAGTCGTCCTTACGCGCCCGGAGCGAATTTGTAGCGATCTGTCAGGATATCGCTATCCGCGCGCATCACCAGTCGTTCGTTTTGTGCCGCATCGCCACGGAAGGCATCGTTGTGGCTTTTGGTGTGCTGA
The DNA here is from genome assembly GCA_002423285.1 of Micavibrio sp. UBA6139. Taxonomy (GTDB): domain Bacteria; phylum Pseudomonadota; class Alphaproteobacteria; order Micavibrionales; family Micavibrionaceae; genus Micavibrio. The sequence goes on along the minus strand of DIVF01000030.1, from coordinate 64,856 downwards.
TAAGACGCATAACGCTGCTCTAACAGGGGCAGGGTTGTGTCGGCCTTCAGGTCCAGAACGATGTCATTCAGTTCCAGCGCGATGCGTGTATTCGGGCATTCCTTCACCACAGTCGCATACAGGTTGAAGACATGCTTCAGGTTCAGGCCATGCGGCACGGGATAGACGTATTTGGTCAGGTTTTCATTGCACATCGTATGGGCCCTTAATCGATTGTTCTAGCTTCGGAGATCACATCGAAGCATTCGATGGTGTCACCAGCTTGAATGTTGTCATAGTTTTCAAAGGCCATACCGCATTCCATACCTTCACGCGCTTCTTTGACTTCGTCTTTGAAGCGTTTGAGGGTTTTGAGTTTGCCTTCATGAATAACGACCGAGTCACGCAGCAAGCGAACATGCGAACCACGTTTGACGATGCCGCCGGTGATCATGCAGCCACCGACCTTGCCGACCTTGGTAATATTGAAGACCTGACGGATTTCCGCCTGACCCAGATATTCCTCGCGCAGGTTCGGTGCCAACATACCGGACAGGATTGCTTTCGCATCGTCGATGATGTTGTAGATGACGTTGTAATAACGCACATCAACATGATCGCGGTCCGCCAATTGACGGGCTTGCGTATTGGTGCGGACGTTAAAGCCGATGACAAGGGCCTTGGAGGCGTTCGCCAGAATAATGTCGGACTCGGTAATCCCGCCGACACCGGAGTGAAGAACGCGAACCAGAACTTCCGGATTTTCTTCGGAAATTTTGTTCAAGGAACCGATAATTGCCTCGACGGAGCCGTTCACATCGCCCTTCAGAATGACAGGCAGGGTAATGCGCTGGCCTTGTTTTTCCACCGCCATAAGTTCTTCCAGGGAAGAGGTGCGACGGGAAATGCTGGCTGCGGCGGCTTCACGCTTTTTGCGTTGACGATAGGCGGCAATTTCACGGGCCTTGGAATCGTCCTTAACCACGGTCAGGTTGTCACCAGCACTTGGCGACCCTTGCAGACCCAGAACTTCAACCGGCTGGCCGGGGCCTGCGGTTTTGATCTGTTGACCACGGTCATCCAAAATCGCGCGAACACGGCCTGATTCCGCACCGGCAACGAAGATGTCGCCAATCCGCAATGTGCCTTTTTCGATCAGGACGGTGGCGACGTTACCACGGCCCTGTTCCAGTTTCGCTTCGATCACGGTGCCGATTGCATCGCGGTTCGGGTTGGATTTCAGATCGAGAACTTCGGCTTGCAGAAGAATGGCTTCTTCCAGCTTGTCGAGGTTGATGCGCTTTTTAGCGGATAATTCAACGCACTGAACATCACCGGACAATTCTTCGACGATGATTTCATGCTGCAACAAATCTTGTTTAACCTTGCGTGGATTTGCATCCGGCAGGTCAACCTTGTTGATCGCGACGATAATCGGAACGCCAGCGGCTTTTGCGTGGCTGATCGCTTCGATGGTTTGCGGCATGATGGAATCGTTGGCGGCAACCACCAGAACAACGATATCCGTTACGTTCGCACCGCGTGCACGCATTTCGGTAAAGGCAGCGTGGCCCGGTGTATCCAGGAAGGTGATTTTCGCACCGCTTGGCAGGGTCACTTGATAGGCCCCGATATGCTGGGTAATGCCACCGGCTTCGCCTGCCACAACATCTGTGGCACGCAGGGCGTCCAGCAGGGATGTTTTACCATGGTCAACGTGACCCATGATGGTGACAACAGGCGCACGGCGGATCAATTGTTCCGCTGTATCGGCTTCGCCTTCCATGCCGATTTCAACGTCGGCATCGGTAACGCGTTTGAAGGTGTGGCCGAATTCGTGAATGATCAGCTCGGCGGTATCGGCATCGATGGTTTGGGTGATGGTGGCCATCACGCCCATTTTCATCAAGGCTTTAACAACATCGGCGCTGCGTTCGGTCATACGGTTCGCCAGATCCTGAACCGTGATGTATTCCGGCAGGACGACTTCACGCATAACTTTTTGCTGGGTTTCCAGACCGGCCAGACGGGCACGTTCACGGGCCCGGCGCATGGCGGCCATGGAGCGGCCCTTTTCCTTGTCATACAGCTTGTCTTCGTTCAACGCTGTCTGAATGGTCATTTTACCCAAACCGCGACGATCAGCTTCGTCACGTTTCACAGGCGCGGCACGGGTATTCGCCTTTTTCATCCGTGCGCGGTAGCTTTCTTCTTCTTCCTCATCCGCATCCAGCATTTTCGGGCCGACTTCACGGATCCCGGATGTGCCACGACGGGCCAGTTCCTCCGGTGTCATGTAATCAGGACCCGGTGAGGATGTCGTTGCGGCCTTTTCAGCAGGACGGGCATGCGGGGACGCAAAACGGGATTCGTTTTGTTTCTTCAGGCGCAGTTCTTCGGCTTCAATCGCTTGCAGTTCTTCCAGTTCTTGCTGACGCGCATCCTTTACAGGGGGCGGTGGCAGAACTTCGGGTTTGTTCACGGGGGCGCCAAAGCCATATTCTTGTGCGGGTGCTGTTTCAGCTTCCGCCGGGCGGCGTTTGGATTCTTCTTCGGCCAGTTGCAGGGCGCGAATACGGGCTTCACGCTCTTCTGATGTCAGCTTGCGCAGCTCGTTCGACATCGGTGTCACAGGGGTCGCCGGTGCGGCTGGTGCTGCCGGGACGGGTACGACCAATTCTTCTTCGACGTGGCTTTCCGTTTGTGGACGGGCCATCGGTGCGGTTGTTGAACCGGTCCGTTTACGGCGCACCTCAACGGCCACCGTTTTGCCAGAGCGCGATGGTTGCGATAAGGTCGCTTTCGCACCGGCAGCTGCGCCGCCCTTCAGGCTCAAAGTCCCTTTACCACCACCAAGGGTGAGGGGGGCTTTTTTCGCTGTATCGTCTTCTTTTTTGTCAGTGCTTTTTTTGTCAGTGCTATCGGTCATGCTTGTCTGCTTGCTGTTTTGGGTCATTGGTTTGAATTCTAAAAAGGTTCATCCGCTTAACATGCGAAAAGAACCGCTCAGTCGTGCCGCCACGAGTCATGGCAGCATGGAAAACTTTATTGGCGCCGCTGGCTTTGGAAAGCTCTTCGCTGGTGAACATGTCAACAACGCGGGCGTTACGGGCCAGAAAACTCAGTTTTTCGCGGGTATCTGCATCCTTCGCGGCCGCAGTAAGATATATACCAGCTTTGCCTGATTTCAAAACCTGCTCGGTTTTTTCCGCGCCGGTCAGCAGATGGCCTGATTTTTTACACATGGACAGCATCGCCAGGGCCTGATTGCGCAGGCCGAGATCGATTTGGTCCATGATATTTTCAGGAATATGAACGGTTTTGCCCGATGCCTTGGCAAAGCTGTTTTGCGCGACAGCTTCTTGCAATGTTTCGCGGTAAATCGAACACCACATTGGCTTGCCCGGCAGGTCACCGGAGAAATCAGGATAGAGAACATCCTCCGGCCCGATGACGAAGCGCATCATGCGTTCTTCTTCCATCGCTTTGCCGGAATGAATGCAAACGGGCAGGGGTTTTACTTTAACCGGTTTGACGTATGGTTCGTCAGCAGCAGGTTCGACAATTGATTCACGCGCGCCATCATCACGGGTTGTTCCCGTGATGATTTCGTCTTTTTCAGTGGGTGAGTGGTCCCCAGCGTAAATCAATTAGCCCTCTCATGATGCCGATACGGTCGAAGCAGCTGCTTCACCATTATCGTTTTCGTTTTCAAACCAGTGCGCACGGGCGCGCATGATCAATTCGTTGGATTCGCGTGCCGACATGGCACCCGCACCGAGAATTTCCAGCAACTCATCGCCAGCCAGATCGGCCAGATCATCACGCGACTTCACGCCGCCTTCTGCGAGTTTCAGGATCATTTCAGGTGTCAGACCTTCGAAGGACATCAGATCGTCCTGAATACCCAGTTCCTGGCGTTTTGTTTCCAGTTCTTGTGCTTTCAGTTCAATCCATGCCTTGGCACGGTTTTGCAATTCTTCTGCAACATCGCTGTCGAAGCCTTCGATTTTTGCCAGTTCGGAAACGGCTGTTTCGATGATTTCTTCGATGCTGATAAAGCCTTCAGCAACCAGCAAGTGCGCGATAACTTCATCAACGTCCAGTGCTTCCATGAACAGGGTGGAGCGTTTTTTGAACTCTTCCGCACGGCGGGCTTGTTCTTCGGCTTCGGTCAGGATGTCAATGTCCCAGCCGGTCAGCTGTGCGGCGAGGCGCACGTTCTGGCCACGGCGGCCAATGGCCAACGACAATTGATCTTCCGGAACGACAACGTCCAGACGGTGTTTTTCTTCGTCCAGAACGACTTTGGTTACGTCTGCTGGCTGCAGGGAGTTCACGACGAAGGTCGCGAAATCTTCAGACCATGGAACGATATCGATTTTTTCGCCTTGCAGTTCGGCAACAACGGCCTGAACACGGCTACCACGCATACCAACGCACGCACCCACTGGGTCGATGCTGTTGTCACGGGCGGCAACGGCGATTTTCGCACGGGAACCGGGATCACGGGCAACGGCCTTGATCTCGATTGTGCCGTCATAAATTTCAGGCACTTCCTGAATGAACAGTTTTGCCATGAATTCCGGGCGGGCGCGGGACAGGAAAATCTGTGGGCCGCGAACTTCTTCACGAACATCATAAATGATGGCGCGAACACGGTCGCCGACCTTCAGGTTTTCGCGTGGCAGACCTTCGTCACGGCGCAGCAGGGCCTCAGCCTTGCCACCCAGATCAACGGTGGTGTTGCCGTATTCAACGCGTTTGATAATGCCGACGGTCATTTCGCCGACTTTATCTTTGAATTCTTCGAATTGGCGTTTGCGTTCCGCATCGCGGACTTTTTGAACGATAACTTGCTTCGCGGTTTGTGCGGCGATACGGCCAAAATCCAGCGGCGGCAGGGTGTCGATCAGGAAGGCACCAATTTCTGCCTTTGGGTCGATGCGTTTTGCTTCGGCCAATGTCAGTTGTGTGGCTTCATCTTCAATCACTTCAACAACAGCGCGGTAGCGTTTCAGCTCGATGTTGCCGGATTTGCGGTCGATGATCGCGCGGATGTCGTGATCGAAACCGTATTTCGAACGGCCCGCCTTTTGAATGGCTTCTTCCATCGCGCCCAGCACGATGTCACGGTCAATATTTTTCTCACGCGCGACGGCGTCAGCGACTTGCAGCAGTTCCATTGTCTTCAACCTCTTCTTCGTGGCTGTTGGGTGTTGCTTCTAATAATTCTTTACGTTTCTTCTGGCCGGCCTTGATCAGTTCATCTGTCATGACCAGTTTGGCCCGTTGAATATCGCCAAAGGGCAGGTGAACCAGCCCCGCATCGGTCTTCAACTGGACCTCATTGTTTTCAAACCCTTGGATGGTGCCGCGAAAACGCTTCTGGCCCTCAATCGGCGGGTCGATTTCAATCTTTGCTGCCATGCCGTTATATTCGGCGTAATCCCGTTCACGGATCAACAGGCGGTCAATGCCCGGTGAACTGATTTCCAATTGATATGCATCGGCAATCGGGTCTTCGACATCCATCACGGCGGAGATTGCGCGGCTTAAATTCGTGCATTCATCAACGCTCAAAGCACGGGTCAGCGGATTTTCGGCCATCACCTGTAAGGTCAGGCTGTTGCTTTCACCGGATTGTTGAATGCTGACCAGTTCCAACCCCATTGCGGATGCAATCGGGTCAACCAGTTTCGCAATTTTTTCTTCCAGTGGCGAAAAACGCATAAGTCGTCAGGGTCCGTTTTAGTAACAAAAAAGGCGGACCGCTAGGCCCACCTATCAAACATGATCGGTATATATTGCGATGCTTATACCCCCGAATCCCTAGGGTACGCAAGCCTTTATTGTTGTTATTCATAATATTTATGGCGTTGCATTGGTGATCTGGTTCTTACGTCTGTTTGGTGAAGACCAGATAGCTTTGCTGGCGGCCCACGGCGGCACCTTTTTTCTCGTATTTTGTTGGATTCCAGCCCGGTGGTGGGTTTTTCCAGTCGGCGGGGCTGTTCGCATCCCAACGAAGCTGTGGGTTGTTTATGGCATGGGTGGCCATCCATTCGGCCAGATCGTCAATGTCCGTGGTCATGACCAGTTTTCCGCCCGGCTTTAAAATGCGGACGAAGCGGGCGACGTTTTCGGTGCTGACGATTCTGCGTTTCCAGTGACGTTTTTTCGGCCATGGATCGGGGTTCAGGATGTATATCCCGTCCAGCACTTCATCGGCCAGTGAATCCAGCACGACAATTGCGTCATCCATCCACACGCGGATATTGTCATGGCTTTGATTTTCCATGCTTTTCAGGAAATTGGCCATGCCGTTAATATAGGGTTCTGCGCCGATAAAGGCGGTGTCCGGGTGGGCCACGCATTCATCATGCAAATGCACGCCGTTGCCAAACCCGATTTCAAACCAGAACTGGTTGAATGGTTTTTCAAAGATGTCCGCAGGTTTTAAGTTTTTCTTTTCCACCAGCGCACGCGGCACCTGCAATTTATCCAGCATCGTTTGATGCAGGTTTTGCAGGGATGGGCTTAAGGAGCGTGTCAAACGGCGGCCAAAAACACGGCGGCGTTTGATGTCTGGTGTGGCTGTATTCATTGTCTTTATCCTTGTCATACCCGCCTTGTGCGGGTATCCGGCCTTATCTCTACAAAAGACCGGACCCCCGCACAAGGCGGGGGTGACAAATTATTACGGATTAGCCGAGGATCTTGCGCAGTGGCTCGATCAGGTCGGTTTTTTCCCAGCTGAATCCGCCATCGGCTTCCGGGTCGCGGCCAAAATGGCCATAGGCGGCGGTGCGCGCGTAAATCGGGCGGTTCAGTTGCAGATGTTCACGGATGCCGCGTGGGCTGAGGTCGATGACTTGCTGAATGGCGCGTACCAGCGGAGCTTCATCAACGCTGCCTGTGCCATGCGTGTTCACATAGACGGAGAGCGGCTTGGAAATGCCAATCGCGTAAGACAGCTGGATCGTGCAGCGATCAGCATAACCGGCGGCAACAATGTTTTTCGCCATGTAACGGGCGGCATAGGCTGCGGAACGGTCAACCTTTGTCGGGTCTTTCCCCGAAAACGCACCGCCACCATGCGGGCAGGACCCGCCATAGGTATCAACAATGATCTTGCGGCCCGTTAAACCGGAATCGCCAACCGGACCACCAATCACAAAGCGACCTGTCGGGTTCACATAGAATTCAGAATCCGGGCACATCCAACCTTGCGGCAATGTCTTTTCAACGTAAGGGCGAACCATCTCACGTACTTCGGCTTGTGACAGGCCTTCGGCGTGTTGTGTGGACACAACAATCGATGTTGCGCGAACGGGCTGGCCATTGCGGTATTCCAGTGTGACTTGGGATTTTGCATCCGGTTCCAGCTTCCCGGCCAACAGACCCGAATGACGCGCCATCGACAGGCCACGCAGGATATTGTGGGAATAATGAATGGCGGCTGGCATCAATGCCGGTGTTTCGCGGCAGGCATAACCGAACATAATGCCTTGGTCGCCGGCACCTTCATCCTTGCTGCCTGATGCATCAACGCCCATGGCGATGTCTGCGGATTGGTTATGCAGTTTCACATCGATATTGACATTCTTCCAGTTGAAGCCTTCTTGGTCGTAACCGATTTCCTTGATCTTGTTACGCGCAACATCGCGGATCATGTCATGGGTCAGGCTTTCAGGCCCGCGTGTTTCGCCAACGATAATGACGGTGTCGGTTGTGGCGACTGTTTCAATCGCGCAGCGTGCCATTGGGTCTTGGCCCATATACAGGTCAACAAGCGCATCGGAAATCTGATCGCAAATCTTGTCCGGGTGACCTTCGGAAACGGATTCACTGGTGAACAGGAAATCCTTCAGTTCAGTTTGCGGCATGGCGTTTTGATTTGATTGGATGGATGACATGGCTTGGCCTGCTGTGTTGCGCATTTAAAAATTCCCTTAAACTATAATCAGGAAAAGCATATAGGTCCGGACCGCAAGATCAAGCGTTCTTGCAGGGGATAGGGCTGTTTTCAGGGGGTTATTCGCTGATGATCTGGCTAGAAACCAGTGTTTTCAGCATTTTCATGAAGTTTTTGCGCAAAGCAGGGTCTTGGACCGAGTAATAAGTCCGCACCAGTTCAATCGTTTCCTTGCGCTCCATCAGGTCGCCGTCATCTTCTTCCAGCCAGCTGAAATCTTCCTGCTGGGTGTCGGAAAAGCCATAGGCGCGACCCGGCTCATCAGGATTAAAACCTTCAAAGAAGAAATTGACTGGAACATCCAGAATCTCACCCAGTTGGAAAAGGCGGCTGGCGCTGACGCGGTTTGCGCCGCGTTCGTATTTTTGAATTTGTTGGAAAGTTAGACCCAAAGATTCGGCCAGCTTTTCCTGACTTAGGCCCATGATGCCACGGCGCAGGCGCACACGGGAACCAACGTGAACATCGACAGGATCAGGTTGCCCTTTTTTCCCTTTGCCGAAATAGCGCGGCGCCACAGCTTTTGTTTTTGTTACCATTCAAATGTCGTCCGTTGTTAAGGGCGCCCAAGAGGCGTGGCAGGTTGCAACGTCCCGCTTGATACTTGATGTAAGTCAATCGGGTATTAAAAAAGTAACCGTAGCTTTACAGACGAACGCGCGGGCATGCAAGACGGAGTTTTTGTCCTAAGCCAAGGGATAGGTCTGAAATATCAAAGGGTTTTCAACTTCGCCTTGTAATCCATATAAGGGCGGTGAGGGCAAAAAACAATAGATATGTGAAATAATCGCGGTAATGCCCATAAAATGGCTGGGGTGATGAGGGTAAAGGCAGGGGGGCGTCAATGTACCCTTCTTTATTGTAAGCAATTTTGTTTTGCACCCGTCCGTAGGAATCGATGATGGCCGATACCCCGGTATTCGCTGAACGCATCAAAGGTAGCCCTTCTTCCACGGCACGGTAAACGGCCTTGGCAAGGTGCTGATAGGGGCCGGGGCTGTTGCCGTACCAGCTGTCATTGGTGACGTTTATTATCCATTCTGGTCGAATGGTCTTTTCTGCAACCCTACCGGGAAACAAAACTTCGTAACAGATGAGGGGGCTAAACCCCGGAAAACCCGGTATAAGTTGCGTTTTTACACCTTCACCGGGGGTAAAGCCTGAGAATTTCACGATGGGCGTCAGGGGAATGAACTTCTGGAACGGAATATATTCGCCAAACGGAACCAGATGCGACTTGTTATAGATGGTCTGCGGGTGCAGGGCGTTGTCATAGGCAACAAGGCTGTTGAAATATTCCGGCTTTCCTTCGGGCGTTTGTTCGTGGCGTTGAACCCCGGAAATCAGATAACCACGGCGTCCCGCCGGAAAAACCTCACTGCGGATGAAATCAGACGCATTCGGGTCGGTGGCAATATAATCTGTAATGGCGGTTTCCGGCCAGATTACAGCATAGGTTTTGTCCGGAATCGTATCCGCCGATGAATTCCAGACCAGCTTTTGCAGATTTGGCACGGTGCGGGAATTATCCCATTTTTCTTCCTGCGGAATATTGGGTTGAACCACGCGCACGATGATATCGTCGTGGGATTGCGTGGGATTAGACGACAGACGGTGCCAGCCCCAGCCATAAAGCCCGCCCAGCGAGATAATAACCATGGCAGCGGCAATGATGGCCGCGCGCCGCGACGCCTGTGACACCAGTAAAAACCCCGGCAATGTACACCAGAAGATCGTCAGGAAAGTCAGGCCATAAACCCCGATCAGGGACACGCTTTGCACGATGGGCAAAATCCCGGCCCAGCCATAGGCAAACAGATCCCATGGAAACCCGGTCAGAATATGCCCGCGCAGAAATTCGCTGACCATCAATGCCAGCCCCAGCGCAGCAAAACCGCGCCCTGTTTTTAAATCAGCAAAACGCGCCGCCGTATAAGCCGCCAGCCCTGTAAAAATCGCCAAACCCACCGGAAGGCCCAAAACCGCAAACGGCCACACCCAGAGGAAACTATTCCCCGGCACCAGCAGCGCATTGCCAATCCAAAACAGCGCCAGCAGGAAATACCCAAACCCGTAAGTCCAGCCAATCGCAAAGGCCCGTTTTCCTGTTACACCCGACAGGGCAACGTAAAACGCGCTTAAACCGATAAAGAGCAGGGGCCATAAAAGGGTCAATGGCGGCATCGGTAATGCCGTCACCAGACCACCCAGAAACGCCACAGCAAGGCGCTTCCTGAAGCTCAGGTTATGAAGGGTGTTGGATATTGCAGTGACATTCATGGGCGAAAATTACTCGCCAGATGTATCGGCGGGAATGTTCTTGATCCGCAAGCGGTGAACACGGCGCGGGTCCGCATCCAAAACTTCGAACACCATACCGGAATCGTGGCTGACCACTTCACCGCGCGCGGGAACACGTCCCGCAATGGTAAAGACCAACCCGCCCAGCGTGTCGATTTCATCGCGTTCTTCCTGTGTCAGGAACCGGCCAAAGCGTTCTTCAAATTCCTCAACACCCACGCGGCCATCGGCCAGAATGGTGCCATCGGCGGCTTGAACCAATTGCGGCTGGTCATCGATTTCGTGTTCGTCTTCGATGTCACCAACGATGGAGCCAATAATGTCACCAACGGTGACAAGGCCATCAATGCCGCCAAATTCATCAACCACCAAGGCCATCTGGCGGCGTGTCTCTTTCATTTCCAGCAACAGGTCCAAAACCTGCATCGCCGGGGAAATGATCGACACGTCACGCACCAGTTCTTCAATGTTCAGTGGGGCTTTGCGTGCCAGAGTCGCGAGAATATCCTTGATGTGAATGGTGCCGACAATATCGTCCAGCGATTCACGGTAGATCGGAAAACGGCTATATTGTTTTTCCGACAGCAAGGCCAGAAGTTCATCGGGTGAGGTCGCAATATCAATCGCGATAATATCCGCACGCGGGATCATCACATCAACGGCGCGCGTATCACGCAGTTTCAAAATGTTGGAAATAAGGGTGCGTTCATCCGCCGCCAGTGATTGTGGACCATCGCCGCTATCGCCGTCTGCGACGTATTCTTTCAACGCATCATGCAGGCTGGATTCTGATTTTCCGCTGATCAGGCCCTTTAAAAAGCCGATGATCGATGCATCACGGTGCCGTTCGGGGCCGGGGGATTCATCGCGGGCGGTACCATTACTTTTTACGACCTGCAAATGTGCATTTCGTTGGGCAAGGGCTCCGCCGGTGGGACTTGATGGGTCGTCTGTTTGTTCGGTCATGTTCTTCATTCTAGCATTTATGCATAAATTACGTTTCAGTGTAAGGATTCTTTATATTTATAGTGCTAAGTATCTGAATTTCAAGAGATTCCATCGCCTCTGCGTCCGCGTCATCCATATGATCGTACCCCAATAAATGCAAGGTTCCGTGGATAATCAGGTGCGTGAGGTGGTCGGAAAAGGGTTTGGATTCGGCCGCTGCTTCGCGTTCAACCGTCTCAAACGCGACCACCAGATCACCCAGGGCGCAGGGGCCGGGATGTTCCGGGGCTTCCCAGCCATCTTCGCCGTCTTGCATGGCGAAGGACAGGATATTGGTGGGTTTGTCTTTGTCCCGGTAATCACGGTTGAGTTCATGAACCGCATCATCATTGGCCAGCACGACACTGATTTCCGGTTCCACACCCGCCGCCGTTAAATCACGCGCAATGGGGGAATGCAGGAACACCAGATCAACGGCACGCCGAACAAGGCTTTCGTAGTCAGGGCAAGTGGAGTCCCATGACGGTTCTTCAACCGCGATGTCGATTTCGATCATGATTTCTTTTCGGCATCGCTTCTGTCATAGGCACCAACGATTTTGGCGACCAGCGCAGAACGCACAACATCCTTCGTACCGAAGCGAATAACGCCGACTTCCGGTACATCGCGCAAAATATCAACGGCATCGAGAAGCCCCGATGTTTCACCCTTTGGCAGATCGACCTGTGTCGGATCGCCGGTGATGACCATGCGGGAGCCTTCACCCAGACGTGTCAGGAACATCTTCATTTGCATGGATGTTGTGTTTTGCGCCTCGTCCAGAATAACGAAAGCATTGGTGAGGGTACGGCCACGCATAAAGGCCAGCGGCGCAATCTCAATATCCTTCGCCAGAATGCGTTTTTCAGCCTTTTCCGCGCCCATTGTGTCGTACAGGGCGTCATAAAGCGGACGTAAATAGGGGTCGATTTTTTCTTTCAAATCACCGGGCAGGAAGCCAAGATTTTCACCGGCTTCAACGGCGGGACGTGACAAAATAATACGCTCAATGCGTTCTTGTTCAAACAGGGCCACCGCTTGCGCCACCGCCAGATAGGTTTTGCCCGTACCGGCAGGGCCAATACCAAAAACAGCTTCGCGCTTTTGCATGGCTTCGATGTAGTTCGACTGCATGGGGGACCGCGCCGCGATGGTTTTTTTGCGGACGATAATCTGGCCCTTGGTTTCGGCAAAATCTTTCAGATGAGTCGGGTTCTGGGTCGGGTTTGATGTCATACTTTGTCCTGATCTTTGTTGCTGGGCCTTCACTTCCTTATCGGCGATTGAAAAGCGCAGCGCGGCATCAACAATCTGATTGTCGACATCATGCCCTTGGCGCAATTTGTCCCATAAAATGGTCAGGATTTCGCGCGCGCGCAGCGTGTCCGCCTTTGCGCCGACCAGGGTCAATTCATTGCCACGGCTTTGAATCTGGATGCCCAGTGTTTCTTCCAGCATGGTCAGATGTGAATTTTGCCCGCCGAACAGGGCAGGCAAAAGACGGTTATCATCAAAAACCATTTTATCGTGGGTCGTCTGAGTGGTGTGTGTCGAAATGGCAATCGCCTCCTGATTCCTCTGTAATCATAGTATGATACAGCAAAATAGGAGGCGATTGGTTAATAACAATTAAGAGCTGAAAATTATGGTTTCAGGCTTGGGAAGCCTTCGCCTTCAGGCTTTGCAGGGCGCAGTTCGCGAGTTTTGCCTGTTGTCTCTGCTGCGGCGACTGGTGCTGCTGCTGCGGGTGCGGTTTCCGAGGCTGTTTCAACTTCGTGCTGGTCCAGCGGACGGTCATCACCGTTTTCAACGATCAGTTTCAACAGCGGGTGACGGCGAACGTCTTCACGGCCCATTGTCACTTCACCAATTGATGCTGCATAAGCGGCCTTGTTGAAGCGTTCTGTGAACGCAACGAAAGCTGGTTTGCCGTTGGTGCGGTCGTTCTGTTTGGCGTCACCCATATAAACGAAGGTTGAGCCAAAACCCAAACGGCCCAAAGATGTCATCAATTGCTTGCCGGACGCGTTTTGCGATTCATCCAGAATATAGAAGGTCTTTTTGTAAGTACGGCCACGGTTATAGGCGTGGGGTGCAATTTCAATCAGGCCTGTATCGCGCATATCCTGCACGGTTTTCTTGCCGACGAGGTCTTCCAGTGTTTCGATGATCTGGTTAACGTGTTGCGCCATTTTCGCGTCCTTGTCACCGGGCAGGAAGCCCAGTTCTTCGTCTGCTTCAACGGCTGGCGCGGTCAGGGAGATTTTATTGTATTTCTTTTCGACCAAGCCTTGAAGGCCCGCCAGACATGTCCAGAATGTTTTGCCTGTACCGAATGGGCCTTTTACGAAAACAACGGTTTTCGTGTCCAGCAGGTCGAGGAGTTTTTTCTGGTTCTTTGTCGCGACGATGTGTTCTTCGCCCATGTGGAAGCTGTCTGCGCCAAAAGCGGGCAGGGCATTTCTCACGGCGTTCAACAATTCTGCCTTGGAAATTTTGCTGACGGGGGCTGCGGCACCTTTGTCGTTCTGGTTCGCTGGCTTGCTTTGATCGTTGAATTCGTTACCCGCGGATGAGTTGCGGCCATTTTTTGGTGCCATGAGTCGAGTACCCCTGTTCAAAAGGTTGTTACTGGTGTTTTGGTTATGGGAACAGGTTATAGGGGGTGTGGAAGGAATTCGCAAACCTTTATTTGAGAATTTCCCCTGTTAATGATGTTGCGGATGCGTTGGTGATCCGCACGGGCATGACCGTGCCAAAGTTCTTAACGTCTGTGGTCACATGAATGGCTTGATTATAGGGGGTGCGGCCATGAAGCTGGCTTTCCGCGCGACCATGACCATCCAGCAGGACATTCATGGTCTGGCCGATACAGGCCTTGTTAAAGGCGGTGTGCTGTTCAAAGAGCAGGGCCTGAATGCGCTGTACCCGTTCATCCTTAACCTTTTCAGGGACCAGATTTTGCATGTTCGCCGCCGGGGTTCCGGGGCGGGCACTGTATTTGAAGGAATAGGAAGAGGTATAGCCGATATCGCGGATCAGTTGCAGCGTTTCTTCAAAATGCTGTTCGCTTTCACCGGGGAAGCCGACGATGAAATCAGATGACAGGGCAATATCCGGGCGCACTTTGCGTACACGCGCAATGATGTCGCGGTAATGATCGGCGGTGTGCTTACGATTCATGGTTTTTAAGATTTCATCCGAACCACTTTGCACCGGCAAATGCAGGAACGGCATCAATTCCGGAACAGAACCATGCGCCTCGATCAAGGCATCATCCATATCGCGTGGGTGCGATGTCATGTAGCGAATGCGCTCAACACCCTCAACATCGGCAACCGCCGCAATCAATTCACCTAAGCCCCCGCCTGTGCCACCATGATAGGCGTTGACGTTCTGTCCCAGCAAGACAATCTCAACCACGCCGCGATCGCGCAGGCGTTTGGTTTCATCGATGATCTTATCGAGGGGACGTGAATATTCAGCACCGCGTGTGTAGGGCACAACGCAGAAGGTGCAGAATTTATCGCAACCCTCTTGAATGGAAACAAAGGCCGCAGGACCGCTATGCGCCGCGTGTTCTTCGGGCAGCAAATCAAATTTGGATTCAACCGGGAAGTCTGTGTTGATAACGCGCTCACCGGTTGCCTTGATAATCATTTCTGGCAGTTCGTGATAAGTCTGCGGACCAAACACCATATCGACATAAGGGGCGCGGTCGAGGATGACATCGCCCTCGGCCTGCGCCACGCATCCGGCAACGGCGATCAGGGTTTTTTTACCCGCAGCCTTGCGGTCGTTCTTGTGGTCGCGCATCCGGCCAAGGTCGGAGAAGACTTTTTCAGTCGCTTTTTCGCGGATATGGCAGGTGTTTAAAATGACCATATCGGCGTCATCCGGTACATCCGTCTGGCGATAGCCGAGAGGATGCAGGATGTCTGCCATCCGGTTGCTGTCATAGACGTTCATCTGACAGCCCCAAGTTTTGATATAAAGCTTCTTTTCCGCTGTGGTCATGGGGTGGGTTAAACCATAATCATGGGCTTGAGATCAAGAGTGACGTCTATTGTCATCCCCGGCTTGACCGGGGATCCAGGGGGAAAGCACCCAACGCGGTCATAAGCCCTGGATCCCCGCCTTCGCGGGGATGACAGGAGGATGGCATTGCGAAATTAGTTCAGGCCAATCCCGTATTTCCAATCTTCATCGTTGATTTTATACGGTGTTTGCGGGTTTTGGCATTCGCGTGTTACGGCGCGTTGCGACGGGCAGTTTGTTGCTGTTTTCGCATAGGTGAAATCAGCGGATGCTTTTGGTGTTGTGGATGGTGTTTCTTTTTTGCTCATAACCTTCTCCTGTCTTTTTTTAAATTAACGAACCAGATTCAGCAGGCCCGGACGTTGAATGATAACACGTTCCCCGACGGAGAATGTGTCGTCATTCGCAGGCAGGCTGCAAACGAAATCAATATCATTGCTACCACCGACATTGATAATCGGCTTGCAATCCATGCCCGAACCAGCAGACAGGCCGCTTTCAACGGTTGCGCCTGAGGTGGTTGTGGCAGCGGCGAAGGCCGTGGTTGTTGTTGTCGGTGCGGCTGCGTTTGTGACATCGACCATCGCAACGGGTTGTGCTGGCGGAAGGGTCACTGTTTCCAGCGGTGCAGATGGTGTGGCAACGGGTGTAACGTCCGGTGTGGCCTTGGCGAAGGAATCTTCGGTCAGGTCTGTGCCAGTCCATTGTTCAACGAAATGACGCGCGGTCCCTGTTTTGATGTCCTGCATTTTTTCCAGCGCAGCCGCAGGATTTGCAGTCACACCAGCGGCCGCATTGCCGTGATATTCAATGTATGCCAGATCCACTTGCGCTTGAACATTGCCCATCTCTGCCGCTTCGCGCAGCAGTTTCACCGCCAGACAAGGGTCCTTTGGCATGCCGTCCAAACCGTTATACAGGAAGAACCCAAGGTCCTTCAGGCCCTGTGCCGCTGTTTTGGGGTTCGTCGCGGCGGTGCGTTCAATCGCGTCATGAACGCGGTCGGATACAGCAGGATTTTCAGCCAGCAATTTCACGCAATCAAGCGATGTTGGTTCCGGTGCGGTAACAACAGTTTCGGCCAGTTCAACGCCTTGCGGGGCTGTTGGTGCGGCGGTTTCTACTGGGGTCACATGTTCAATCGGGGCTGCTGCTGGTTGAATGTCGGCAATTGCAGCTGGTGCTTCGATGCACGCCGCAGGGCCAAAACCAAAGAAGTTTTTGATGCTGGAAATGGTGTTTGAAATCAGATCAGGGGCGAAATGATCCAGACCCTCAATCACGCCAGCGCCCACCATACCAAAGCCAGCGCCCAGCGCGGCCTTTTTAAAGGTGAATTTGACAGGTTCTTGTCCGGCCTTACCCAATTGATAGTTTTCAAGTGTGTGACGCAGATAGCTGGTGGCGACACCGGCGGCGGCGGCACCAATGAAAATTGCAGTGGCAGGGGAGGCTAAAGTCGCGGCGCAAGTGACGACCAAGGACTTTACCGCCAGCGAAACAGCCATACCGGAAGAGATGTTAAACGCAGCGGTGAGCCATTTACGCGGCTTTTTCGGCGTGGCTACTGTTTCCGATGTGGTTTCAGCGGTGTTGAGATTGTCCTGATTGTCTTGCATTTGGGGCCGTTTCCTTTGTTGCTGGGCAATAGGGTTTCTAAATTCCGGCCCCTTGTTACCATAACTTTCATGTAAATTGCAAAAAAATAAAGCAGAACTTAATTTTATAAAAATTCTTGACAAAGCGATATGCCATAATGTATCACCTTGGCCACGGCAGATTTGTCGTAACGTTCTAGCCGCGTAAACACTGAATGATGATGCGGTTGCAACAGGTGTGTTTCCCATATCCCTTGAAAGGTGATTGTTACCATGAATAGCTTGAAAAAAACTGCTTCCGCACTGGTTCTGGCCGCTACAACGGCATTCGCTGCTCCAGCTTTCGCGACATATTATCCGGAATACCCATCCCAACCGGAAACACCGTCCACAACGGTGACAAACAATAACGACAATTCAAACTACAACAAAAACAACAACAGCAATTCGAACCATAACAACAATTCGAATTACAACAAAAACAACAATTCCAACAGCAACTATAACGGCAACAGCAACAACAACTCGAATGTTGCGAATGGCGGCCAAGGTGGTCAGGGTGGTACAGGCGTTGGTGTTGGTGTCGGCATCGGCCAAGGCGGTAACGCGACAGGCGGCAATGCAACAGGTGGTAACGCAACAGGCGGTACATCGCATTCCAACGCAACGGGCGGCGCTGCGAACTCCAACGCGTCCGGTGGTGAAGCTGAATCCTCTGCAAACGCGGCAGGCGGCGCATCCAACAGCGGCGGCAACAACATGAGCATGAACAACAACTACGAAGCTCAAAAGCCAATGGGTAACGTTGCTGCAACAACAATCATTCCTGCGGGCAATTGCGGTGAAGGTTGGGCTTTGAACGTCAGCATTCCATTCTTTGGTGCGGGCGGTGGCAAAACAACCCAGAGCAAGTTCTGCTTGTCTCAGGACGCTGCTAAAACCGCGATCAACGCTGGTCTGGTTGCACAAGACACAGGTATGGTTGCAACTGGTTTAGCTGGTCTGCGTAACCTGCACCCAGAATTCGACCAAGCTGCGAACACCGTTGTTGAAAACCTGGTAAAACCATGTGCTGCACAAGCTGCGAAAATTTCCGCGATTGTTCTGACACAACCAGGTCTGCAATGCACAGGCGAATATGTTGCCGGTACAGAAGCATTCGCACGGTCCTTGCAAGCGCCAGTCGTTGCAGTTCCAGTACAGCCGCTGCGCGTTGAAATCGTGAACCCGGTTCGCGTTGAAGGCGTTGTAAAGACAAAAGAAGAGCCACGTCCAGTCGTACGTCGCGCTGCTCCGGCACCGCGCGCGGTTGTCGCACCGAAGCCAGTTGATCCTTGCGGCTGCAAATAAGCTCTAAAATGAATTCGAAGACAGCCCCGGAAACGGGGCTGTTTTTCTATCAGGGTTCATTTTTCTTGACATTTAACATAATATCTAGCTATAGTGCTGCACATTCAACGAAATAGAGGGTTTTAAGCGATGATTATCAGCGCAAAAAAGACGGCCATAGGATTGGTTTCTGCAGGTGCTTTGGCTGCCGCTTTCTATTTTGCATTCTCTGGTCCGGGGGCAAATGACACGAAACCTGCTGGTGTTGATGCCATGACCGAAGCCGCCGCAATCGTTGCCGTCAATCTGGCAAAACCCTGCGCTGCAGAGGCCGGAAAAATTTCAGCCATTTTGTTATCAGACCCAAAACTGACCTGTAACGGTACAAAAGTTGCCGCCCCATCTGTTCAATAACGACAACGCGTAAGAGGAAATACCATGACATACGAAACAATGAAAAAATCACTGGTAAAGGCCTTTGCCGCTGTTGCTGTTGCGGGTTCTGTTACGGGTTGTGCCACACTGTGCGACAAGGCCTGTAACCTCGAACAATCCGCCCGTGCGATGACATCATCCAGCGATGTCGGCATCCGCGCCATGGGTGTTGGGACACTCGAAAGCCTGCATCCTGAAATCAAGAAAGAGGGCGATAATGTCCGTAAACTGGCTTTGCCAGAAACCGCGGAATGCACCGTTGCCGCCATTGAACAGGTTAACGGCAAAAAGATGGTCCGTTTCAGCGGTTGCAGCAACGCTTCACCAGCCCCCGCGCACCCTTAAGCCCTCAATTTCCTTTAAATTTCTGTTCAGGACGGGTTCCCCCGTCTTGGATTTCGCCTTTCTTCCTGCTATACCCGGTGGGACATTCAGCACTGGGTTACAGCCATGAAAAAGCCTTTCGATCAAAACGCCCCGTATCAGCCCGCAACTTTCGCCTTTAAAGACATGGCGGTTGTGGCGGAAATCATCAGCCGTTACCCGGAAGGCCGCCAGCAATCCGCCGTGATGCCGCTTCTTGATCTGGCCCAGCGTCAGGTTGGGGAAGAGGGCGCAGCCGCGACCCCGCCATTTGGTGGTTGGATCCCGCGCGCGGCGATGGACGAAATCTCCAATATTCTATCGATGCCAAAGGTTAAGGTGTATGAGGTTGCGACCTTTTACTCCATGTACAATCTGGCCCCTGTTGGCAAGTTTTTGGTGCAGGTTTGCAGCACCTCGCCTTGCTGGCTGTGCGGTTCCGATAAGATTAAACAGGCTTGTGAAAAACATCTGGGCATTCATACCGGTGAAACAACAAAAGACGGCCTGTTTACGGTTGTTGAAGTTGAATGCCTTGGCGCCTGCGTCAACGCCCCAATGGCCCAGATCAACGATGATTTTTACGAAGATCTGACCGCAGAACGGACCACGGAAATCCTCAAGGCCTTGGCTTCCGGCAAGCAGGTTCCAATCGGACCGCAAAATGGCCGGACCAATTCCATGGCACTGGGTGGCCCAACCACCTTGAAAGACCGTGTAAAAGCCTAAAACACCACATAAATTCCCATTGCAGCCCCCGGAGAATCGCTCTTAAATTCTTTGTAATTAAGAGCAATTCAAACTCTGGTTCAGGGATCTATAAAACATGGGAATGTTATTCTGGTTCGTCATCGCCTATTGGGTGGTTTCTGTTCTGATCGGTCTTTGGGCCGGGAGTAAAGTCCACAACACCCGCGACTTCGCTATCGCTGGTCGCCATTTGCCGTTTTACATGGTGGTCGCCACTGTGTTTGCGACGTGGTTCGGGTCTGAAGCTGTTTTGGGTATCCCAGCCACCTTCCTTGATGAGGGGATTGGCGGCATTATCGCCGATCCGTTTGGGGCGTCGCTGTGTTTGATCCTGTTCGGTCTGTTTCTGGCCGGTCCGCTTTATAAAATGAACCTGCTGACCATTGGTGACTTCTACAAGAAGCGTTATGGCCGCACGGCTGAAATCATGACGACGCTGGCAATTGTTGTGTCTTACCTTGGTTGGGTGGGCGCGCAGATTACCGCGCTGGGTCTGGTGTTTAACATTGTCTCCGATGGTCATATCTCTCAGTTCTGGGGCATGTGGATTGGTTCGATCACCATTTTGATTTACACCTTCTTTGGCGGTATGTGGGCAATTGCGATTACCGACTTGCTGCAGATGGTGATTATTGTTGTTGGCATGCTGATTATCGGTGGTGAAATCGCCGGACAGATTGGCGGTGTTGGTGTTGTCGTTGACAGCGCCGTGGCCGCAGGCAAGTTCGATAACTTCTGGCCTGAAGCCAATATGATTGGAATTATTGGCTTTATGGCGGCTCTCTTCACCATGATGTTTGGTTCCATGCCACAACAAGACGTGTTCCAGCGGGCCCAATCGGCCAGAACCCTGCAATATGCGAAATGGGGTTCTGTTCTGGGTGGTTCGTTGTATTTCGTGTTCGCGTTTGTGCCTGTGTTCCTGGCCTATTCCGCCACCATGATTGATCCGAAAATGGTCGCAGGGTTCATGACGGAAGAGGGGGATCCGCAAATGATCCTGCCGACGTTGATTTTGAATCACTCACCGCTTCTGATTCAGATACTCTTCTTCGGCGCGTTGTTATCGGCGATTAAGAGCTGCGCCTCGGCGACGCTTCTGGCACCGTCGGTTACGTTTACTGAAAACATTTTGCGTCCCCTGCGTCCGGAAATGACCGACAAGAAAGTGTTGTTGTCGATGCGTTCGGTTACGGTGATTTTCACCTTGCTGGTCACGCTCTATGCGATCAATTCCGATGCCAGCATCTTTGAAATGGTGGAAAATGCCTATCAGGTAACACTGGTATCGGCCTTTATCCCGCTGGTCTTTGGGGTGTTCTGGCGCAAGGCAACCAATCAGGGTGCTTTGGCGGCCATTTTCCTCGGCTTGCTGGTCTGGATTTCCAGCATATTCTTTGCCGGGGAGGACGCTGTGCTGCCGCCACAACTGGCCGGTCTGCTCGCCAGCTTCGTGGGCATGATTGTCGGGTCCTTAATGCCGCAATTCGTAAAACGCAGCGTTAACAGCTTCGACGATTTGAACAGCGGTAAACTGGCGGAGATTATTCCGACGGAAGAAGATCCTTACGTCGCGAAATAGGCTGTTTTAACCGTTATTCCAAAAGGCCCGCAGCCGTTCAGGTTTGCGGGCCTTTTCTTGCGTTTGGACGGGGGATTTCCTATGCTGCCTCTATTACAAAAACAAGGGCAAGGATCATGAAGGTTAATATTGCGCCGTTACAGCCGCGCGGGTCGGTTAAGGAATGGTTCCGGGATGCCTTTGGCGGTCTGGGGCGGCCACATTTGACGCAATATGATCTGGCGACAGCGCGTTGGCCTAGCGATTATCCTGAAATGAAAATCGTCTTTATTTCTGATCTGCATGTTGGATGCCCCGCAGTGACATTGCCGCGTCTAGAAAAACTGGTGGAACGCATTAACGCGCTTGAGCCCGATGTGATCTTGTTGGGCGGTGATTACCTAAACGAAGAAGGTGGGCCCAATGGCCCCTATGTGGCCCCAAAGGATATGGCCCCGGTTCTGGGGAAATTAAAATCGAAATTCCATGATGGTGTGATTGGTGTTCTGGGCAATCATGATGCCCATGACAAAGCTGGGGTTTTGAACGCCTTTCGGGGTAGCGGTATTATCATGCTGGAAAACGGGGCGCATAAGATTGGCCATCTGGAACACCCGGTCTATGTCGCTGGATTGGCTGACCATCTGACCGGGGTCATTGACCTGCAAAAGACTTTTGAAGCGGTCGGGGGTAAAGGCCCGGTTATTATGCTGGAACACAACCCTAGCGCTTTTGACAAAATCCGTGAGTTTTCGTCCAAGGCGATTTTGACCCTGTCTGGTCATACCCATGCCTGGCAGGTTAAGGGCCCGGGCCGTGAAATGCTGCCCTTGCCTGGTGGAACGCCCAGCCATTATGCCGAAGGGCTGATTGAGGTCGGGGGTGAATATCTATTAGTCAGTTCTGGTCTGGGGACCAGCGGTTTGCCGCTGCGCATCACCTGCCCGGCGCAGATCGAGCAGATTATTCTGAAAAATGGCTAAGGGTCACTCCAGTAATTTCCATAAGCTTAATTGATGGTTTCCTAACCGCAAAATTTACGGGGTGAGAAACATTCGCAAAGCCTTAAATACTCTGGATTTTTTGTTCTGAAGGGCTATTATCGGCGCGGAATATCAATGGAGTGAATCGCCCGATGCTTGCCGATCAGGACCGCATTTTTACCAATCTTTACGGATGGGAGTCTTATTCCCTCGAAGCCGCCAAAATGCGCGGCGATTGGGATAACACCAAAGACGTCCTGGCCAAGGGCCGTGACTGGATCATCGAAGAGATGAAACTGTCCGGTTTGCGTGGGCGCGGCGGTGCGGGTTTCCCGACCGGGATGAAATGGTCGTTCATGCCAAAGGAAAGCAAGGATGGTCGTCCGAGCTACCTCGTCATCAACGCCGATGAGTCCGAACCGGGCACCTGTAAAGACCGCGAAATCATGCGCCATGACCCGCATAAGCTGGTTGAAGGGGCGTTGATCGCATCCTTCGCTATGGGCGCGCATGCCTGTTACATCTATGTTCGCGGCGAATTTTTTAATGAAGCGTCCAATCTGAACAAGGCGATCAAGGAAGCCTATGCCGCCGGTTTAATTGGCAAAAACGCCTGTGGTTCGGGTTGGGATTTTGACCTTGTATTGCACCGTGGTGCGGGCGCGTATATCTGCGGTGAAGAAACCGCATTGATCGAAAGCCTTGAAGGCAACAAGGGTCAACCGCGTAACAAGCCGCCTTTCCCGGCGATGGCGGGTCTTTATTCCTGCCCGACAACGGTCAATAACGTCGAAACGATTGCCGTTGTTCCAACCATTCTGCGTCGTGGTGGCTCGTGGTTTGCTGGCATCGGTAAGGACGAAAAGAACACGGGCACAAAGCTTTTCTGCATTTCCGGTCACGTCAATAATCCTTGCAACGTCGAAGAAGCCATGGGCATCCCGATGAAGGAATTGATTGAAAAACATTGCGGCGGCATTCGCGGCGGTTGGGATAATTTGCTGGGTGTTATTCCCGGCGGTTCATCCACACCCGTCCTGACAAAGGATGTTTGCGATACCGTTCTGATGGATTTTGACTCACTGAAGGCTGTGGGTACCGGCCTTGGTACAGCTGGTTTGATCGTCATGGATAAATCCACCGACATCATCGAATGCATTGCGCGTCTGGCGCATTTCTACAAACATGAATCCTGCGGCCAGTGTACGCCGTGCCGTGAAGGCACAGGCTGGCTGTGGCGCATCATGACCCGCATGGTTAAGGGTGACGCGACAATTGAAGAGATTGATACGCTGCTCGAACTAACCAAGGAAATTGAAGGACACACAATCTGCGCGCTGGGCGATGCGGCTGCGTGGCCCATTCAAGGCTTGATTAAAAACTTCCGACCAGTGATGGAAGATCGCATTTTGCAATACCGTAAACGTGCGGCATAAGGATTAAAAATGACAGCAAACGCAAAAGAAATCTTTGGCCTGTTATCTATGCTTCGCGTTGAGCTGCCGTATGAAACAGCAGCAGAACAAGAGAAGGCTGATAAGCTGAACGCGCAGATCCGGGGAATGGGTTTTCGGACCTGCCGCCTGGCGTATGACTGGGCTGTCCATGAATATGGCCAGCCAAAATCTGCCGCGTTGAAATCCGGTGACCTGATGAAGGTTTTCAAAACTGTCAGCGAAGGCTCTGTCGCATGGCAGGGCGAAATTGATTTTGATCGCACAGAATACCATCACGGCATTCAGCGTGGTTTTAAGACCCAAGACTGGGCCGAGATGTTTTCCAAACAATTGCCAGCGCGTCTTGAGCGTGTGGATGGCAGCGTGATTTTCGGCAGTCTCGAACCATTCAGCGAAACTGGCACCGAAGGCACAATCTGGTGCGTTCATGAATACGGTAAGGCCGGTTATGACGGTTTGAACAGCCTTGATCAAGGCGCGAAACTGACCGTGTACAGCCACGTCACCGCCGGTCAGGTGGAATGGGAAGGGTTGATGGATTTCGGCCCAGAACAAGTTGCCAAAGTCGAATGGAGCGAAGTGATGCGCCAGACCAAGCACATTCCAACACCAGAATGGTTGCAAATGACCTGGCAAAACCGCCCGGTCATCATCACACCACAGTAATTTTACTCAGGTAGCAAAACAGAGAAATACAATGCCCAAGCTTAAAATTGATAATGTCGAGATCGAAGTCGCACCGGGGACATCCATCCTTCAGGCCGCAGAAATGTTGGGGCATGAGGTTCCGCGTTTTTGCTTTCACGACAAATTAAGCGTTCCGGCGAATTGCCGCATGTGCCTTGTCGAAGTAAAGCCGGGTCCGCCGAAACCACAAGCGTCCTGTGCTTTGTCTTGCGCCGATAACATGGAAGTATTCACCGATTCACCGATGGTGAAAAAGGCCCGCAAGGGTGTCATGGAAATGCTGCTGATCAATCACCCGCTTGATTGCCCGATTTGCGATCAGGGCGGTGAATGCGATTTGCAGGATCAGGCCGTTGGGTTCGGTTTCGACCGTTCGCGTTATTACGAATCCAAACGCGCGGTGAAGGATAAAAACCTAGGGCCCCTGATTAAAACCGTCATGACACGCTGCATTCAATGTACGCGCTGCGTTCGTTTCGCCGATGAAGTGGCGGGGACGGCAGAACTGGGCATGATGAACCGTGGTGAGGAATCCGAAATCGGAACCTTCATCGAAAAAACGATTACAACAGAATTGTCCGGTAACTTGATCGATGTTTGCCCGGTTGGCGCGCTGACATCGAAACCATACGCGTTCCAGGCCCGTCCTTGGGAACTGAAAAAGACGGAAACCATTGATGTTCATGATGCAGTTGGCGCGAATATTCGCGTTGATGCACGCGGTAACGAAGTGATGCGTATTCTGCCGCGCCTGAACGAAGATGTGAATGAAGAATGGATTGATGACCGCACACGTTTTGCCTATGACGGGTTGAAACGCCAGCGTCTGGACCGTCCATATATACGCGATGATAAAACAGGCCGCCTGCGTCCTGCCAGCTGGGACGAGGCCTTTGCCGCTGTCACAGCCAAAATCAATAAAAGCAAAAATGTTGCTGCCTTCGCAGGTCCGCTGGCCGATGCAGAATCCATGGTTGCGCTGAAGGACTTGATCGGCACCAATCTGGAATGCCGTACCGATGGCACGCAATATGATGTTTCATCCCGCGCCGGGTATCTGTTCAACTCCACAATCGCTGGGATCGAAGAAGCCGATGCGATTTTGCTGGTTGGCACCAACCCGCGCTTCGAAGCGGCCATGGTCAATGCCCGCATTCATAAAACATGGCGCAACCGCCGCACCAAAATCGGTGTGGTTGGTGAACAGCATAATTTGACATACCCAACGACCTATATCGGGTCTGGCCCGTCCAGCCTTGAAGATCTGGTGAAGGGCAAGGGCGCATTTGCCGATGTTCTGGCGAATGCGAAAAAACCAATCATCATTATCGGCATGGGTGCGTTTAAACGTGCCGATGGTGCGGCGGTGCAATCGCTGTGCCGTGAACTGGCCGAAAAATTCAATGCTGGCTTTAACGTCCTGCACACTGCGGCGTCACGCGTTGCGGCACTGGATATCGGTTTCGTGTCCGATAAACTGAATGTCGAGCATATGGATGTTGTTTATCTGCTGGGCGTTGATGACCGCGAAACTTTGGACCGGATCGATCCAAAAGCATTCGTGATTTACCAAGGCCACCACGGTGATGCCGGTGCAATGCGCGCCGATGTGATCCTGCCGGGTTCTGCTTACACCGAGAAAAACGGCCTGTATGTGAATATAGAAGGCCGCGTTCAAGCAGCGAAGCAAGCTGTCTGGGCCCCGGGCGAAGCGCGTGAAGATTGGAAGATCATTCGTGCCCTGTCCGGCTATTTGGGCCGTGCCTTGCCGTATGATGATCTGGCGCAGCTGCGCACCCGTATTGTGAAGCAATGGTCGCATTTTGGTCAGGTGGACACAATCGTTCCGGCGGAATGGAAAAAATTCGGTGGTGCGGGTAAGGTTGAGGCGCAACCCTTCACATCGCCGATTGATAATTTCTACATTACCAACGTGATTACCCGTGCTTCGCTGACCATGGCGAAATGCGCGGAAACGGCGGCTGAAAATGCTGCGCGTCATTTGGAGGCCGCAGAATGAGTTTAATCGCCGCTATGACCGGACCTATCGCTAATTTAAGAGTGCTTTGAACATGCAGGAATTTTTTAACAGCCTTTTTTGGACCGATTACGGTTTGCCCGGCCTGATTATGGTCGGCCAGATTGGCGCGATGATTGGCGTGGTGGTTTTTGCCGTGGCTTATCTGACTTATGCTGAACGTAAGGTTTTGGGTGCCATGCAACGCCGTCAGGGACCAATGACCGTTGGTCCATTTGGTTTGTTGCAACCGATTGCGGACGGCGTGAAGTTGTTATCAAAAGAAACGATTATCCCGTCACAGGCGAACAAGCCGATCTTTATTCTAGCACCCATCATGCTGTTCACGCTGGCCTTGGTCGCGTGGGCGGTTATTCCGGTGAATTACAAATGGGTGATTGCCGATATCAATGTTGGCGTTTTGTACCTGTTCGCCATTTCATCGATGGGTGTTTACGGGATCATCATGGCGGGTTGGGCGTCTAACTCAAAATACGCATTCCTGGGCGCGATGCGCTCTGCGTCGCAGATGGTGTCTTATGAAGTGTCGATGGGTCTGGTGATTGTGACCGTCCTGTTGTGCGTAGGATCATTGAACCTGACCGATGTTGTCATGGCCGACCGCCCATTCTGGGTTCAGATCATGCTATTGCCGATGCTGGTTGTGTTTTTGGTCTCTATTCTGGCCGAAACAAACCGCGCACCGTTCGATCTTCCTGAAGGTGAATCGGAACTGTCTGGTGGTTTCATGGTTGAATATTCCGCCATGACTTACGCACTGTTCTTCCTGGGTGAATACGCCAACATGATTTTGATGTCGGCGATGACCACCATTTTGTTCCTGGGGGGCTGGTTGCCGCCATTTGGAATTGAGGCGCTGGCTTTCGTACCGGGCATTATCTGGTTCGTGCTGAAAATCTGTGCCGTGTTGTTCTTCTTCATTTGGACGCGTGCGACTTTCCCACGCTACCGCTATGACCAGTTGATGCGCTTGGGCTGGAAAGTCTTCCTGCCGTTCAGCCTGCTCTGGGTGGTTGTGGTTGCTGGCGTTCTTTTGACCTTTGATGCTTTGCCTTAATAGGAAATCTGTAAATGGCTCTCGATAATATTGCACGTTCGTTTCTGCTGACTGAAATCGTCCAAGGCATGGCCTTGACGTTTAAGTACATGTTCAAGCCGCGCGTGACGATCAACTATCCGTATGAAAAGGGGCCAATCAGCCCGCGTTTTCGTGGTGAACATGCGCTGCGCCGTTACCCGAATGGGGAAGAACGCTGCATCGCCTGTAAACTGTGCGAAGCCATTTGCCCGGCACTGGCGATTACCATCGAAGCGGAACCGCGCGATGATGGTTCACGCCGCACGACACGTTACGACATCGACATGACCAAATGCATTTATTGCGGCCTGTGTGCGGAAGCATGCCCGGTTGATGCGATTGTTGAAGGTCCGAATTTTGAATTCGCAACCGAAACCCGTGAAGAGCTGTTCTATAACAAGGACCGCCTGCTGGCCAATGGCGACCGTTGGGAAGCGCAAATTGCAGCAAACCTGGC
Source organism: Micavibrio sp. UBA6139 (assembly GCA_002423285.1). GTDB lineage: Bacteria > Pseudomonadota > Alphaproteobacteria > Micavibrionales > Micavibrionaceae > Micavibrio. The sequence goes on along the minus strand of DIVF01000030.1, from coordinate 36,837 downwards.
AAAGGATGCGCCGTACCGTTAAGCGGTTCGGTTAAATCGACTGATTAAGGTGCGGGTCTTGGCAACGCGCCGGTTTTGCAAAAGACATCGGCCTTTGCTTCCAGATCCTTGCGGTCATCGCCCTCAACGGAATAAAACACATTGTCATCGCTATCTAAAAACGCAACGCCGTAACGGCCTGTGCGTTCGCCAATCAGGGCAGGGAGATTCCAGCGGACAACCATGGCACCTGTGACATCGGGTTGGATGCTGGGTTCGGTGGTGCTGCATTCATAAACAACGCTGTGATTGAATGCGAGGTATAAGGCGGCTGCGGCGATTGGTGTGCCAACGACTGCACCAAAACCAATTGCCAATTTTTTACCCAAACCCATTTCAATGATTCCCTGTCTTATTGTTATGTTTCGTCATGATTGCCACAGGCGGGATCAGTTTGGCAAATAATCAAATGATTGTCATCCCCAACCCATTGTTTTGTCATCCCCGGCTTGACCGGGGATCCAGGGGAGAAAAGCTCCATTTGGGGCTCTTGGCCCTGGATCCCCGCCTGCGCGGGGATGACAATGGAGGGCGGGAGTGAAGATAAGAAAAAACCCCGGACCATGCCGGGGTTTTGTTCGGTATCTTTTTGTGGGGCTTAGTAGCCGTTGGAGCCGGGGCCGCTTTTTACCCAGTTCATCGGGATGTGGTAGTAAACGCCCAAGGTTTCTGCGCCGGGGTTGTTGTCATCAATGCCAAGGTTGGATTGGTGGCTGAGGGAGGCGGAAATCCGGCTGCTGTTTTGCAGTTGATAGCCAAGCTCGATCTGGCTGCGGAACTGGATGGCGCTGCCCATGTCTTTGCCGCCGCCATCAGAGTACAGGCCACCGCCGAAGCTTGGGGTGATGATCCAGTTATTACCCATATTGTAGTCATACAGGAAACCGGCCGCACCAAAGAGCGCGCCGTCGCTGGTGACTTCCGCGCCAATCCATGGACGCAGTTCCCAAACGATGGCTGCGCCGGGGCGGTATTCAATACGGAAATCAGCCGCCGTGTCGTTATCGCTGTCAAACAGGTCAAATGCGCCAACACCCAATGATAAACGGTTCACATCATCGGCGCGGGCCGGGGTGGCGGCGATGGTAAAGGCGGACAAAAGAAGGCCAAAAATGGCGCAATAGGCTAATTTCACAGCGGTAATCCTTAATTTTAACAGTGGTGTTCAGGGGTGTTTTGCAAAGATTTTTGCGAAAGGAAGCGGATGGAAAGAATCCGTAGTCCTATTTTGAACCGGAAATGCGAAAAATCAACTGATTTATTCGGGGGTTAAGGGGATTCCGGTGCTTGCGGAACAGGCCCAGTCATATTAGAAAAAGGCGGTACTGATAAGGACTTAAAGCCCCATGCTTGAAACAATCGCCTTTTATCTCTTTGCAACCGTCCTCACGCTATCCGCTCTGCGCGTGATCACGGCCCGCAACCCTGTGCATTCCGTTTTGTTCCTGATCCTCGCGTTTTTTAACGCGGCCGGGTTGTTCGTCCTGTTGGGCGCGGAATTCGTCGCAATGATTTTGGTCATTGTCTATGTCGGTGCGGTTGCGGTGTTGTTCCTGTTCGTCGTTATGATGCTGGACATCAACTTCGTTGAGATGCGAAAGGGGGCCACACGCTATATGCCGCTGGGCGTTTTGCTGGGCGGTGTGTTGCTGACCGAACTCACCATGCTGTTCGGCGCTTGGAAATTCTCCCCGCAGATCGCGCAAAATGCCGCATCACCAACACCGGCCATTGATAGCGTTGAAAACACCCACGCGATCGGCGCAATCCTTTATACCGATTACGTCTTTATCTTCCAGGTATCGGGTCTGGTCCTGTTGGTGGCGATGATTGGCGCGATTGTTCTGACGCACCGTGTGCGCGCAGGCGTTCGCCATCAGAAAGTATCGGATCAGGTGAACCGCAAGATTTCGGATTCCATGGACATTCAATCGATCAAACCCGGATCGGGGGCATAAATGCTGGACATTGGCTTATCACATTATCTAACCCTTGCGGCGGTGCTGTTTACGATTGGCGTATTCGGCATTTTCCTGAACCGGAAAAACGTCATCATTATCCTGATGTCGATTGAAATGATGCTGTTATCGGTGAACATCAACTTTGTGGCCTTTTCTTCGTTTCTGGAAGATTTGTCGGGGCAGGTGTTCACGATGTTCGTTTTGACCGTTGCCGCGGCTGAAGCTGCGATTGGTCTGGCTATTCTCGTTGTGTTCTTCCGCAATAAAGGCTCGATCGCGGTTGACGACATTTCGACATTGAAAGGTTGATCCGACTATGGAACTCGTCGCTGTATTTGCTCCGCTGGTTGGTTTTCTGATTGCGTTCCTGTTTGGGAAGCAAATCGGGCCGCGCGGTGCGCAATTCGTAACCTGCACCGGCATGATCTTGGCCGCTGTGATGTCGTGTGCGCTGTTTTATTCGGTCATCTTGCAAAATGACCCACGCGTCCTTCATCTGGCGACATGGATTGCCGCCGGGGATTTTGAAGTTCAATGGGCGCTGCGGATTGACCAGTTAACGGTCATCATGATGTGCGTTATTAACATTGTGTCGGCCTGCGTTCACGTTTATTCGGTCGGGTATATGAGCCACGACCCGGCGCGCGCCCGTTTCATGGCGTATCTGTCCCTGTTTACCTTTGCCATGTTGATGCTGGTGACTGCCAATAACATGGTCCAGCTGTTCTTTGGCTGGGAAGGGGTTGGTTTAGCGTCTTACCTGTTGATTGGTTTTTGGAGCCATAAACCGTCTGCGAATGCTGCCGCCGTTAAGGCTTTCGTTGTCAACCGCGTTGGTGATTTTGGTCTGTTGATGGCGATTTTCACCACTTTCGTTGTCTTCGGAACCGTTCAGTTTGACGCTATTTTCACCATGGCACCGGATAAGACCGTTGATACGTTTAACTTCTTTGGCTTTGAAATCCATGCCCTGACACTGATCTGCCTGATGTTGTTTGTCGGTGCGGTTGGTAAATCGGCGCAATTGGGTCTGCACACATGGCTGCCAGACGCGATGGAAGGGCCAACGCCTGTTTCCGCGCTGATCCACGCGGCAACGATGGTGACGGCTGGTGTCTTCCTGATTACCCGTTTCTCACCTTTGTTCGAGTATGCACCGTTTGCCCGCGAAATCGTTTGTATCGTTGGGGCGATGACCGCATTGGTCGCGGCCACAATCGGCCTCACCCAGTTCGATATTAAACGTGTGATTGCCTATTCCACCATGTCCCAGCTGGGTTACATGTTCTTTGCCTTGGGCGTTTCGGCCTATAGCGCGGCCATGTTCCACTTGATGACACATGCGTTCTTTAAGGCGTTGCTGTTCTTAGGGGCGGGTTCTGTTATTCACGCGATGTCGAATGAACAGGATATGCGCCGTATGGGCGGTATCTGGAAATATATTCCAACAACTTACGTCCTGATGTGGGTTGGTTCGCTGGCCTTGGCCGGGGTGCCGTTCTTCGCTGGTTTTTATTCCAAGGATCTGATCCTTGAGGCAGCATTCGCCTCCGGTTCATGGTTCGGTCAGATGGCGTTCTGGATGGGGATTGCAGCGGCGCTCATGACCGCATTCTACAGCTGGCGTTTGATCCTGCTGACCTTCCACGGGAAACCACGGGCCAGTGCCGAAACAATGGCGCATGTTCATGAATCACCAAATGTCATGTTGATCCCGCTGGCCGTGTTGGCTGCCGGGGCGATTATGGCGGGTTCTATGTTCTATGGCGCTTTTGCCAACTCCGCGACCTCCCCCGGTCATACGCAAGACATCAAGCATGTTGGCGATATGGTCAGCATCTGGGACAAGGATTATTTCTTTGGCGACAGCATCAAGGTTCTGCCGGAAAACGACTCCGTCGTGGCCGCGCACCATGTTCCGAAATGGGTGAAATTATTGCCGATTTTGGCCGGGGCGTTGGGCATTGGTTTTGCCTTTGTCGTTTATATGTTCCGCGAAGGCATGGCGGATAAGATTGTCCGTGCGTTCAAACCGCTGCACACCTTGTTCTATAACAAATGGTATTTTGACGAGCTGTATAACTTCCTGTTCGTCAAACCATGCTTTGTTATCGGTAAACTTTTCTGGAAGGGCGATAAGAACGTCATTGACGGTCTGGGCCCGGATGGCGTTTCCAAATTGTCGCGCGGTATCGCCGGACGTTTGGGCGTGTTCCAGACTGGTTATATGTTCCATTACGCGTTTGTCATGATGATTGGGCTGATCGGCCTGGTGTCATGGTTTATTTACCGGACCATGGGGTCATAAGATGCTCGATTTCCCAATCCTTTCACTGCTGACGTTCCTGCCGCTGCTGGGCGCTGCGTTCATTTTGACCATTCGTGGCGAACCTGAAATGGTTGCCCGGAATGCGAAATATGTCGCGCTCTATACCAGCTTGTTTGTACTGGCCCTAGCCGGGTACATGCTGAAAAACTTTGACGGGTCGTCAGGGGATTTCCAGTTCGTTGAAAAGGTTACATGGTTCCCAAGTCTTGGCATTTCCTATCACATGGGGATTGACGGGATTTCGGTGTTCTTCGTGGCGTTGTCCGCCTTCCTGACCCCGATCTGTATTCTGGCCAGCTGGGATTCGATCAAGAAGCGCGTTAAAGAATACATGGTCGCGTTCATGGTTCTTGAAACCTTCATGATCGGCACGTTCTGCGCCCTTGATACTGTTTTGTTCTATATCTTCTTCGAAGCTGTTTTGATCCCGATGTTCCTGATTATCGGCATCTGGGGTGGGCCACGCCGGGTTTATGCGGCGTTCAAGTTCTTCCTTTATACCTTGCTGGGTTCGGTTTTAATGCTGGCGGCGTTGCTGGCCTTGTACTTCCATGCCGGGTCCACCGATATTCCAACCCTGATCGCGAGCCCGGTTGCGCGTAACCTGCAATTCTGGTTGTTCATTGCCTTCTTCGCCAGCTTTGCGGTGAAGATGCCGATGTGGCCGGTTCATACTTGGTTGCCCGATGCGCACGTTGAGGCCCCAACCGCCGGTTCCGTTATTCTGGCGGGTGTGTTGCTGAAAATGGGTGGTTACGGGTTCCTGCGGTTCTCGATTCCAATGTTGCCTGAGGCGGCGGAATATTTCGCACCGATGATTTACTGGATGTCGATTGCGGCGATTATCATTACGTCCCTGATCGCGTTGGTTCAGGAAGACATGAAAAAGCTGATTGCTTATTCATCCGTGGCCCATATGGGTTTTGTGACACTGGGTATCTTTACCCTGACCGCGCAAGGGGTTCAGGGCGGGTTGTTCCAGATGATCAGCCACGGGGTGATTTCTGGTGCGTTGTTCCTGTGCGTGGGCGTCGTTTATGACCGCCTGCACACGCGGGAGATCAGCCGTTACGGCGGGATCGTCAAAAACATGCCGATTTATGCGACAGTCTTTATGCTGTTTATGCTGGGCTCGGTTGGTTTACCTGGGACATCTGGGTTCGTTGGTGAATTCCTCGTCTTGCTCGGTGCGTACCGCGTTGATCCGGTTGTCGCATTCTTTGCGGCGACGGGCGTGGTTTTGGGCGCGGCTTATATGCTGATGCTTTATCGCCGCGTCGTGTTTGGGCCAGCTGTTCATCAGGATGCTGGTGAGATGCAGGATCTGAACTGGAAAGAACTGGTCAATTTTGTTCCCCTCGTGGCGCTTGTCCTGTGGCTTGGTATTTTGCCGGGCGTTGTCTTGGATAAAACCGCAGCCAGCGTGAATAAACTGATTTCCCAATATGAAGCCGGGCTGGTGGTTACCACCCCCGTTGATGAACCACCGCGTGATGCCGTGCAGGAGCCTGTAGAATGACCGCAGCAGTTTGGAACTGGTCTGAAATTATCCCCGCCTTGCCGGAAGTCTTTTTGGCTGTATCGGCCATGGTGCTTTTGGTTTTGGGGGCTTGCCAGAAAAATGGCGGTCTGAAACTGATCGGAACTTTAAGCGTTGCGGCCTTGGCCGTGGCAATGGTCCTGACCCTGAAGGCTGACTGGACACCTGTCACCGTATTTTCCGGTCAATTCCTGTCGGACGGGTTTTCGTCTTATATGAAGATTCTGGTGCTGGGTGGTTTGATCGCGACGATCATGCTGTCCATGCGCTATCTGGTTCAGGAAAACATGGGGCGGTTTGAATATCCGGTTCTGATCCTGCTGGCCGGGGTCGGGATGATGATTATGCTGTCCGCGAACAGCTTCTTGTCGCTCTATGTCGGTTTGGAACTGCAATCGTTGAGTCTTTACGTTCTGGCCGCGATCCGCCGTGATGATGCCAAATCATCTGAGGCTGGCTTGAAATATTTCGTTCTGGGTGCGTTGGCATCGGGGATGTTGTTGTTTGGTATTTCCCTTGTTTACGGTTATGTCGGTGCGGTTGGGTTTGACGCGGTTGCGGATACTCTGGCGGCGGCAACGGCTGAGGGGACGGTTGCGCCGGGTGCGATTATCGGCATGGTCTTTATCCTTGTCGCCATCGCGTTCAAGGTTTCGGCTGTTCCGTTCCATATGTGGACACCGGATGTTTATGAAGGTGCGCCAACATCTGTCACAGCCCTGTTTGCGATTGTACCGAAAGTGGCGGCAATTGGCCTGTTGATGCGCCTGTTGTTTGATCCGTTTGTCTCCTTGATGCCTGATTGGCAGCAAGTGGTCTGGTTCCTGTCTGCAGCCTCGATGGCGTGGGGCGGGTTTGCCGGGATCGTGCAGGGGAACATTAAACGCCTGTTTGCTTACAGCTCTATCGGCAATATCGGTTTTGCGCTGGTCGGTATTGTTGCCGGGACGGCGGATGGTGTCGCGGCCAGCATTCTTTACATGACCATTTACATGATCATGACTGCTGGCACGTTCGGCATTATCATGATGATGCGCCGGAACGGCGTGGCTGTTGAACGCATTACCGATCTGGCTGGCCTATCCAAAACCCATCCGGCCTGTGCCTATGCCATGACTGCGCTGATGTTCTCGATGAGCGGCATTCCGCCGCTAGCCGGGTTCTTTGGGAAGTTGGTTGTGTTTCAGGCACTGATCGCGTCCGGTTTTTATGTTCTGGCGGTTCTGGGTCTGGTCAGTTCGGTTGTTGCGGCTTACTACTATCTTCGCATTATCAAGGTCATGTTCTTTGATGAAGCCGAAGCACCGCTTGACCGTGAATCCGCACCGATGAGAACACTGGTTCTGACACTCAGCATTATTTTCATTGCGGGTTTTGTTCTGGTTCCAGAAACATTGATGCACACCAGCCAAGAAGCAGCCGCTGTTTTGCTGCCAGCCAATGACTGATATCAACTGGGATATAACCGTTGCCAACACCCTGCCATCGACGCAGGATGTTGCAAAAGTGAAGGCCGCCGAAAACGCCCCGGAAGGGACCGTTATTCAAGCCATGTCCCAAAGCGCAGGGCGCGGACGGCAGGGCAATGAATGGACATCGCCGATGGGCAATCTGTACATGTCCTTGATCCTGCGGCCGATGTGCCCACCCGATCTGGCCGGGCAGATTTCCTTTGTGACGGGCTTGGCTTTGTCGGCGGCGATGACGCCCTATGTTACGGGGGATCATAAAAAGACCCTGAAATGGCCGAATGATATTTTGATTGATGGCAAAAAATGTGCCGGAATTCTGTTGGAAAGCAATTTGTCGTCTGAAGGTCTGGTTGAATCGCTGGTCATCGGCATGGGCGTGAATATTCATGCTGCCCCCGAAGACCGGATTGGCTTGCAGCAAGTGGCGGGGGAACACCGCCTTGCCGTACACCGTTTCCGGGATGAAGTGCTGGTCAGCCTTGCCCAATATTACCGTGGCTGGAAAGCCGCCGGGTTTGAACCCGCCCGCCGCGAATGGCTGGCGCAGGCGCATGGTTTGAACCACAAAATCTCTGCCCGGTTGCCCGACCGGACTGTTAAGGGTGTTTTTCGCGATATCGATCCGGCGGGTGCTTTAATGCTGGAAGAAGAACCGGGGAAAACAATTGCGATCCGCGCTGGGGAAGTCTATTTTGGCGCTTAATCAATTCAAGGAACACAATGTCATATTCACCTAAGTCAAAAAAATCACATGGAAAACCCCAGTCGAAATCCGCAGGGGACAAGCAGTTTGCGCCCCTAAAGCCGGCGACCGTCACCAGTGCCAATTTCTCGATTGATCCGGATGCTCTGCACTTCATTCCGCTGGGCGGCAGTGAGCAGTTCGGGGTGAACCTGAACGCCTACAGCATCGCCGGAAAATGGCTGGCTGTTGATTGCGGGATTGGTTTTGCTGGGCACCGTTTCCCGGGCATTGATATTTTGCTTCCTGATCCACAATTTCTGGCCGACCGTGCCGAAGACCTTGTTGGTTTGATCGTCACACACGCGCACGAAGATCACATCGGTGCGGTTCCGCATTTGTGGAAACGCCTGCAATGCCCGATTTACTGCTCACCGTTTACAGCAGAAATCATGAAACTGAAAATGGCCGATATTCCCGGCAATGAACGTGCTAAAATTATTGTCGTTAATCCGGGTGACACGGTGAAGATCGGGCCATTTACGGTTGGCTTTATCCATGTTGCACACTCCATTCCCAACGCGCTGGCCTGTGTGATTGAAACATCGGGCGGCACTGTTGTTCACAGCGGTGACTGGAACCTTGACCCAACCCCGGTCATTGATGACAAAACCGATGAAGCCGCCTTCCGCGCCGCTGGTGATAAAGGGGTTATGGCCTATATCGGCGATTCCACCAACGCAGAAGTGCAGGGCAGAACCGGGTCTGAATACGAGGTGGAGCAGGGCTTAACGGCACTTTTCCCGGAAATCGAAGGCCGCATTGCCATCACACTATTTGCATCCAACGTCAGCCGTGTGCGCAGCATCTGCCGCGCTGCCAAGGCCTGTAACCGCAAGGTTGTGTTGATGGGCCGTTCCTTGCACCGCATGACCGGGGCCGCATTTGAATGTGGTTATCTGGAAGATATTCCAGATTTTATCGAAGAACGCGACATGGACCGCTTGCGCGATGATCAGGTTGTCATCCTGCTAACCGGTTCACAGGGCGAAGCCAATGCACAATTGGCCCGTATCGCGCGCGGCGATCACCAGTATGTGAAGTTCAATAAGGGCGACACGGTTATTTTCTCCGCCCGTCCAATTCCCGGCAATGAAGAAGAAATCAACGCCGTCAAAAACAACCTGTCCGCGACAGGCGTGAATATCATCAGCACAGGCGACACCGCGCACACCATCCATGTGTCTGGCCACCCATGCCAAGATGAAATTCTGGATATGATCAGCTGGGTTCGCCCGAAGATTGTTATTCCGGTTCATGGCGAACGCACCCAATTGGAAGCCCACGCGAAGCTGGCCCGTTCGGCACAGGTTCCGTCCGTGGTTGTGCCAAGCAATGGTTCGGTCATTAAACTGACCGCGAATGGTGCGGAGGTCATCGATCATATCTCGACCAATTTGCTGGCCGTTGAACCAAACCGCATTATTTCCGCCGGGCACCAAGCCATTTCCGCCCGCCGGAAGCTGCAATTCACCGGGATAGTTCACATAACATTGGTCGTTGATGAGCGCGGCGTTTTGGCCGATGATGCCCAGATTACGACAATGGGGATCATTGATCCTAATGATCCTGCGGAATTACAGTTTGAAGAAGACATCGCCATTGAGGTGGAAGATGCCTTGGCGGAACTGGACAAGGGTTCCGATGTCGGGGATGATGTTCTGGCGGAGCAGGCCCGCGTTGCGGTGCGGCGTATGGTCAGCCAGGCTTTGGGCCTGAAACCCAAGGTTTCCGTACATATTGTCCGGCTTTAATATTACCTCTCAGGGGGCAGTGATTTTCCTATGAATTGGTTTTCTGGAATTGTTGTCTATTTGTTGATCTGGTGGGTCGTCCTGTTTACAGTGCTGCCGTGGAAGAGTCGGCCGCCCAGAAACCCACGCACAGGTCATGCAACCAGTGCCCCAAAAGCGCCTAATTTAGGCGTCAAGTTTGTTGCGACCAGTGTGATTGCCGGGTTTTTATGGCTCGTCGTTTATCTTCTGATCGACCAAGGATTTATTGATTATCGCGCAATCGCGATGCAAATGATGCGAGAGGACAACGCACTATGACTAAAACAATGAAAAAAATTCTGATGACAGCTTCCTGCCTGACCATTGTCATGGCGGCCGTACCGGCGATGGCAAACCCATCGGTGCTGTGTTCCGTGCGCGCGAATTATGACGCGGCTGCTGGTGATGCGGCTTATAAACCGGGTGTTGATGCAACGGGTAAGCCTGTTGTTTCCGCTGATGTTTCTGAACAAATGACCGTGCCTGCGCTGAAACAAACTTTGCGCATTCCACTGGATATCGATCTGGCGCAACGCCTGAACGAAGTCATGCCAGACGGTGCAAAACTGGAAGCAAATGTTGGCCTGGTGGAAGTCTCCCCGGATGGCAAAGTTGTCATCAATGGCAAGGATCTGACCGCGCCGACAACGGCCATGTGCAATAACATCGAAAAACAAAAAGCCGCTGCGCTGAAAACAAAAGACGCGCCAAAGGTCAAGAAAAAGGCTGTTGTGAAACCATCTGAGCCAGTCGCACCGGTTGCTGCTGACGCACCTGCAATTGACGCGCCAGCCGTTGAAGCTGCACCAGCCCCAGAAGTGGAAGCACCAGAACCCGCACCGCAAGTTCTGCAACCAACAGTCACGGCTCCAGAAGCAGCACCTGCGCCTGAAGCTGCCGCACCAATTGCTCCGGCTCCTGCACCAGAAGTAGCAGCGCCAATCGTTCCAGCCCCAGCACCAGCACCAGTGATGGGCGGCGCGGTTGAACCTGAACCGACACTCAGCGCACCAGCTGATAGCGGAATCGTTTCCCCGACCGAAGGCGGCATGGTTCCGCGTCCACCGGTTGATCCATTGTCTGGCGAGCCAGAGCCAACACCTCCGGCTCCTGCGCCAATGAACAATGACGCGAATGGTGGAATGTTGTCGGGCGGAGCGCAGTAAGCTCCCCCTTACTTTAAAGGATCAATAGAATGAGCAATACACAGGCACAGGCGAAATCAGCGCCAAAGGCCAGAACGGCTATTACACCAACACGGGAAGAAAACTTCCCCGACTGGTATCAAAACGTCATTAAGGCTGCTGATCTGGCGGAAAACGCCCCGGTTCGCGGTTGCATGGTGATTAAGCCGTATGGTTACGCCCTGTGGGAAAACGTGCAGCGTGCCCTTGATGATAAAATCAAGGCCGAAGGCGTGCAGAATGCTTACTTCCCATTGCTTATTCCACTGAGCTTTATCAGCCGTGAAGCCGACCACATCGAAGGATTTGCGAAAGAATGCGCCGTTGTCACGCACCACCGCCTTGAGAAGGGCCCCAATGGTGGTTTGATTCCGGCACCGGATTCAAAGTTAGAAGAACCCTTCATCATTCGTCCGACATCGGAAACCATCATTGGTGACTCGATGGCGAAATGGGTGCAATCCTACCGCGATCTGCCTTTGCTGTTGAACCAATGGGCGAACGTCATGCGTTGGGAAATGCGCACGCGCATGTTCCTGCGTACATCCGAATTTCTGTGGCAGGAAGGGCATAACGCCTTTGCGACAGCCGATGAAGCGCATCAGGACGCGATCAAGATGCTGGATGTCTATAATTCGCTGTATGAAGATTTCTTCGCGATTGCCGGTATTCGCGGCGAGAAAACCGCCGATGAGCGTTTCCCCGGTGCTGATCACAGTTATACCATTGAAGCGATGATGCAAGATGGTAAAGCGTTACAGGCTTGCACCAGCCACAATCTGGGCCAGCATTTCTCCAAATCTTTCAATATCCAGTATCAGGGTGTCGATACCCAGATGCATCATTGCCACACAACATCATGGGGCCTGTCCACACGCTCCATCGGTGGGCTGATTATGAGCCATGCTGATGATGATGGCATGATCATGCCGCCGAAACTGGCACCACAACAAATCGCCATCATTCCAATCGTAAAAGATGACGGCAGTGCCGTGATTGAACATTGCAAGCAATTGGCCGCGCAGCTGAAAGCAAAAGGCATCCGCGTTCATCTGGATATCACTGATGCACGTTCTTCCGACAAAATGTGGTCAGCGATTAAAAAGGGTATTCCGCTGCGTGTAGAAATCGGCCAGCGCGAAATGGATGAAGGCAAACTCAGCTATGTCCGCCGCGATCTGGGCAAGGATTCAAAGGCTGTTGTTACAGTCGATGAATTCCTCGGCACCGTTCAGTCCGTTTTGGACAAGATGCAGGCTGATATGCTGGAACGGTCCAGAAAATTCCGTGATGATCATATCTTCAACGTGAACTCGATTGAAGAAATTCGTGATTTCTACAAGGCTGATGGTGTTGGGTTCTGCAAGATTGATACTGGCTTGATCGACAATCCTGATTATCAGGCGATCAAGAAAGAATTTGGTCTGTCTTCACGCTGCCTGCCTTATGAAGATCATGGTAAAAAAGTTATCATTGGAAAGTCATATTAATATGAATGCTAATGATCCTGATATTGAAGTGTTGATGGATGAGCTGGGCAGTTCCTACCGGATTGGTATGGCGCAGCAAGTTCTCCTCATCATGCAGGATCATAACCCCGGCCTATTCCGGTGTGAGGGCATTATTGGCATGCTGGTTGGCGTCCTTGGTCGCGTATCACAAGAGGCTCATGATAAATTCAGCCAGCCCTTGCAGGCGCTTTCAACAGGCTGGACCGATTTTTCTGCCAACATTAATGGCGGTGGTACACCATACAAGCTGTCACCTGAACTGACCCGTATCCTGAAGACCGTAAGCTATATGGAGCTGGAGGAAGCGTTCTCCCAATCGGATGTCACCGAGAGAGGCGAAATGATCAGCCAGTCATGGAAAATTCCATACGCGATTGACCGCGCCCAAAAACGTGCTGCGTATTTCGGCCCCAGCAATTGTCTGGCGTTGGATATTGCACATGATGATCTTATTGCGCAGCTTCAGGCGCGCCAGCATGATCTGCAAACACGTATCCAATACTCAACCGGCCCCCAGCCAAAACCGCCGCAACCATAGAGTTATAAAGTATGTTTTCCCCCTTTGAACGAATGATGGCCGGACGGTATTTGCGGGCGCGCAAGGCGGAAGGTTTTGTGTCGGTCATTGCCGGGTTTTCCTTCCTTGGCATTATGCTGGGTGTGGCGACATTGATTATCGTCATGTCGGTGATGAACGGGTTTCGTCAGGAACTGATCACCCGCATTCTGGGCCTGAACGGCCATATCAATGTTTATGCGGCCAATGGCCCGTTATATGATTATGAAGCCCTGCGTTTGCGCGTGGGCGATGTTCCGGGTGTTGTGTCTGTCGCCCCGGTCATTGAAGCGCAAGTGCTGATGTCGCTGAACGGTTATGCCAATGGTGCCTTGGTGCGCGGCATAACGCAGGACGATTTCGCGAAGAAGCCAATCGTTTCGACCTCGATTAAGGAAGGCAGTGTTGCCGATTTTAGCGGAACCAATGTCGCCATTGGCCGCATCATGGCGGATAAGTTGAAACTGCGGATCGGGGACAATATCACTCTGATCTCACCCAAGGGCAAAGCCAGCCCGTTTGGAACCATCCCGCGCAGCCGCGCCTTTACCGTGGCGGTCATCTTTGATGTTGGCATGTATGAATATGACAGCAGCTTTATCTTTGTACCGCTTGAAGCAGCACAAATTTTCTTCCAACTGGAAACCGCCGTTAATTCATTGGAGGTCATTACCAATTCGCCGCAGGATATGCGCAAAATCGTATCGCTGATGACCCCGGTGGTGCAGGGGCGGGCGGATGTTCACCAATGGCAAAACACCAATACCAGCTTCTTTAACGCGCTACAGGTGGAACGCAACGTCATGTTCCTGATCCTGACGCTGATTATCATTGTTGCGGCCTTTAACATCATTTCATCGATGATTATGCTGGTGAAGGATAAAGGGCGCGATATTGCAGTGTTGCGGACCATGGGGGCAACACGGCGCAGCATGATGAAAATCTTTGTGCTGACCGGGGCGACGATTGGGCTGGCTGGGACATTTGTCGGCGCGTTGATCGGCATTACTTTTGCGCTGAACATTGAATCGATCCGCCAGTTTTTGCAGAACCTGACCAATACGGAATTGTTCTCTGAAGAAATCTATTTCCTGTCGAAACTGCCTGCCGTTGTGAATTGGCATGAAGTCGTGGCGATTGTTGCGATTGCTGTTGTTCTGTCGGTGGGGGCAACATTGTACCCGGCATGGCGTGCGGCGCGTCTCGATCCGGTGGAGGCTTTGCGCTATGAGTAACCATCTTTTGCGCGTTGAAAACCTCGAAAAAACCTTCCATCAGGCGGGGCAGGACCTCAATATTTTCCGTGGCTTGAATATGAGCATTGAGGCCGGGGAAATCGTTGCCCTTGTTGGCCCCAGCGGCGCGGGGAAGTCGACTTTGCTGCAAATGATTGGCCTGCTCGATACGCCAACATCCGGCAAGATCATGATTGATGACCGTGAAGCCACGGGTCTGGATGAGGTGGCCCGTACCGCCATGCGCCGTGATACAATCGGCTTCATTTATCAGTTTCATAATTTGCTGCCTGAATTCTCCGCCCTTGAAAATGTGGTCTTGCCACAGATGGTTGCCGGGAAGTCAAAGAAGGAAGCCAAGGAACGCGCCACGAAACTTCTCGGTGCATTGGGTCTTGGTGCACGTCTCGATCACCGTCCGGCCCGTCTTTCCGGGGGTGAGCAGCAACGCGTCGCCATTGCCCGCGCCATTGCCAATAAACCGCGCCTGTTACTGGCTGATGAACCGACCGGGAACCTTGACCCAACCACTTCCGCCCATGTCTTTGAAATGTTAATTGAATTGGTCCGGTCCAGTGGTATTGGCATGTTAATAGCCACCCACAACCTTGATCTAGCGGACCAGATGGACCGCGTTTTAGAGATGAAAAACGGGCAATTAGTTTCGTATTGAGGGTTTAAAACCCGCGCCCATCCGGCTAAGATGGCCGCATGCCCAAAGCCGCCCCAACATTCGTTCATCTGCACACACACTCCGCCTATTCACTGGCGGAGGGTGCAATTAAGATCAAGGATCTTTTGCGCCTGTGCCAGAATGAAAATATGCCAGCCGTGGCCGTCACCGACACGGGCAATTTGTTCGGGGCGTTGGAATTTGCGGGCGCAGCCGCCAAGGCCGGCATTCAACCCATTATCGGCTGTCAAATTCAACTGGGGGTCGAGGGGCATCAGATCGTCCTGCTGGCGCAATCGGATGCCGGATACCGCAATCTCTGTGCGCTGGTCAGTAAGGCGCATTTGGAAGTTGATCCACCCGCGCTGCCGCATATTGAATGGGATGATTTGAATGATCTTTCCGGCGGTCTGATCTGCCTGAGCGGCGGGTTGAAGGGGCCAATCTCTCAATACTTGCTGCACAATCAGGATAAGCCAGCCGAAGACGCGCTGAAACGCCTGAAGAAAAACTTCGGC
The DNA here is from genome assembly GCA_002423285.1 of Micavibrio sp. UBA6139. Taxonomy (GTDB): domain Bacteria; phylum Pseudomonadota; class Alphaproteobacteria; order Micavibrionales; family Micavibrionaceae; genus Micavibrio. Next base: position 21,302 of record DIVF01000030.1, on the reverse strand, counting down.
GACCGCCTTTATATTGAATTGCAACGCCATGATTGGGCCGATGAAAACCGCGTTGAAGAAGCGCTGCTGGATTTAGCCTATAAACACAATATTCCGCTTGTGGCGACCAATGATTGCTATTTCGCGGCCCGTAAGATGTATGAAGCGCATGATGCGCTGCTGTGTATTGCAGAGGGTCGCTATATTACGGAAGCTGACCGCCGCCGCGTCACCCCAGAGCACTATTTCAAATCCGCAGAAGAAATGGCGGAACTTTTCTCCGACTTGCCCGAGGCGATTGAAAACACCGTTAACATCGCGCGGCGTTGCCATTTCCTGTTGAAATCAATCGATCCGATTTTGCCGCCGTTCAAAAGTGAATCCGGGCGCGATGAGGTTGAAGAACTGCGTGCGCAGTCGCTTGAGGGCCTTGAATGGCGTTTAGAAAACTTTGTTTACACGGAAGGCTGCGACCGCGAAGCCATTGCAAAACCCTATCGCGAACGGCTTGAATTTGAACTGAAGACCATCATCGATATGGGCTTCCCCGGTTACTTCCTGATCGTTTCTGACTTTATCAAATGGGCGAAGGATCACGATATTCCGGTTGGTCCCGGACGGGGTTCGGGGGCGGGTTCGGTTGTTGCGTGGGTTTTGATGATTACCGACCTTGATCCGTTGCAATTCAATTTGCTATTCGAACGGTTCTTGAACCCGGAACGGGTTTCCATGCCCGATTTTGACGTCGATTTCTGTCAGGATCGCCGCGATGAAGTGATCCGCTATGTCCAGCAACGCTACGGCAATGACCACGTTGCCCAGATTATCACCTTCGGTCAGTTAAAGGCCCGCGCGGTGCTGCGCGATGTGGGCCGTGTCTTGCAGATGCCCTATGGTCAGGTTGACCGGATTTGTAAGATGATCCCCAACAACCCTGCTGCCCCGGTGACACTGGAAGAAGCGTTAGAAGCCGATGCCGATCTGCGCGGTGAACGCGATAAGGATGATACCACGGCCAAATTGATCGATATCGGTTTGCAGTTGGAAGGGTTAAACCGTCACGCCTCAACCCACGCGGCGGGTGTTGTCATTGGGGATCGTCCATTACAGAATTTATTGCCGCTTTACCGTGATCCGTCATCCGATATGGCCGTCACGCAGTTCAACATGAAATATGTTGAGGCCGCAGGGCTGGTGAAGTTCGACTTTTTGGGCCTGAAAACCATGACGGTCATTCATAAAGCCGTTCAGCTGATTAAAAAATCCAAGGGTCTGGATATCAATATCCTGCAAGTGCCCCTTGATGATGCCAAAACCTATCAAATGCTGAGCGAAGCAAAGACGGTCGGCGTGTTCCAGCTGGAAAGTGCGGGGATGCGCGATACGCTGCGCAAGATGAAGCCGGACCGCTTTGGCGATATTATCGCGCTGGTTGCGCTTTATCGTCCGGGTCCAATGGATAATATTCCGCGCTATATTGAAACCAAGGAAGGCAAAGTCGAACCCGACTATATGCATCCGAAACTGCAACCTTACCTCGAAGAAACCTATGGCATCATGGTTTATCAGGAACAGGTTATGCAAGCGGCGCAGGTTCTGGCGGGTTACTCCCTCGGCGGCGCGGATTTGCTCCGCCGTGCGATGGGTAAGAAAATTCAGGCCGAAATGGATGTCCAGCGCGAACAATTTGTGAAAGGCGCGGGCGAACATTCCGGCATTTCACCGCAACGCGCATCTGAAATTTTTGACACGATTGATAAATTCGCGGGCTACGGTTTTAACAAATCGCACGCTGCTGCCTATGCGCTCATTGCCTATTGGACCGGGTGGTTAAAGGCGAATTATCCGCATGAATTCATTGCAGCATCAATGACCCTTGATCTTGGCACCACTGATAAACTGGCCATTTTCAAGCAAGATCTGGACAAGATGGGCATTCCGCTGCTGCCCCCGGATATCAACAAGTCCGAAGTTTTATTCGCTGTTGAGGGCGATTCCATCCGTTATGCCCTGGCCGCCCTGAAGGGTGTTGGCGCACAGGCGATGGATAAGATTTTATCGGAACGGGCATCGAGCGGTGAATTTAAATCACTGTCTGATTTCGTCAGCCGTATGGATCAAGGGGCAATGAACAAGCGCCAGCTTGAAAACCTGATCTGCGCCGGGGCGTTTGATTCATTCATGGATGATCGCGCGCGGCTTTATGAAGCATCTGAAATGTTGATGCGCCATGCGCAATCATTGGCGGCGGAACGGGCGGCGGGGCAGGCGAGTTTGTTTGGTGGCCCGGCGGGTGAGGGTACACCAATGCCTGAATTGCCAAAGGTTCAGGGTTGGGACCAGTTGGAAAAGCTGCGTCATGAATTTGATGCGGTTGGTTTCTATCTGTCCGCGCACCCGCTTGATACCAAGGCCGCACAGCTGGAACGCCTCAATATTTACAGCATTGCGCAAGTGGAAGTCATGCTGGCTGAGCGCCCCTTCGCCACATCAGTCAATATGGCCGGGGTGTTGCTGAAAAAACAGATCAAAGTGTCACAGAAATCCGGCAATAAATTTGCGTTCCTGCAATTTTCGGATTCATCTGGCATTTTTGAAGTGATCGTCTTTTCCGAAGTTCTGGCGCGGGCCAAGGATTATCTGGAAGAAGGTGAAACATTGTTGCTCAAAGCCACCGCCGAACCACAAGAAGATCAGGTTCGCTTCATGGTACAGGATATTCAACCCCTTGATGTTGCCCTGTCCGGCAAAATCAAGGAAGTGCGTGTGACATTGGATGCGCCCGAAGCCGTTCAAAAACTAAAGGACTTCCTTGTCGCCGAAGGTTATGGCCCGGCGCGGGTTGTTGTTGAAATTGGCCTGAATGACAATGAAATGGCAAAAATCGAATTGCCCGGTTCCCATGCATTTTCACCGCAGGCGCGATCCGCCCTGATGAAAACCCCCGGCGTGCGCGATATTCAGGAGCTGTAATGATAGCTGTGAAACTCGACCAAAGCTGGATGAATGAAATCGGCGGGGAATTCGATAAGCCCTATATGCACGATTTAAAAGCCTTTTTGCTCAAGGAAAAAGAATCCGGTGTGACCATCTTCCCAAAGGGCGATGATATTTTTAATGCCATGAACACAACATCTTTTGACAAGGTGCGCGTGGTTATAATCGGCCAAGACCCATATCACGGTGATGATCAGGCCCATGGTTTATCGTTTTCCGTTCGTCGCGGTGTACGTGTGCCGCCCAGCTTGCTGAACATCTATAAAGAACTCGAAGCCGAATACGGCACCAAACGCCCCGACCACGGTGATTTAACCGCATGGGCGGAGCAGGGGGTTTTGTTGTTGAATGCAACACTGACCGTGCGCCGTGACAGTGCCGGGTCGCACCAGAATAAGGGCTGGGAAAGTTTTACTGATGCGGTTATTCGTGCGGTGAATGACCACCACGAACACGTGGTCTTTATGCTGTGGGGGTCCTATGCCCAAAAAAAGGGGGCATTCATTGACCGCAGCAAACATTTGGTTTTAACATCTACACATCCATCGCCCTTATCTGCGCATCGCGGCTTTTTGGGCTGCGGGCACTTTAAATCGGCGAATGAATACCTCGAAAGCCATGGATTACAGCCAATTCGCTGGGTTGCTTAGGCAAAATTTAATGAATTTTCTCCATGATATGGGAATGTTAACAGGGGTCGTGCGTATTCGTGTCAAAAGAAACTTCAAACACCAACCAACCTAATCTGCCCGGGGCCAGCGATCTGGCGATTGCCGGGGATGCGTTGCAGGCTTATTTGAACGCGCCCGACAGCGTGGACCGCTTTTTATTCCGGGCCTTTACGCCGGAAAATATTGCGGTCCTGAAGGATAAAATCACTACGCCCACAACATTGGTCCGCAATGACTGGGACCAGTTATCCTTGTTCCTGCGCTCAGTCGCGCTGTCGCTCGATCCGTTTCCGGATCTTGATAAACGCTATACCCACGGCGAATTATATGACGCAATCGACCGGATTGCAGAATACGCGCTGAACCTGCCCGACACCCCGCCAAACCGTACACAACAAGGACGGGGGCCAAGCCATGAGCGCTGAACCCGATTACCTGCAACGGGCGATTAACGCTGAACGCATTGCTTCGGTCATCGCGCACCGCTACGGCCACAGCTTTGCCAAGCATAAGGATGAATTTGGCGGCGATATTAAACAATATCGTCAGGCGATTGTTGATACCCTGACCGACCCAAAAACCATTGCCGTTAAATGCGATATAAAGGATTACCGTTTTTATAATAAGGAACGGAATGTTCTGGTTTTGATTGATCCGCAATCGCCCGATTGGGGAACGGCGTTTAGCCCCAATGGCAATCGTGGCATGCAATATATGCGCGAACGTGGTGTGCCGTTGAACGAAAACGGCAATGTGACCTATCTGAACAAACTGAATTCCGGGTTTTTTGAGCGGCATGACCGGTTGCACCAACAACCAGCACCCATTCAACTCAACACCCTGACCGCGCAACAATCGGCCGAGGTATTGCTGTCGATCTTTGACCGGGTGGATAATCGGCAAGAACGCAGCAATCGCCTGTGTAATGCCTTTAACGCGGCCAGTTTGCACGTTATGCCAGACATGATTGCTAAAATTCGGGCCTTACCGGGGGCGGAAATGGCCGTTTTGCGTGATTGTGCGGCCATTTATAAGCAATCCAGCCGTGATTGCGCCGTTATTTTGAATGAATCAGGCCTTGCGGCCCTGAAATACCCGGATGGGCGAGGGATGGACGTTGCCGCCATCCTGCGGAACCCCGCAGACAGCGCAGCGTTCATTGCCGATCTGGAAGATCAATTCGCCAATAGCAGCCACCCGGATGAGGAATCCCGTCTGGAAAAGATGCTGGAGGCGTGCGAGACCTTTTCGATCATCGATGTCCTGCGTCAGGACGCTTTGGATAAAACCGCGGCCGCCATCCAGCAGATGCAATCCAGTCGTGACGCGGCGGAACCGGTACGCCGTCTGGGCGAAATTCAGGTCTCCACAGGCATAAACCGCTGAATCTTGCCTTTTTTTGCCGCTTTTCGCATTCAATCATTGAAGCGGGGGCGCTCCCGCATTATGATAAATTGTGTGTTGCACAATTTATCAGTCTGAACGGGCGCTGGTTTTTAGAGAAAACCCTTGAAAACCTGCGGAATCACCTGTATAAACCCGGCAACTCGTTAAATTCACATGCGGGGTTTGGGCTTGCCAAGGTGGCAAAACCCTCCCGGTGTTCCTTGAAAAAGGAATGTCCCCCCGCAGAGGCAACAACCGGAAAAGGAACTAAAATAATGGCAATGCCAGATTTCACCATGCGTCAACTGCTCGAAGCAGGCGTTCACTTTGGTCACCACACACGTCGTTGGAACCCAAAAATGAAGCCGTATATCTTCGGTGTTCGTAACGGCGTTCACATCCTCGATCTGCAACAAACAGTTCCAATGCTGGACCGCGCTTTGAAAGAAATCCGCAACATTGCGGCCAATGGCGGCCGTGTTCTGTTCGTTGGTACAAAACGCCAAGCACAAGAAAAAGTCGTTGAAGCATCCAAAAAATGCGGCCAGTACTATGTTAACCACCGCTGGTTGGGCGGCATGTTGACCAACTGGAAAACAATGTCCAAATCGATTACGCGTCTGCGCGAAGTTGAACAAATTCTGTCCCATGACAACGGCAAGCGTTCGAAAAAAGAACTGCTGATGCTGTCCCGTGAACTGGAGCGTCTGGAGAAGTCTGTTGGCGGGATCAAGGAAATGGGCGGCTTGCCGGATGCCATTTTCGTGATTGATACCAACAAGGAAGACTTGGCAATTAAAGAAGCACATAACCTGGGCATTCCAGTATTTGCGATCTGCGATACCAATTCTGATCCTGATGGCCTGGAATTCCCGATCCCTGGTAACGATGACGCTCTGCGCGCGATCGAACTGTACTGCGACCTGGTTGCGGCGGCTGTTCTTGATGGTCTGCAAGCTGAGCTGAAGCATTCCGGTAAGGATCTCGGCGCGTCTGAGAACCCAATGGAAGCACTGCCAACAGCACCATCTGAGTCCGAGAAAAAAGTAGCTTCTGCTTAATCTCAGACTTTAGGGTTGATCTATAACTTTTTGATATAAAGGACAAAAACTATGGCTGACATTACAGCTTCGATGGTGAAGGAACTGCGCGACACAACAGGCGCGGGTATGATGGATGCGAAAAACGCTCTGGTCGAAAACAAGGGCGACATGCAAGCCTCAATCGACTGGTTGCGTCAAAAGGGTCTGTCAAAAGCAGCCAAGAAATCCGGTCGTACAGCGGCTGAAGGTCTGGTTGCGGTTGCTAAATCCGGTACATCAGCAGCGATTGTTGAAATCAATGCTGAAACCGATTTCGTAGCCCGTAACGACCAGTTCCAGGGTTTTGTTAAGAAAGCAGCTGAACTGTCGCTGACGTCTGCGAATACAGCTGAAGAACTCGCTGCAGCGCCTTATGGCGATGGCAAAACAGTTCAGGAAACACTGACCAGCCTGATCGCAACGATCGGTGAAAACATGAGCATTCGTCGTCTGGCGAAACTCAGCGTTTCTCAAGGTATGGTTGCGACTTATATCCATAACAGCGTTGCTGACGGCATGGGTAAAATCGGCGTTCTGGTTGCATTGGAATCCGACGCAGACGCAGACAAGTTGGAAATGCTCGGCAAGCAGATCGCAATGCACATTGCGGCGACAAACCCAGCCTTCCTGGATGCGTCTTCCGTTGATCCAGCCGTTCTGGAACGTGAAAAGAACGTCATCCGCGCGACAGCAAAAGAAGCTGGCAAAGCCGATGACATTATTGAGAAAATGCTGGAAGGCCGTGTTCGCAAGTTCTACGAAGAGGTTGTTCTGCTGGAACAAACCTACGTTATGGACGGCGAGACAAAAGTTTCCAAAATCATTGAAAACGCAGCCAAGGAACATGGCAAGTCTGTCAAGCTGACCGGCTATATCCGCTTCCAACTGGGCGAAGGGATCGAAAAAGAAGAAGTCGATTTCGCAGCCGAAGTTGCAAAAGTATCCAACGGCTAATCGCTTAGTCATAATCGAAATTAAAAAGCGCTTCCTTTGGAGGCGCTTTTTTTATTTTAAACAAGGCGTTATTCCCTCTCCTCCACGGGGAGAGGGTCAGGGTGAGGGGGCGTCTTTATCAAACAAGCGGCTCCCTCATATGATGCGAATATACTTGTTTATATTGCCTCGCCTGATTATAAAGTAAGGCCGTCAAATACATCATATAAAACAATGAGATCACAATGAAAGCAGCCGCCATGCCGTCACTGGAAACTGAAACCGCGCGCGCCATTGATCCTGCCGTGAAATACAAGCGGGTCTTGCTGAAAATGTCCGGCGAAGTTTTGCAGGGCGACCGCGAATTCGGGATTGACCCCAAAACCGTTGACCGTATTGCCCGCGATGTGAAGCAAGCGCTTGATCTGGGTGTTCAGGTTTGCATCGTTGTCGGGGCCGGGAACATCTTCCGTGGTGCTTCGGGTGCTGAAAACGGCATGGACCGCGCCACCGGTGATTATATCGGTATGCTGGGCACAGTCATGAACGCGCTGGCCCTGCAATCGGCCTTTGAAGCGATTGGTATGCCGACCCGCGTGCAATCCGCCATCCCGATGCAGGCTGTGTGCGAACCCTTTATCCGCCGCCGTGCGCTGCGTCACATGGAAAAGGGGCGTGTCGTTATTTTCGCGGCCGGTTCCGGGAACCCGTTCTTTACAACCGATACGCCGGCGGCTTTGCGTGCCACCGAAATGGAGTGCGACGCCTTGTTCAAGGGGACAAAGGTTGATGGTATTTATACCGCCGACCCTGTGAAGGACCCATCTGCCAAGCATTATGACCACGTGACCTATATGGATGTCCTGACCAAGGATTTGAACGTGATGGATGCCACGGCGATTGCGATTGCCCGTGAAAATGAAATTCCAATCGTTGTTTTCTCCGTCAAGGAAGAAGGCAATTTTGCCAAGGTCCTGCGCGGACAGGGCAAATGCACGGTTGTGTCAGACAAATAATTCTAAGAAAGCTGGAGAAAACAAAATGACCCTTGATAAAGCAGATTTGAAACGCCGCATGGACGGTGCCGCTGAGCAGCTTCGTCAGGAATTTATCGGCCTGCGCACAGGCCGCGCCTCGACCAATATGCTGGAAACCGTGATGGTTGAGGCTTATGGCTCTCATATGCCGCTCAGCCAGTGTGGTTCGGTCAGCGTTCCTGAACCGCGTATGCTGACAGTCACCGTTTGGGATTCGGGCCTGACCAAGGCCGTTGAGAAGGCGATCCGTGATTCCGGTCTGGGTTTGAACCCGCAAGGTGAAGGCACTGTGATCCGCGTGCCAATTCCACAACTGACCGAAGAGCGCCGCAAGGAATTGCAAAAAGTCGCTGGAAAATATGCCGAAGCCGCCCGCGTTTCCATCCGCAATATTCGCCGCGATGGTATGGACAACATTAAAAAACTGACGGGCGATGTTTCGAAAGACGCGCAAGAAGACATGAACAAAGAAGTTCAGAAGATCACGGATGAGTACATCACCAAGATCGACAAATTGCTGTCTGAAAAAGAAAAAGACATCATGGTCGTGTAGTATTTGATGACAACAAGCGTACCAAAACATATTGCCATCATTATGGACGGAAACGGGCGCTGGGCACAGGCGCGCGGCCTTCCACGCACCGCAGGACACCAGCGCGGGATCGAAGCCGTCAAACGCGCGGTGAAGGATGCCGGTGAGCTGGGCGTTCAATATCTGACCTTGTTCGGGTTTTCGACCGAAAACTGGAACCGCCCGGTTGATGAAGTCAAAGAACTCATGCGTTTGCTGCGCATGTATCTGCGCGCGGAAACGGCTGAGCTTCATGCCAATAATATCCGCCTGAAAGTGATCGGCCACCGCGAAGAATTGGAAGCCGACATCGTCAAGTTGATTGAGCAGGCGGAAAACCTTACCAGAAACAATACCTCCGTCACCGTTGTCATTGCCCTGAATTATGGCGGGCGCCACGATATTTTATCGGCGGCGGCGAAGATGGCCGTGCATCTGCGCGATAATGACATCACGCCGGATTTTGCTGCGGCTGAGGAATATTTTCCACGATTCCTGTCAACAGACGGTATTCCTGATCCGGATATTTTGATCCGCACCAGCGGCGAACAACGCGTCAGCAATTTCTTGCTGTGGCAATGCGCTTATTCCGAAATGATTTTTACCCCAACCTTATGGCCTGATTTTTCACGCGCCGATCTGGAGGCCGCCATCGCGGAATTCCGCAGCCGCGACCGTCGCTTTGGCGGTGTCAAATCAGATAGTAATAAAGGATAAGAAATGGCCGCTTCCAGCCTTCGTCAACGGATCCTGTCGGCGTTGGTCATGGCCCCGGTCTTTTTGGGGTTGATGTATCTGGGCGGTATTCCCTTTGCCATCACCATTGCCGTGGCCGCGATTATTTCCATTCATGAATGGGTGCGCATGGCGCAAAAGGGCACGCGCTTCTGGTCCGATGTTCTGATTGGTGTCGCCTATCTGCTGATTGCCAATATGTCCTTTATCGTCTTGCGCCTTTATTTCGATCATGGGCTAGCCTTGATTTTTGGCCTGTTGTTCTGTGTCTGGGCATGCGACATCGGTGCTTATTTTTCAGGCAAGGCGATTGGCGGCCCAAAAATGGCCCCGACAATTTCTCCGAATAAAACATGGGCGGGTCTGGTCGGCGGCATGTTCTTCAGCGGTCTTGTTTTGATGCTGTATAGCTATCTGACCAAGATGTCTGATGCGCATGTGATTGTTGAATTCCTGACCGGTGCTGCGCTGGGCGGTGTGGGTCAGATTGGTGATCTGTTTATCTCTGCCATGAAACGCCGTGTTGGGGTTAAGGATACGGGCAATTTGATCCCCGGTCATGGCGGGTTGTTGGACCGGATTGATTCTTTGTTGCTGGCATCCCCGGCATTTCTATTGGCATGTCTGCTATGGCTGTAAAAACCGTTTCTATTCTGGGGTCCACGGGCTCCATCGGGCGCAGCACTGTTGATTTGTTGCAGCTTCACCGCGACCAGTACAGCGTCAATGTCCTGACCGCGCAAAGCAACGTGGCCTTGCTGGCCGAGCAGGCCGTGGCGTTGAACGCCAAACTGGCAGTCATTGGTGATGAAAATCTCTACGAAGATTTGAAAAACCGTTTATCCGGTACGGGTATTGAATGTGCCTCCGGGCGTATGGCCATTATTGACGGCGCGCGCCGTCCTGCTGACTGGATCATGGCGGCGATTGTCGGCATGGCGGGGCTGGAACCCATTCTGGCGGCGATTAAACAGGGCAAATGCGTTGCCATCGCCAATAAAGAACCGCTGGTCGCGGCAGGGCCGCTTGTGATTGCGGCGGCAAGGGCGGCCGGGGCTACACTTTTGCCTGTGGACAGCGAACACAACGCGATCTTTCAGGTCTTTGAAAACGACAACCGCGCCGGAATTGAGCGCATTGTTTTGACCGCGTCCGGTGGCCCGTTCCGTCAATGGTCCTTGGCCCAGATGGAAGCCGCTACCCCGCAACAGGCGGTGACACACCCCAACTGGTCCATGGGTGCCAAAATCTCTGTTGATAGCGCCAGTATGATGAATAAGGCACTTGAGGTGATTGAGGCCCGCTATCTGTTTGACCTGCCCCCCGAACAAATTGACGTTCTGGTCCACCCGCAATCTGTCATTCATTCAATGGTTGAATATGCCGATGGGTCGTTTCTGGCCCAACTCGGCGCACCGGATATGCGTACCCCGATTGCCAATGCGCTGGGCTGGCCCAACAGAATAGCTACATCGGGATTGCGGTTAGACCTGACCGCCCTGAAACGCCTTGATTTTGAACCGCTTGACGGTGAACGCTTCCCATCCGTCGGGTTGGCGTATCAGTGTTTAGGGGCGGGGCAGGCGGCTTGCCTGACCTTTAACGCCGCCAATGAAATCGCCGTTCAGGCCTTTTTAGACGGCAAAATCGGGTTTTTGGACATCGTCCGCACCGTCAGTGTTATACTGGACCGGATACAAAAGGTTGACCTTTCGGGGCTGGCCGATATTCTGTCCCTTGATCAGTCTGTTCGCCGCTCCACGGCGGACTATATTCAATCTAATTCGTACCAACACGTGACTTCAAAAGTGAGAGTGTAATGCCAGGAATCCAAGACCTTTTTCAGTTGATCGCCAGCAATATGTGGATTTATGGCGGGTCATTCCTGCTTGTGCTCAGCGTTCTGGTTTTCATCCATGAATTTGGCCATTACATCGTTGCGAAATGGTGTGGCGTTCGGGTCGAAACATTCTCCATCGGTTTTGGTAAGGAAATCGGCGGTTTCACCGACAAACACGGCACGCGTTGGAAGTTCTCTGTGATCCCGCTGGGCGGGTATGTGAAGATGTTTGGTGATGTTGATCCGGCCAGTGCTGGGAAAACAGAAACCGTCCAAGACGGTGGTGCTGCCCGCGCCATGACGGAATCTGAACGCTCTACCGCGTTCTTTGCCAAATCCGTCTGGAAGCGTATGGCCATTGTTTTTGCAGGGCCGGGGATCAATTACCTGTTCGCTATTCTGGTGTTGGCTGGCTTATATATGTTCCACGGTCAGGCTGTCACACCGCCACAAGCCTCTGCCATTATTGAAGGCTCCGCCGCTGATAAAGCAGGCTTTAAGCCACATGACACCATCTTGAAAATTGGTGATCGCAATATTCGCCGTTTCGAAGATGTTCGCCGTGAAGTGATGGTGAAGCTGGATACGCCAACCCAATTCGTTGTTGAACGCGATGGCAAGGTCATTGAATTCATGGCCACACCGGAACGCCAGCAATCCGAAGATCATCACGGCTTCAAACAATCCCGTGGTTTGCTGGGCATTATCAGCCCCGGCAACGGCATTGATATTAAATACATCAAGGCTGTTGATGGCATTGATGTGGACAAGGACGCCGATAAGGCCCGTTCGTTGCTGTTGGCGCGTATGGGGAAAACCTTTGAGATCACCTTGGACCGTGGCCCAAACCTTGAAAAAATCCTGATCAATCCGGTGGCCGATAAAAACCTGGATATGAAGGACAAGGACAGCCTTGGCTATAACTCGTTGATCGTTGCCAATGGCGATATCGAACAGATTATCAAGCACGGTCCGTTGAATTCGATTGGGGCTGCCACGCGTGAAACCTATAACATCACGATCAGCACACTGGAATCGATTGGCCAGATGTTCACGGGCACGCGCAGTGCCACGGAGCTGGGCGGGATTATCCGCATCGGTGCCATCGCCGGGGATATGGCGCAGTCGGGTGTTATTGCGCTGATTACCTTTACCGCGCTACTTTCCATAAATCTTGGATTGATCAATTTGTTCCCAATTCCAATGCTGGACGGCGGACATCTGGTGTTTTATGCGGCTGAAGCGGTGCGTGGAAAGCCACTTTCTGACCAGATTCAAGAATATGCCTTCAGATTGGGGCTAGCCATACTTGTCGGAATCATGGTATTTGCTAATCTCAATGATATCATGCAGTTAATCTACTAATTCAGATTTGCTGCCCCCACATAAAGATTGGCAAACTATGCTCCAGATCAAAAGGCTCTGCCTTGTTGTCATGCTGTCTGTTCCGCTTGCGGGTGTCGGCGTAAATTCTTTCTCTCGCGCTGCTCTGGCACAGGGTAATGAGGGGCTGTCTTATGTTCAGCCCTCAGGCACTGTCATCAAGGACATTCAAGTTGTCGGCACCGAACGTATCGAGCCATCAACCGTTCTGACCTATCTGGACGTAAAACCCGGCGATAAAATGACGCAGGATGTTTTGGACAGCGCGCTGAAAAGCCTGTTCGGCACCGGTCTGTTCGCGGACGTTGTTCTGCGCCAGAAGGGCAGCACATTGGAAGTGACCGTCACAGAAAACCCTGTCATCAACCAGATTGCCTTTGAAGGCAACGACAAGCTGGAAAACGATGCGCTGCTGGCTGAAATTCAGCTGCGCCCGCGTCAGGTTTTCACCCGGACAAAAGTTCAGGGCGATACAAACCGCCTGTACCAGATTTATCGTCGCAATGGCCGCTTTGCCGTGACCATCGAACCAAAGATCATCAAGCTGGATCAAAACCGCGTGAACTTGGTCTTTGAAATCGAAGAAGGCCCGGTGACCTACGTTAAGGGCATTAAATTCGTTGGCAATAAACGCTTCAGCGATGATTCCCTGCGCACTGAAATCAGCACCGCAGAAACACGCTGGTACAAATTCCTGTCCAGCGATGACCGTTATGATCCGGACCGCCTGTCCTATGATCAGGAATTGCTGCGCCGGTTCTATCTGTCCGAAGGCTATGCGGATTTCCGCGTGATTTCAGCTGTGGCGGAACTGTCCAAGGACAAAGATTACTTCTACGTCACCTTCACCATTGAAGAAGGCGTTCGTTACCGCGTTGGCAACGTGAAAATCACAGCTGATCTGCGTGAGTTTGATGAAAACTCCCTCGTGCCGGAACTGGCGATTGAACCGGGCGACTGGTACGATGCCGATAAGGTCCAGTTGACCGTTGATAATTTCACCGATGCATTGGGTAAACAGAACTTCGATTTCGTATCTGTTCGCCCGGATGTTCAGCGTAACCGTGAAAAACAAACAATCGATCTGGCTTTCAATATTACCGAAACACCAAAAGTGTTTGTTGAACGTATCGACATTAATGGCAACGTCCGCACGATGGATAAAGTCATCCGCCGTGAAATGGAACTGGTTGAGGGCGACCCCTTTAACCGTGAAAAGGTGGCCAAGTCTGAAAAATCCATCAAAGACCTGAACTACTTTGAAGTGGTGAAGGTTAACACCCAACAAGGCAGCGCACCGGATAAAAGCGTCATCGACATCGAAGTCGCTGAAAAATCCACTGGTGAATTGTCCGTTGGTGCTGGTTTCTCGACCGCCGATGGTCCGTTGGCTGACTTCCGTATCCGGGAACGTAACTTCCTTGGTAAGGGGCAGGATCTGTTGTTCGCGACCACCATTGCGGGTGAGCGTACAGAATTCGACGTTTCCTTCACTGAACCATACTTCCTCGACCGCGATCTGTCGGCTGGCGTCAGCGTTTTCCACTCAACCCGCGATCTGCAGGATGAAAGCTCCTACGATCAAAAGAGAACCGGTGGGTCTTTCCAACTGGGCTATCCTTTGTCTGAAAACTGGCGCCAATCGCTGCGTTACCGTCTGGAACAAAACGAAATCACAGACGTTGATGTTGATGCTTCGCGCTACATTAGAGATCAGGCTGGCGAGCGTTTAACTTCCGCCATCAGCCAGACATTGGCCTATGACACCCGTGATAGTAAACTGTTCCCGACAGACGGCATGAATGCGTGGTTGACCACGGAATTTGCCGGCCTTGGCGGCGATGCGGAATATGTGTCCGGTAAACTGGGTGCGTCTTATTTCGAGCCTTTGTACGAAGACAAAGTCATCCTGAACATTCTGGGTGAGGTTGGTGCAATCGGTTCCACGGGCGATGGCGACGTTGAGATTAATGAACGCTTCTTCCTGGGTGGCGCAAATCTGCGCGGCTTTGCAAGTGCGGGTGTTGGTCCACGCGATATCAGCACAGATGACTCCCTGGGTGGGAACCTGTTCTATCGTGGGTCGGTTGAATTGGCGTTCCCAATTGGCCTGCCTGAAGATCTGGGCGTAAAAGGCCATGCCTTCACTGACTTTGGTTCGTTGTGGAGCCTGGATGAAGCCTCGAACCCTGCGATTGTTGATGAGAGCAGCATTCGGGCCTCAGCTGGTTTCGGTCTGTCTTGGCGCTCCCCAATGGGGCCTGTCCGTGTTGACTTGGCTGCGCCTTTTGCTAAAGAAAAATATGACGATAAAGAAAACTTCCGTTTCAGTTTCGGAACACGTTTCTGACATAATCTGGTGATTTTAATATCAGGGGTCCGTTTTGGACCCCTGATTAAGTTTTAAAGGAGAGAGAGCTTCATGCGTAAGATTATTATGATGGCCGCGATGTTAACCGCTTTTGCTGCCCCCGGTATCGGCCACGCTGCGGATAACAAGGCAAAAGATGCGCCCGCCGCACCCGTCAGCAAAATTGCTGTTGTCGATGTTCAAGGTCTTGTTGCTGATTCAAAGGCTGGGAAAAGCATCCAGTCACAGATTCAAAAACAACGTGAGTCCTTCCAGGCTGAATTTTCCTCACTGGAAAAAGAACTGGGCGATTTGCAGAAAAAACTGAGCGACGAAAAAGCCGATCAGAATTCCAAAGAATTCCAAGCCAAGCGTAAAGAATTTGAAACCAAAATGGCCAACGCCAATAACCTGGTTCAAAAACGCCGTCAGTCCCTTGAAAAAGGCGCTGCTGATGCTGTTCTGGAACTGCGTAAGGAAATCGTGAAAATCGTTGCCGATATTGCAGATAAAGAAAAATACACCATCGTCATCAGCCGTCAGGACGTGATTCTGGTTGAAAAAGACATGGATATTACTGGCAAAGTTCTGGCGGAGCTGGATAAGAAATTGTCCGATGTGAAGTTGAAACTGGACTCAGCCCCTGCTGAAGCACCAAAGAAAAAATAATCGAAAATAAGATCAATGGCAGACACCCGTTTCTTTCATCGCACCGGACCTTATACGCTTGGCCACATTGCCAGCATCACCGGTGCGACAATTGAGCGGGGGTCTGTTGATCTGATCCTGAACGACATTGCCCCGCTTGACCTTGCCGGTCCGGGGCAATTGAGTTTTTTAGACAATGTCCGTTACCGTGATTCCTACCGCGCCAGTAACGCCGCCGCGTGCTTCGTTGCACCGGAAATGGTTGAGCACGCGCCGGAGGGCATGGCCCTGCTGGTCACAAAAACCCCCTATAAGGCCAATGCGCTGGCGGCGCAGGCTTTCTACCCTGATATCTGGCCACAGTCCCGCATTGCCAAATCAGCCACTATTGACCCCACGGCCAAAATTGGTGAGGGCTGCATCATCGAAGAAAACGTCGTCATCGGCGCAGATGTTGAACTGGGCAAGGGTACATGGATTGAGGCCAATACAGTTATTGGTGCAAGCTGTGTTCTGGGTGATCGTTGCCGCATTGGCTCGAACGTCACGTTGTCACACTGCCATATTGGTCAGGCGACCCGTATTTATCCAGGCGCGCGCATCGGGCAGGACGGCTTTGGTTTTGCCATCGACCCGTCAGGATTTGTGAAGGTGCCTCAGCTGGGCCGCGTCATGATTGGCGTTCACGTTGAAATTGGTGCCAATACCACCATCGACCGCGGGGCATCGGGTGATACGGTCATTGGCGATGGCTGCTGGATCGATAACCTTGTTCAACTGGGCCATAATGTTAAACTCGGCCGTGGCTGCGTTATCGTGGCGCAGGTCGGCATTGCGGGCAGTACCATTTTTGATGATTATGTCGTCGTTGGTGGGCAAGCCGGGTTCGCCGGACATTTGAAAGTTGGTAAGGGTGCGCGTATTGGCGCACAATCTGGCGTCATGCGTGATGTTCCCGCCGGGGCAGAAGTCATGGGCTTCC
Source organism: Micavibrio sp. UBA6139 (assembly GCA_002423285.1). GTDB lineage: Bacteria > Pseudomonadota > Alphaproteobacteria > Micavibrionales > Micavibrionaceae > Micavibrio. Next base: position 4,708 of record DIVF01000030.1, on the reverse strand, counting down.
CGGCTATTGCAATTAAACAATTTATGCGTCAAGCAGCTATCTTGAACAAAATGACGAAAAGTAAGGATAAAAAATGACCGATACAAAAGCACCCGTCATCGATATCACCCGGATCATGGATATGATCCCGCATCGTTATCCGATTTTGCTGGTTGACCGGATCGTTGATTTTGTTCCGCATGAAAGCGCTGTCGGCTTAAAAAACGTCAGCTTTAATGAACCTCATTTCCAAGGCCATTTTCCACGCATGCCGGTGATGCCGGGTGTTTTGATTGTCGAAGCCATGGCCCAGACCTCGGCCATTCTGGTTGTGCAATCACTGGGCAAGGAAACCGAAGGCAAGCTGGTCTATTTCATGACCATCGACAATGCCCGTTTCAGAAAACCCGTCACACCGGGCGACACCATGTATATCCACGTGAAAAAAGAACGCAGCCGCGGCGGCGTCTGGAAATTCACCGGCGAAGCACGTGTTGAAGGTGTTCTGGTCGCAGAAGCAACCTACAGTGCCATGATCCTTGATAAATAAGCGGCATCCTGTAACACCCCGCAATAAAGCGTGATTTGGTTAATACACGCAGAAAACCTATATTTTTCTTATGACACACGACATCCATCCAACGGCCATCATTCACCCTAACGCCAAGATCGGCGCCAATGTTAAAATTGGCCCCTATAGCATCGTTGGTGAACATGTCACGCTGGGCGATGATGTTGTTCTTCATTCCCATGTGGTGGTTGAGGGGGATACGACGATTGGTGCGGGCACCAAAATTTTCCCGTTTGCGTCCATCGGTCACGCACCGCAGGATTTGAAATTCCACGGCGAACATTCCCGCCTGATCATCGGCAAAAACAACACCATCCGCGAACACGTCACCATGAACCCGGGCACGGAACATGGCGGCATGGAAACCCGCGTGGGTGATAATGGGCTGTTCATGACCGCATGTCACATCGCGCATGATTGCCAGATTGGGAACAATGTTATTCTTGCGAACAACGCCACACTGGCTGGTCACGTCACCTTGGGCGATTTCGCCTTTGTTGGTGGCTTGGCGGCGGTGCATCAGTTTATCCGCATTGGCGCACATGCTGTTATCGGCGGCATGTCAGGCGTTGAAAGCGACGTTATCCCTTATGGCCGGGTTAAGGGCGAGCGCGCCTTCCTGGCGGGTTTGAACCTGATTGGCTTAGAGCGCCGTGGGTTTACCAAGGACGACATCCGTATGCTGCAAAAGGCCTATAACCAGCTCTTCGCTGATGACGGCACCTTTGAACAGCGCATGGAACAAGTCACCAAAGACTACGCCGACCAGCCCCAGATTATGGAGCTGATTACCTTCGCCCGCGAAAAATCACGGTTCCCGCTATGCCAGCCATCACGGAAAGCAGCATAAAAAGCCCGGTCCAAAAACTGGGTGTGATTGCCGGTGGAGGAACGCTCCCGGCACAGCTTCTGCGCGCCTGTGAAGAACAGGGCATCGAACCTTTCATCATTGCTTTTGATGGTCAGACAGACCCGGCACTTTTAAAAGGGCGCTGCTATCTGATGACCCGTATTGGCGCGGCGGGGCACATCATCAACACGCTGAAATCGCATGGCGTGCGTGATTTGGTTTTTATCGGGTCTATTCGTCGCCCATCGTTGAAGGAAATGCGTCCTGATTTCCGCACGCTGAAATTCTTTGCCCGGCTGGCGACACGCGCCCTTGGCGATGACGGGCTGTTAAAGGCAATGAAGACGGAACTGGAACGTGATGGTTTCAAACTGCACCCGGTGCAGGCATTCGCCGGGAATCTGCTGGCCGGTGAGGGGCCGATTGGCGCCCTGACCCCGCGCGATTCTGATTACGAAGATATTCAGCGCGGTATAGACATAATACAAGAGATCGGCCATCTGGATATCGGACAGGCCGTGGTCGTTCAAGAAGGCCTTGTCTTGGGCGTAGAGGCGGTTGAGGGGACGGATGCGCTGATGACCCGCTGTGGTGGCATCAAACGTGCCGGACGCGGCCCCATCCTCGTTAAAACGACAAAACCGGGGCAGGCACATGATCTGGACCTGCCAACCATTGGCCCCAACACGATCAAGCTGGCGGGCGAGCATGGCTATGCCGGTATCGTGATCGAGGCCGGGCGAACATTGGTGACGGAATCTGACAGGGTTGCAGAATTGGCCAATCAGTTTAAAATTTTCGTCATTGGCGTTGACGTCACAAAATAAAAGGCAAAGACACAGATGAAAGTTTATATGGTCGCTGGTGAAGCCTCTGGCGATGTCCTCGGCGCACTTTTGATGAAATCCATGACGGCGGAAAACCCGGCCATGACCTTTTACGGTATTGGCGGCCCGTTGATGGATCGCGAAGGTTTGCGCAGCCTGTTCCCGATGAATGAATTATCCCTGATGGGGATAACCGAAGTCGTTCCAAAAATTCAAGCGATCCTAAAACGCATCAAGGAAACCGCTGCGAATATTCGCCAGTTACAACCCGATGTTTTTATCAGCATCGATGCCCCTGATTTTTCCTTTCGCGTGGCAAAGGCCCTGCATGCCGATGGCAAACCGCGCCCGTTGATGGTTCATTATGTCGCCCCGACTGTCTGGGCCTGGCGTCCGGGCCGGGCGCAGAAGGTGGCTGCGCTTTATGATGGTATTTTGTGCTTATTCCCCTTTGAACCGCCTTATTTCCTGAAACATAACCTGCCGTCTGGTTATGTTGGCCATCCGGTGATGGAGCAGGGTTTTGTCGATGCATCGGGCGATGCCATGCGCGCCGAAATGGGTGTTCCGCCGGACGCACAAACGGTCGGCCTGATGTTTGGCAGCCGCATGGGCGAGGTAACACGCCACGCTGAAATATTACGTGCCATTGCCGATAAGCTGCAAAAGGATAAACCTAATTTGCATTTCATCGTTCCAACTTTGCCGTATTTAGAAGAAAAAGTGCGCGGCATCCTGAATGGTGTTCAAAATCTGCACATCATTCATAACCCGGACCGAAAACCAGAAATTTTCGCGGCAATGGATGCTGCCGTGGCTGTATCCGGTACGGTGGCCTTGGAACTGTCTGTCGCTAACGTGCCGCACGTCATTGCGTATAAGATGAGCCCCCTGACATGGGCGATTGTGACACGTGCGATTAAGGTGCGCTATGCCCATTTGGCCAATATTTTGCTGAATAAACGTGTTGTTCCTGAATATATTCAGGATAATTGCAAACCCGATGTGATTGCCGCAACCATCAAGGGCCTGTTGAAAGACTCCTATGATGTTGAAGAGCAACGGGCGGAGTTCGCCACAGTACGGAAACTCCTTCATGGCAAGACGAAGGATTTACCATCGAAACAGGCCGCGCAGTTTGTGCTGGAACTGCATCGGCAGAAAACAGATAAAACCTTCGTGCCCTATACCAAGGCCAGCTAAACCCGTCTGATATTCACGCTTAAAAAAACAAGGCATTGCCAATATTATTGGAAGTGCCTTGGGTGCATACATATTATTTTTTGAACTAATAAAGCCTTCAGCCGTTGTCGTAGGTGCGCAAATCAAAAAAGGCTGAACGGACATGAAAGCTTATCACCTCAATTTCATCGCAATCTTGCTGAGTCTCAACTTGCTGGGCAGTCCTATCGCCCATGCCGGTTCATTGCAGCAAGAAGCGGCTCACGAAGCGCGCATAGCGTCACAGGATTTTGTTCAGCAGGTCAATGAGGCTCGCGTTACGCTTGACCTCAGAAAAATTGAGATCACAAAGCAAAAACTAAAAATGGCGATCAGCCTTCTTTCCATCATTGAAAAAGGAACGGCTTCGCAGCGCCGATTGGCACGGGTTGAGTTTGGCGGCGGTGTCTATTCAGATGATTTAAAACCCAAAAAAGAATATGTGCCGATTGAAAGTGAGTCTTTAGAAAATTTTACCCGCAGCTCTGGCCCGCGCTGGGTTAGAATAACCCGTTCAGAGAGTGATGCTGTGATGGTGTACATCATCGTCAGTCCTTTGCCTGATTCTAAGACCAAGATTTATCTTGAAGACGCACTAAGCGCTCTGGAGGCTGGAAAATACAAGGAAGCCCAGACGAATCTTGCTGAGATGATAGACAAGACCATCAAAGTCGATGATGAAGTCCCTGCTGCTATTCAAGCGCGTGATTATATTACCCTCGCATCGAATTACATGTCCGCGAATAATTTTTTTGGGACACGGCGCTCTATGGAGCGGGCTGGCGCGATGCTCAGCAAAATGAGAAATGACGATAAATATAAAACCTATCGTGCCGATATCATTAGCTTGCAGACGTCTGTCGAAAAATTTCAAGAAAAATTAGAGGCACTCGATGCTATCGAAATTAAATCTGCGCATGAAAACTTTATAAAATGGCGACAACAGATCAGCGCTTGGCTAGCTGAATAGCGATGTTCCGAGCTGTCATAAAACAAGCTCTTATTTTTGCTTTGGGCCTTTCTGTATGCATCTGTGGTTATGCGCAGGATGTCGCCCGTCAGGTGCCGTTCAACGGGGCAGAGCTTTATTCCACAAACATTAAACCTTTCTACCAATGGAATGGTGTTCTGGCCCGCATGGATGCCGGCACACAGGCACACCGTCCTTGGCAGGAAAACAAAGCGCGTCTGGTGTCCTTGCCGCTGGGTGAGATGGCACGGCAGGTGAATGATATCGTCAATAGACCTGTTGCAAAAGTC
>DIVF01000031.1 GCA_002423285.1 Micavibrio sp. UBA6139 | reverse complement strand
ATTGTTATTTGGAATGACTATATATCACCCAAGACTGGCATCCGGTCGGGCACCATTCTTTTGCCTCCGCCCATCCGGGCCGCGCCGAGTATGAGGTGATTCGCGCGCCATATGGCGAACAACGCCTGTGGCCGGACCATTGTGTGCAAAATTCACCGGGTGCCGATTTCCATCCTGATCTGGTTGTTGTTGAGAATAAAGACCTGATTTTGAAAAAGGGCACAGATAAGCGCATCGATTCCTATTCGGCCTTCTTTGAAAATGACCGCCACACCGAACCCCGTTTTGATGATGGTCAGGGCTTTGCTGAGAAGCTTTACGCCAAAAATATTAAGTCTGTTGTGTTTTCTGGTCTGGCCTTTGATTACTGCGTTGGTTGGAATGCCTATGATGCATCCTTGGAAGGTTTTAAAGTCTATGTAGTGAAGGATGCGACACGCGCCATCGCCCCAGATACAGAAGCCTCTATGACCGCAAAATTACAGGCTGCCGGTGTTCAGATTATTCACGCGCAGGATTTGCCAAAGATTTTTGCGCCCAACGGCCCAAAGCTAACTCCCTGATTGAAACTTAAAGTCCCGGCGCGCCGAACAAGCATAACGCCAGATGATCGATCAGGGTTCTAATTTTTGGCGATAGATGCCTTGCATAGGGATAGACAGCGTAGAGATTGAAATCCTGTTCTTCGTAATCGGTAAGGACGGTTTTTAACAGCCCCGATTCCAATGACTGCCCAACAATGAATGTTGGCAGCAGCGTCAGCCCCGCACCACCCAGTGCTGCTTGATGTAATAAATCGCCGTTATCGGCCAAGAATCTTCCCGACACGTTCTGCCATATCTTTTTTCCATCATGGAGGAACGGCCATGCTTTGCCATCAGCCAGATTGAGATAGCTGAGGCATTCATGTGTTTGCAAATCAGCAGGCACCATCGGGATGCCGTGTGTTTTCAGATAGTCCGGTGATCCGCACACAACGCGGCGGCATGCGGCAATTTTTCGTGTCATCAAGCTGGTATCGGTGAAGGGGCCTGTGCTGATGCTGATATCGCAACCATCTTCAACAAAATTGGTGCGGCGGTCCGACAGGTAAACTTGCACTGATGTTTCTGGATATTTTTCTAAATACGATGAAACGGCGGGGGCCAGATATTGCATGCCGAAACTTAAGGGTGCTTCCAGCTTGATCGTGCCAACCGGTTTTTCCATCTTGTCGCGGATGCGCGATTCAACATCTTCCAGATCGTCCATGGTTTTGCGGACTTGTTCTAAATAGCCATAGCCCGTATCGGTCAGCTTCACCCGGCGGGTGGTGCGGATCAATAACTGCGTACCCAGATAATCTTCCAGATCCTTGATCCGTTTGCTGACCACGGAATTGGCAATATTGAGCCGTCTGGCGGCCTCGGCAAAGCTGCCCGTCTGGCCGACCATGGCAAAGGCCTGCATATTTGCGAATTTGTCCATTATTCTAATTTTTCGAATAGTTATGTTCTGAATATCAGTATTATCAGTTAATTCGGCACAATGTAAGCTTGAAACAGATCGAAAATACAAAAATAACGAAAAGGAAAACAGATCATGCTGACATTAAGAGATAGAGATCACCGTGGCCCCACTGATGCTGGCTGGCTGAAAAGCAAACACAGCTTCTCCTTCGGCCATTATTATGACCCGACCCAAATGGGCTTTGGCCCGCTGCGCGTCATTAACGAAGACTGGGTTATTCCCGGTGCGGGCTTCCAAACTCATGGCCACGACAACATGGAAATCATCACCTATGTGCTGAGCGGTTCGCTGGCCCATAAGGACAGCATGGGCAATGGCTCCACCATCCACCCCGGCGACATTCAGTTGATGAGTGCAGGCACAGGTGTGCAGCACAGTGAATTCAACGCGTCCCAGACAGAGGAAGTACACTTGCTGCAAATCTGGATTATGCCCAAGGAGCGCAACGTAAAACCGTCCTACCAGCAAGAACATTTTCCAGAGGCAGAATTGAAAAATAAATTCCGTGTGGTGATTTCACCGGACGGCGCGGATAATTCACTGCGTATCAATCAAGACGCCCGTATTCTGGCGGGCCGTTTTGATGCCGAACAGGGACTGACACTTGATATTAGTTCTGATCGTCGTTACTGGGTTCAAATTGCAAAAGGTTTGATTGAGATCAACGGCGAAATGACACGCGAAGGTGATGGCTTGGCCATAAAAGCTGAAACCGCTTTTAGCCTGCGCTCAGTGACAGATTCTGAAATTCTGGTCTTTGACCTGCCATAGAATTTTAATATTAAACAAATCTTATAAAGCCCGCGTGAAATGCGCGGGCTTTATTTTTGCGTGATAAAGGTGTGTTTGACGGCACACCCTTAATCATAGTATGTTGGTTTTACGTTACGTGTGATTACAGCAGAACGATTTCCGCTCGTTTCTTGTCTGCTGGTAAAACGTAACTGAAACGGCCTTTTGAACTGTTTTTAAACATGTTTACGGGGGTCGTTTCATAATGAGCGAACATTCCAATGCTATTTTTATGTTTTTTTTCCGCCGCTTTTTTGGGGCGGCATGCTGCTTCGTGCTTATATTCGCGTCTTGTTCGTCGTCAGCGCAGGCGACCTGTACGCTTCCGAATGCCCCAGAAGGGGCGCGGGAATGGTTTGCAGGAGAACAGATTTATAAATTATGTAACGACATTGCATGGGTTCCCTACCGGATCGGCGCAACGATTGATGGCGATTTAACCGATGGGTTGATCGCGCATTGGGCGATGGATGAAACCTCTGGAATTGTGGTTTCTGATGTATCGGGTCATGGTAATGATGGCACGCTGATCGATATGGATGTTCCTGCCGCGTGGTCATTAGGGTATCACGACAATGCGTTAATGTTCGATGGCGTTGATGACTACATTACTGTCCCGCATCACGCATCACAGAATCTGGAATTGGGTTATACCTTTGTCGCGTGGATGTATTTCGATAGCACGGCAATTGTTAGTGTTCATGGCGCTAATATCAGTAAGGGAAATATTGGTGGATGGGGCTCGCGTTGGCTGATCGGCAGGACGCACGCAGGCGGAGCGATTGTTGACGGGAAAATTCGCCTGAATGTCGGGCATAATTTTAATCTTAATTTTTCCGGCTGGGACTATCCGGTGGATGAATGGGTTCATGTTGCCGTGACATGGAACGGCAATAACATCAGCTACTATGCGAATGGCGTTTTAGTTTTCTCTGCGGCGTGGAATACGCCGCCAAATGCAAACACTGGCGATTTGATAATGGGGACAGGAAGAAGTAACTGGGGACACGAATTTTTTAAAGGCGCGTTGGACGATGTAAGGCTTTATAACCGGGCCTTATCTCTCTTTGAGATTCAGGCGATCATGACCCTGTCTTGCGCAAGGGCGTCAACGATGGATTTTGATGTTGCCTTGGGGCGGTATAAATTTTGTGATGGACATGACTGGAAGGTCATTGAGTGTATCGCAGGAAATCCGGGTCCGTGTCCGTCTTTGGGGGTATGCAACACGCCGCGCGCCATCGATTATTTCCCGGCTGATAAAGCATTGGGCTGGTGCGACGGGGCAAATTGGCAGGTGATGGCGCAGTAAATCATGCCCATCACCTGCCAAGGCGAAGGTTATTTGGTCCCGAAAATTCGGTCCCCGGCATCACCAATACCGGGCAGAATATAGCCGTGGTCGTTTAGTTCACGGTCAATCGCCGCCGTATAGATGGTCACATCCGGGTGGGCTTCTTGCAGGGCTGCAATCCCTTCCGGGGCGGCAATCAGGCACATGAATTTAATGTCGGCCCCGTCTTGGTCCTTCACCCGGTCAATCGCCGCAATCGCAGAATGGCCGGTGGCCAGCATCGGATCAACGATGACGATTTTGCGGGTTGAAATGTCTTCCGGGAATTTGAGGTAGTATTCCACGGCGATTAATGTTTCCGGATCACGGTAAAGGCCGATATGGCCCACGCGTGCGGAAGGCACCAATTCCAGCAACCCGTCCAAAAAGCCATTACCAGCACGCAAAATAGATACCAGGCATAGTTTTTTGCCCGATAGCATCTGTGCCGTCATGGTTTCCAGCGGTGTTTCGATGGTGACGTCTTCGGTTGGAAGATCGCGCAGCAATTCATACCCCATCAGCAATGAAACTTCGCGCAACAAATCGCGGAATTCATTGGTGGATGTTTTCTTATCGCGCAGAATCGCCAGCTTGTGACGGATCAGCGGGTGGTCTACGACATGAACATTGTTTTGCATTCTTTAAGTGTCCTTTAATTTTTAAAAATTATTCGTCCAGTTTGCGACCCTGTACCTTATCCAGCTCGTTCGAGATGGTCTGGTCGGCGGGGGTGTAATAACCGGCGGCTTTTTTGGCTTCCATTTCAACGGAGGCGTCTTCCGGGATCAGTTCCGGCGGGATGGCGACGCGTTCAATGATGTCGATGCCGTGCTTTGCCAGCGCATCAAACTTCATATTGCTCATCGACGCAAAACGGTCGATTTTGGTAATGCCAAGCCAGTGGAAAATATCCGGCATCAATTCCTGGAAGCGCATATCCTGCACACCGGCCACACATTCAGTGCGTTCAAAGTATTTCGCAGCAGAGTCTCCACCGTCCTGACGCTTGCGGGCGTTATAGACGAGGAATTTGGTCACCTCACCCAGTGCACGGCCTTCTTTACGGTTATAAACAACCAGACCACAACCGCCTTGCTGCGCTGTTTCAACGCAGATTTCAATGCCGTGGCACAAATAAGGGCGGCAGGTGCAGATATCAGATCCGAAAACATCCGACCCGTTGCATTCATCATGAACGCGGCAGGCCAGTGGGACGTTGCGGTCATGGAGTGTGCTGACATCGCCCATGAAATACAGCGTATGCCCACCAATTGGCGGCAGGAATACTTTTAAGTCAGGGCGTGTGACCAATTCCGGGAACATGCCGCCGGAATTTTCAAACAGGGAACGGCGTAGATCGTTTTCATCAACGTCCAGACGCTTTGCCATGCCCGGCAAATGCCAGACCGGATCAATTGCGGCCTTGGTGACGCGGATGTCGCCGTTTTCTTTCAGGATTTTGCCATCGGGTTTCAGGCGGCCCGCGCGAATTGCATCGTGAATTTCAGGCAGGTTGATATGCGCCTTGGTCACGGCAATGGTCGGGCGAACATCCAAACCTTTTTGACGGTATTCTTCAAACGCTTCACCAACCATGTGACCCCATGGGTCAAGGCTGACGATTCTATCTGATTCAAACCATTGTGGATGGGGGCCGATTTTTTCCGGCGGGGCTGTGTTGTGCAAATCAGGAACATGCAGCGGATCAAGCGCGCCGGTTGCAACGGCGACAGCACGGTAAATCGAATACGCACCGGCATAGGCGCCGATGACGTTTGATTGCGCGTGGTCAGCCATGCTGGCGATCAGCGGACCGCGTTCCAGCAATGTTTCTGCGCCCCAGCTGATTTTTGGAATCTTGCCATCGCGGGGCGGGTGCGAGGTCAAGGTGATATGGGAATGATTGCTCGTGCGATTTTTTTTCATGATGCTTTTTGTCTTTAATTAAAAATGCGGGGACAGCCCCGGTTTCACTATCGTTGCATAATATAGGGGGAACCGTACCCCTTGTCATTAAGCCTGATTGTTGTGCTGCGGAACAGCAAAATAAACGCGGGCAACAGGTGACGGGACGGGCAATTACTGCTAAAAAAATGGCCAGTCATCAGGAGATTATAAAGCCATGTCCGCCTTGCCCGTCATTTTGCACTTCATCAACGGAAAATCCCATGCTGCCGGAACCCGTAAAACCCCGGTCTATAACCCGGCCAGCGGTGAAATTGCTGCGGAAGTCACCTTGGCAGCGGCGGATGATGTGCGTGCAGCCATTGGCGCGGCGGAGGCGGCGTATCCGGCATGGGCCGCAACCCCGCCATTAAAACGTGCCCGCGTCATGTTTGCCTTCAAACAATTATTGGAAGAGCATGCCGATCAACTGGCCGCGATCATTACCGCTGAACACGGCAAGGTTTTATCCGATGCGATGGGTGAGGTTCAGCGCGGTATCGAAGTCGTCGAATTTGCCTGTGGCATTCCGCATTTGCTGAAGGGCGAATATTCCGAAAACGTCGGCACCAATATTGATACCTATTCCATTCGCCAGTCGTTGGGCGTGTGTGCTGGCATTACCCCGTTCAATTTTCCAATGATGGTTGGCATGTGGATGTTCCCGGTGGCGATTGCCTGTGGCAACACATTTGTCTGGAAGCCGTCGGAGCGTGATCCGTCTGCATCCTTGCTCATTGCGTCTTTGTTTAAAAAGGCTGGTTTGCCGGACGGCGTATTGAACGTTGTTCACGGTGATAAGGAAGCGGTCGATACATTGCTGAATGATCCGCGCGTTGTGGCGGTTAGCTTTGTCGGGTCCACGCCAATTGCTCATTACATTTATGAAACCGCCGCCAAAAACGGCAAGCGCGTTCAGGCGCTGGGCGGCGCAAAAAACCACATGGTCATCATGCCCGATGCCGATATGGATCAGGCCGTTGATGCGTTAATGGGGGCGGCCTATGGTTCCGCCGGGGAACGCTGCATGGCGATTTCTGTGGCGGTGGCCGTTGGTGATGCGGCGGAAAAACTGATGCAGAAATTAAAGCCGCGTGTTGAGGCCTTAAAAATCGGCCCCGGTAATGATGCGGAATCGGAGATGGGCCCGCTGGTCACGCGCGAACATTTGAAAAAAGTTTTGGCCTATGTCGATGACGGCGAAAAAGAGGGTGCGAAGCTGGTTGTTGATGGTCGTGGGTTCAAATCCACAAAGCAGGGCTATGAAAACGGGTTTTATATGGGGGGGTGTTTGTTTGATAACGTCACGCCTGAGATGAAAATATACCGTGAAGAAATTTTCGGGCCTGTTCTTGCTGTTGTGCGCTCAAACAGTTTTGATGATGCGGTGGCCCTGATCAATAATCATGAATTCGCCAATGGCACGGCCATTTTCACACGCGATGGCGATTCCGCGCGCAGCTTCGTCAACCAGATCAAGGTCGGCATGGTCGGTGTCAATGTTCCAATTCCGGTGCCTGTTGCCTATCACACCTTTGGGGGCTGGAAAAATTCAGTCTTCGGTGCACACGGCATGCATGGCATGGAAGGTGTTCATTTTTACACGCACCAGAAAACAGTCACCTCGCGCTGGCCCACTGGCATTCGCGCAGGGGCTGAATTTATTATGCCAGTGATGAAATAGTCGCCTTGATATTTGACTGAATCGCACTATTTTAGAGGGGACGAAAATCTCTAAAAATGTGCGGTTGAGTAATGAAGAAGACAAAAATCCTGCCTTCCCGGAACCCTGTTCTTGTCCGGGGCTTGGCCTGCGGCCTTGTGTGCCTTACGGCCTTGGGGGCAGGGGCCTTTTACTATAAAGGTAGCGAAAAGAACTCATTAACCGCCATTTCTCCGTCCACCGGGACTCCCAATGTCACCACAGTCGAGGCTGAAAAAGTCAGCATCGGCAGTATCGATCACCAGATCGAAGCCGTTGGCACCTTGGCGTCCAATGAATCGGTGGTCCTCAGCCCGGAAATCACGGGCCGCATTACGGAAATTTTATTTGAAGAAGGGCAGGACGTGAAGACAGGTGATCCGCTGATCCGTCTTGATGATGCGATCGCGCGCGCCGAACTGGCTCAGGTAGAGGCCAGCATGGTCCTTAGCAAAACCAATTACGAACGCGCCAATACATTGCTGAAGGAAAAATCCGGCACAGCCCGCGCCCGCGATGAGGCCTACAGCAAATTGCGCACCGATCAGGCCGGGGTTGAGCTGGCCAAAGCGAAATTAGAAAAGAACACTTTGCGTGCGCCGTTTGATGCGACGATTGGTTTGCGCAATGTCAGTGTTGGCGACTACGTCAATCCGGGGCAGGAGCTGGTCAATCTCGAAGACCTTGATCCGTTGAAGGTCGATTTCCGCATGCCGGAAGTTTATCTGGATGTTTTGAAGACCGGCCAAAAAATTGAGGTCAAAATCGATGCCTTCGCGGCTCAAGTATTCATCGGTGAAGTGTACGCCATCGACCCACGCGTTGACAGCAATGGCCGCACGGTTGTTCTGCGCGCCCGTCTTCCCAATGAAGGGCGCATTTTACGTCCCGGCCTTTTCGCCCGGGTGAATTTGCTGGTCAGCCGCAATGAAACGGCCCTGTTGATTCCAGAACAGGCTTTGATTCCGCAAGGCACCGACCGTTATGTTTATAAAATTGTCGATGGCAAGGCCGTGATGACCAAAGTCACGACCGGCATGCGCCGTACAGGACAGGTTGAAGTTCTGGAAGGCCTAACGGCGGATGATGTCATTGTCACCGCCGGGCAGATGAAGCTGCGCCCTGATATGGCGGTCAACGCCATTCCAACCACGGGAACGGGGGCAGAAATATCGCCCGTCGCGCCGCCAGCAGAGATCAAATAAGCAAAGACCGAATAAAATAGCCGGAGAGTTCATATGAGTTTGTCGTCCCTTTGTATCCAACGTCCGGTTCTTGCAATCGTAATGAGCCTGACGCTGATCCTTGTTGGCCTTATTTCTTATGATCGTCTCAGTGTCCGTGAATATCCAAAAATTGAGGAGCCGATTGTCACGGTCAGTGTGTCCTACCCAGGCGCCTCGGCGGAAATTATTGAAAGTCAGGTCACGCAGCCTTTGGAAGATTCTCTCTCCGGCATTGAAGGCATCGAATATATTACCTCGAGCAGTCGCGAAGAACGCAGCCAGATTACCATCACCTTTAACATCGACCGCGATGTTGATATTGCGGCCAACGATGTCCGCGACCGCGTGGGCCGCACCCGTGGCCGCATGCCTGATGAAATTGACGAACCCATCGTTGCCAAGGTTGAGGCCGATGCCCAACCTGTTATCTTTCTGGCCTTTTCCAGTGATAAACACTCAACATTGGAAGTTTCCGATTACGCTGACCGGTACGTAAAGGACCGCCTGCAAACACTGCCGGGTGTGGCAGAGGTCAATATTTATGGCGAGCGTCGCTACTCCATGCGCATCTGGCTCGATCGCGCCCGTCTGGCGGCCTATAATATGACGCCGCAAGATGTCGAAGATGCCCTGCGCAACCAGAACGTTGAAATTCCCGCAGGCCGCATCGAAAGCGTTGAGCGTGAATTCTCTGTTTTGAGCGAAACCGACCTTCGCACGGTCGCCCAGTTTGAAGAAATGATTCTGCGCCAGCAGGGCGGCGCCCCTGTGCGCCTTAAAAACGTGGCGCGTGTTGAGCTGGGGGCGGAGGATGAACGCCGTATGACCCGTTTTAACGGTAAAAACGCCGTGGCCCTTGGCGTGGTCAAACAATCAACCGCCAACCCGCTGGATGTATCCCGCGCCTTGCAGGACGTTTTCCCGGAAATCGAATCCGCCCTGCCCGAAGGCATGAGCATCAATATTGCCTATGATTCTTCTGTCTTCATCGCCCGTTCAATTGATTCCGTCTATCACACGATTTTAGAAGCCACGATTCTGGTGGCTCTTGTCGTGTTCTTCTTCCTGCGGACGCTGCGTGCCTCCATCATCCCTCTCATCACCATTCCGATTTCCCTGATCGGGGCATGTGCGATGATGTTTGCCTTTGGGTTCAGTATCAATACGCTGACCTTGCTGGCGATGGTTCTGGCGATTGGTCTGGTGGTGGATGACGCCATTGTCATGCTGGAAAATATTTACCGCCATATCGAAGAGGGCATGAAGCCAATGGATGCGGCCCTGAAGGGGTCAAAAGAAATCAGCTTTGCCATCGTTGCCATGACCGTCACGCTGGCGGCGGTATATGCGCCGATTAGCTTTATGGAGGGTCGCACCGGGCGTCTGTTCACGGAATTTGCCCTGACTTTGGCGGGTGCGGTTCTGGTGTCTGGCTTTGTGGCGTTGTCTTTAACGCCGATGATGTGTTCGCGCCTGTTGCGCCATCAGACCAAGGCCAATTTCTTTACCCGCTTCAGCGAAGCCATTTTGAACGCCATCGCGGGGGCGTATGAAAAATCCCTGTTGTTTGTTTTGAAGATGCGCCCTGTTGTCCTTCTGATTGCGTTGGGCGTGGCCGCCGCCGGTGGGTTTTTGTTCACGCAAATCCCGGCGGAACTGGCCCCGACGGAAGATCGCGGTACAATTGTTGCCATTGCTAACGCACCGGAAGGGGCGTCCCTTGAATACACAGACCGCTATGTCCGCCAGATGGAAGATCTAGCAAAACAAATTCCGGAAGTCGACCGGATCTTCGCAGTGGTCGGAAGTCCGCTGGTTACCAATGCGCGAATTTTTATCCGCATGGAAGACTGGAATGACCGCGACCGCAAACAACAGGAAATGACATCGGAACTTTCGCCAAAAATGCGTAACATTGCCGGGGTGATTGCCTTTGCCACCAACCCGCCGTCACTGGGTCAACGCGCCGGATCGAAGCCGGTGCAGATGGTTGTCATGTCCACCGCCAGCTATGCCGAGATTGACGGCTGGGCGCAACAGATCATCGACCGTGTTTCTGATTATCCGGGCCTGACCGCACTGGAATCGGATTTGAAACTGAACAAGCCGCAATTGCGCGTTGATGTTGACCGCGACAAGGCCTCTGACCTTGGTCTTGATGCCGCTGTTCTGGGCCGCACCATGGAAACCATGCTGGGTGGCCGTCAGGTCACGCGTTTTAAACGCGACAGCAAACAATATGAAGTGATTTTGCAGGTCGATGGCGTTGATCGCCAGAACCCGGCGGATATCACCAATATCTATGTGCGTGGTAATGGCGATGAAATGATCCAGCTTTCCAACCTGATTAAGGTCAGTGAATCCGTATCCCCGCGTGAACTCAGCCACTTTAATAAACTGCGTTCGGTGACATTAAGCGGCAACCTTGGGGATGGTTATGCGCTGGGCGATGTATTAGACCATCTGGAATCGGCGGCGAATGAAGTTTTGCCCGCCAATGCCCAGATTGATTATAACGGCGTGTCGCGTGAATTTAAGCAATCAAGCGCCAGCCTTTATATCACCTTCGTTCTGGCACTGGGCTTCATCTATCTGGTTTTGGCGGCACAGTTTGAAAGCTTCAAGGACCCGTTCATCATTATGCTGACTGTACCGTTGTCGATTTCGGGTGCGTTGCTTGCGCTCTACCTTACCGATGGAACCTTGAACGTCTATAGCCAGATTGGTCTGGTGACCTTGATTGGGCTTATTACCAAGCACGGCATTTTGATCGTGGAATTTGGAAACCAGATTCAAGAACAAGGTAAATCGAAAATGGATGCGGTGGTGGAGGCGGCAACGCTACGTCTGCGCCCGATTTTGATGACCACGGGCGCGATGGCGCTTGGTTCTCTGCCACTGGCCTTGGCCAGCGGGGCGGGGGCGGAAAGCCGGCAATCGATTGGCTGGGTCATTGTCGGTGGTATTCTGGTGGGGACGTTCTTTACCCTCTATGTCATTCCAACCGTCTATTCCTATCTGGCGCGCCAGCATCAGCCGCAAGATCATGGCCAAGATGCGCCGGTTACCGCCGAATAACCTTCAAAAAACCGCAGAAATCAGCCAAAGGCAAAATTTCTGCGTTTTTTTTCAAATAGTAGTTGACTGACCGGTCAAATCATGAGGGGGTGAAAACATAGGAATTAGCAACCGGCTGCACAGGAAAGGGAAGGCGATCATGGGCCAAAATACAAACGGCACCCGTCAAAGATTAATCGACACCGCCCAAGCCCTTATCTGGAAGAGCAGCTATGGCGCGGTCAGCGTCGATGATATTTGCAAGGCCGCCGATGTGAAAAAGGGGAGTTTCTATCACTACTTCCCATCCAAGGTCGATCTGGCCGTGGCCACGATGGAAGAATCGCATGCCCAGTTGAAGGTCATATACGATGAATGTTTTTCCCCCGGCATTGGCCCGCTTGCGCGTTTTGAAAAACTGGCTGATGCTGTCTATCAGGCCCAGGTTGAAACAGCCGCAAAATACGGCATGGTGTGCGGTTGCCCTTGTGCCTCAATGAGTTCTGAGATGGCGTGTCAGGAAGATTCCGTCAGGAATAAGTTCGAAGAGATCAGCCGCCGTCAGGAACGTTATTACGAAACTGCGCTGCGTGATCTGGTTGCCGATGGTTTGTTGCCCGGTGATACCGATGTTCGGGCCAAGGCCGAAGAAATTTATGCCTACTTCCTTGGGCAATTGACCATGGCGCGTATTCAAAACAGCCTTGAGTCCTTAAAACAGAATTTAAAACCGGGTTTGCTCCGCACTCTTGGTCTAAAACAAACGCTGGCTGGTGCCGCGTAAGCGGGACCGTCTAAAAGAGAGTAAGGTCAGTTTAATGGTCCTGCATGAGCAGGGAGTCGCTTGGTTGCGGCTTTTTTTAGCGAAGCCACTTGACTGACCAGTCAAATATAATAAATGAACCTAGCCAAACAGAAAGAAGAACAATCATGAAACACTATTTTAAAAAGAATATCCCGCTGCTGGACACTGAATTCGAAGGCAATGACCCTTATCTATCTGAATTGGGCCGTCGCGCACATATGGGCAACCCAATCAGTGAATTTTACGATGATGGCGGCCGCAATGCCATCTCAGATTGGGTGAACTAAAAATGGAACAGATCAGAATGTTAAGCGGTGATTTCCACAACCAGTTTTTTAGCCAGAGCATGCATCAGATTTTCAACCGTGAAGTGGGTCGCTTTGATGCTGATGAAACAGAACCAGCGATCAGAAAATTCCTGCGTGCGCAGGGGCAACTTTAAAAAGGAAAGGACAAGATCATGAAATTTATACAGCAAGAATCAACACACAAAATATCCTTCACCCGTGGTCTTGGCTTTGAACGCCATATCGCTGATCTGGATGCTGTGATCGCAGAACGTCGCGCGGCATTGATCCGGGCAGATCAAAACCGGAATGGCTATATCTGGCATTAACTTTAAAGGAGAATTTTTATGCAGTATTCATTCGATGACATTACCAAGGCCATGTACGACGCCTCCACTCAATATTCCGTACAAACATACAAAAAATAATCAACGAAACGAAAGGAACGATAAATGACCCAAATACTCGACAATAAAGTGGCTCTCGTTACCGGTGCATCACGCGGTATTGGTGCGGCGATTGCAAGGAAACTGGCGGCTGATGGCGCTGCTGTTGCAATCACCTATTCTGCCTCACCGGAGCGGGCCAATGAAGTCGTGGCCGAGATCAAAGCGTCCGGTGGCAGGGCCGTGGCAATCAAGGCCGATGCTGCCGATGAGGTGGCTGTGCGTAGGGCAGTCGCTGAAACAGTGTCCACCTTTGGTGGCTTGGATATTCTGGTCAATAATGCCGGCATTGCGATGATGGGCGATATTGCCGATGTCAGCGTTACGGATTTTGACCGCATGACCAATGTGAATGTGAAGGGGGTCTTTGTCGCTGTGCAAGAATCATTGAAGCATATGAAGTCGGGTGGTCGCATTATTAATATCGGCAGTGTAATGAGCGAAACATCCATCTTCCCAACAGCATCAATCTATACCATGACCAAGGCCGCTGTGGCGGGTTTGACCCGTGGTCTGGCGCGTGATCTGGGGCCGCGCGGCATTACCATCAACAATGTTCAACCGGGCCCGATTGATACTGAAATGAATCCCGGTGATGGACCGTCTGCTGATGGATTGCGTGCTACCATTCCGATGGGCCGATTCGGCAAGACGGATGAAATCGGGAATGTTGTTGCCTTTCTGGCATCCCCTGCCGCATCCTTTGTCAACGGTGCGCAAATTCGCGTTGATGGCGGCGGGACAGCGTAATTTTTTAAACCACATTCGAAATCACACTAAATAAGGAGAAATGCCATGTCAGTTAATGTTCTTTATAAAATCAGTGCAACCGCAACCGGAGGCCGTGATGGTCATTCCAAAACAGAAGACGGCGCATTGGATATTACAATGTCCACGCCAAAGGAATTGGGCGGGGCCGGCAAGCCGGGTAATAACCCTGAGCAACTCTTTGCAACCGGCTATGCCGCATGCTTTCTGGGCGCGATGAAGGCCGTTGCGTCCAAGGGTGGGCCAAAGGTTCCTGATGACACAACCGTCACTGCAACCGTTGGTATTGGTCCGCGCAGCGAAGGTGGTTTTGG
Organism: Micavibrio sp. UBA6139; assembly: GCA_002423285.1. Classification (GTDB taxonomy): domain Bacteria; phylum Pseudomonadota; class Alphaproteobacteria; order Micavibrionales; family Micavibrionaceae; genus Micavibrio. The sequence continues at coordinate 24,451 of DIVF01000031.1, read as the reverse complement.
TCTGGATATTGATCTGGCGGTCAGCCTGCCGGGCCTGTCATCGGAAGAGGCCAATGCTCTGGTCGCCAAGGCGCATCAGGTTTGCCCATATTCCAACGCCACACGTGGCAATGTCGATGTGCGCCTGACGGTGGTTTAACATTTAAATCCCTGAATGGGTCGCTGAAGTCATAATTGGTGCGGCATGCGGGTAAATAAATCCGCGTGCCGCATAGGGGAATCCGAAGACTCCCTCCTCATCATTCCAAAACCGTAAAATGGTCCAGTCATTCTGGGGTGAAATATCTTGGATCCGCATCGAACGGTACAGGACGCGGCGACTTCTTGAATCATTGCCCCAATTGCTGTGGGTTATGTTGATCTGGCGGGAATCAATGACATTTTTTACGACCGCGACATGGCCATGGGTCATTTTAGCTGTTCTGGATAGAACTAAAACGGCACCCGGCTGTGGCATGTTACCGCGTTGATAGCGCGGCATCGCCCGGTCCCACCATGTATGGGCATCGCCGAAAATCTGAACCCCGGAAATGCGCCGCGCATAGGGGACGCATTGTTCCGGTTTTTTTAAATAAATGTAATCAGCCAATGCCGGATTGTGTTTTGGTGTCGATGGCATCTGTACCGTGGCACAGGCCGGTAACAGCATCAAAACAACAATCAGGGATAAGATACGCAGCATTGGTTTTTTGACCGTTTATGCCTTTTCTTTGGCTTCAACCAGAACATCAAAGCCGCCGAAGGACATGCGGTTGCAATCAAATGGAATGGCTTTCGGGTCCATATCAGTCAAACGGTGGTCGTTCATGACGCGTTCCAAAACCCGGTCGCGGTGGGTGCGGGATTTATAAACGATCCACGCAAACACAACGGTTTCTGTCTTTTTGATTTTTGTCAGTTGCGGGAAGGGGATGCCCATATCGACATCCATGTCTTCGGCAACGCATTCGCGGTATTCCAACGCGCCATGTTCGATCCAGATCTTTGCGGCTTTTTTGGCCAGCGCCCGATAGGCTTCGATATTCTTTTTTGGAACTGGCAGTACGAATCCGTCAACATATTTGGCCATGGTTTTCTCCTATCAGCTTGAACGACGGTCCTATCTTCTGTTTTAAAAAGCCATAAATCAACCCTTCTGTGGTCGATATCTTGCCCTGCAACCGTTTCCTCGGCTAAGATTAAAGAATGAGCAAGGCATTTACCAAGGAAACCGATACTGAAGATGATCTGGAAGAACCGGATCCGCTGCCTTCGCATGTTAAAAATTATATGACACCCTTTGGTCTGGCTGCGTTGCAGGAAGAATGGAAATTCCTGCTGCGGATTGAACGTCCGCGCATTGTGGAGATTGTCTCCTGGGCTGCCGGGAACGGGGATCGTTCTGAAAACGGTGATTACCTTTATAATAAAAAGCGTCTGCGCGAGATTGACCGCCGCGTGCGCTATCTGACCAAGCGCATTGAAAGTGCTGAAGTCGTTGACCCGAAACAACAGCAATCATTGGAGCAGGTTTTCTTTGGCGCGGCCGTGATGTATGTGCGGGAAGATGGCACTGAAATGACTGTAAAGCTGGTTGGGGTTGATGAAGCGGATCTGGATCAGGGGAAAATCAACTGGCTCAGCCCCGTGGCGCGCGCCCTGATGAAAAAACGTGTTGGTGATACAGCAAAAATTCAAACAGAATTTGGTGTTGAGGTTATTGAGGTTTTGGATATTTCTTATCCCTTACCTTAGAACGCGCTGTCGTTCTGTTGTTCTTTTCCTGATCCATTATCAAAGTAATCATGAACGCTCGCAGAAATTGCGATCAGAGCGTTATAGCTGAACAGGCTAGGCTCCGTTATATTATCGTTGTTCATAATGATGATATTGGCGGGCGTCTTGCTGCGCAACATGCTTACCAGCTGCGGCGATGCAGTTGTTTGATACAAAACAGGAATCACAGTACCAATATCCGCTGTTGGCGGCAGGGCAGTGATTGATGCAGGCGGTGGAAGGGCCGAGGCTGTGATCTCTAAAATGCCATCGGTGTAGATAAAACTGTAATTATTATCAAACGCGCCGGCGGCGATGATCGCATAATTGCCAATCGGGGTGGCAAGGCCGGCTGTTGTCGATGCTGTGGCCAGCGTATCAATCACATTGCTGCTTTCACCGTTACGGAACCCGGTATAAGACACGGTAAAAACCGGGTTGGCTTCACCGGCGACGCGGGTTGCGTTTGCAGCGATGGCATTCAGTTCAGCCTTGGCGATGTTCAAAATGCCATCGACATAGTTAAAGGCATAATTGTTATCAAGACCGCCTGTCGCTTGCGTTGCGTAATTCCCAACATTAGAGGTCGCATTCGCGGCGGAGCTGGCGGTGGCAAGGGTATCAATATCCAAAATTGTGTCGCTGTTTTTGAAACCCGCGTAATTGACGGTGAAGGACGGGTTTGCGTCGCCGTAGATACGCGTGCCATTCCCGGCAGTGGCGGTCAATGTCGCCTTGGTAATCGTCAAAACGCCATCAACATAATTAAAGTCATAGTTATTGGCGACGGCCCCTGATGATGTCGTGGCATAGGTGCCAACATTGCTGCTGGCATCGGCGGCACTGGTTGTTGTGGCGAGAGCGGTTAGAACGGTATGGTTTTCGCTGTTTCTAAAACCGCTATAAAGCGTGTTCAGGGACGGGTTGGCATCGCCGTAACTGCGTGTGCCGTCGCCTGATGTCACGGTTATAAGCGCCTTGCCAACGGTCAAAAGCCCGTCAATGTAATTAAAGCTATAGTTATTATCATCTGCGCCCGTCACGGTGATGGCATAATCGTTTACACCGGACAGGGCATCGGCGGTGGTGCTGGCGGTGGCCAGTGTATCAATGACGCTTGCGGTATCGGTGCCCTTGAACCCGGTGTAGCTCACATCAAAGACCGGGTTCACCGCGCCATAGAGGCGAGATTTATTATTGGCGGTCGCTGTCAATGTTGCCTTGGTCACATCGAGCGTTCCGTTGACATAGGTAAAGGCATAATTGTTATCAAACGCACCCGACCCGGTGATCGTGTAGGTGCCAACATTGGAGGCCAGTGTTGCGTCGGTTGCGCCTGTTGCCTTGGTGTCGATGACGGTATCTGTTTGGCCGTTTTTAAATCCTGTATAGACGAAGCTGAGGGCCGGATTGGCTTCGCCGTAGACGCGGCTGGCGTTTTGCGCGGTGGCGATCAAGCTTGCCTTGTCCACGGTAAATGTGCCGTTTACATAGTTGAAATCATAGTTATTGGCGGCGGCACCAGATGCAACGGTTGCATAAGAGCCAACATCGCTGGTGGCATCGGCTGCGCTGGTGGCGGTGGCTTGTGTGGTCAGGACGCTGTCGGTCTGGCCATTTTTGAAGCCGCTATAGCTGACGCCAAGGGCAGGGTTTGTATCGCCGTAGAGGCGCAATCCATTACCGGCTGTAACGGTGAGTGTTGCCTTGTTCACCGTCAGGGTGCCGTTGTTATAGACAAAGTTATAGTTAGTGGCCGCCGCGCCCGATGCGGTGATCGCATAGGTGTTGACGTTGGAAAGGGCATCGGCCGCTGTGCTGGCGGTGGCCTGCGTGGTGAACACGCTTTGCGTTTCGCCATTTTTAAAGCCTGAATAGCTGACGCCAAGTGCTGGGTTGGCATCGCCATAGAGGCGGGACTGGTTATTAGCGGTGGCGCTCACTGTCGCCTTGGTGACGCCGAGCGTTCCAGCGACGTAAGTAAAGGCATAGTTGTTATCAACCGCCCCGGACCCGGTAATGGCATAATTTCCGACATTCGATGTTGCGGTGGCAATGGTGGTGCCTGTGGCCTTTGTATCAATGCCTGTGACCGTATCGCCGTTTTTAAATCCGCTATAGTTAAAGGTGAATGTTGGGTTGGCCTCGCCATATTCACGGGTGGTGCTTTGCGCGGTGGCGGTCAGCAGGGCCTTATCAACGGTCAATGTGCCATCGGTGTAAATGTAGTTATAGTTATTATCCGACCCGCCGCTGGTGGTGATGGCGTATGTTCCGACATTCGATAAAATGGTGGCGGTTGTTGCTGCGGTGGCAAGATCATCCAGTTCCGATTCATCTTCGCCATTTTTAAAGCCGGAATAGCTGATGGTGAGGGCCGGGTTATTGGACCCGTAGAAGCGATGATCAGAATCGCCTTCCACAATCAGGTCGGCCTTTTCAACCGTCAATGTCCCGGTCAGCAGGTTCAGCGCATACCCGCCACCCAGACTGAATGTACCGGTAATCGTGCGCGTTGTTCCCGCATCATCCAGTGCGTTTGATCCGGCGGCTGACATTGTATAGGATAAAACGATATCATTCAGTAAATCGCCGCCCTGCAACCCGCTAATATAGGAATACAAATATGTCGGGTTGGCATCGCCATAAATTTTATCCAGATCATTGATCTTCAACGTCAGGATTTTCATTCCTAAACCGGAATAAAGATAAACATTGCCTGTTTCGGTAACCAGCGCAGGGCCATAAGACCCATAGGATTGATCGGTTACAATGGTCGGGCGGACAAGGTCATTTAATGTATCGTTGGCCTGTGCCACGGAATAAACCAGATAGCGCCCGTCCCCTGGGTCGATCGCGTTGCTGCCGACATTATTGATGAAGGCGCCGCCCGTTGTTGCAAAAACAAGCGGTGTGCCACCCGTTTCGGTTGTGGCCTGAATGCCATTCAAAATGACATTTCCACCCGTGATAAAGGTCATCGGGTTGACCCATGTATTGGCCCCGATATTGATATTGCCGAATGAATTTTCGCTGCCGATGGTGACGCCGGCCCAACCATCGACAATGCGGGTGATTTCCGTCGCGTCGAGGTTGAGTGTCCCTGTCTGGCCTGTGCCAAGGCTAATTCCGGCAAGGCCGCTGGTGTTTTTGATGGTCAATTGGCTTGTGCCGGTCAGGTTGCCGGTAAGGCTTAAATTGCCATTGGTTGATAATGTCAGGTCATTGGTTCCCATCGTTGCCCCGGAAATGGTGATGACACCCGTTCCTGATTGCACGACGACGTCATTATTCCATGTGCGGGCCGCTACGGCGACTGCGCCTGTGCCGTCTTCACGTCCGAAAATAATCTGGTCCCACCCTGCGCCAAAATTGGATATCTCGCCAGATGTCAGGTTGAGCGTACCGGAACCGCCAATACCCATGGTCGTTGAAACCGCTGCGGGTATAATCCGCAAGAGGCCTGTGCCATTGATTGCGGCGTTGATGGCCGGGTTTCCGCTGGTGCTGATGGTAAAATTGCGGGCACCCGTGTCTTGAATGCCGTTGATATTGATCGCGCCGCTGATGCTGCGGAAGGTGACATTGTTATTCCAATTATAGGCGCCGACATTGATGGCCGCATGGGTTCCGGAAACGGCGGTTGCTGTACCAAATTGTAATTCGGACCATCCGGAACCGATCAAGGCCAGTTCCGCATTACTGATGGCAACGGCGCCCGTTTGACCTGTGCCGACACCCATGCCAATCGTTGCGGCCGTTTGCCCGATGCTGAGTGTGCCTGTCCCGTTCAGGGCATGGCCAATAACGATGTCGTTGTTGCTGGTGATGGTTAGATTATTATTGCCCATCGTTTGAACGCCGTTGATATTCAATAAATTCGAGGCATTGCCCGCATTGCGCAAGATCAGATTGGTGCCCCATGTATGGGCGGCAACATTCAAGGCTCCTGCTGATGACCCGTTACCAAAGGCAATCGTGTTCCATCCCTGATTTTCAAACAGGGCCAGTTCCGCATTGCTGAGGTGAAGCTGCCCTGTTTGGCCGTCACCGATGCCAATGGAGTTTGCTGCGGCTGTTCCGGAATTGAGAATGGATAATGTGCCTGTCCCGGCCAGAATGTAATTGATGCCCAGATTGGTGTTGGTGCGCAGGACCAGGTTGTTTGCGCCCATATTCTGGGCACCGTTAATGTTCAAGGCCCCGATATCGGTTCTAAAATCCATGGAGTTATTCCAAGTCCGCGCGCCGATATTCATATTGTTATCGATCGTCGTGGAACCGATCACAACGCTGGCCCAGCCCGTTTGAATTCTGTCCAGTTCAGCATCGCTCAGCAACAAGACTCCAGCTTGACCGTCGCCAATACCGATATGGGTCGTGGCGAGGGTAGGGGTGATGTTTAAGGTTCCTGTCCCGGTCAGCAGGCCATCGATAGCCAGATTTGATCCTGTTGTCAGGGTCAGGTTTTTAGCGCCCATATTCTGGTCGCCGAGGATATTCATCGCCCCGGTGCTGGTTCGCAGGGTCAGGCTGCTGTTCCAGTTATAGGCACCCATATTGATCGCGCCCGTTAAGGCGGTCGTTCCAATAATAATGCTGCCCCAGCCATTTGAGAATTTTGCAAGGTCGGCATTGCTGAATGTCATGGTTCCAGTCTGGCCGTCACCCATCCCAATGGAGGTGGCTGCGATGGCTGGGGCAATCGTCAGGGTGCCCGTGCCGGATAGTGTGCCGTTTAAAACCATATCAGCACTGGTCAGAAATGTCAGGGCATTCGCCGCCATTGTCTGATTACCGTTGATGTTGATAACGCCGGTACCCGTGCGCAGGGTAAGGGCATCGCTCCAGCTGTGCGTTCCGATATTCATGTCACCCGTGGCGGCAGCATTCCCAATCGTAATGCCTTTTGATGTGGTTGGCAGGAAAGCCAGCTCAGCATTGCTAAGATGCAGGGTGCCAGCTTGTCCATCGCCCAGGCCAATGGTTGTCCCCGGATCGTTTGTCGTGATGGTTAGGTAATTGTTTGAAGAAATTGTAATCGCGCCGTTGAGATTCAGGTTTGAATCGGTGCTCAGGGTCAAGTTGTTACTGCCCATAGCCACTGGGCCATTGATGTTCATCATGCCTGTGCCGCTGCGCAAATTCAATGGGTCGGCCCATGCCCCACCGATGAAGTCGAAATCGGCAACGCTGTCGGTGCGACCAAAGGTGATACCGCTCCAGCCGTCTTGAATGCGCAGGATTTCATCATCATCCAAATGCAATGTTCCGGCTTGCCCGGTTCCAACGCCCATCGAAACATTGTCGCTAGCCTGCCAGATGGATAATGATCCGGTGCCGCTGATGTTATCGCCGAGGAAAAGATTGGAATCTGTCGTTAATCTGAGATTGCCTGCACCAAGACTGGCACCATGAGTGAGGGAAATGAGTCCAGTGCTACTTTCTAGTACCGTTGTACCACTGGTTTTGGTTAGCGCATTGGCAAAGGTAATATTGCCATCTGTGGTCGTAATGGTCAGGTTCTTGGTTAAGGTGCTAAGAACCCCGTTAATATGAACATCACCTGCACCAGAGAGCAAGGTCAGATGATCGCCCCACAGGCTGGTGCCAATATTCATATCGGCACTGCCATCGGCGCGACCAAAGGTACGGCTGCTCCATCCGGTCAAAATGCGGGTGACCTCTGTGTCGTTCAAATGAACGGTCCCAGCTTGACCCGTGCCGATTCCCATCGATGTATTGGCGCTGGCTTGGGAAATAGTCAGTGTGCCTGTGCCACTGATATCACCGCCAAGGACAATATCAGAATCTGTGACCATTCTTAAACTGCCCGTGCCCAGAGCCGCGCCGCCAGCCAGTGTAATCAGTCCTGTGTCGGTTTCCAGTGCGGACGTGCCGCCTGTTTTGGTGAGGATTGTCGCAAAGGTAATGTCGCCGCTGGTTGTTTTGGCTGTCAGGTTGTTTGCGCTGGTGGTCAGGCCACTGGCATTAATGTTTCCTGAGCCGGTCAGCAGGGTCAGATGATCTTTCCATGTGCCCGTGCCAATGTTGATATCGGCGGTCGCGTCTGTGCGGCCAAAAATGATGTTGGCCCAGCCATCACGAAGACGGCTGATTTCGGTCGTGGTCAGGTTGAGCGCCCCGGTCATGGCATCGCCAAGGCCAATACCTGTGCTGGCACTGACCTGCTCAAAAGTCAGGGTGGTTGAGCCACTCAAAATATTGGCAACGGCGGCCAATGTAATGTCGCCATCTGTTTTGAAGGTTAGGGCATTTGCTCCCATCGTTTGTACGCCACTAACATTGATTAATCCGCTGCCGGATTGAATCGTCAGCGGGTCAGCCCAGATTGCCGTTGACATTGTCACGGCTCCGGTTCCATCGGTACGGCCAATAATAATGTTGGACCAGTTGCCATCTATGTAGCCGATTTCTGTCACGGATAGGTTCAAGATTCCGGCGCCACCGCCCAGGCCAATCGTTGTTCCGGCGCTGGCCTGTTGAATGCGTAAGGTGCCAGTGCTGTTGCCGTTCATCGTATTGGTCACCGCCAGATCACCATCGGTGATGATGGATAAGTTATTCCCTGCTGCGGTTGTCTGAACGCCCGCGATTGAAATAACCCCGGTCCCGGAGCGCAGAGTCAGGTTGTCATTCCATGTCAGGGCATTGACCGTCATATTTGCTGTGGCCGTTTGACGGCCCAGAATAATATCGGCCCAGCCATTTTGGATATTGGCGATTTCAGCTACGCTTAAGTTCAGCGTACCCACACCACCGCCGAGCCCCATGGTGATTGCATCACTGCGCTGTTCAATGGTCAGTGTGCCGGCCCCGCTCAGCGTGTTGCCGATGACAATATCACCACCCGCAATCATGTGCAGGTCATGGCCGGAAATTGCTTGATTGATAATGATCTGGTTATGGGCATCCAGTGTCAGTTTATTGCCATTGGCCCATGTGATAGCGGAATCAACCGTGATATTCCCGGCCTGTGCGCCCGTGGCGCGTGTTTGCACAATCACATTGCCGTTGTTCAGGGCTGTTTGCAGTGTGGCGATATTTAAAACGGATGTGACGCTATCGGCGGAGGGTTCGTAGGGTGTGGCACCTGTCACATTGCTGTTGGCGCCAGATGAAATGGTGATATTGGTCGGGTCGAGCAGCAATGTACCATTTGCCCCGCTGGTGGAGCGCAAATCAACCGTGCCGGCGAAATCAAGGGCTTGCTTGCCGGAAACTTCGATCAGGCCATCATTGCCACTGGCATCGGCATGGCCATAAAAACGTGTTGTGTCATCAGACCAAAGAATAATCGTGCCAGCCTGTGCGGGTTTACGGCTGCGGCTGTTCAAAATGACATCATTGCCAACGAAGAGGTAATCTGAGGTCGGCAATGTCCCGCCGCCTTGATAATCACCACCGACCCGGATCGACCCGCCACCCAGATCGCCAGAAGCGTCGATGAGCGCCGCACCATCCAGAATAATTTGATCAGCCAGCACTGTAATGGTACCGCCCATCTCATTATCGCGTAGACCTGCAGCAGCAATGGTTCCGGTGTTGATGATCTTTCCTTGAGCAGCTTGAATCTCAACACTGCCCGTTTTATGCGCAAGCGTATTCGCTTTGATCGTGCCTGTATTGGTGATCAGGGCATCCACCATGCCGCGCGCCTGTGCCGCCGTAATCAAAACGCTGCCGCCCTCGGCATCAAGGGTGCCGGTGTTACGAATAGACTGTGCCGCAACCGCATCGGATACTTCCAGTTTAATCAGGCCGTCCCCGGCGAAATCAATTGTCGCCATATCACCTGATGCCAATTGCACCCGGCCCATCTTGGCTTGAATAACACCGTGGTTTTCAATGTGCGGAGCAACCAGCCCGGCCAGACCCGCGTCGCGCACCGTCATGGTGCCATGATTGATGATGCGGGCATCATCCTTGCCGGGTTTGGTGAATTTCACTGCGCCACCGGCCATGAAGTCGGCATCGTTTTCAATATCGCTGCTGGTCGCAACAATGCCGCCAACATCGACCACAGAATTTGCACCAAAGACAATCCCGTTCGGGTTCAACAGAATGATATTGCCATTGGCGGTAATCTTGCCGTTGATCTGCGATGCTTTTGTGTCACGAATACGGTTGACGGTGATGGATGATGATGACGGCTGCTGGAACTGCACGTGGTCCGTGTTGTCCAGATCAAAGCTGTCCCAGCCAATAATGGCGCGGTCAGAGGTTTGCTGGATGGTGGTGGTCGTGCCGATGCTTTGAATGGTGGCGGAGCCGCTGGTGACAATGCCGCCTTCAGGGGCTGCCAGCGCAATCTGAGAATGGGCAAGGATCATCACCGCAAAAGTTGCGCTGGTATGCAGCAGATATTTGTGGCGCGTTGCAGGACGTATGAACCCCATGGTCCCTCAATTATAATTTAGTTTGACATTACAGTAGGTTAAGAAAGGTGCCGAATGGCTGTATCTTAAGGCGGGTACGCGCGTATCTATGGGATAGGATACCTGAAAAATGCTTACAATTTTATTAAAATGCTTTGCGTAATTCGAACATGATGCGTGGCCCATATTTATGGGAATATTTGGGCGTGTTCTGGGCGGGTCTGGTCAAAGGAAAGGCCAAATTCAGGTCCATATTCCAGCCTTTTTCCATAGTGAATCTTGAGCCTGCACCGCTGGATGCCGCAGACATATGGGTGGTGTCATTATTATCAATGTTCCAAACCTTACCGGCGTCATAAAAGACGTAAGGTTGGGCCTGAATGGTAAAGGGGGTTGGTAGAGGCTCCGCATTGTAGCGCAGTTCAAGCGTTCCGGCGATGCCGCGATCCCCGGCGATTTCAGATGGGTTATAGCCGCGCCCCATCACCCCGCCGCCAAAACCAAATTCTTCCGCCGAGAGCAGCGGTTCAAAGGCATATTGGCCGGTTAAGAGGCCATAAAGCTCAAAACCACGGGGCAGGCTTTGCAACCGCCCAATGACCCCGGTCATTTTGTTGAAATCAGATGCACCGTCCTGACGCGACAATTTAAAGGACCCGGTTTCACGCGCCCCTAAAATATCTAAGCCCCGCGCATAATGGAAATCCACCAGCGTGACGCCGTAGAAGGGATCTGACGCGCTGAAATTAAACCCGGCGCGTAAGACTCGTAAACGGTCATCATATAAAAGATCATCCAGAATATCTGTTTTTGAATTGCGGATATCAAAGGTGGCATTCGCCTTCAACATCATCGCGCGCTGGCGAATGACCGGATAGGAAATATCGGCGGCGATAAATTTTGACATCCCCTTGATGTCCAGCCGGTCGAGATTTGATCCCGGTTCTGTTTTCGCAATTGATGTTGTGAAGGACAACATGGTCCCTGATGCACCAAGGATCGGCATGCTGTAATCCAGCGACACAAATTGCTGCTCTGGCAGGGATGTGCTGAGCGTGGATGAGATTTCCAGCGTGCTATGGGCAACGCCCACATCAAAGACGCGGCCAAACCCTGAAATCTGATAGGGGCCTGTGAAAACAGACCCGTGATTATCGATGCCAATACCAGAAATTTCCTCGTCCGTGGGTTCGTTGCGCAAAATCAGGCGCAGCGCACCGGGGGTTTTTGCATCCGGGCTTTTTTCATCGAGGCTGGCCAGAATAGCCCCCACACCCATGCGGGGCAGGGCGTTCATAATCAATAATAAACGCTCCAGCTCAATCGTGTTGAGCGGGCGCATGGCCAAAATACGCCGGACGGCATCGTCTGTGACGAGACTGCTCGGCATGGATGGGTCCAGCTCCACGGCGTTGATATATCCCTCAACCACGTCAATTTTGGCGATGCCGTCCTTGATGTCTTGTGCAGGCAGGAAAACGCGGCTGAGCGTATAGCCGTCTTGCAAATATTTATTGTGCAAATCCGTCATAATATCGAACAGCGTTGCGACTGAAATTTCCTGTCCTAGATAACGGGCGTAAATTTTTTGTACTTCCGCGTCTGAATAGGCGGTCATGCCGGAAATTTCGATGGCCGATAAAACGAATCTTTCATCCGCCGCCCCGGCGGGGGTGATGGGCCGGGCAAGCGCCGGGCGCGATGGTTCGCCTAAGCTTCGCATTTGCTGTGAGGGTGAAATCGTATCACGCCCCACACGCGATGGATCGGCGGTCGCGGGCAGGTTTTGCGCCACCGCATAACCCGACGCCCCTGCAACCCCGATCAAGAGGGCCAGAGTCGCAATGCCATGGTGTGATGTGCGCCGCATACGAGTGAACATGGCGTAAGTGTATATAACGCCACGAAAATTTCTGCTTTTTTTTCATTTTGTGCTGTGTTGCACGCAAAAGTCGGATTTTTGACGATTATTCCATTAAAAACAATAGGTTAGATTGTTGTAATGACGGGGGTGCCTTCCAGAGTGCGCTGCACCGGGCATTTTTTGGAGACATCAATTAACTTCTCACGCTGCTCGGCGGTCAGGTCGGGGCCGTGCAGGGTGATGGTTTTGGTGAAATGGTCGGTGCGGCCTACCTTATGGTGGGTCAAAACGGCTTCGACCTTTTCCAGTGGCCATTTTTGTTGCGCGGCATACCACCGCACGGTCATCACCGTGCATTCGGACAAGGCCGCCAGCAAAACATCATACGGGGCCGGGCCCAGATTTTTCCCGCCGCTTTCCAAGGGCTCATCACCCTTGATGGTGAAGCCCGACACATTGATATTAACGGCAAACAGGCTTTCTCCAGTTTCGGTAATGTGGGCTGTGCGTTTTTGTGGTTCGGCCATAGTGCTCTCCTTCAATTCAGGGTTATCATAGGCACAGCCAAAGGGGATAAACAATCCATGCCATCATTATCACCACAATCCTTGATCGAACTGACCATCCCACCACGTGAGGCTGATATCGGTGGCTTGACTGTCCGCCGCCTGTTGCCTTTTGTAAAGCGGCGCATGTTGGGGCCGTTTATTTTTCTGGATCATATGGGGCCGGCGGAATTTGGCGCAGGTGAGGGGGTTGATGTTCGTCCGCACCCGCATATTGGCTTGGCCACGGTAACCTATTTGTTTGCAGGCGAAATCATTCATAAGGATACGTTGGGCACAGACCTGCCGATCACGCCGGGGGCGGTTAACTGGATGGCATCGGGGTCTGGCATTTCTCATTCGGAACGCACCGGGGCGGATGAACGTGGTCATCTGCACGCGGTCCACGGCTTGCAAAGCTGGGTGGCGCTGCCAAAGGAATTTGAAGAACAACGCCCGGAATTTTTTCACCATAGTGCACAAACCATTCCGCATCTTGATTTGCGCGGCGTGACATTGCGCGTGATTGCCGGAACCGCCTATGGCATGACATCGCCAACACAAATTCATAGTCCGCTTTTCTACGTCGATGTGCATATGCAACCCGGCGCAACACTGGACGTGCCATCGGAATACAGTGAACGCGGTGCTTATATTATTCAAGGGCGCGTCCGCATCAATCATGACCCGGTCGAACCGCATACTTTACCTGTCTTTCTGCCAGAAGGAAAAATTCAGATTGAAGCCGAAACGCAAGCGCATCTGCTTTTGCTGGGCGGGGAGCCTTTGCCTGAAAAACGTTTTATCTGGTGGAATTTTGTTTCCACCTCGCAAGAGCGTATTGAACAGGCCAAGGCAGATTGGGTCGCGGGTCGTTTTGGACGCATTCCAGGCGATGAGGTGGAATTTGTGCCGTTGCCGCAGGATCGGCGCTCTTGATGCCCCATGTTCACAAAAAACCCGCCTTTGGGCGGGTTTTTAAATTCATTACGGTACAGCGGGGGCCGGTGGCGGCGCGGCCGGTCTGAAATCCTGTCTGATTTCTGGTGCGGCTGGGGGCGGTGCGTCGCCACGCGCACTTTGGTTATACATATCCTTAATCAGGTTTTTGGGTGATGATACATCCAGACGATCATCCATTTTTTGTTTGATGGTGTCGGCTTCCGGTGTCCATTCCGTTCCCGGTGCGGGCAGGCTGTTAATCTCATCCATCAATTGTTGTTCTTCCAAGGCACGGATGGCGTCTTCGCCTTCTGCTGTCATGGGGGTGCCGGGTGGGGCCGCATTGTTCAAATGCTCAACCAAATCTTCCGCACTCATTTCTGAAAGGTCTTGGGCTTCTGGTGCCGCCATAATGTCTCCGTCCCGTTAATTGCTCTTATCCCCTAATGATGCCAATCGTAATATTAATTCTTTGATTTTTGATTAACGTGTTGTTTTTATTGAGATAGATAAAATTTTATCGATTTCTTCTCAACGTGTTATATCTTTCAGATCAAAGGGTAAAAGCCTAAAGACAAGGAGCGACAAGATGTCAGATATTCAGCGTTTGTTTGAAAACAACCGGGCTTGGTCGCGTGACCAGTTGGAGTCCGACCCCGATTTTTTTAAACGTTTGGCCGCCTTGCAAAGCCCCAAATATCTATGGATCGGGTGTTCTGACAGCCGCGTCCCCGCCAATGAAATTTTGGGCCTGGCGCCGGGCGAGGTTTTTGTTCACCGGAACGTCGCCAACCTTGTCGTTCACACCGATATGAACTGTCTGTCGGTGTTGCAATACGCCGTTGAAGTTTTAAAGGTCGAACACATTATCATCTGTGGTCATTATGGCTGTGGTGGTGTGCGCGCCGCGTGTGGCCAGACCAAGATGGGCCTGATTGATAACTGGCTGCGTCATATCAAGGACATCTATATGCGTCACAAGGATGAACTGGAAGCGATTGCCCATGAAACAGCGCGCGCTGACCGCTTGTGCGAATTGAATGTTCTGGCGCAGGTTGAAAACATCTGCCACACGACAATCATTCAAGATGCCTGGGCCAGAAAACAGGATGTATCGGTCCATGGTTTTATTTTTGGCCTGAATGATGGCTTGCTGCATGATCTGGCGGTGCGCATCACCCGTTCGTCCCAGACAGAAGAGCTTTTCCGCCTGAAAACGGGCGCGGCGGCACAAGGGGCGAATGGCTGATGGACGGCAAAATCGAACAAATCGAAATCACCCTTGCCCATCAGGACCACCAGATTCAGGATTTAAGTGAGATGATTTCCAAGCAATGGACGGAAATCGACCGGCTGCGGCGGGAACTGGACCGCGCCCTGGCCAAGCTTCAGGCGCAGGAATCCGGGGCTTCGGCGGGGGAAGATACCGATCATTTGTCGGTGTCCGAAATGGCTGCCCTCGAAAAACCGCCGCATTACTAAATTTTACAAATTCCGGAAAAGGGCGTAAAACACCCCCATGACGACTCAACCCTCAACATTCATGCGCCGCGCCCTCAGCAGTCTCGTTCTGCTGGCGGTTGTTATTGCGTGTTTGATTCCGGCTGGCTTTATGCCGGGCCACGGGAGTGAGGGTGAAAAATTCTCAATCGTGATTTGTACCAGCATGGGCATCAAAACGATTGAAGTTGATGGGGGTGGTGATACGCATGATTCCGGTGCGGTTGCACCGCTTTGCGCTTATGCACCCGTTTTGGCGCAGGATATTCCGGTGCCATTGCCAAGCCCCGCGTTGAATACGACATTCTATAGTGCTGCGCATTACACCGCGATTGATGTCGCCGAAATTGCCACGCACCGTCATGTCTATACCGCACAGGCTCCCCCGCAATCCTTCCTGATCTGAAAACTTTTTTTCATTTCTCTTTTGGAAGGCTCATCTTCACATGTGCAAGTTTCACCAAAGTGTGGCGCGCGAAATCGCCACAAATCCGGCCACCCGTCATTTTGATCCCGTGCTTTACAGCGTTGCACTGGTTGCCATGGCCAAATACCGTATCGAACAATATATGCCGTCAATGTCTGAATGCGATGGGAACAGCCCCTATGTCATGGCATCCAGTGCAGGGGTCTCCGCCTTTGAACGGTCCGGCTTGACAGATAAGATTGTCGCCAATGATGGTACTGATATCGCCATTTTGCGTCTGGCCATGGCGGCGACGTTAAGGGCACAAGGCATGACCTTGGCCGGTTTAAATTTGCCAAAAGATCCGGTGAAGGATGGCACGTTCCTCGATGAAGCCGCCGTTGATCTTTATGAAGATTACACCGCACCCGGCTATGCCGCGCGCCCCTTGACCCTGAAGGCCGTGGCGCATAAGCCTGCATTTGAACCGATCCGTGCCGCGACCGAACATTTCCTGAAAGAGATCGGTGTGGTCGATGCGCTGCGCCGCAGTTTTGAGCGCAGCATTGTAACGATCTTCAGCGAAGCGCCATCACAGGTTAATCCGTTTCTGTTGCGTGCTTATGACCGCGTTCCAACAGGTTTGCGCAACGTTTTCAAAACCTGCGCGATGTGCGCGGGCAGTGGTGCCGGTGGTGCGCTTGTATCGCATGTGGGTTGCATTGTGGTTCCTGTTCTGGCGGGGGCCACGGGCACAGCCATTAGCGGCGCAGCGATGACCGGCATGATGCTGGTGAGCAGCCCATTGATTGCGGCGGGTGTTACATACGGCCTTGATCGCTGGCGCGGCATGAAAACGTCGGCTCTGCGTCTGGGTGGTGCGGCCAGTATCGCGTTTGCCGTGGCCCTTGGCATTGGTGCCATTGGCGGGCATGAGGGGCATGACATGCCAGAAGGTGGCCATGATGGGCATCACCAAAATCATGACGGCCACCATGGTCATCATCAAGCCGCCACTATCACACCAGAGGCGCAAGAATGGTATGATGGCCTGACCCAGGATCAGCAAAAACAGATGCAAGACGCGGCGAAAGCCACGGGCGAGGATCTTGCGGTCTATCTGAACGCGATGTGCATTACCAAGCCACTGAAAGAACAGGGTAAATTGGTAATCACGCCGCAGTTGCAATAGTTAAAATGTTATAATATAACATTTGCTTACACTTATATATTGTAACGGGCTTCAAGGAGCCGGATATGGGCGCAGCGATCTATCTTGATGATGCCGCAACAACCGCACTGGATCAGCGCGTGTTGGATGCCATGATGCCGTGGATGGGCGAAACCCGTCCCGGCAACCCGCATGCCCGCCATCATGGTCATGGCAATGCGGCGCATCACGCTGTGCAAGTGGCGCGTGGCCAGATTGCCGATGCAATCGGCGCGAAGGCTGAACAGATCATCTTCACTTCCGGCGCCACCGAAGCAAACCATCTGGCTTTGCGTGGCCTGCGCCATCATCTGCGTTCAACGGGGCGTATGCATATTATTACGACGGCTGTAGAACATAGCAGCCTCCTTAGCGTGATGGATGAACTTCGTGCTGATGGTTTCGCCATCACCATTTTACCCGTTCAAAAATGCGGCATGATCGAAGCTGATATGATTGCCCCGGCTATTACACCGCAAACCGGTTTGGTCGTGGTGCAGGCGGTTAATAATGAACTGGGTGTCATTCAACCTATCGATGAAATTGCCGCAATGTTGCAGGGGCGTGGAATTTTATTTCATGTTGATGCCGCGCAAGGCTTGGGGCGTATTCCGGTTGATCTTAATGCATGGAATGCTGATTTTATCAGCCTGTCGGCCCATAAAATCCACGGGCCGCAGGGTGTCGGCGCGCTTTATATCAAGGACGCTGGTCTTTTGTATGTCATGTCCGGTGGTCAGGAACAGGGGCTTCGCGCTGGTACATTGCCTGTGGCGCAATGTGTTGGGTTTGGTGCGGCATGTACTCTCATCAATCATGACCGTGAATGGTTGCAAAAGTTACGCGAAGATTTTCTGGCGCGTCTTGCGCCGCTGAACCCGGTTGTTCATGGTCATGTCGATCCGGTCTGGAATGTGCCGGGTATTTTAAATTTACGCTTTCCGGGTATTGATCAAGAAACGCTGGTGATGGTGTTGCCGGAATTATCATTTGGTACCGGGTCGGCTTGTACCGCCGGACCATCGCATGTCATCACCGCCATTGCCGGTGCGGATGCCGCCGGGGAGGCTATTCGCCTGTCCTTTGGGCGCATGACATCGCAAGAGGATTTAACCAAGGCAGCAGAAATGTTTCTGTCCGCTATCACTGAAATCAAAACTATGCAGGAGGCCGCATAAATGAAAATTGCATTCGTTGGTAAGGGTGGATCAGGTAAAAGCACCATGACATCCCTGTTTATCCGCTATCTGGAATCTCAGAACAAACGCGGTGTCATGGCGATTGATGCGGATTTGAACATGAATCTGGCAGGTCTTTTGGGCGTTACCGTTCCCGATGACATCATCCTGTCAAAACCCGATATTGCCGACCGTATCCGCATGCATTTGAAGGGGCATAATCCCCTGATCGCCGATCACACAAAATTCCTGCCGACCACACCGCCGGGTCCGGGATCAAATATGATCCGTTCTGCGAATGATCCTGCCATGGCACCCTACGCGGTTCAGGTTTCACCGAACCTGTCCTTGATGATCGTTGGCACCTATGACCGTGAAGGAATCGGGCAGAGCTGTTACCACACCAATCTGTTTGTCGCTGAAAACATTCTTTCCCACACGGTTGCTGGCGATAAACTTGATGTTGTCTGCGATATGGTGGCCGGAACAGATGCGTTTGCGTATTCCCTGCATTTGCAATTTGATGCGATTGTTCTGATTGTCGAACCAACCCCGGAATCGGCCGAAGTTTGCGCCCTGTATATGGGCCTTGCGCAAGAAGCTGGCATTGATGGTCTGATCCATCTGGTTGGTAACAAGATTGAAGACGAAGACGATGTTGCCTTCATTGTTGAGCGCACAGGCCGCACACCGCTTGGCACCGTGCCATTAATGCCGGTCTTGAAAAAATCACGCCAGCGCGGCAGCCCGGTGACGGCAGAGATGCTGGAAGGCCCCATTGTTTCCGTCATGCAAGCCGTTGAACGCGCCGCGCAAAACCCGGCCATTCCGGCGGCAGTGCGTATGGAAAAACTCTGTGCCCTTCATAAGAAATTGGCGGTGCAGGATTGGGTCGTGTCCGGTTACGGTGATGTCGCAAACCAGATTGATGCATCCTTCTTAAAAGAGGCCGTTTAAATATGATGCAGGCACAAAAAATATCATCGGCTCAACAGGATAAAAAGCGCGAGCCCTTGCGTTTGGACCCGGTCATCCACCCGATGATCGTGGATTTCCTGAAACAGCAGAATGATATTTTTGCGCTGTGTGATTCTTATGGCTCACCGCTGAATATCATGTTCCCGCAAGTGGTTGATGAAAACATCGCGGCGTTTAAGGCGGTTTATAAAAAGAACCGCATTACGGGCCGTATTTTTTATACCAGTAAGCCCAATAAATCCCTCTCCATCATCCGCCACGCGGCATTAAATGACGTGTCCATTGATGTATCATCGGAGGAGGGAATTAAACGGGCGCTCTCTTGTGGCTTCACCTCGCAGCGTATTGAGGCAACCGGGCCAAAGAACAAGGCTTATATTGCCTTGGCTGTGCAGCAGGGCATTATCATCAATGTTGATAATGGGGCGGAACTCGAACAGATTTTAAAGGCCCGCGCCGCCTTTGGTTCTACAGAAAAGACCCGCATCTTTATCCGTCTCAGCGGCTTTCATTCCGCCCGTGTGAAATTTACCTCACAGGACGGTACCTTTGGTATTCATGTGGATGATGCGCCGGAAACAATTCAATTTCTGGCCGCGCACCGCGATGATTTTGACTTCCTCGGTTTTTCTTATCACTGGAGCATGGCCACGGAAGAGCAGCGCGTTGTCGCGCTCGAAAATACGCTGGAACTGACTTTTGCCGCCATGACGGCAGGGCTACAGCCAAAGGGCATCGATATCGGCGGATCATTCCGTATTCGCTATGCCACAAACCGAGATCAATGGCTCGATTATGTCGACCGCATTAAACAATCCTTGCTGGGGCAGGAAGAACGTCTGACCTGGAATGATGGCGGGCTGGGCTTTCGCAATGAAGGCGGTCTGATTAAGGGTGCGCCGAATTTTATGGATCACGCGGTTGAAAAACCGGGCGCGGCGGATCTGGATGATCTTCTCAATCGCCCGATGCCGCAATTTGATAATATGTCGGCGGCTCAAGTGCTCAGTGAAAACCTCCTCGATCTTTATATTGAACCGGGGCGGTCCTTGCTGGACCAGACGGGCATTACAGTTGGTCGGGTCAATTTCACCAAAAAATCGGTCCACGGCGAAACCTTGGTCGCTTTGGACATGAACCGTTCGAATATGCATTCCACGCACCAGAAATTGCTGACTGATCCGGTGATTTTATACCGCGATAAATCGCGCAACCGCCCATGCCTGGAAGGCCTTTTCTATATGGGTAATCTGTGCGTGTCCTATGACATCATCCAATATAATAAAACTTATCCGGCGTTGCTGCCGGAAGAGGGTGATCTGGTGATCTTTATAAACACTGCGCCCTATATCATGGACTTCATTGAATCGAATACATTGATGCAAAACACGGCTGATAAGGTCTCTGTGGTGCGTGATGCCTCCGGATTTCATTGGTCGCGTGATAATGAATACCGCCCAGCCGCTGTGAAAGGATAACAAGATGATTGTTGAACGTATGACGGATTTGATCGGCAACACGCCGATGTTGAAAATTCCGGCGGAAATTCACGGGCTCAAAAACATTGACCTGTATGCTAAGCTGGAAATGATGAACCCGTTTGGGTCAGTCAAGGACCGCATTGGCTGGGGCATGATCAAGGATGATATTGATTCAATCCGTGAAACGGGTCAGGTCATTTTTGAAAATTCATCGGGAAATACAGCCAAGGCACTGTGCGCGATTGCCGCAACCTATGGTGTGAAATTTAAGCTGGTGTCTGCCATTGCAAAGGTGAAAGAAACGAAAGATTTACTGCGTCTTTTGGGGGCTGAAATCGAAGAATTTGCTGCCGCCAGTGATTGTTTTGATCCCAATGACCCGAATGATCCGCAGTTTTTGATTGAAAAGGCTGTGCGTGAACAAGCCGGGGCAATCCATTTCCCGTCCCAATTCACCAACCCGAAAAACCCGCAAGCCCATTACGATTCAACGGGTCAGGAAATTATCGATGATCTGGGCAGCGTTGACTATTTTATCGCGGGTTTAGGAACAACAGGTTCAACACTGGGTATTTCACGCCGTTTGCGCGATGCCAATCCGAACTGCGTCTGTGTTGGCCTGACCAGTGCCAAGGGTGATTTTGTTCCCGGCATCCGGTCGATGGACCAGATGTGGGAATCGGGCCTGTTCCAGAAGGATAATTATAACGCTCTGCGTGATGTGCGGGAAGCGGCGGCTATTGATGCGATGCTGACTCTCAACCGTGATCTGGGCGTTTTATGCGGTCCATCATCCGGGGCCAATCTGGCGGGGTCGTTGGAATATTTACGTGGAGTTGATGAAAGCCTTACAGAGCGCAAAACAGCTGTCTTCATCGTTTGCGACCGGGTTGAATGGTATATGTCCTATATCCGCGAACGCCGTCCGGAATTATTTGGTGAGGCGGCCAAGCCCCAATCACTGCGCGCCTTTGTTTATAATGATTCAGGGGCGGCCAATGACCGTTATTCTGTGCCCGTACAAGGCGCAGATAAATGGATCGCTGAACATAACTCGATGATGATCGATGTGCGCGGCAATCTGGCTTACCGTATGCAATCTATTCCCGGGTCGATCAATATTGCCGGTGATTTGTTTGAATCGATGATTGATTCAGCGGACCCGTTCCCAAAAGATCGCCCCATCCTGCTGATCTGTCCGGTCGGTGAAAAAACCGCACGCTATGCGGCGTATCTGCAGGGCCGTGGGTATCAGGCCTTTTCACTGGGTGGCGGCATTCTGGGCTGGCGCGATGCCGGCGCGCAGATGGTGAGGGTTGCATGATTTTAAATGATGCTGAAAAACATTGTGAAAAAATTGGCGGACGTTTTACCGCCCCCCGCCGCGCCGTTCTATCGGTCATTATTGATTCTGATAAACCCATCGGCGCCTATGACATTTTGAAAAAAATGCCCGGCGATGTGAAGCCACCAACCGTTTATCGCGCCCTAGAATTTTGGGAACAAGAAGGCTTCATCCACCGCATCGGCAGCCTCAATCTCTACACCGCCTGTAAGGCCGGTCATCGCCACAGCGGCGCGCAATTCCTGATCTGTGATGATTGCGGCAATGTTACCGAAACACACACCTGCGCCATCCCCGATATCTGCACCGCAACAGCTGAAAAGAACAAATTCAAACTGCGCGGCTGGTTTTTAGAGCTTCACGGCCAATGCCACAGCTGCCAAGGCGATCTGGCCACGAATGTCGGCTGCGCCTGCTAAAGAGAATAGGGGTGAAGGGGACAATGTCCCCTTCAAACTACCCCTGTCTTTTTCCTATTAATTTTAATTTCTCTTCCCTGCGCAACGCCTTCACGGCGATTTCGCGCTTTGATGCTTCGCTGCGATTTTGCAGGGTTTCGAGATGAGCGAGTTTGAACGGGCCGCGCCCTTTGGTGTATTTGGCGCCGGTGCCGCTTTCATGCTTTTGCAAGCGTTGGTCCAGATCATTGGTGATGCCGGTATAAAACGTGCCGTCTGCGCATTCCAGAATGTATAAAACCCACGGCATGCTCATAAGGATATCAGCGAACGGCAACCATCGTGGCCAGGCCCATGACACCGGGTTGCAGGTCGGCGCCGTTTTTTACCTTGTTCTTATCAATTTCAGCAATCGCCTGAACGGTTGTGCCTGTTGCATCGGTGGTGCTTTCGATGCGGACGATTTTTCCGGGGTAGGCCTTATCTGATCCGTCCAGTTGAATAGAAACGGGTGTACCGATTTTAAAGGTGGGAACCCATTCGGCTGTGATGCGCATTGGCGCTTCCAATGTTTCGACCGATGGATCGCGTGGCTCCATCAAAATGGTGCGCATTTTGAAATGGCCGTCGCGGTCAATGACTTGGGAAATCGATGTTTTTGCATCGCCTGCGGCGGGTTCAATTTTATGAACGCCGTCCAGGGCTGCTGGATCGGGGCTTTGGCTGCTGAACAGTGCCAGGAAGAGATACTCGAGTGGGGACGTCATGATGATTGGTCCTTTCTACGGCTCTGAAATGGGGGCATTCAAAAGGCTTTGCAGTTGCTTCTTTGAAATGCTGAGGAAGCGTGATGGGGCCGCATTGATGGCGGTATCACGCTGTACGGAAATTTTTTGGGCCAACGGAATGCGTTCTGGCGGGATTTGGGCGAATCTAACCAGCTCCAGCGGTAACCCGGCTTCAATATTCATGGCCAGCATCGATTGCGGTGTGACCATGTGTGTAAGGGCCACAGGGTTTAAGCCGTTGATTCGCGTTTGCAGGGCGTGGGCCAGTGTGGCTGTTGGCATCGCGCTCGCCTGTTCAGGCAGGATGTTGAGGCCAAGGGCGCTCAGGACATCATTATAATGATTTTGTGCTTCTGTCTGGGTCAGATAGATGCGGGCGCGGTGGCTTAAATGTTGCAGCGTATCTGTTGGTTCATCTTGCGCTTGCAGTGTTTCAAGGCGCACCTGTGCCGATTGATATTGTGCATGGGCAATATGAATTTGTGACAGGATCGCGGCGGAGATTGCGTTTTTGCGCAAATGGTCGAGGCGTTGCTGATTTTGTGGGTTCTTCACATCAAGGTCGCTTGAGAAAATACGTACCAGGCCACGGCCAAAGGGATTGGAAAAGGCCGCCCATTCGGCTTCATTCTTTGGCCCCATACCGGCGCGGTTTTGGGTCAGGATGTCATTGATGCCGGGGAAGGTTTGCAGTGCGCTTTGACGCAAGGCTTCGGCGCGGGTGTGGTCGCTGCGCGTTTCAAGACGCTGTGACAGGCCCAGAATTTCAAGATCATTGAGTGTGGCCGTTATTGGCGGCAGGGCATTTTTGTCTGTGCTGGATGGGTCCAAAACCATGAGAGACGCATCAGAAATACCCAATAAAGACGCCAGTTCAATGCGTGCCGCGCCAAGATCGCCTTGCAGTTTTTGCAAGGCTGCGTGCGAGGCAATTTCAGCATCAGTGATTGCGGGTTTCGCCAGTGCCGCTGTGATTTCGTTTTGCAGGCTGTCGGCAATCGCGGTGCGAGCATAAGCAATGCGGACATCACGCATGATGCTTTGTGTGGCGTCATGCTGGCGCAGGGCCAATGCCGTTTCTTCATTTGTTTGCGCGGCGCGAATACCGGAATCAAGCAGTGCCAATGAACCGATCGGTGGTTCACTTTGCGCCGCGATGCGTGCATCTAAATTTTTGTGAAGCGCCAATGCCATGGCATCATAAATTGTCACAGGTCCCGCCGCCGGTGCGATGGCGTTCAGATCATCTGCATCACCAATGCCAAAAATATTTTTGAAGCTGAGCGCAGCGAAGAGCGAAGGTTGACCTGCATTGGAATCGCGGTCACCACCCGACATAAACCCACACCCGGTCAGGGCAGTCATCCCCAAGACCAGCAGGCTGTAACGCGTCACATGAGACAGATGCCTTTGCATCATTTTTTTATTGAACCTTACGGAAAGCCCGGCAGAAAGGCCGGTGGCGATACGTGAAAGTCTCCCTTGAGACAAAGTGTAATCAAACCGCGCCCTTAAGGAAAGGGCGAAGGGAGGGTGTTGACATAAGTATGGTGGGGGAGGTTAGGTCTTGCGGTCAAACATGTTCAGCAATGCATCTTGCATCTCGCTGGCGACGTTGATGGTTTTGGCATTGGCTTTATATAGTCATTCCAAATAACAATC
>DIVF01000034.1 GCA_002423285.1 Micavibrio sp. UBA6139 | reverse complement strand
CGATTGTTATTTGGAATGACTATACTATTCACCGCAAACCGCTATTTATTGCTGTTTTTTCGGCAATCGTGCCGCATAAAATGCCGTCAGACCCCACCCCGCCATCAGAAGAATACCGCCCACGGGTGTGCCGAATGTGAGTATGGGCAGGGAGAGAAAAACTGACAAATAAAGGCTGAAGCTGAATATCAGTATTCCGGCCAGAAAAGTCAGGCAGATCGCCATCAGAAATTTTTGCCTTTCCTGGGTCAGTCCGTAGAGACCAACACAAAGAAGAACGATGCTGTAAAGCTGGTGGTACCGCAAAGCCACGGATATCTGTTCTGTGGCCTGTGCCGTCAAACGACCTTCCAGCATGTGGTCACCCGCAGCACCCATAATGACAGAAGCCAGGCCCAGCAACGCCGCTGAAACGACAACCCACTTCATGACACGCGCTCAAATTTCATCTCGACGATCAGTCCTTGTGGACGATTATCGGATAGCTGAATGGATACGCTGTGCGCCTGGGCGATGGATTGCACGATGGAAAGCCCAAGACCGCTGCCTGTTTGTCCAGTTTTGTCGGCGCGAACGAAGCGATCAAAGACGCGGGCCTTATCCGCATCTGACAGGCCCGGCCCTGTGTCTTTTATAGACAAGGCAGCTTCTTCGGACAAAACGATATTGATGGCCCCGCCATCGGGCGTATATTTCAGGGCATTATCGAGAATATTGCGGATCAGGATTGGCAAGGAATCCGCATTTCCCTTGATGATAACATTATCCTCGATATCAGTTCTGATCGTTTTATTTTTGGACTGCGCGAGGCGGGATGAATAATCGATAACATCACGCAGTGATTCCGAAAGATCCGTCGCCTCCAGGGCCAGATTTTCATTCTGGACTCGCGCCAGCAGCAGTAATTGCTCGACCAGATGCGTGGCACGGTCGATAGTGGAGTGCAGATTATCCAATCCATCCCGGCATTCCAGCATCTGTGATGATTTTTTCATCAGCACTTGAGTCTGCGTTTTCATGGCGGCGAGCGGGGTCCGCAATTCATGCGCGGCATAATCCGTGAATTCACGTTCGCGCCGGAAGCTGTCTGAAATTCTTCCGAACAGACGGTTGAGCGCCTGTACCAGTGGCAGAATTTCCTGCGGTATGTCTGTAGATGTTATCGGCGCAAGGTCGTCAGAATGGCGCGTATCGACGGCGTGGGACAGGCGCACGACGGGCTTGAGACTTTTGCGTACGCCAATCCACACAATAGCCAGAATCATCGGTATGAACAGCAGGATAGGAATAATAAGACTGGTCATCAACTGGCCAATCAGCTCATAGCGAATGGCATAACGCTCGGATGTTTCCACGCGCAGATTATTTTCCGCGTCGACAAAGACAAAGAACCGCCAGGGCTTGCCCTGAATATGCTGATCGGAAAAGCCAGGGGCCGCTTCAAAATTACCGAAAGCTTCGGCATTCGCGGATTCTGTGACCAGTTTTTCACCATGCCAGACCCGGAAAGCCATTTTCTTTTCATAGCGGTGTTGTAGATTGGGGTTTTCGGCTCCCAGCTGAATATCGACCCTGCCATTTTCAAGAATTTCATGCTCGGTCAATTGCAGCAAGACTTTTGCAGAATGAACGAGTTGCGCGTCATAGACCTCTTCAATCTCATGCCATGAAAACGTAAAGGCAAGAATAGCGGTTAAAAAACCGGCTATGAGGACAGGAATACTGATCCACAATAAAAGCTGGCGGCGCAATGATACGGGTTTCTCAATCATGACTGTATCATATATCCCACGCCCCGGATTGTCTTTATCAGATCGCGGCCCAGCTTGCGGCGCAGGCCACTGATATGAACCTCGATAGTATTGCTCTCGATCTCTTCCGAGGACCAGTCATAAATTCGCTCCTCAATCTTTGACTTGCTAACGGGCCGGTTCAGGTTATGGATCAACACGTTAAATATGGCGCGCTCGCGCGCGGACAGGACGACTGCCAGACCGCCTTTTTCAAGCCTGCCGGTGGAGGGTTCAAAAACAATATCAAGTACTGTGATGATTGGTTCGGCATGCCCTTGCGCCCGGCGTACCAGCGCCGCGCACCGCGCCAGTAATTCGTCCAGATCAAACGGCTTGACCAGATAATCATCAGCGCCTGCGTTTAATCCTTCCACCCTGTGACGGATGGCATCACGCGCCGTCAGCAATAAAACAGGAACCTGATTTTTTTCTTTTCTGATTGTAGCCAGAAAATCAAGTCCCGACGCGCCCGGCAGATTAATGTCCAGAACAATCAGGTTATAAGGCGTGACGGCAAGCGCGTCATCCGCCTCTTCTGCCGAACGCACCCAATCCACGGCGAAGGAGTCTTTTAAACCCTCCACCGTGGCCTTACCCAGATTTTTATCGTCTTCGACCAGAAGAATGCGCATGATGACTTTATCAAGATTAGTTAAATTGCTTGCCTTTACTGTTGAGCTTTTCGCCCACTTTGGCAAGCGCGGCTTTTATTTCCTGCCTGCGCCCGGCATCAGCCAGTTCCCGTCCCGGACGGGCGGGGGCCTGCAAGGCGCGGTCAAGATAGGTTTTGGCCTCGTCATACCGGTTATCCTGCAGCAAGAAATCGCCATAAAAGAAATTGGGATCGATTCCCGCCGGATTAATCTGCAGAGCGTGTTTCAGATGTTTTTCAGCTTTCTCATCATCCCCGAAACCGACGGGCCAGCCGGGAACCTGATAATACAGAGACCCCAGCGAGGTATGAGCCGAGCCTTCCAGCGCATTTGTATCAATGCGCTCCGCCGCTTCCAGCAATTCTTTCGCCTGTTTGACCTTGGGCAGGGCCGACATACCTTTGACTATTCCGGCCTCAGTGGACAGGATAATCGCTTCCCATATTTTAGGCTCCGCACGGTTTGCATAGGTTGCCGTTACTTTTGCGGCATGCGCTTCCAGTGTATGAATGGCGCTCAGTTGCGCATTTTCATCCGGCATCTGGTACTTGATCCGCGCCCATTCATTCTGCAGATAGGCAATCTGCTCCATCACGGGATCCTGAACAGGTTGAATTTGCGCAGCCATGGACTGCCCCTGCTGCGCTTCATAATTCTGTGCCAGCGCCGGCATCGCAAGCGCAACGAGGGCGGTCGATAAAAGCAGTGTCTTTTTCATGAAAATTCTCCTTGGTTGATGTTAAAAAGCGGGAGGAATGCATTTCTGCTTTTAAAAAGCAGAGCGGCATAAAAGATAGAGATGGCAACGCCGATGATCAGACCCGACGGATTCAGAAACAGGTCATAAAGCAGTACATTCATGACAACCGGCCCCAGCAGGAGTAAAGCAAGGGGAACGAGATGCCGAGAAAGAAGCATAATTCCGCATATAATCTGCGTGGTATAAACAATCGGCATGACATACCCGGCCTTCATGAGTGCTTGCATGAATTCCGCCGCTTCGCCCGTGGGTTCCGGAACGGGAAAGAAATGTAAAAATCCATTCAGACCGAACACCAGCCAGAACAAGCCATAAATTGCCGTTAGCGTCATAAAGAATATTTTCATGAGGCAATCCTTTCCACCCTATGCTGGCCTGTCTTACGAACTTTTTCAGCCTGAAGAATTTCTTCGCCAATGATCCTGTTTTTTTGTAATCCTTGGTCGATGAGCAGAGGAAGATTAGCATTCAGGAATGCAAACAGCCTTTCTGGCCAACCAAACCTGACCTCTCGTTCACGCTTGATGATGGCTTTAAAAATCCGGGCAGCAACAATCTGAGGATCATCATAATGAACGCCCGTTCGTTCGTTGATTTCGGCGCGTGTTCCGCTGTTCATGGGCGTTTTGACGGCGCGCGGCACGATATGCGTGACTGCAATGCCCGAACCGCCCAGTTCACGGCGCAGGGAATCCGAAAACCCCTTCAAGCCTGTCTTTGCGGTGACATATCCGGTGAGATGTGGCAGTGGAATCAGCGCCGTCATCGAACCCATATTGACAATATGCCCGGATCCGCGTCTTTTCATACCCGGCAGGACAGCCTGTGACAGCTTAACCGGTACCATCATGTTCAGGGCAATAATGGCATCAAGATCCTGATCCTCGCAGTAATCAAAAACATTATATCCCGCCATGTTGATCAGGATATCCGGCGTGTTGAGCGCCAGAGTCACGCAGGTCTTATCAAGATTAACGACAAGATCGCCATCCCGCACAACATCATAGACGATAATTTCTGCGCCGGACCGCCGCAAATGATCGACCAGGGGGGTGCCAATTCCCCCTGTGCCGCCGGTGATATATATGGTCTTTCCTTTAAGCTGCATTTTTGACCTCCCGTGTGTGGGGAATTGCGCCCATCAGATTGCCAAACAGGTGGAAGGTATTATTGGCAACTTCGATAATCGCCGCTTGATCTTCGGGATCATCAATCTTGTTGACAAGTTCCTCAAAGAACTTCAGATGCTCAATATCCAGAGCACCGTGAGAATACAGATAAGAAAAAGCGGACTTCGGCAGACCAAGGTTTTTCATTACCGCATCCGCGCCGTTATTGGCGATCTGCGTCGATGTGCTTTCCAGCATGAACACCATGCCCAGAAATCCCACCGGGTTCTTGCGGGCGATATAATCGTAATTATAAGCGACCAGTACTTCGGTCTCGAGATTAGGAACGGCATAACGCGCCTTTTCTTTATCACCACCGGCGGCGGCAATATCATTCAGTATCCATTCTTCATGGCCTTTTTCTTCCTCGATATATTCGGAAATGGCATCGTGCAACCATTTCTTACTCTCCGGCAAACGAACACCCATCGCCATCATAAAGCGTACCGTATGACGGACATGGTGATAGGCTTCGGTCAAATACGCTATATAGGTTTCACGACTGATATCGCCGCGCAGGCCATCGACCAGCTGCGGGACGGTATAGAGGCTTTGGCGTGCGACTTCGGTTTCTTTAATTAGTGTTTGATAAAAACTCATGGCAGTTTCCTTTCTATGGAGTTGAAGAATCCGGGACCGGCGGGGGCGTCCGGTCCCGGTGAGTGTGCCGTCCTTGGGGGTGAAGGGCGGCACCTGTTGAAATGATTTGACCTGTGCGTAATCAGGCAGATGGACATTGGCAAGTGCGACAGCCTTCTCAATATCCGCATCAATTCTGGTAGGAACGATCAGGGCGCTTAAGTGCGGCTGCGCATCGCCATAAGCAATGGCTTGTGCAATTTCCGGCTGCGCCAGAAGAATGGATTCTACCCATTCCGGCGACACGTTGCGACCATAGGATGTAATCAGAACATTTTTTCTGCGGCCCGTGATGGACAGGAAACCCTGTTCGCTGATCTCGCCAAGGTCACCCGTTTTGAATTCTCCAGAACGTGCGTCGCCGACATATCCCAGAAATCCTGGGTTCCGGATCACGATTTCACCGTCAATGATATGAGCATCCACATGAGGGAGCAGACGGCCTACTGTTTCGGCGGCATCAGCCCCTGGGGCATTCATCGATACAACGGACGCACATTCAGAAAGACCATATCCTTCATAAACCGGGAGGCCCAATGCCCGCGCCTTAGCAATAAGTTCAGGGGCTACTTTTGAGCCGCCCACGGCGATAAATCGCAAATCAGGCAATGGCCCTTTCCTAAGAATTTGATCTATCAGAATGCGCAGAATTTCCGGAACAATAATAATGGATGTTGCGCGGGAGTTTTTCAGGCAGGCGTGAATTTCACCGTATTGATCGCCATAGGCCTTAAGGGAGGGAATATATGCGCTTGCGCCTGAAAACAGCGCCGCATAAACGCCCGCGACATTCTCAAGCAAGACAGCCAAAGGCAAGATGGAACAATGACGACCGGCCATATCCGGTCCCAGAATAGAAACAATGCTTCGCGCCACATTCTCTATCGCTAATTGCGGCAAGCAAACACCCTTCGGCGTTCCCGTAGTGCCGGATGTAAATGTTATTTTGGCTGCGCCTTCTGGCAAATCAATGTGTGGGTATGATAATGGCAAAATTCCCTGCTCCGTAATCAGAGCATTACAGCCCGCCGATATCAGGGCATGATCGGTCTGCTCCTTGGTAAAAAATGGCGGGATAGGCACGAGAACTACGCCCACTTTTAAAGCCGCCAGATCCCACAATATCCATTCGACGTTGTTATCCATCGCCAGCGCGATACAAGAATATTGCGCAATGTTCAGTGTTTTTTCATCTATCAGACCTGATAAATCTCCATAGCTGATTGTCCGAGATTTATCGCTCAGCGCAATCTTTTCAGCATTGTGATTTTTAATCGCGGTAAAAATATTCATGACCTTTCATCCTTATAATGAAGGCGGGGAATCAGGCGCGGCGTGTTCTCGGTGTAGTGAGCGCCCAGAACGCTTTGCAAGCGTTTGTAACCTTGAGCAACCTGACCAGCTAAAACGCGCGGATGCGTATCATAGTAAGTCCCCCAGTTTTCATCCTTGTGCAGCAGCAAGGCCGGATCGGCCTCAGCCAGACGTTTTGGTTTCAAGCCCATGTCACAAAAACGCTTTTCGAGAAAATCCGTACTGGTGATGACGGCATATTGCTGCTTTTTTGAATGCAGATAGGCGGACAGGGCCGCAAACAAAAATAATGAAGCGCCGCCACCGGCAGATGCCAGATTGCCTATCTCGGTGATATAATCGCGGGATGCATCCAGGACCTGTTCAACTGGGGCTGATAGATATTGCTCAAGAAACAGCGGCTCCTGCATGGCATAACGGAACCCAAGCGCGGCCAGTATGTCGCCGGAATCGTCGCGCACGCTCATAAGCACCGGGTAATGAACGCCAATCTGCGCGCCATAAGCCTTCGCATAAATATCGATAATGAAATCCTCAACCGCTTGCCGGTCTCTGGCGAAGACTGGGACAATCGAGACGACGGTCGGGCGCGCCGTCATGCGGCTGAACAAGCGCGACTCGCTCAGGCAAAGCCTGCCAGTGCAAAAACCATTTTCCTGATAATCGAGCTGAAACATAAGATGCCCCTTCTGTTTGGACATCTTGAGTATGAATCACGCAACTGAAGTGAACCTGAAGGACAGGATATTATAAATTATGATAAATCAGGGACTTTAAAGCGTTGTTCCAAAGAGCGCGCCGATGCCAGCGGTCAGCGCCATTGCCAGCGCGCCCCAGAACATGACACGCATCGTCGCTTTAGGCACATTGGCACCGCCAGCCTTTGCGCCAATTGCACCCAACAGTCCCAAAAACGCCAGAGATCCGACCGAAACAGCCGGGATCAGTATATCAGCCGGACAGATAAGCGCCGTCAGCAGAGGAAGAATAGCCCCCACTGAAAACGTCCCCGCAGACGTAAACGCCGCCAATATCGGACGGGCGGCGGTCATTTCAGATATACCCAGCTCATCACGCGCATGAGCGCCCAGCGCGTCTTTCTTCATAAGCTGAACTGCAACCTCACGCGCCAGAATGTTATCAACGCCGCGCTGGACATATATCTGGGTCAGCTCATTCAGCTCCGCTTCCGGATCGTCATCAAGCTCCTTACGCTCGCGGGCCAGATCAGATTGCTCCGTATCGGCTTGTGAGCTGACAGAAACATACTCGCCCGCCGCCATCGACATCGCCCCGGCAACCATGCCCGCAACACCCGCGATGAGAATCTCATGGGAAGCAGCAGAAGCGGAAGCGACGCCAACAATCAGGCTTGCGGTCGATACAATCCCGTCATTGGCCCCCAGAACGGCAGCCCGGAGCCAGCCAATGCGCTTAACAAGATGGTTTTCAGTGTGAATGCGCAGGCGGCTCATGAAAATGTCTTCCCATTATTTTGCTTTTGGAGTTTAGGTTTACGACACGGCAAATATAGCACTTAATTAAAACAAAATTTTTTATATAAGTATTTCTGGATACAATTCTCTCTCAAAAGGTCAAAGCAACGCCTTAAATAAGATGATTTTTGTAATGAAAGCTATGACCCTTGGTTTATACAGCCCCTATTCACGATATTGCACCTTTGTAGATTACAATGAAGGGCGATAAGAATTAAACTGATAAGAACACTAAAGAGCACCTTAAATAATAAGGTTTAGCCGCAAAAACAAAGGAACTTCATGACCGTACTACTGAACCTGGAAGGAAAAAAAGGCTTAATCGTCGGCATTGCCAATGATCAGAGCATTGCCTATGGCTGCGCTCGAATTTTTCATGATGCGGGCGCGGATATTGCGGTCACTTATCTCAATGAAAAATCTGAAAAATACGCAAGGCCTTTGGCTGAAACGCTTTCGGCATCAATCATATTACCGTGCAATGTCCAAAATAAGGAACAGATGGAAGCCGTCTTTGATTCTATCTCCAAACGTTGGGGCAAACTTGATTTCCTTTTGCATTCGATTGCCTATGCACCAAAGACAGATCTTCAAGGCCGTGTGACTGATTGCTCAAAAGAAGGCTTTCTCGAAGCGATGGATATTTCCTGTCATTCTTTCATTCGTATGGCCAGACTGGCTGAGCCATTAATGAAACAAGGCGGCAGTCTGCTGACCATCACCTATATGGGTGGCGAACAGGTCGTAGGAAATTACGGGCTGATGGGGCCGGTTAAAGCGGCTCTAGAATCGACTACGCGCTATCTGGCGGCGGAATTGGGCGAAAAACATATTCGCGTCAATGCGCTCTCCCCCGGTGCCATACAAACCCGTGCCGCATCCGGCATTGCTCATTTTGATAACATGCTACAAGAGAGCGCTGCAAAAGCAGCCCTGAATCGAGTAATCGATTTGAACGACATCGGCAATATGGCCGCGTTTCTGGTGAGTGACCTGTCTAAAAATATTACAGGCGGTGTGCACATGATTGATGCAGGATACAAAATAATAGACTGATAAAATATGTGCCACTGTCTGCAGCCCTACACCGAAAGAAACTTTTTAAATGACGAAGCCATGGCACGCCCTCAGCGTTGAAGACATTAAAAAATCACTGGAGGGCGAACCAAAAGACTACGGCCTGAACAAATTAAAAGATGAAGAATTTGCGCGCTGGCCCACGCTTCTGGCCCGACAGTTCAGGAGCCTTCTGGTTCTCATACTAGGGGTAGCCGCTGTGCTGTCCTTCTTCGTTGGTGATAAAATCGATGCTTTTGCGATTGTGGTTATCATTATTTTCAATGCGCTGCTGGGGTTTGGTCAGGAATGGAAAGCTGAAACAGCGCTTAAAAACCTGAAAAACATGCTGTCTCCAAAGTGCCGCGTGATCCGGGACGGTCAGGAGCAAGTGATAGAGTCTGAAAAGCTGGTTCCCGGCGATCATGTTTTGCTGGCGGCAGGCAATGCCGTGCCTGCCGATCTACGTCTTATTCAGGTCACTAATCTAAAAGCCGATGAATCGGCCCTAACAGGCGAGTCTGTGGCCGTGGACAAGACCGTGGAGTCTTTGCCTGAAAATACGATTTTGAGCGACCGCCGCAATATGATCTGGATGGGTACGCATATTGTCAACGGTCACGGCGAAGGCCTGGTTGTCGCCACCGGCATGGACACGGAGCTAGGGCGCATTGCCGGACTGACCGGCGGTATCGTGGAAACGCAGACGCGGCTGCAGAAACATCTCGATATTCTGGCGCGTCAGTTGGGCGTTCTGGCCCTGCTTGTTTCTATCGCAGTTGTTGTGATCGGTATGCTGGGCGGCAGGGATCTAGCACAGATGTTGATGACCGGCATATCACTCGCCGTAGCTGCCGTGCCGGAAGGATTACCTGCCGTTGTTACCATCACGCTGGCGCTTGGCATGTCCGCTATGGCGCGGAAGAAAGTTCTGCTGCGTCATATGCAGGCCGCTGAAACGCTCGGCGCGGTGTCCGTTATCTGTACCGACAAGACAGGAACTTTGACAAAAAACGAGATGACGGTCCAAAAAATATGGACAGCGGATGGTATGATTTCTATCAGCGGTGAAGGCTATGCGCCTGAGGGGTTATTTTCAAAGGATGGCCATTCCATAGATCCGCAAACGAATGACAGCCTTATCGCCTTGCTGGAAACAGGCCGGAAATGTAACCACGCCCGGATCGAACAGGGAGATAAGGGCTGGAAAATTACGGGAGATCCGACAGAGGCTGCCCTGATCGTAGCGGCAGAAAAATCTGGGCTAAAACAAGACCATGGCGGCAATATTATTGAAGAATATTCGTTCAATTCAGACCGCAAGCGCATGTCTGTTGTCGAGAAAACAGCCCAGGGGCAGATTGCTCATATAAAGGGAGCGCCTGAAGTTCTCCTGTCACTTTCCAAATATTTATTGGTGAGCGGGAAAAAAGAAGAGCTGACCGATGCGCGGCGCTTAGAGATTCAACAAGCCTATGAAGGTATGGCCCGAGAAGGCATCAGAACTCTTGCCCTGGCGCATAAGAAATTTCAATCTCTTTCCGAAAACATTACTGAACAGGAAGCGGAAACAGACCTAACATTTCTTGGTATCGTCGCCATCAGCGATCCGCCGCGCCCGGAAGTGAGAGATGCGCTGATAAAGGCGCAGCACGCTGGTATAAGGGTCATTCTGATTACAGGCGATTCACCGGATACCGCGCTGGCGGTCAGTCGGCAGATTGGTCTGCAAGCCGACAAAGCCATCACTGGCGCGGAAGTCAAAGAGATGACGGATGAAGCGCTATCCGTGCTTCTGAAACAGAATATCCTGTTCGCCCGCGCCGTGCCGGAAGACAAATTCCGTATCGTAAAACTTCTTCAAGCGCAGAGGCAGCTTGTCGCCATGACTGGGGACGGCGTTAATGATGCCCCGGCGCTCAGACAGGCCGATATTGGAATTGCAATGGGCATACGCGGCACGGATGTCGCAAAAGGCGCCGCAGATATTGTGCTGACGGATGATAATTTCGCTTCTATTATCTCCGCTGTGGCGGAAGGTCGTCGTCAATACGCCAATATCCGTAAATTTGTATATTTTCTGGCCGCGCATAGCGTTGGTGAAGTCTCCGCCGTCTTTTTCAATATCCTGCTTGGTGGCCCCCTCATTCTTCTACCCATTCAGATTCTCTGGATCAACCTGGCGACAGACGGCATTACGGCTCTTGCATTAAGCGTAGAAAGGCCAGAGAAGAACATAATGGATGAGCCACCGCGTAAGGCAGATCAGGATCTTCTTACGAGAGGCACCATGGCCATTCTCAGCATCGCTGGGCTTTATATAGGGGTATCAACCCTAATCCTCTTTCAGATATATCTCGGTCAGTCCCCTGCGCTGGCCAGCACGGTCGCTTTCACGAACATAGTTATGACCGCACAGGTCCTGGCCTTAAACTTCCGCAATATCAGCGGGCCACTGTCTTCCATCGGCTGGTTCTCAAATCCATGGATTTTGGCTGCTATTGCCATTACGACCATGATGCAGGCTGCGGCAATTTATATGCCTTTCCTGCAGAATATTCTCCACACTGTGCCTTTGTCAGGCAGTGAGTGGGGTGTTATCTTGATGGTTATGCTGCCGCTGTTGATCGTGCCTGAAATTTATAAGAGTGTTAAAAGGTATAAAGCCATGTCCGCACATCATGCCCTTAAAGATACTGCGGCTGTCATTTCATGAATGCCTATAGGTTGGCTGCGCCTTCAGTGGCGGCATATTTTCTTTATGCGACGGCCCTCAGCATCTGATGACATCGGAATGGAATGTGCCTTACTTTTCATAAATATTTTACATGACAAATTCGATTTACATTCACAGACGTGGTTGACAAAATCTATAAAACGCCCATAAAATACTTTTTATTGATTCATATAAAATAACAAACGAACAGGAAACTCTGCCCATGAAAAACCCCTCCGCCTTTCACAGCGATCTTCAGGAAGAACGTATTTCCGAAATTGCACTTCTCATCTCTCAGGCATACTTTGATGCACTGGACTACCACCTGCCAGAAAAGGGGGACAACAGATGGTCCCTGGGCTGCCGTCGTTATAACTGGGTAAGAGAGAATATCCGGAATGCGATTGAATCCCCGGTCATTACCCTTATTTGTCGATACTGGAAGATGAGGGCCAGAAATTCACATTCCGGATCGGTGGCGTCCCTGTCCGGTTTAAAAGAACGGATGCTGAAAATCCCGACAGTGCGGTGTTCCGCCAGTACGCAGTGGAGGCCAGCCAGCTGTCATTATTATTGTTCGAGGGAATCGAAGATCCCTGCAAACTGAGCTGGCGGCTTCTCGTTGAAGACGATCTTGAGGGAGAAGTGATCAGGGTAGCCTTTGTTGGCGCCGAAGAATCCGGTAGGGTCGAATGCTTCTGGGATGTGCCCAAAGATAAACTGAAGCCCAAACTGGTTGCGCTGCCCGCAGGCAAGGAAGATGGCGTCGAATTGAAACCGGCAGCCGTGGGCCTGAAAACCAAAAACAAAGAAGAAAAGAAAGCCTGATTTTTTAATGGATGCAGTGTTTATCGGCCCAAAACTAAGATTGGCGCGTAATTTCTATGGTCTTTCCCTTGAGGAGGTCGGCGAATCTGTGGCCGCCACGCGGCAATATATCCAGCAAATCGAAAGCGGGGCAAAACAACCAACGGAAGAGATGATGCTGGCATTATCTGATGCTCTGGGGGTTTACCCTGAGTTTTTCTTTGAGCCTGAAACAAGCTCCGCTTCAGAGGAATTGTGCCATTTCCGCAGCCTTCGTACGACACCCATTAATATAAAGAACCAGGCCCTTTCCCACGCAACCATCCTAGACTGGCTGGTGAATGAATTGGATGATGTTCTTGATTTTCCAGACATCAACCTTCCGCATGACACGCCATCCTCCCTTGGCGATATTGACCGGATTGCGGAAGACGCCAGAAAAGTATGGGGACTGGGCACATCAGGACCAATCACACACATGGTACGCGTTGCTGAAAATGCAGGGATCATTGTGGCTCATTTTAAAAATGTATCGGAAAAAATTGATGCGTTTTCCATGCATGGCCGCCGCCCTGTCGTAATCAGGAACCCTTATAAAGAAAGCGTCTGCAGGATGCGATTCGATATCGCGCATGAATGCGGACATCTGATTATGCACCAGGGAATGGTGACAGGCGATAAGAGGACGGAAGATGAAGCCAACCGCTTCGCCAGCGCGTTTCTTTTGCCCCGCGCCGCATTTTTACAGGAATTTCCACGCGCCGAGAGATTTCAGTGGCCCGCGATCTTTAAATTGAAACTGCGCTGGAAGGTTTCCGTCGCCGCGATTATCCGCCGTGCCTATGACCTAAGCATCATTGATGCGGCAGCCTACAGAAGGGCTAATGTTTACCTAAGTAAAACAGGTCAATCCAAAGCTGAAAAATACGATGATCGCCCCGACCTGATCCCGCCAGAAGAGCCGGAGCTGATTTATAACGCCTTCGAAACTATACAGAACCAGGCCCCCGAAATGCTGGATAGCATTCAAAAGAAGCTGGGAGTCAGACGCTCCGTCATCGAGAATCTGATCAATAAAAAACTGCCGGAGAAATCTTTCGAAACATATGGCGGCAATGTTGTGACGATCTCTTCGATCAAAAGTAATAAAGATTAAATTTTGGATGAAAGTATTTTAAATGACCGAAACGCCCGAACAATTTGCCCGTAAGAAAATCGATGCCGTTCTGGGCGCGGCAGGCTGGGTCATTCAGGATATGAAGGACTTCAACCGCAATGCCGCCCTGGGCGTCGCGGTGCGTGAATTCCAGCTTCCGGCCGGGCCATGCGATTATTTGCTTTTTATAGATGGCAAGGCGGCAGGCGTTATTGAAGCCAAAAAACAAGGCGTGACGCTGAGTGGCGTGGCCGAACAATCCGAAAAATATATGGCTGCCCTGCCGGATCATCTGGCGAAATGGGACACGATCCTGCGTTTTGATTATGAAAGCACCAGCGATGAAACATTCTTCCGCGATATGCGTGATCCACGTCCGCGCTCCCGCCGCCTGTTCGCGTTCCACAAACCGAACGCTCTGCATGACTGGCTGAAACAGCCCGACACGCTGCGCGCCCGTCTGCAATCGCTGCCGCCTTTGAATGAAGCCGGCCTACGTGACTGCCAGATTGAGGCCATAGCCGGGCTTGAAAACTCACTGGCGGAGGACAGACCGCGCTCCCTGATCCAGATGGCGACAGGCGCCGGAAAAACATTCACTGCCTGCACCTTCAGCCATCGCCTGATCAAATATGGTGGCGCAAAGCGCATACTGTTTCTTGTGGACCGCAATAACCTGGGAGACCAGACGCTGAAGGAATTCCAGAATTTCCAGCCGCCCGGCACCGCCAACCGCTTTACCGACACTTATATTGTCCAGCATCTGCGTGGTGCCATCGACCCGGATGCCAAGGTCGTCATTACCACCATCCAGCGGCTTTACGCCATGCTGCGCGGCCAGGAACTGGATGAAACGGAGGAAGACGCTTCAAATTTTGAAACCTGGGCGAATGAAAGCGGTGAGATTCCGCCAATCACCTATAATCCATCCATTCCCATTGAAACCTTTGATTTCATCATCACCGATGAATGCCACCGCTCCATCTATGGCCTGTGGCGCCAGGTGCTGGAATATTTTGATGCCCATATTATCGGCCTGACCGCCACGCCGTCTAAACACACGCTGGGATTCTTTAACCAGAACCTTGTCGCCGAATACCCGTATGAGCGTTCCGTGGCCGACGGCGTCAATGTCGGCTACGAAATATTCCGTATCCGCACCCGCATTGGCGAACAAGGCGGCACGGTGGAGGGCGCTGAATTCGAAGTCCCGGTACGCGACCGCCGCACCCGGTCTATCCGTTATACCAGGCTGGATGACAATATCGAATACACGGCGAAGGAACTCGACCGCTCCGTCACCGCGCCGAACCAGATCCGCGCCGTGATCCAGTGCTTCAAAGACAATCTTTTCACGACGCTGTTCCCCGACCGTACCGGCGAATGGGTGCCCAAAACCCTGATCTTCGCCAAGGATGATAACCATGCGGAGGAAATCGTCCACATCGTCCGGGAAATCTTTGGCGAGGGCAATAATTTCTGCAAGAAAATAACCTACCGCAATACCGGCGAAGACCCAAAAAGCCTGATCAAGGCCTTTCGCGTTGATCCCTTGCCGCGTATCACGGTCACCGTCGATATGATTGCCACCGGCACCGACATCAAACCCGTCGAATGCCTGATTTTCATGCGTGACGTTAAATCCGAAGGCTATTACGAACAGATGAAGGGGCGTGGTGTCCGCTCAATCAAGGATGCCGATCTGCAGGCCGTGACCCCCGACGCCAGAACAAAAACCCGTTTTATCCTGATCGATGCCGTCGGCGTGAGTGAAAGCAAAAAGAACGTCTCGCAACCGCTGGAGCGTAAACGCAACATCTCCTTTGATAAACTGATCGACCAGATCGCTCAGGGCCGGCGCGACGATGACGCTCTGTCGTCCCTTGCGGGCCGTCTGGCCGCGCTGGAAACAAAACTTGATGATGACGACAAGGATCGTATTATCGCCGTCAGAAACGGTAAAACCTTGCGCGATCTGTCCAACGACCTGCTGGACGCCATTGATCCTGACAAGATCGAGGCGATGGCAACGACCCGTTCTGGTCACAACCCACCGGAAGATAAAATTCAGATCGTTCAGGCCGAACTGACCGAAACCGCCTGCCGCCCGTTCGATGACCCGAAATTCCGGCAGCTACTCAAGGACATCAAGCAAAAATCCGACATTATCATCGACGATATCACGACCGATGAAGTGCTGGATGCCAGCTATGATTTGAAACGCGCCGGGGAGCGGATACAGTCTTTCAAAGATTTTATCGAAGCGCACAAGGATGAACTCCTCGCCCTGCAGATCCTGTATAACCAGCCCTACGGCAAGCAGAAACTGACCTATGGCGCGATCAAGGATCTGACGCAGAAACTCACCGATCCGCCGCATTATCTGACCACCGCCGATGTCTGGCAGGCTTATAAACGCCTCGATGCCGCCAAGGTGCGCGGCGCGCCGGTCGATCAACAACTGACCGAAATCATCTCCCTCATCCGCTTCGCCCTCGGCATGGATGACATTCTGGAACCGTTCGGTCACAAGATCGAACAACGCTTCAACCTGTGGATGGGCCGTCAGAAAAAAGCCGGGCGCGATTTCACCGAGGAGCAACAGAACTGGCTCAAAGCCATCGCGAGTTTTATCGCTGCCAATGCCGAAATACAGGCCGAAGATTTCATGACCATTCCGGCCTTCGCCGATAAAGGCGGCCTGATCAAAGCGCGGCAATTATTCGGCGGAGATCTGAATATATTGATGGATGAGTTACAAATGGCATTAGTGGCGTGATGGAGAAATCTACACTACCAAGTGGATGGACTGAAGCAACATTGGCTCACCTTGGTAAGTGGACAAGTGGTGGTACGCCATCAAAAAAGATGGACGATTATCACAGCGGTGATATTTCCTGGGTTCTCACGGGTGATCTTGAAGATGGAATTATAAAACATACTCCAAACAAAATTACTCAAAAGGGTGTAGACAACAGCTCTGCAAAGATATTTCCAATTGGTACGCTTCTTGTCGCTATGTATGGAGCAACAATTGGAAAACTTGGTGTGCTCGGCATTGAGGCCGCAACCAATCAAGCCTGTGCGGCATTAATACCAAATTCTGCCAACCAAGACATTTTTAGATATGTTTTCTATTATTTGTTATTTGCAAGAAAGAATTTAAAGGAAATGGGCCAAGGCGGTGCTCAGCCTAATATTAGCCAAACTTTGCTCAAAGAATATCCAATCAGCATTGCCCCACTAAACGAACAAAAACGAATTGTCGACAAGATCGAACTTTTGTTCAGCGATATGGACAAGGGCGAGGCGCTGCTGAAACAGGTCCAGAAACAACTATCCACCTACCGCAAGTCCGTCCTCAAAGCTGCCATCACCGGCGAATTGATCGGAAAAGATGGGACCTTATGGCCGGAATATAATATCGGTCGGTTATTATCGGACATCCGGTACGGAACGGCCAAGAAATGTTTCTTCGATCCTTCAAAAACGCCTGTTCTGAGAATTCCGAATGTGGCAGGCGGTAAAATCGACCTGTCCGATTTGAAACATACCGATTTTACCGAAGCGGAGCTTGCAAAGCTCAGACTGGAAGCTGGTGATTTATTGATCGTCCGCTCAAACGGCAGCGTTTCGCTTGTCGGCTTGTCCGCAATGGTTACCAGTCACGCTGTAGGATATGCCTATGCCGGTTACCTCATTCGTTTGCGCCTGAACCAGTCAATCATCCTGCCGGAATTCCTCAATCTGTTTTTCCATTCGCCTTTTGTAAGAAACAAAATTGAATTGCAGGCCAGATCCACCAGCGGCGTTCATAATATTAACAGCGATGAGATCAAGGCTCTAACGCTCAGGGTTCCCAGCATCGGGGAACAGGAAGAAATCATTGATAAAGTGAATGCTGTATTTTCCCAGATTGACGCTCTGGAAAACTGGTGCGCGGCGGAACTGATACGCAGCGCAACCCTGCGCCAGTCCATACTGAAATCAGCCTTCTCCGGCAAACTGGTCCCGCAAGACCCCGCCGATGAACCCGCCAGCGCACTCCTCGCCCGTATCCAGTCCGCCCGCGTCGCCGAAACCGCCACCCGCGACCACAAACCTAAAAAATCGAAGGCGGCATGATAGACCCAACCGCACATCAGATCATCAGCCTGGTTCTTGACGGCTTCACCGCTATCGGGACAGTCGGCGCCGTCATCATATCCCTGTGGCTAACCGTTCGTAAGACACCGCGCTTTTGCATACGCGATATTCAGATGGCGCGCGACATTACTCTTGACGATGGGAAGAATACATCAGAAGAAAATTTCCTGATTATCAAACTCGAAAACATGCTGGATACGCAGATGCAGGTTTTTGAGATTGCGATCCAGGCGGAAGATATTTCTAAAAACAAAACCGGCATGACGGGCTGCGGGGTTGTCATTCCTTTAAAGCAGACATTCATCCCCCAGCGCAGCATATATAATGTGCGAATGCCCATTCAGAGTGATTACGAACCAGGGACATTCAAGAAGGCCCAAAAGATAAGATGCGTTATCTCAACCAGCTTCGGCGATCAGGAAACAAAATTTCCGGCGGACTGGAAAGACCGGCTTTGTGAGGCTTTGGAAAAACCAGCCCCAGCTTAGTCTCGCCCCCAGAAATTGACGTAACGCGTTGCATTTAGTCTTTTAAAATAGCAACGTTGCTATTGAACGATAAATCTGGCTGTGGTATGAGTCTTAGATGAACATAACGCTAAAAGACTTCATGGCCAACCGAAAGGCCGAAATCAAGCAACAAATCGCCGCTTTAAAGGCGGAATTGCGGGATATTCAGGCTGCCGAGGGGGCATTAACACCGGGTGGCGGCGGAGAGTCTGCCGCGGAGTCTTCTGTGCGGACGCGCGGCAGAATTACGATCAAGGACATGATAGTCAGCGTTCTGACTCCGAAGCCCCAGGGGGCCGAAGCACAGGAAATCATAGAGAGTATTAAAGCGCAATACGGCAAGGAAATAGCGCGCCCCAGCCTTTCGCCGCAGCTGTCGCGCCTCAAGGAAGATGGCACCCTGATCCTAGACAATAAAATCTGGCAGCTTGCAAAGACGCCGGTACCAAAAAGCGAAGCGCCCAACGCAACGGCGTCAGACGCTCCAAAAGAATTCGAGCAAGAGATTGATCTGGAAGAAGAAATCCCGTTCTGATCCCAGAGTCTCTCTCGGATAGTCCCTGGCCGGGGACTGCCTGCCCCCTTCCAAAAGGGGTAAGGAGCAGCGGCGCATTAGGGTCCATACCGGTGCGCCGCTGTGCATTTTCTTGATACCATGATGCCCTGGACCTGTCCAGCTAATCATGAGTTTCTGTATATTTTATAAGGATTTAGACTTAATAAAACGTTAAGTTCCGGAGTTAATTGGCGA
This sequence comes from Micavibrio sp. UBA6139, assembly GCA_002423285.1. Lineage (GTDB taxonomy): Bacteria > Pseudomonadota > Alphaproteobacteria > Micavibrionales > Micavibrionaceae > Micavibrio. The sequence continues at coordinate 2,795 of DIVF01000034.1, read as the reverse complement.
GTTTGAGGGTGATGAGAAACAACATATATGCATCCGGGTGTGGCCCTTCAGTTATTCGAGAATCTCGAATAACTCGGCCTGCGCCCTGCATGGATTTGAACCTGAAATGGCCGGAATCCTCATTTTTACTTGCCATTAAGGGTTCTGGCGTTATATTAAGAGGTAATAGAACCCGCCAAGGCTATGCGCGCAAGCGTATCCTCAAACCGGCGGGTCATTTTTTTCTGGAGGTCCGCTATGCCTCCTAAGCGCCCCTATAACAAGCCCGCCACCACCTATGCACAACAGGTCGCAAAGCTTCGCTCCCGTGGCATGACAGTTGCCGATGAAGACGCGGCGAAATTTCACCTTCAGCATATCAATTATTACCGACTCGGCGCGTACTGGCTGCCGTTCGAGGACAACCACGGTACGCATCAATTCAAGGCCGGAACGGCATTTGACGATGTTTTGAAACTTTACACCTTTGACCGGGAATTACGGCTTCTGCTGCTGGATGCCATCGAACGCATCGAGGTTTCCGCCCGCGCCCAATGGGCGTTCCGCGTGGGGCATCTGCATGGCGCGCATGCCCATCTGGATGATCGTCTGGCCGTCAAGCGGTTTCACTGGCAGAAAAACATAGACGATCTGACCAAAGAGGTAGACCGGGCCGATGAAATATTCATCCAGCATCTGACGGCGACATACTCTGAATCCCTGCCGCCCATCTGGGCTGTGTGCGAAGTCATGTCGCTGGGTCTTTTATCCCGTTGGTACGCCAACCTGAAACCCATGAATACGCGGTCTTTGATCGCCAATGTTTACGGTCTTGACGAATCCGTTCTGGCATCATGGTTGCATCATCTGTCGGTGGTGCGGAATGTCTGCGCCCATCATTCCCGGCTGTGGAACCGGGATTTCAGCCGCGTGCCGCCGCAAGCGACAATAAACAAGCCTTCTGTCTTGGCGGGACAATTTATTCAAAGCCATGCGCTTTACAATACGCTCGTGATCCTGCTGTATCTGATGGACAGGGTGTCGCCGGGGCATCACTGGCGCGACAGGTTGAAAACGCTGCTGGGCAATAACGGCAGATGGCTGGCGGATATGGGATTCCCGACGGGTTGGGACGCGCGCCCGGTCTGGCAATAAAGTTTGAAAGGTATAAAGATGGCGACCAAAGATTACTCATCCCTCGTCTCTAAGGTCTGGAACTACGCCCATGTTTTGCGTGACCAAGGTATTTCGTATGGCGATTATGTGGAGCAGATCACCTATTTACTGTTCCTGAAAATGGATGAAGATCGCAGCGAGCTGTTGGAAGAAGCCTCGATCATTCCCGCGAAATATAGATGGGATAAACTGGTCAAGCAGGATGGCGACGCGCTGGAACTGCAATACCGGCATACACTAGAGGAGCTTGGGAAGGAGCAAGGCCTGATCGGGACCATTTTCAAAAAGGCGCAGAACAAACTGACCGATCCGGCAAAACTGAAACGGATTGTTTCCCTGATCGCCAGCGAAGGGCCATGGATCGGCATCGGCGTGGACATCAAAGGGCAAATTTATGAAGGATTACTGGAGAAAAACGCCTCTGAAGTCAAATCCGGCGCAGGGCAATATTTCACGCCGCGTCCCGTTATCGATGCGATTGTGAAATGCGTTAATCCCAAGGTCAAGGAAACGGTCTGCGATCCTGCCTGCGGTACGGGTGGATTCCTTTTATCCGCTTATGATCATATGAAAACGCAAACGCAAGATCGCGAACTGCTCAAGAAACTGCGGCACGATTCTTTCCACGGCGTTGATATTGTCGATGAAGTCGTGCGCCTGTGCGCGATGAATCTGTATCTGCATGGCCTTGGCAACAGCGGCAGTCCGGTCAGGCAGGGCGATGCTTTGGCATCTGCGCCAAACGACCGCTATGATGTTGTTCTGACGAACCCGCCGTTCGGTAAAAAGAGCAGCTACAAGGTTGTCGGCGAAGACGGACAAGTTTCAACCGAGCGTGAAAATTACGAACGTGAAGACTTCAAATTCACAACATCGAACAAACAGTTCAATTTCCTCCAGCACATTATGACGATTATGGATTCAAATGGCCGTGCGGGCGTTGTCCTGCCGGACAACGTGCTGTTTGAAGCCGGGAAAGCCGGTGAAGGCATTCGGCGGCGTCTGCTGGACCAGTTTGAGTTTCATACTCTGCTGCGGTTGCCGACAGGCATCTGGTACAGCCCTGGCGTAAAGGCAAATGTCCTGTTCTTTAACAAGAAGCCTGCCTCCAAAGAGGTGCAGACAAAAAAACTCTGGATCTATGATTTCAGAACGAATATTCACTTCACCCTGAAAACAAGCCCGCTGAAACCCGGCGATCTTGATGATTTTGTGACTTGCTATAAAAGCCGTAAAGAAACAGAACGCTTCCGCTCTTTCTCTTACGATGAAATCATACAGCGCGACAAACTGAACCTTGATATTTTCTGGCTCAAAGATGACAGCCTAGAGGATATCGACAGCCTTCCGGCCCCAGACATCATCGCCGCCGAAATCGTCGAGAACCTGGAAGCCGCATTGGAGCAGTTCAGGTCCGTGGCGCAGGAACTGGATGAAGTCGCTTAATATTTTGGATCATGTAGCGGGTAAGAAATAACTGACGGCCCTACAGTCACTACGAACTGTCAGCCAAATTTGCTTGACGCCATGGCGGCGGTTGACAAATTAGCCTCAATAATTCAAATGCTTATCCTCCCTGCACAAATAGCCAGTCAACTAAGTTTTTTCACCTGACGCTAGGGCCAAGACCCAATTGAATA